>CAZOOK010000001.1:0-107867 GCA_964581385.1 uncultured Salinisphaerales bacterium
ACAACGAATCCGCCGTTTCTATTTCAGCGTCCGCTGGTGACGTATCCGGGCTAAAGATCAGTTCGACTTTGTTTGGAGCAACGTTAATGGCACTTTCGCGGTACAGGTGAAATCTACCATCAATGAGTTCAAAAAGACCGCTGTGAAACACTGGGCAGAGAAGCTCCAATCTGCCCGGAAGAGCGAAAAGTGTCGGCTCGTTCTTGTCGGGAATTACCAAACGAACTTGGAGGGAGTGCACAAGGTCGGAATGGTGGATATCGAAAAGAGGAACTTGGACATTCCTGGTCTCTTCGATCAAGCCGCCCACCGTGTTGCCAAGTTTATTCATACGCAGAAGCTCAAAGCGGGCACCCCGAGCGAATATGAAATTATTGTTCATGCGCTCATCACGATACTGCTACGCCATTCCGTGACGCGCACGAGACTGTCGCACGAGGAGTTCGTAAGCCTTCTGGTAGTTTGGATCAAGGGCGCTCCCCGCCATAAGAGAATTGTCGACATTTCCCACATGAGGGATAAGCATGTCGCAGCAGAATTTATTGGCCGAGAAGCGGAAACCAAGCTGCTCAATGATGCTTGGGACAAAGCCGTCCGAGGTGAAGCGCATCCCCACGTTCTGACCTTCGTCGCACTCGGCGGCGAAGGCAAAACTTCGCTGGTAGCGAAGTGGGCTGCGGAGTTGGCGCATCGGGACTGGCCGGGCTGCGATGCGGTGTTTGCTTGGTCGTTCTACAGCCAAGGCAAGCGCGAGCAGGTGGCAGCCTCAAGCGACCTGTTCCTCAGCGAAGCGCTTAAGTTCTTTGGCGATGCGGCTATGGCCGGCAGCAACCAGAGCGCCGACGACAAAGGCCGGCGCCTAGCCCAGCTGCTCGGTGAGCAGCGCGCGCTGCTGATTTTAGACGGCGTGGAACCACTACAATATGCGCCTACCGCACCCAAGCCAGGCGAGCTCAAGGACCGGGGCCTGTCAGCACTGCTCAAGGGGCTGGCCGCTATCAGTTGCGGCTTGTGCGTGGTTACTACGCGTTATTCCATCCCGGACCTGAACGCCTTCCGCCAGAATACTGCGCCTGAGTACAAGCTTGAGCGCCTGTCCACTCCCGCAGGAAAGAAACTGTTACAAATACTGGGCGTCAGCGGCGCAGAGCACGAGTTCGAGGCGCTGGTCGAAGACGTGAAGGGTCACGCGCTCACGCTCAACTTGCTTGGCACTTGGCTCCGCAATGCATACGGCGGTGACATTCGCCGACGCGATCAGGTGAAGCCGGAGGAAGCCGACGCCGAGGAGCAGGGTGGCCACGCTTTCCGCGTTATGGATGCATACGTGCTGTGGTTTGAAAGCGAGGGGGAGAGAGGCAAACGGGCCATAGCAATTGTCCGGCTGCTTGGCCTGTTTGATCGGCCTGTGACCGCCGACTGCTTCGCAGCGTTGCTTAATGCGCCAGTCATCCAGGACCTGACGGAGCTCCTTGTCGGCATAAGCAAAGTACGGCGCAACCAAGCGCTGCAACAGTTGGAAGACACACGTTTGCTCACCGTCAATCGCAACCCCGCGCATACGCTGGTGGCGTTGGATGCCCATCCGCTACTGCGTGAATACTTTGCCAGGCAACTCCGTATCGAGAGGCCTGGAGCATGGCGTGCTTCTCACCAGCGGCTTTATGAGCACCTCTATAGGACCACGCCGAATAAACCTGAGCCCACGCTTGAAGATCTCCAACCGCTCTACCAAGCCGTGGTTCACGGCTGCCAAGCGGGGAGGCAGCAGGAGGTTTGTGAAAAGGTTTACCGTGATCGAATCCTTCGCGGCGCTGGTAAAGGCGGGTTTTACACTACAAAAAAAATTGGTGCGTTCGGCTCCGACTTAGCAGCAGTAGCTTGCTTCTTCGAGCAACCCTGGAGCCGCATTTCGCCTGCGCGCCTTGGGTCGACTGACGGAGTCCATCGAGCCATTCGAGGTCGGATTGGATATGAACGTTGAGCAGGAGTCTTGGTTAAATGCAGCGATTGCAGCCAACAATATTAGCCAGCTGAAACTGAAGTTGGGTGATGTGGCTGAGGCGTTGAGAGTTGCAGAGCGCTCCATCACCTACGCCGACCGTAGCGGCGATGCAGATGCGAGGCCGCACGCGCGCATATGTTATGCCCACGTCTTGCATGCGGCAGGATTTAGCACAGAAGCAGAGACACGCTTTCGTGAAGCTGAAAAGATGCAAGGTCAAGACCATCCCGAATATCCTCTGCTCGGCTCTGTACAAGGCTACGAATATTGCGATCTTCTCCTCGCCGTTCCTGAGCGTGCTGCGTGGCGGCGTGTGGCAGCAAACACGGGTTTTCAAGTAGCTGCCGCCTATTGCAACGGCCCGATAGCGAGTGCCATGCCAGATGCTCGCGGTTCCCAGATTGAATCTTGTAGCGCGGTCTCCCGTCGCGCGGAACAGACACTTCAGTGGGGAATTGCACAGTCGGTGCCTCTCGACATCGCTGTCAACCATCTCACACTCGGTCGTGCTGCGCTCTATAAAGCGATTCTGGAGGTCTCATCACTTGACCCTAGCCGATCATCCCTTGAGAAAGCCGTAGACAGTTTTCGGTACGCCGGTACGCAAGACCTTCTTCCGAATGGCCTCCTTACGCGCGCTTGGCTACAGAGCCTCGAAGGTAATCAGCGCAGCGCGCAGCAAGATTTAGAGGAAGCCTGGGAAATCGCTGAGCGCGGTCCCATGCCGCTGTTCCTCGCCGACATCCATTTGCACCGGGCTCGCCTGTTTGGTTCTCCGCATCTGCGAGCCAACGGAGAGAAATACCCCTGGGAATCTCCCATTGCCGATCTCGCAGAGGCTCGTCGATTAATCGAGAAACACGGCTACCTGCGGCGGATGGAAGAACTTGAAGACGCTGAAGTGGCTATGCGCAAATTGCCCGCGAACTAACGAGTTTCTCAGGCTTCGTTCTGATGCCGATCAGACGTTAAGGGTCAATTCGCCTCCTGGTGAGCTACTTCAGACGTTTGCTCAGAGAGGCCGAAAGGGAAGGAGATATTTGGCCTAAGCATCACTGGGGTGTGACGATTGCAGAGCGATGCCTCCGCCACCGGTCCATCTATTTATTAGTACAATCCATCTTGGTCGACGCGCCTTCTCCTGGACTTCCATTTCCCGTCAATTTTCCGCACAAGGGATGGTTATTTGTTTGTTAAGAGTCAAGGCACGTCTCGTTCGGAATTCCGAGGGTCCGGTGATGAAGTGGCTGCAAAAATTCCTATCACTGCCGGCAGCTGAAAAGATCCATTGCTCGAGACCGTCGTGATGCTCGGTGCGGCATGCCTCAGTGTGAAATTGGTACCATTCCGGCGCTTGGCGCGCAGCCTGGGGGTTTACATGATGGAAACCCTGCGGACCGACCTGTCGCCGGAACAGGAAGCCGTCGCTCGCCGCATCTGCTGGAGTATTGCGTTGGCCGCGCGCCACGTGCCGTGGGAAGCGGTGTGTTTTCCGCAGTCGATTGCCGCCAAGGCTATGTTGGCACGTCGCGGCATTCCGGCCACCCTCTATTTCGGTGTGCGCAAGTCGACTATGAACATGAACCTAGGATTTGATGCACATTCCTGGGTGCGAGCGGGCATGCTCGATGTAACGTGGCCCGGAAAGCCAGAGGAGTATCGCGTCGTCGCTGTCTTCGGGTAGAGCGTGCATTACTTCATCTCGTATTTGGTGCATCCGCGCTTGATGAAAACGGTTGCCGACTCGGCCAGCTTTGGATGTTGGTCGACAGCACGGCGCGGTTGCCGGTACGAAGGTCCAACTAACCATGCGGCGCAGCGAAAGAATTGGCGGACTCAAGACCATCGAGCCATTGCCGGATATGGCCGGCCGTGGCGGAGATATGAGGTTCGCGCACGATTTCGAAATGGTCGCAATCCAGCGTGGCACATTGCAGCCCGTCTGTCGTCAGCGCCGCCCAAGCCTCCAGCGCCTGTGGGGTCAGGGCATAACCACCGCGCCTTCCATGGATCAGATGAATGCATCCGACGAAGAGTCCCGGCCGAAAGTCCCGGGTGATGGCGGTCAAAATGCGATCGACCTGTGCGACATAGGAAAACTCCCGAGCCAAAGGTGTGATGCCCGTCAAGGACGCGATTTCAAAGCGTCGCCGCAAACGCTCGGATGGCGTTGACGCGTTTCGTGGTCGCACATCGCGCTTGGGGACTGACACGGGGTCGATGAGCAGGACGAACTCTACGGTCTCGCCCATGGCCTGAAGGCGAACCGCCATCTCGAATGCGATGAGGCAGCCTGCGCTGTAGCCGCCGACTCGGTATGGCCCCCGGGGCTGCACTTGCCGCAACACTTCGAGGTAGAGATCACAACCTGGTTCCGCTGGGATTGCTGCGTCTTGCTCCACCGCCTCGATTCCGGACAGCCCATTCGGCATTAATAGACAACGTGCAAGGGCATGCAAAAAGAAAGTGCGCCCCCCGCTGCCGTGGACGACGAAGAGCGGGCGATTGCCCTCGAGAACGGCAGCTGCCATGGGCTTCAGAGACGGCGGTGGTCCTTCGGCCGCCTCGTCGAGTAGAGTCTCGAGCAATGCGGCTTGCTCTATGGAGAGGCTCTCGAGTTCGGATGTGATGTCCATGTGGCGATCTTATCCCCCCGATTGCACGTAAGCGTCGAGAAGGGACTGCGTTTCGTCAGGCGCAAGCTGGCGCACGCGCCGGATCAGCCGGGCCTCCTCGCTCATGTCGCCGGCTTCCGTCACCGAAGAGTCTGGTATGCCACCAACAATCGTGTGCAAGAACATTTGCGACGGCACGAGGTCAAGCAATGAGTGGATCGCGGCGGTGTCGGCACTCCCGATCTCGCACAGTCCCAAACCGCAGAGTGGTGCCGTCAGTTCCAATACTTGCGTCATGAGACCGGCTTCGAGGGTCGCCAGATGTGGCGCGTTTTCACCGTAACGGGCTCCGATCGCATCCATCTCGGCCACAAGTAGCAGCGTAAACGCCGCTTCTTCGAAGACCGGAGCGTTCCATCGCGCAAAGGCGGAAGAGCGAAGGCGGTTTGCCGGTAACGGGCTCAAGGCATGCGCCACTGGATCATATAGATGTGGGCCAGCCGCGAGACCGGAGATACGTCCGGGCCGAGTATAAAGATAGCAGCGGACGGGATAGAGACCGCTTGCCGATGCATAACCATAGCGGCCGTCCGAAGCGCGTCGTATGACCTGCAGAAAATGGCCAAGACGTTCCATCGCAATTGGGCGAAGCACAAAACGTCGGACGCTTCTTCTGTTGTGAAGGAGCGATTCAAGCTCTGGTTGAGACCCGCAGGCGAGAAGACGGAGGGTGGCGTCTGACGGATCGGTGTGACTCCGCTCAGCGGGTTCTTCGTGTGCGACGGATACCTCTCGCCGTCGTGCAGCATATTCCTTGGCAAGCCAGCGAATGTTCGGCGCCGCGTACAGTGCGTCGATGGTGGGTCGGAATCCGAGTTCGCCGTCGAGCGCACTGACGATGCGAATCAAGTCCACTGACGTCAGACCGAGATCAAGGAAATCGCTGTCTGTTGAAGGAATCGCGATCCGACTTGTCTGCTGAACGATTTGTGCGACACGTTCTATATCAGGTGCGGATGGCTCAATGCTTGTACTGATGCATTCCAGCGTCTTCGGGCGCGGTAGCGCGCGCCTGTCTAATTTGCCGTTGGGCGTGAGCGGTAGTTGAGGAAGCACCACGACGGATGTGGGCATCATGTATTCGGGGAGCCGCTTGCGCAGATGTTGCGTAATGTCGTCGGCGGCGCACTTGGCGCCGTCCTGTAGCACCGCATAAGCCGTCAATGACCGCTGGCACGAGGTCTCCCCGTGTACGATGACCACCGCTGTGCGCACCTCAGCGTGCTCTGCGAGAACGGATTCAATCTCTCCTAATTCGATTCGAAATCCGCGCAGCTTGACCTGACTGTCCGCACGACCGAGGAACTCGATAGTCCCGTCCGGCAGATATCGACCGTGGTCGCCGGTGCGATATAAACGTTCGCGCGTGTCGCTATCGATGATGAAAGCGTTGGAAGTCTTTTCGGAATCGTTCCAGTAGCCTCGCGCCAGCCCGATACCGCCAATATGGATCTCTCCCGGCACCCAAGTGGGACAGGAAATCAATCCGGGGGAGAGCACGCGCATGACTTGATTGCGCATTGCCTTTCCGTAGGGAATGCTGCTCCGTGTCCCGTCTTCCGGCATGATTTCATGATAGATCGACCAAATAGAGGCTTCGGTTGCACCGCCGAGACTGATGGCTTTCGCGTCGATGCCAACGCTACGCATAGCGGCTGGTAACGCGACCGAGATGCGGTCCCCGCTCAATAGCGCCAGACGCAGACTGGGAAGGCCCGGGTCGCTCTTGCTGCGCACATAGTCCACGAGCAATTCCATAAGCGCCGGTACTGAATTCCACAATGTCACATCGTAGCGTCGTATGAGATCGCTCCAGTGCGCAGGGTCGCGCAATCCCCATGCCTCCGGCAAGACGATCGTTCCGCCTGCCGCGAGGACTCCGAATATGTCGTACACAGATAGATCGAAGGTCAACGCGGAGAGCGCGAGCACACGATCTGAAGGTCGCACGCCAAAGCGAGCATTGATATCTTCGATCGTGTTGACGGCCCCGCGATGCTCGATGGCGACACCTTTTGGAGCGCCTGTAGAGCCCGATGTATAGATCACATAGGCAACATCAGACAATGTCTGGACTGGATCGAGCGGATCAGAGAACGCTTCCATTGCAGCGTTTTCGGTGATGGCGATTACCCTCATCTCGCCGGGCCACGCTAGCGTGTTTAGCAACGATGGCTGGGTAAGCACGATCTGCACACCGCCGTCCTTTAGCAAGTAGTGCAGACGCGCTGGAGGGACGTCAGGATCGATCGGCAGGTAGGCTCCGCCCGCTTCCATTACGGCGAGCACTGCGACAACTTGTTCCCAGCCTTTATGCATCACTATGGCCACGAGGGTATTCGGAACAGTTCCAAGGGCACGCAGGCTGCGACCGAGATTCACAGACAAGTTCGCCAAGCAGGCGTAACTCAGGCTACGCGTAGCCCCGATCACCGCCGTAGTGTCCGGTGTCGCGCGGACATGATCCTTCCACAACATATGGAGCAGGCATTGGGGAAGCTGTCCTTGCGTATTGTTTGCTGTGTGATGAGCTTTACGCGCTTCATTCGGTAAAAGCGCGGATGCAATCTTGCGCCAGGAGGATGTGCCATCCAGTGCCGTGTCGGAAAACAAATTAAGCAGATTCCCGAGTGCGGCGAACATGTCGTCCATCAGCCCCGTCGGAAACAGAGCGTCCACGGAATTCCAGTGCAGCACCAAACCGCGGCCGGAAGAAACAGCAATCAGATCGATCCAGACCTGCGGCGTCTGGCTCACGGAGAAGACCTCTTCTCCCATCCAGTCGAGATCGACCATCCCGTCGGTATTGGATACTGCGCTCGTGAATACAACGGGCATCGCGTAATGGCCCTGCCCGCCACGGCGACGCGCGATCTCGCGCAGCAACTCGACACCACCAAATGCGGAATGGTCGAGATCTCGCCAAAGCTGCTGCTGCAGCCGCAACGCACGCGCAGCGAATGAATGATCGTCCGGGCGCTCGATTTCGAGCATGATTAGTGAAGTGAAATCTCCAACAACACCCGCAGCGGCCAATGGCCGGTTGAATTGGGTCAGATTGAGCGCGAAGGCATCGCCATCACTCCATAGGCGCAAGACCTCCGAGTAAGCTGCGAGCAGCAGTGTGTTGAGCGTGATACCAAGATCGCGCGCGATGCGTTCGAGGGATATTCGCGCGGTCGCGTCCAATCGCCAGGTTCGCCGCGTGAAGTGCGGCGGCGCATAGCGGTCATAACCGTCTTCGATCGGCAACGCCGGGGGCGGAGGAAGATCACGCACTAACCAATAGTCGCGGGCGGCGGCATAGCGTGACGACTCGCGTGCGGCGATTTCAGCGAACACGAACTCGCGAAATGTCGAATCCGGCGGCGCCAGCACCGCGTTCTCGTCGCGGTAGAACTGCCCCCATTCGCGCATGAGGATGCGGCGACTCGACATATCCGCAATGAGTGCATCAAAACTCAGATGGAGACGCCAATGGTGCACATTGAGTCGACTCGCCCTTATTTCAAAGAGCGGCCAGCGGTCCGCCGGCAATACCTGATGCGACATCTGCCGGCGCCGGGATAACAGCCGTTCCTGCTGGACATCGGGCGAAAAACCACAAAGATCTTCTACTGCGATGCCGTAGGGCGGCACAGTTTCCAACACGCGCTGCATACCATCCGAGTCGACTGTTGCGCGTAGCATTTCGTGCCTTGCGATCAACCTGTTCCAGGCTCTTGTCAGCCGGTCGATATCGAGACCCACCGCTTCTATCTCGACATAACTGTGAGTCGCGATTTTTCCGAGCGCAAAACTATCGCCACGGCCGGCCCAATAGGCTTGCTGGACCGTCGTCAGTGGAAATGGAAGGTGAGCGGCGGCCAAAGGCGCAGAGACGACGACACGCTGAGGCGCCGGCATCCCTGCCAGTCTGCGCTCAAGTTGGCTGCGTTGCTCCGGTGTGAGCGCTGCCAGCCTCCTGCGCAGAATGTCTGCGGAGGAGTCGTCTAACTTCACTCGTTTTCCGCCTCGTCCAAAAGCGCGGCACGCGATTCCGGTGCCAATGCGAGCAAGCGTTGTTCCGTGATCTCCAACGCCAAGTCGGCAATCGTGGGACAGCGTAGGAGTTCGGACAGAGATATTTCTGCGTTCACCTTCGACAAAATTTCCGCTGCGATCTGTAGCGCGGCCAGCGAATCGCCGCCTAGATCGAAGAAGTTGTCATCCACACCGATTTCGGAGATGGTAAGCGCCTCACACCATATTTCCGCGAGCGTGCGTTCCAGTGGCGAACGCGGCTGAACGAACGGCGGTCGCGGCCTGACGGCTTCAAGACCGAATGTCGCCGCCAACCCGATCCGGCGCAGCTTTCCGGTCGGGCCTTTCGGCAGGTCCGCTACGAATACAATCCGACGCGGAATCTTCGGCAGAGAAAGCTTTTCCAATAGGAGGGATTGAAGATCTCCCGCGGAGACATGCTGACCGTCACGCAAAACGATAGCAGCGGCCACTTCCTCCCCCAGCGTGGCGTGGGGTACCGGAAAAACCACCGCTTGCGCCACAGCCGGGTGCGCCAGCAGGTGGCTCTCGATCTCGATCGGTGCGATTTTCTCGCCACCGCGATTGATCATCTCCTTTAGACGACCAATCAGCCGCAGATAACCATCGGCGTCTATCGTGCCCAGATCGCCGGTGCGGAACCAGCCTTGGACAAAGGCCGCCGCATCAGCACCCGGATTGTCTACATAGGCGCTGATGACGTTCTCGCCGCGTATCGCAACTTCCCCTGCTTCGCCGAGCGGCAGTTGCGCACCCTGTCCGTCTAGGATCGTGATTTCCGGACCGGCGGCAGTCCCAACACTCCCGATATGTCGTTCGGCCGGCGGTAGCGGATTGCTCGAGATCTGATGAGCCGCTTCGGTCATCGCGTAGGCTTCAATCACCGGTGCGCCGAAAGCGTCTTCCAGTCCAGTCGCAACGGTCGGCGGCAGTGCAGCCGAGCATGAGCGCAGAAACCGCAGCTTGGCGCGGCGCGCAGCATTGGGTTCGCGCCGCGCCCATTCCAAAATCGCCTGATGCATCGTGGGCACAGCGGTCAGCCAAGTCGGCCGTGCCTCGTCGAGCCAGCCACCGAAGGCGCGAACGTCGAAGCCCGCAGTACAGTAGATGTCGCCACCCGCATAAAGCGGCGCGAGCAGTCCGGCAACGAGACCGTGGATGTGGAACAGAGGCATGACATGAAGCCCGCGATCGGCAGGCGTCAGAGCGAGCGCCGCGGCCACGTTTCGCGCTGACGCACATAACTGTCCATGCGTTAGCGGCACGAGTTTCGGCCGCCCGGTCGTACCCGACGTGTGCAGCAACAGCGCAACATCGCTCGGCGTTGCGCTACGCGCGGAATTCGCGGTGTCCAGTGGACCCTCAAGATCAAATATGCCGGCCGCATCCTGCATGCGGGCTGTTAGCGTGATGACTGGAATGGCGTAACGCTGCGCAACCGCGATCGATGCGGAGTCACGACCCGCCTCAACGATAAGGGCCTTGGGATTCAAATCTCGGAGATAGAAGTCGAACTCGGCAGTGGAATAGCGAGGGTTGAGCGGCGCCGCGATGGAGCAGGAACTGACCGCGAGAAACGTAGTCGCCATCTCGGGCCCGTTGCTCAGAACGATCGCGACGCGATCGGTTCGCCCCAAGCCTGACGCTCCCAACGTCCGTTCGATCTTGACGATGTGGCGGCGTAGTTCGCCATGGCTTAGCGCTGGCCGGTCGGGCGCCGCGAACGCCACGGCCGTGTCGTTGCCCATTGAAAGCAAGTATTCGACCGTCATGATCACAATCAAGTGAGCCCTTATCTTGACATCATCGTTCTGCAGGGCGCGCCGCGAAGTGACCGCGAGCCGGCCAAATATGGCAACGGACGGCGTCGGGAGCACCTTAAGCTTCGGAGGGGCGCCAATTCACTTTGCCCCGATTCCAATAAAATTTTTCTAAATTATTTCGACAGAGCGCGCCCTGGAGAGATAAATTCCTTGTGCTCCACCAGCCGATAGTCGGCAGCCGTAAGCGGAAACAATCCGGGTTCAATGGTGGCAAGTGTGAGCAACCATGAACCCCCTTTTTGTTACGACCCTCCTTTGCTAAGAGAAAAAAAGCCTTCGCCGCCGGTTGGGGTCTTTGCGGTCTTCTGCGCGATTGAAGCATCCTCGATACTGGGTAGCTGCCAGGGCTTGCGTCGAGACTCCTGGTGCAACGAGCAGGGCGCTCCGACTTCCGTACGATCACTCGCGATTTGCTCAGACATTGGCATCCTCCTATCAGCGTTAACGTCTGTATATCGGATAACTACTAGCGTATAAGGCAAGTAAACCTACCACGACGAAGGTGCGATGAAAAGATACAAAGCGCGTGGATATAGCAGCGCGTCTGACATGACTGTTTCTTCTGAAGCCCCCTTGAGTTTGCATGCCTGCAGAGGCGGCGTCATTTCTGAACGGAATACGCCATCGACGTCTTCTGCTCGATATCGGTTGAGAGCATGCGCCTGATTTGTGGAGTGGTACGGTTGGACGGCATTCCCGTGGCTGCCACGCACTTGGATGCAATGATAGCGGCCCTGACCGCACCGGGGTTGTCGCCTCGCGTGACCCGGCGAGTAGATGGGCCAGCCGCCCTGGCGACGCTGGATTTTGCCGCCGGAGCCAGCCAATGCGTAGCTGAACTGCCCCAAGGTCCCGATGGGACTTGGGTGGCCGCGGATATCCGGTTGGACCGACCGGCAGCTTTGGCAGCGGAACTTGGGTTACCGGTGGACAGTGGGACGGAAGCGCTCGTGTTGGCCGCGGTAGCACGCTGGGGCGAGGATTTGCCCGAGCGACTGGACGGCGACTTCGCCCTCGGCGCCTGGAACCCAATCCGGCGGCGCCTGGTCTGTTCCCGAGACATCATGGGTGTCCGGCCGCTGTGCTACACGCACCGGCCCGGCCACCTGTTCGCCTTTGCCTCCTTGCCGCGTGGTCTGCATGGATCGGGAACGGTGCCAGCACGGCCCGATCCGGTCGTGCTGGGCCAGTTGATGCTCAAAATCCTCGTTCTGGGTGCACCGACCGGATTTCTAGACATTGCCTGGGTGCTGGCTGGCCACAGCCTAATTGTCACGCCTCAGGCCGTACGTCTGCATCGGGCGTGGCAGCCGGATCCTGAACGCGTCGGACGCTGGACCGGCAATGCCGCGGATGCAGCGGCGACGCTGCGCCATTTGACGGAAGAGGCGGTGGCCTGCCGCTTGCCGACACAGGGACCGGCAGCCACCCATCTGAGCGGAGGCCTTGATTCCTCCTCCATCACCGTCATAGCAGCCCGGCACATGCGCACCTGCGGCCAGCGCCTATATGCTTGGTCCTTGTGCGAACAGTCTATCCCGGGGACGGGACTGAACAGCGAACACGAGTACATCGACGCGGTCCTGGCGCAGGAGGGCGACATCGGGTGGTCGCCGGTATATCTGCCGCCCCTCGATAGCGAGGGTATGAATGATCTGGATTTGCCTATGGGGGGGCCGTTCGATGTACCGGACTCGATGATGTGTGCAGCGGTCCGCGCTGTCGGTGCCCGTGTGGTGCTTACGGGCGCCGGGGGAGACGAGACTGCCTCTTATAACGGCAGCTGTCTGTACGCCGATTTGCTCAGGAACGGTCGCCTGAGCGTACTGTGGCCCGAGCTGCGCGCCCGAGCCAAGCGAGATCATGTTCCGTTTCTGCGGGCAGTTGCTCGGCATTTGGTTGTACCTCTGTTGCCGGAATGGCTTATGGAGCTGCGCACTCATGCGAGGCGGCAGTCGCATGCCTATGATCGGCGCGCATTCCTTCTCAGCTTTTTGACCTCGCCTCTAAGGGAGCAGGTCGCGGAGGCGCTTGCGACACTGCCGATGTCACCCGAAAGCAACCGCCCGGAGGACCGGATAAGAATGCTGACCGACAGCTATGTCGTCGGTCGCAACAACCGCTGGTCCCTGCTGGGCGCTCGCCACGGTATCGCCTTCACCCACCCTCTCCTGGACCGGCGGATCATCGACTTCAGCCTGTCCTTGCCGTTAGAGCGTTTTCTCGACGACGGTTTCTCGCGTCAGCCGTTTCGCAACGCCATGACCGGCATCCTGCCGGACTTGGTCCGCTTGCGCCTGACCAAGTTCAATGTCTTTCCCGACATGGCGCTACAGCTCGCCGCGGCAAAGCCTGGTCTTCTCGCCCGACTGGCAGCGCTCGAGGGCCGAGCAGGGATGGAGATGTTCGATCTCGCCGCCGTCGCCGCCGCACTGGGTGCCATACCGGTAGGACCAGCAGCTGAACGGGCTGCTCTGGCCTTCAATGGGGGAAACTTTCGAGACTTCACCTTTCTCAAAGCTGCCAATGCCTTGAGAGCCCTGGTTTTGGCTCAACATGTTGCGAGACTCGCATAAGCTGGGACGCATCTATCGATTCAGCCGACGCGGCCGAGCTCCGCGAAGCCGGCTGTGTGACGGCACCCTTCAGCCCCAGCGACACGACCGCCAACGACACATGAGTGGAAATTCGTCCCGTGACGAGGTCAGACATGGCGGGTGCTGCATAAGGGGAAAGGTGTGACGGGACTGCTCAACAAAGTTTGGCGGCGGCTCCCCTTGGACGGGCACGGCTTGCTTGTGCCGGTAGATCCGGCCCTGGGGCCGTTACGAAACTGGGCAGCCGCGCAGTTCTGGCGGCGGGTGCCAGGATGGAGCCGGCCGCTTTTGATCCCGCTGGCAAGACTGGCCTGGGGCTTGGCGGCGCTGATTCGAGTCCGGAAATTCGCCCGACTGCAGGGGCTGGAAGTATCGCAGACCCGGAAGCTGGCGGCTGACTGTCTGTGCAGCGGGGCGCAGCCGGTCGAGGCCCTCATCTGGCGCTCTGTCTTTTCCTCGCCCGCGCGTCATCCACTCCCAGCCCGCGCCGCGGGTACGCTGCTGTCGCGGCTGGGCTCGCCGGACGAGCACCGGTTGTTGGCGGACAAACTGGCGACAGCCGAGTTGCTGTCCGGCGCCGGCCTCGCCACCCCTTCATTGCTCGATACCGTTCCCCGCGGTGGAAGCATCGATCCGACCACATCAACATGGGCAACGAAGGGACGTTTGTTCATCAAGCCCCGCCACGGCTCCGCGGCGAGAGGGACGATGGCCATCGACTCCTTAGCTGGCGGCGTCTGGCGGATTGATGGGGATCGTTTTTTGGTCGGTCCGGAGATGCTCAAGAGCCTCGTCATGGGAGCAGCAGTATCGGACAGCCTCCTGGTGCAGGGCCGGCTCGATACTGCAGTCGAATTGGCGGACCTGACCACAGCCGGTCCAGCCCCCGTCCTGCGCCTGAATATGGCGCGTCATCCTGGTCGAGCAGCTTTTCTGCATTCCGCGCTGTTGACCATCGACGTCCCTGGGGAGCATCGCCGCCATTTCATCCGTGGACAGCTACGCGCGCCCATCGACCCGTCGAGCGGGCGCGTGAAGTCTGGCGTGTGGTTTCTCCATCCGGCCGACCGCTATACGCGTTTGCCATGGAGTGAAATCCCCCTGGCCGGTCGTTGCCTGCCCGGTTTCCACGAGGCCGTTGCGATGGTTTTGCTGGCGATGGAACTTGTGCCGAATCTGCCCTTGGTCAACTGGGATCTGATCCTGTCGCCGCAAGGGCCGGTGATCCTCGAAGGCAATACCGCGGGAGACTGGATTCTGACCAACTTTGCTGCCGTCTCTGGACTGCAGACCGTCCCTCTTGAACCAATTTTACAAGAATGGGCGTTACAGGCGGGATGCGGAGCCTGAGCGGGTCAACTTAACGGACGCTTGTTCGGATCTCGCCGAAGGGAACCCACCTACGTACAGAGACCGGCCCCGTGCAACCAGACTTATCGCAACAACAAGACTTCGGTCGTGAGGCGCTCGACTTGCCGGATCAATTCGAGATGGCTCCCTCCGAGCATCCGAACCTCTACGTCGGCACAATATTGCCGCCAGCCGAGATCGGGATATCGCTCCAGGTCATGGCGCCCATCGTCGGAGCGCAGCAGGATCATCGGAACTGAAAGCCCGCCACCCGGGATCGATTTGAAAGCCTGCTGTCGCAGCCATCCGATCGCAACACGGTGAGCTCTCTCATGAATACTGGTCAGCCCGATTCGGTCAAGAGTGGCGAGCAGGGTCCGCGCCATCCGCAATCGCCCGCGGCGAACTAAGCGATTTATCAAGTGAAGAACGAACCAGCGGCCGAAACCCCATTCGCGCATCTTGTCGATTCGTCTGGGGCGAGAAAACGGCTTGAGAACGGATTCACTGGCCCGGCCGTCGATGTTAATCAAGCGCTCGATCACCGTACCACGAGGCATCACCAATCGCGCCGCTTCGGCGGCAATTTTGGCGCCAAAAGAAATACCGATCACCCAAAGCGGTCCCAGCTTGCCCGCTTGCTCCATCTCCTGTGTCACGGCCGTAAACAGCCGAGCCGGTTCGAAGTCGCCGCGCAATTCGTCCCCGGCAATGCGGTAATCGATGATTCGAACGTCGAAATGCCCCGACAATTGTCGTCCAAATTCCGACGAAACAATGTCCATGCCTTGACCGTAAAGACCGGTGAAGAAAAATAGCGCCGGCTTCGCAGTACCCTGCGACGGCGGCGCCTGCTCGAGTTCTGCCTTCAGGGCAACGATCAGATCGCTTGGACTGACCGAGTTCGTCAGCAACGTCAGCGGAAGAGTGCGCCCGGTTCGTTTTTCGAGGAGGGCGAAAAGTTTGAGTGCCAACAACGAATTTCCGCCTGATTCGCTGAAGCTTCGGTCGAAGTCAAAGGTACCTGGCAGAAAGTGTTCCCAAACATCCCGAACGATGCCGGTCACGGCCAGCCGGCTTGCGGGAGCCAGTGGAGTAGGACTGGCTTTCACGAATCGCTGGCAATCCCACTCTTTCAATGAGGCGTAGTCGATCTTGCCGTTGGCAAGCGTCGGCAAGCTATCGGTCAGAACGATATCGGCGGGGCACATAAAGGACGGAAGCCGTTCGGTACACCATGCGCGGATCGCCTGGAGTGTCGTCACGTTCCGGGACGTGCCAACACAATAGGCGATAAGGGATGCGTCGAATGCCTGCTGCCGCACAACGATCGCGATCTTCGCGATGTCCGGCATAATCGCGATGATCGCCTCGACCGCATCGGGATGAACGGTGTTGCCACGGATTTTCACCTGCCTGTCCTTGCGGCCGAGGAAGTCCAGCAGGCCATCCGGTCGGAATCGACCGACATCGCCGGTGTGATAGTCGATGGCCCCTGCCGCCGTTTCCGAAGGCCGGAAGCGGGTGCGCGTCCTTTCTTCGTCACCCCAATAGCCGCGAGCGCTCGATGTCGTAGTCACGACGATCTCACCAGCCATTCCCGGCGGGACAGGGCAACCGGCGTCATCAATCAAGCGCAGAGCGGATTCCGATAGGGGTCTCCCCACGGCCACGAGGTCGTTCGCAACCGCGATGTCCGGATCCACCCACCACGATGCGTAGGTCAAGGTCTCAGTTGTCGCGATGCCGACATACAGGCGGCATTTCCCAGTGAAGCGGCGGTAGAACAGGTCCAGATCGCTGGGAACGACCCGGTCCCCCATGAGCCAAATGATGCGGGCACTTGCAAGAGGCTCGGTTACCGCGCTGTCCTCGCCAAAGAGCGTGCGGAATACAGGCGGAGGACAGTGACAGATGGTGACTCTATGCGCGGCCAACCGGCGGCGGGTCTCATTGGCACCGAAGCGCTTGAGATCGACGATGCAGAGGCAAGCGCCGGACAGCAGCGCCCCGAAAATGTCGCGACCGCCAGCAATGCCGCTCGGGCGATAGACCATGGAAATACGATCCGTGGGGACGATCGACAACGTCTCGATAAGATCGCGGGTCACGCGCACAAGCGTTCCCTGATCGTACATCACACCTTTCGGCTGTCCCGTGCTACCCGATGTGTAGTAGATGGCCGCCAGATCGTTCGGCTTCGTTCGAACCGGCATTTCTGGACTTACTGATCCCGGCGTCGGCGGCTCTGAGACCATGATCCGCAGCAGATCGGGCACAGCGTCCATGATGATCTGGCTTCCGGCGTCATCCACGAGCACCGCCGCAAGATCGGCATGTTCGGTGATCCGGCGATGCTGCATCGACGGAAACGAGGGATCGAGCGGAACGTAGGGCCGGCCACCAACCAGAACAGCGAGGATTGCCACGATGAAGTCCGCTGTGACCGGAAGAACAACGCCGACTGGCCGACCCAGCGGCACCAACGCGTCAATCCGCAGGGCCAGATGCGCGACTTTCTCCGCAAGTTCCCGATAGGTTAATCGCCGCTCGCCGTCGTCGACAGCCAGCCGGTATCCAGCAGAGGTCGCCAATTGGGAAAGAATGACGGCGATCGTCTCCTCTGATTCGGGCAAGACCGGTGGCAAACCGTCCAGCTCTCTCGTCAAGGTCTTCCGGCTGTCCGAAGCGTGCCGCGCCGCGCCGAGGTCGACATGATCGTCAAGCACCGCATCCGCGGACGGCCAGCTTCCGTCGGGAATTGTCGGCCGCTTGTTGTCATTCACCGGCGGCGACGACGCGAAGTCGAGACGGCCAACGCTGCAGATCCGTCCATATGGGCGAGGATCCGGGGCGGCAAACTCGACATGGTCATGGCAGGCACTATCGCTCGAAGCCGTTGAGGATCGGCCTGAGCATTATCGACGCCGGATGAAGCCACAAATCAATCTCACGGCTGAGTTCTGCCTTCCGGCACGCGTTTCGGGATTTCAACCTAAACACCCGGCTTCACCAGCAAGCCACGGCTGCGCAATTTGCCGAGAAAATCGGCTACGGCACCGGCACACTCCTCTCGCGTCACTTCGAATTCGGCGGTGAGTGCGGTAATCAGGGCACCTTCGGTCGTGGGCGACTCCAGCAATTGCCAGATGCGCGCTCCTATCGGGTTGAGACTGTGATAACTACCGCTGTCGATATTCAGCATCAACAGCATTCCGTCCAACTCCGTAACCGCAACGCCTTCGTTCCGACAAACCGGTGCATCGGTTAACTCTGCTTGATTCATTGCGTTCCCTCCCTTCGATACCCCGTCCGTTCCATGACCTCACCATGCGCGTTTTCTATTTCGTGCAACTGTGCAGCAGTTAGACACTCGCGCCAGTTGCCAACCTTTCCCGCGCGAAAGAAAGGAGCACGGCCCACTCGTTCGCCGAAGCCCTTATCCCTTTCCTGCCTTTGCAGCTCGGTGAAATCGGAATGCCGCACTGCACGTGCAATCTGATCGCTTTCCGCCGTGATGCCGATGAAGTTTAACATTCGCCCGAATACAGTAACGGTATCCATCAATAAATCCTCGTAGCGGACCACATGTATGGGCACTTCGCTCTGATCAAGCCAGCTGCACACATGCCCACTCCAGTCGAGCACCCGCTGTCGGGTCTGATGTCGTTGCTTGTCGTTGAGTATATTGGTGGAATCGTTGAGGTCAGCGATGGCCTTCTCAATAGTGCAGTCGTTGTGCGAGGCATAGGATACAACCACGTCGCGCGGATCCCGCACGACGTAAACTGCGGCTCGCGCAGCGCGTCCCAACAGCGGGACACCGCCTTGCAAGAGGGTGTAAGCATCATGCACTTTAATGAAGGTGGCGCGGACTTGCTCGGCGGCGAAGCTTTCTAGTATGGCGGGCCGCAAACGTTCGATTTCGTCGTCCCGCAGCAGGTCCGAGTCCAACAGCGTCAGAGCGCCCAGCAATTCGCGATCGGAGGCGACCGCGCCGGCAAGCAGCAGTTCATTGATATCCTGAGGACGGTCTCCACCATGAACGAGATTGGACAACAGGACGCGCAACCAAGTGTTGCCGGATTTGGGGTAGGAAGCCAGCCATATCATTCCGGGCGGGGTCGGCATGCAATCGCGCGGGTCTGAAGCGGTAGTGGACCGCATGGGAACGCTAGAGTCCCAGGCTGTGCCAATGTTTGAAGACACCGACTGCGGTTTCCTCCAAGCGGTCGAGGTCGCGTGGACGGGTCAGCTGAAAAACAGGAACACGCCGCAGCACAGCCTCATTGATCGCCGACAACCGACCATCCTGTCGAAACATCACCAATGCCAGTCGGCGGCGATAGCTTTGATCCAGAAGGATCTGTGCTGCCTGCAACGTCGTCTGCCGCTCAATGCCTGCCGGTTGGTGAGGCTTCTCATCCCGCAGCACATAAATGGCTGCCAAAGCGCATGGTGAGCAGAGCGCTGCGGGGGGGTCCACGTAGAATTTGCCGATGTTTGATCGAACCGCCTGCTGGCGTCTATTCCTCAGATCCAGACGATTGATGGCCTCGTCGAACAACTTGAGGCAACGTCCGTCGGGCTGCACCAAGGGTCGTTCGTGGGCATCGTTCGGATCCAAGGTAACCGCGCTGACATCGTCGCAGACTACTCGGCACCCCATCCGGCACAGCGCCCCGGCCAGCGTGGATTTGCCGAAGCCGCTGGGAGCACAGATCGAGATGCAGCTGCCATCATGCTCCACAGTCGCCGCATGCAGAATCATGCCACCACGCTGATATAACAGTGCGCCGAAACCGGTGCCCATCAGAAACGGCATGGCGTCGTCAGGGTCACCGCCCGGCGGCACGTCAAGATGCAACGTCTCGCCATCGGCAGCCAGGATGCGCCCCACACCGGGAAGATCGAGCAGGAATTGATGCGCGCTCACTGCCCATCCAGGTCCCTGCGCGATCGGGCTCGCGATCCGTTCCGGCACGGCGCGCAAATCCACGCGCACGTCGACCGCTTCTGGTGCTGACAGCAATGGAATTGCGCCCGGCAGCAGCACTTCGGTCGCGACTTTGAGACCGGAAATTTGGTAATGGGCCATAGATCGAATGTACCGCGTTTTTCGTTCCGGGAGTGAGCGCCCTCGGCATTCCACGGCGCGAGCGGCAACTCACTGTCCCATTCAGATTTCGAAGGTAGGCTGATAACGCCGGAGGCTTTTGCAGTGCTAGGAACAACCGGCGTCAGGTTGGCCCCCATGCCGTTCCAGCAACTCTCCACCGCCGAGTTCGCAAGCCGGGGGCGAATAGGAACCCTGGAATTGAAGCACATTCCTAGGTACGAGCGAATGCTCTCAGCGAAAATCACGTCCGCATATTCCGTTCCAAGTGTGGCGATAAACAGGCCGGCCGGTCCAGCAACGATGAAAGAGCAGATGCGGTTCCTCGGTATCCGTACACATTTTGTGTACGGGTCGTGGCGTCAAGACCTGCTCGCGAGCCCCGGAAAAGAACGATTTCCTGTATGTTTATTCAATACATGCCAAATCGTTACGGTACAGGGAGACAGCGATGTCATGCGAGATGCTTTTCAGTATCTTCGCTGCACCGAAAGTCGACGAGGTTGCAGCGGACCTGAGGCAGCTCGGCGTGCAAGCTTGGCAGGCACTTATTGAGGCGGCTTTATTGCACAAATGCGCACCGATGCTGCTGGAGCGATTAAGGCAGTGGGATTTTCTGGAACATGTGCCCGACCCGATAAGACGGCGACTGGCACAGATCACGTTCTCGAACGCCGCGCGCAATCTTAAGCGGTACTCTGACCTTGACCAACTTTCGGCCGCTCTGGGTGCTGCGACCCCGGTCATCGTGCTCAAAGGTGGCCGGCTTGCGCGGACCCATTATCGAAATATTTCTCTTCGCACAATGGTCGACGTCGATGTGCTGGCACGGCCTGAGCACCTTTCGCAGGTAGCGGAAAGGTTGACGACTCTTGGGTATAAGCGAGTTGAAACACGCAGCGCTCCCCGGTATGTGGAGTTGATACACGATATTTCGTATAGAAGAGATGGCCTGACCATCGAACTGCATCGCTCACTGTTGAATGCGGGAGACCCCTTTAGCATCGACTATGAGGGTATCTGGAAGCGAGCGATCCCGGCGGGAAAAGAGGGGTGTTTCTATTTCTCAGCCGAAGATCAGCTTGTACACCTCTGCCTACACGCGGCCTATCACCACAAGCTAACTATCGGGCTTTACGCTTTTATCGATATCGGCCTGATGTGCAGCGATATGGCGCTCGATTGGCAGCGACTTGTCGAACGTGCCCAGTCGTGGCGAGCCGAGCGCTGTGTTTTCCTTGCGCTCAAGATGGCTGAGCAATTGGTGGGAGCGCCGGTACCGGCCGGCGTCGTTCGCGATTTGCAGCCACCGGACTTCAAGGTAGAGATGCTGAGAAAGGCGGCGGATACGATTCGGCTGACAATGAACAATGAGGCCGCCGGTCGATTTGCCAATACGCTCGCTTGGTACATGACGATCGATGCCTGGCGCAGGCTTCCTTATACGTTGCAGCGCCGCTTCCTGGATCCACTAGAACATCGTTCGCGTTGGTCTACCGCAGAAGATGCAACTTGGTTGGCACAACTGCGTCCGCTGCTTTACGGCACGGCGCAATTGCTGTACAGCCGTCGTCAATGGCAGCTCGTGCATGCCCATATTCTTGGCACGCGTCTCAGCCGATGGATGGAGCGACCGCTTTGACATCGGGCCCGCCGAATCTCGGGCAAGAAGCTAAACCCTCCTTGCCAGCCCTGCGTGGATTGCTGCTGGAATTCATCGCGTTTGCGCGCTGGCGGAGCGCCGAAGTCGTTTCCCTGATGGGCGCAGCGGCCGTTCTGGAGGGGTTCGGGCTGGTAATGGTTGCGCCGTTTCTTATCTTGCTGGGCATCGGCGAAAACACCGCGCGCCGAGCCGGCGGTCCGGCGCATCTCCTCATCAATGCATTGGCACACTTTGGGTTCGTGCCGTCGGTGCCGCATGTGCTTGCAGCGTATGTTCTGTTGATTGCGATTTATTCCGCAGTTTGCTCGCGGCGGGATATTCTGTCGGCGCAGCTTCGGGAAGGCTTCCTGGAACATCTCCGCGGGCAACTATTTCACGACATCGGCGCTTCCGAATGGGCATTCCTGGCCGGTATCCGCAGCGCGAAGTTCACGCATAGCCTGGTTAGCGATCTCGCGCGTGTGAATGTCGCCATACAGTCCGTTTTGCAAAATGTGGCAACCGCCGTGGTGGCACTGGCTTATCTGCTGGTTGCGGTACGTTTGTCTTGGTCGCTGACACTCTTAGCTGTGGTCGTCGGCGGTTTGTTCATCGTGATTCTGCGCCGTCAGCATCGGCTGGCGAACGCTCTCGGATGGCGTCATTCCTCGACGACACGGCAGATCCACTCGGAAATTGCCGAGTTCCTCGCGGGTCTCAAGCTCGCCAAGAGCAACAATGCCGAAGCGGCACTGTCCCGCCGCTTCGCCAGCATTGCCCGGGAAATACGAGATCAAACGACGAGCTTTGCGCGCCAGCAGGTCTATGCACGTAGTGTGGTGCGCTTCGGGGCCGCAATCGCCCTTGCGCTGCTCATATGGGTGAGCATTGGCATCGCTTCTGCCACGCCTGCGACAGTGCTGATACTGATGCTGATTTTCGCACGACTTTTTCCAGTGTTATCACAGTTTCAACAACAGCACGAACAACTGTTGCATAGCCTTCCGGCGTATCTTGATTTCGTCGAGATGCGTGCTAGTTGTCGTGCTGCAGCCGAGCCTCCACAGAACCAGAGCGAATACAGCTTCCTTCAAGTACTGCGGTTGCACGCCGTCGGCTATCGACACACTGCGGACGGGACTGAGGTGCTGAGCGATATCAGTCTGCAGATCCCGGCGCGAAACACGATCGCTGTCATCGGTCCTTCCGGAGCGGGCAAGAGCACTCTTGCGGATCTCCTCGTCGGCTTGATCGAGCCCAGTGCGGGTCGCATTACCGTGGACGATCGTGCGCTGAGCGATCGTCGTACCTGGCGCCGGAGTGTTGCCTATGTGCCGCAGGAGATCTTCCTGTTCAACGCCAGCGTACGGGAGAACTTGCTCTGGGGAACCACAAAAGCAGAGGAGTCCGATCTTTGGCGTGTGCTGGATCTCGCTGCGGCGGCGGAATTCGTGCGAGCGCTGCCACGAGGTCTCAATACGATCGTGGGCGAACGCGGGATCCGTCTGTCCGGCGGCGAGCGTCAACGCCTAGCCATCGCCCGCGCACTTCTGCGTAGTCCGCAGCTACTGGTACTTGACGAAGCCACCAGTGCGTTGGACCGGAGCAACGAGCAGCGTATCCAGAATGCGCTGACCCGCTTGCACGGCCATCTGACGATCGTGGTTATCGCACACCGGCTGGCCACGGTGCGTGCGGCGGATCAGATCGTAGTGCTGAATCAGGGACGGATCACCGAACGCGGCAGCTACGAGACCTTGAGCGCGAATCACGAAAGCTATCTCGCGCGCTCTGAAGCGAAAATGGATGCATAGATGCGGAAAACGAAAAGCGTTATCAGAATCAGACGTTAAAGCGGAAATGCATTACGTCACCTTCCTGGACAATGTATTCCTTGCCTTCCAGCCGCCACTTGCCGGCTTCGCGTGCGCCAGCTTCGCCGTTGTACTTGATGAAATCTTCATAGGCGATCACTTCGGCGCGGATGAAGCCGCGTTCGAAATCGGTGTGGATGACGCCGGCCGCCTGTGGCCCGGTGGCGCCGACTTTGACGGTCCAGGCGCGGACTTCCTGTACGCCGGCGGTGAAGTAGGTTTGCAGTCCCAGCAGCTTATAGGCGGCGCGGATGACGCGGTTCAGACCCGGCTCGGCGAGGCCGAGATCACGCAGGAATTCGCCCTTGTCGGCGTCGTCGAGTAGCGCGATTTCGGCTTCGATTGCGTTGCATACGGCGACGACTTCGGCCTTCTCGGTTGCCGCGAACGTGTGTACGCGTTCGACATAGGCGTTGCCGGCAAGTCCCGCTTCATCGACGTTGGCGATATAGAGCGCGGGTTTGGCGGTGATCAGGTGCAGCTCGCGTAGCGCCGCGCTCTCGTCGGCATCGAGGTCCAGTGCGCGTACGGGGCTGCCGGTGTCGAGATGTTTCTGCACGCGTTGCAACAGCGCATGTTTGGCGATCGCGACTTTGTCGCCCGCCTTTGCCTGCTTGGCGGCGCGATCGACGGCCTTGGTAACGGTGTCGAGATCGGCGAGGGCGAGTTCGGTGTTGATGATTTCGATATCGCGCACCGGATCGGGCTGGCCGGCGACGTGGATCACGTCAGGGTTGTCGAAACAGCGGACGACGTGCGCGATGGCGTCCGTTTCGCGGATGTGCGCGAGGAACTGGTTGCCGAGCCCTTCGCCCTTCGAAGCGCCGGCGACGAGACCGGCGATATCGACGAATTCGACCGTCGCCGGAACCACCCGTTGTGGTTTGACGATCACTGACAGCGCGTCGAGCCGTGGATCCGGTACCGGCACGATGCCGATGTTCGGATCGATCGTGCAGAACGGATAGTTTTCCGCAGCGATGCCCGCCTTGGTCAGTGCGTTGAACAGGGTGGATTTGCCGACGTTGGGCAGGCCCACGATACCGCATCGAATGCCCATGATGGTGTTGCTCCCGCTTCTGCTGTTTGGTGATTATGGTGGCGCTGTGTTGCGCAAATCAGTCTGGTGTCGCGGGCTTCGCGGCGGGCGGCGGCGGCGCAGCGGTGTGCAAGCGCTGTGTGGCCTTGTCCCAGCTCTCCGTCAGCGCTAAGCGCAAGGCCTCGACGGCTGTGATGAGTGCTTCCCGGATGGCGGTTTCTTCTTCCGCCGTCGGGCGCCCCAGCACGTGTCCGAGCACTTGACTCTTGTGTCCCGGGTGACCGATGCCGATACGGAGTCGCGCATAAGCTTCGCCAAGGTGGGCATGGAGGTCACGCAAACCGTTGTGTCCGCCATGGCCGCCACCGCGCTTGAGCCGCGCCGAACCCGCCGGCAGATCGAGTTCGTCGTGTGCGATAAGAATGGCTTCGGGCTCGATTTTGAAATAAGACGCAAGCGCTTGCACCGCCTGACCGCTGCGGTTCATGAATGTCATGGGCTTGAGCAGGAGCAATTCCGTTCCGGCAAAGCGAACCTTCGTAAAGTCACCATGAAAGCGGGCTTCCGTGCGAAAAGCGCCGCCCGTCTCCGCCGCAACGAGGTCTGCAAACCAGAAACCCGCGTTGTGCCGTGTCCGCGCGTACTCGGCCCCCGGATTGCCCAAGCCCACGACGGCACGTAGCGCTGTGCCCGCCACCGTCGGGTTCTCTTGGGATAATTACTTCTTCTTTTCTTCGGGCTTGCCGCCTTCGGGTTTGACTTCCGCCTTCTGCGCGGAGGCCGGCACCTCGGCTGCTGCGGGTGCCGCGGTGGGTTCCTCGACTTCGACCGCAGCGCGCGGTAGATGGACCGCCGCCACGGAGGCATCGTTGCCGTGCTTGAGCTCGACCAGCGTGACGCCCGCCGACAGCTTCAGCTGTGACATGTGGACGGATTCATTGACGTTGAGCTGCGACAGATCGACTTCGATGAACTCCGGCAGGTCCTTCGGCAAGCATTCGACCACGACCTGGATCAAATGGTGCTCGACGATACCGCCGCCAGTCTTTACGCCCGGTGCGATTTCCGCGCCCTTGAAGTGCAGCGGAACGTGCATGTGCAGAACTTGGTCGGCGAGGACGCGCTGCAGGTCCAAGTGTAGGATCTGGTCGCGCACCGGGTGGCGGTGCAGGTCCTTGAGTACGACCTGCTCGGACTCATTGCCGATGTTCAGGGTCAGGATGTGCGAATAGAACGCTTCGACCTTAAGCTGCTTGGATAGCTCGTTGTGGCTGACTGAAATTGTCCGCGGCGACGTCTTGCCGCCATAGACAATAGCCGGTACCTTACCCTCGCGACGCAGGCGGCGGCTCGCACTCTTGCCCTGGTCGGCGCGGACTTCGGCCTTGATTACGAATGTTTCACGCATTGAATGTGTCTCCAGTGGTTCAAATTCACCAGCCCGCGACCAGGCAAGGTGAAACAGTAATAATATCGTTGTTCCGGCAGCAGCCGCAAACGATAGAGATACAAAAGCGGGGACTGCAGGTATGCGCAATTCGTGCGTTGCGTCACAAAGTGGGCGACATAAAGGTTTTTTGCAGTTCCAAGAACTTATATAGTTATCCGATCGAACGTCGTATCGACACCGCGTTTCCGGGGCACGCTCGGAACGATCCGTCGCGGCGTGCTTCCATGGGGGAGGAGTGATGTCGAATGTGAGTGGCCGCGCATCGTCCGTATGGGCGGCGCTGGCTCTGGCGTTGATCGTACCCGGACAGGCTATTGCTGCCGTCGACCTCATCACCGCATTGCAAAAGGCTCTGGACCAGAGTCCCGCATACCAGGCTGCGCAAGCTGAATATCGGTATGACGCCGAAGCCCGCCCGCAGGCGCTGGCTAAGTTGCTGCCGCAAATGGGAGCCCAGGGACAGGCTTCGTTCGCCAAACAGCATTACGACGGAACGCCGGTTTTTGAGGACGAGGTTCCGCAGCAGTTCCGACAGTTCCTGAGAATCGACAGTTCCGATTCCTACAAGGCCCCGCAGTACGAAGTGGGGTTGATGCAGGCGCTCTACCATCCGCAGGATCTGATCGGGCTCGATGCCGCCAAGCTCCAAGTGGTGCAAGCGCAGGTTGCCCTCGATGAGGCGCGCAACGGAATCGTATTCAAGGTTGCGCAGAACTATCTTCAGGTGTTGGACGCGCGCGACGGGTTACGTTATTCGACGGCGCGGCGCGATGCGATCAGCAAGCAGCTAGAGCAGGGTACCGTGCGGCACAGCGCTGGCTTGCTCAACGATGCCGATTTCGCAGAAATCAAATCGGATTACGAGTTGGCTGAAGCCGCTGTCGCTCAGGCGCAGGGCACTCTCGAAGTAAGCCTCTCCATGCTTGCCTCCCTGACCGGCGAATCCTGGACCGATTTGAAGTCCCTGCCGCAGGACATCGTGTTGCCGGCGCCGGATCCTGACAATGTCGCGGCATGGGTGGCGCAGGCGACGGAACAGAATCTTGCGGTCGTCGCTGGTAAGCTTTCGACCAAGCTGGCGAAGCTGGATTACGACAAGGCGCGTGCTGCGCGATTACCGGTCATCGACGTAATGGCCGGCTATGCCTATGAACATCCCACCGGCGGTTACCCCGGACCACATGAGGCGATTGATGAGCAGATCGGCTTGCGGATCAAGCAGGTGATCTATAGCGGCGGCGCCATCGATTCTGCGGTTCGCGGAGCGCAAGCAAAGTGGGAGAAGGCGCAAGCGCAAGAGGATCAGGCCAGGACCGAAGCCGTACAAGCGGTGCGAGCTGCCTTTTTCCAGGCCAAGGCCGGACAGCAGCAGGTGCCGGCGCTAAAGGAGGCGATCGAAGCCGCGATCGCGGAGGAAGACGCGATAAAAGTGGGATATCAGGTTGGTACGCGGACCACGGCGGATCTTCTCCGGGCGATCGGCCAGCAATACCAGGCGGAAGCCGGATACAGTACTGCGCGTTTTCAATACCTGATCGCGACATTGCAACTGAAGCAGGCGGTCGGGGCCCTGTCCCCGACAGATCTGCAGGCGATAAATGATTGGCTGCGCTGATGTCTTGACCAGTTTTATAAATTCCTAGAGCCATCCCTATGTCTCAATCTACTGAGCGCAGTCGTTACCGCAGATTCGTGTTCGCTTCGGCTGAGCGCCGGGCAGGACCGCTCGGTGACACCCTCTCCGTTACCAGCCTGAAGCTGCGCCGCTCCTTCCGTCTGGAACCCGAAGAATTCGAACTGGCCCGCCTTTTCGACGGAACGCGCGACGCCAATGCAGTGCGTGCCGCCGCCGCGGAGCTCGGCAATTCGATCGGTGCCGTGCAACTTGAAGCGTTCGCTGCCGAGCTGTCGCAGGCCGATCTTCTGATCGCCGGAACCGAAGAACCGTTACCCGTACCACCGCAGACCAACATCGAGTCGCGCGGTATTGGCTGGACTTCGGACGCGATAACAGGCGGTCCACTCAAAAGTGGGACCGGCGGCGTGCAGCCACCCTCGACAACGCCCGGTTCCTTGACCTCACCGAGCGGATTGCGCGATTCGCTTACCGGTCTGTTCGGTTCCAAATTCGATAAGAGCCGCATTGCTCACAAACTGCCGTTGGAGCCGTTCCTGCCGATCGGGTGGTTTCTGTCACTGCCGCTGCTCAACCCGCTGCTGCTCATCGCGGTCATTCTGATCTTCCTCACCGGACTGACGTTCGCGTTTGGAAATTACCGACTGGGCATCGGCAGCGAGGTACTCAAGCTGCTGCACCCAGGGACCGCCATCGCGATGCTGCTGTTCGGCACATGGCTCGTAAACTTTCTGTCGAAGCTGGCGCGCGCGGCCACGATCGCGCGCTATACCGGCGAAATGCCGAATTTCGGCCTGATCTACCTGTTCCAGGTTATTCCTTGGTTCGACGTCGAATCGAGCGGCGCGCCGGAACGTACCGATCGATCGACGCGTTTCCGCATCATCGGCGCGGTGCCGGTGGCGCTCATGGTGCTGATCCTGCTGTTCATGAGTGTTTATCTCGTCACATTCCGCAGCGGATCGTTCGCGGCGCCGATGGCGGTCGGGGTGGCGCTGCTGGCACTGGTCCTCCTGGTGTTCGGGCTCAATCCGCTGATCAAGCGCGATGGCTACTTCCTGCTCGCGACACTGTTCAGAACACCCGACCTGCGCGAACAAGCGATTCAGTCGCTGTTCGGATACTGGCGTCCCTGGCTCACCGGCCCGACGCTGCCGCTGACCGCCATCACGCTGTATGCGCTGCTAAGCATCGCGTACATGATTTTCGTCTGTGTGATGATCATCAACGGGCCCGGCAGCTGGCTGCATGAGATCTGGGGACCGACCGGCGTTGTCGTTTTCGTACTGGTGATGACGGTCGCGATCTACGATTTCTATCGCCGCATCGGCTCACGCCGCGGCAGCATCGGCAATATCCGGCTGACGCCGCCGGATTTATGGATCTGGATCATCGTCTTCACGCTGGCGGCCCTGTCGCTGTTCCCCTATACCTTTGAACCCAGCGGCCAGTTTCAAGTCATCGCACGCACGCAGGCGGAGGCGCACACGTTGACGTCGGGCGACATCCGGCAGGTGTTCGTCAGCGAAGGCGATCTGGTCAAGGCCGGCCAACTGCTGGCCAAGCTGAACGACGACGAACAGGTCGCCAGCGTCGCACACGCGGAAGGTGAGCTGGAAAGTCTGAAGCACCAGTTGATCCTGGCCAATCAGGGACAAAAGCCTGAAGCAATTGACGAAGCGCGCGAGGAAGTCGAAACCGCGCGCACGCGCTATGAGTATTCACGGCAGGAGTCCAATCGGCTCGACGACGCGTACCGTCACCATGCCATCTCGGTGCAGGAGCGCGATGCCGCGGTAGGACAGGCCGAAGTCAATCTGCAGGCGTATCAGACTTCACAGAAACATCTCGCGTTGGTGGCGAGTCCGGCGCGCATCGACGCAGTCCTCTCAGTTGAAGCGCAGATCAAAGGTGCGGAAGCACAAGTGGTTTACGCCAAGCAGCAGCTGGCCTATACCGAAATTCGTGCGCCGATTGATGGTCGCGTCGTTTCGCAGAATTTGATTCATGCCGTCGGGCATTACTCGAATCGCGGCGATCTGGTGGCCACGATCGATGCCGACAAAATGTACCTCGAACTCGATATGCCGGAATACGCGATCGGTGATGTCAAGGTGGGCGAAAATATCACCGCCAAGGCCTACGCATATCCGGGCTCCGAATTCACCGGGCGGGTCAAGCAGATTTCGCCCGCGGCTCAGCTGTTAACGACCTTAGGGCAGAGCAATGGCGTCAACACCGCTGAAAGCCAGACTTCCTACAACATCATCCGCGTGCTGTGCGAGGTGGATGATCCGGAAGGCCGACTTCGGCCGGACATGACTGGCTATGTCAAAGTCGAGGGGCGTGTCTATCCGGCGGCGGCGGCATTTCTGCGTCCCGTGGTGCGCCTGCTGATGGTGGAGATCTGGTCTTGGTTGCCCTGAGTCCACTACCGGCGCAGGCTGCGCCGGACCGATGGGGGTTGACCGAGGCAGATTTCCGACTGGTCAGCGAAAACGGATTCGGCGATGGCCTGAATTCCTACCCGCACAGCATGACCTGGTTCGAGGGCAAGCTGTACGTGGGGACGACGCGTGCCCTGATGCAGGGAACCAAGAGCTTTACGCCGGCCCCGAATCTGGCGCCTTGGCCCTCGCTAGCGCCGGATGACATCTATGATGCCGACCGGCGCGTCGAAATCTGGCAGTTCGATCCACTCGCCGAAAGCTGGCGGCTCGTTTATACGGCACCCTGGGTGGAAGGGCTCGATGGCAAGCCGGCCCCGCGCTATATGGGTCTGCGCGGCATGACAGTTTTTCAGGGGCGGCGTGATTCTAAGCCTTGTCTGTACGTCGCCACCTGGGCACCATACAAAGCGGTCGATCCGCCGGACATTCTTCGTTCCCAGGACGGCATCAACTTTCACCACATGCCGCGTCCGCCGTTCGATCCCTCGGTGCGTTCGTTTCGAACGCTTCAGCAATTTCGCGGCCGTGTCCACACCGCTCCCACCGGCAGCAACAAGGGTGGTGTGGTGCAGGAGAACATGAGCAGCGAAGCGACGATCTACGCCACCGACGATATCGAAGGCCAGAAATGGGTGGCGACCTGCCAGCATGGCATGGGCGATCGCGGCAATGCGGCTATTTTCGAGATGGGTGTGTTCAACAATCATCTCTACGCCGGTGCCGCCAACGGCCGCGGTTACCAGCTCTGGAAGACGGATGGTCAGACTGGCCCGCCGTATCGATGGACGCGCGTGATCGAGCGCGGCGCATATCGCGGCCCCTACAATCAGGGCATCGCCTGCATGCAGGAGTTCAAGGGCGCCCTCTATGTCGGCAGCGGCATCGGCAATGGTGGATATCATCGCGCAATCGCGCTTGGGCCCGCAGCCGGCGAAGTGATTCGTATTCATCCCGACGATTCCTGGGATCTGATCGTCGGCTCGCCGCGCATGACGCCGCAGGGGCTCAAGGTCCCTTTGTCCGGCTACCAGGCGGGCTTCGACAACCTCTTCACCGGCTATGTGTGGCGCATGACGGTCCATGAGGGATGGCTGTACGCCGGAACTTTTTCCTGGGTCAATTCCCTTCCATATACGCCGTTAAGCGTCTGGCCAGAAGACATGATGCGGCTGGTCAATCACTGGGGGCTTGATACGTTGCTGCGGCATTATGGTGGCTGTGCCTTGTGGCGCACGTTTGATGGTGTGCGCTGGGAGCCGGTTACCTTGTCGGGATTTGGCAACCAGTACAACTGGGGTATACGCAACTTCGCTTCGACGCCGCACGGCTTGTTCGTCGGGACCTGCAATGTCTACGGCCCTACGATCGCGGTCGAGCGGGGACCGCGGTGGAAATATGTCACTAATCCGCGCGGCGGCTGTGAAGTTTGGCTGGGCGCACCGCGTGCGAACCTGCCGTGATTCCGCAGCCGCTATTCGTCATCGGTCCGCCACATGGCGAAGTGTCCCGCGTCGCTGCTGTGCTTGGCTGTCATCGGGACGCGATATTCATTCCCGAACTTGGAGTTGCGCTGGCTGATCGGGTAGAGCGGTTGCTGGAAATCTTCAGGCTCGCCGACAGTGGAATAGACACTGGGCTTTTACGTGTTGTGGCCGAATTGTTTTATGGCGGCCAGACGATGGATACCGTGCAAGCCGCGCGGGATTGGCTGCAACGACGCATCGAGCGCCCGACCGATGAACTCCTGTGGGAAATCGCCGAGCGTGTCGCGCCACGCCACCTAGTCGTACCCGATACCTTATCGCCCCTGCGTCCTGACCTGCTCGCACGCCTGCACCGCTATTTTCCCGATTCGTACTGGCTACACGTGGTAAGCCATCCTCGCGTTTACGGGGCAATTGCGGCTTATGCCTATCGCGATCATCTGTTCGTTCCAGCCGATTTCAAAGATCACAGTTACGATCCGCCAGTGCTGGATCCGCAAATGGCGTGGCTACGGATTCACGGACATATCGACGAGGCATTTTCCTGGCGCGGGGCTGCGCTGTCCGGACGACTGCGCGCAGAGGATTTGATGACGGACCCGGAAGAGGTGCTCTGGACCTTATGCGACAGATTCGGTTGGTCTTACGACGAAAATACGCCCGGTACAATGCTGCACCCGGAACGCTCTCCGTTTTCGAAATACGGACCGCCTGGCGCGGTCAATGGACTCGATGTCGAATTTCTTCGCGATCCAGCTTTCGCGAGAAAGCTACGGCCGGTCGTCAGCCTTGACGGGCCTCTCGAATGGCGAAAAGACGGTGCGGGTTTCGGCGACGAAGTTCGAGTTCTGGCGACCGGATATGGATATCGCTGAGGATCTGTTCAAAAACTGACGCGCTTGGCATTTGCGGGTTTCTGTGTGCCGGCGGAACCCCAACCGGCTTCGCTCGTGAGAGTTTTTGAACAGGTCTCTAGATGCACTGAAACGATGGCGGCGCTGCGGCCGCCAAGATTTCCCTTGGATTTACTGGCACATGAGCCCGCCGTCGATCGGTAGCAGATGTCCGGTGATATAACTCGACTGATCGGAGCAGAGCCAGACGACCGTATGGGCGACTTCCTCGCCCGTACCTGGGCGCGGGATCGGCTGGAAATTGACCAACTGCTGAGCCATCTGCGCGCTGCGCTTGATGATGCGCTCGCCCATACCTGCGTTGATCAACCCGGGGCATACGGCGTTGACGCGGATGTTCATCCTGCCGTAACCCATCGCCGCCGATTTGGTGAGACCGGCGATGCCGTGTTTTGTCGCAGTATAGGGGGCGCTGATGCCGCCGCTGATGCCGAGCACCGAGCAATTGTTGACGATGGCGCCGCGCTTCTGCGCCACCATCATGCGCAATTCCTGCTTCATGCAGTAATAGGTTCCGCTCAGGTTGATGCGGACACTGTTTTCCCATAATTCATCGTCGGTATCAGCGAACGGGCCGCGGTTGCCCCCAGAACTAATGCCAGCGTTGTTGAACGCGGCGTCTAGACGGCCGTAAAGCGATTTGATCGATTCAAACAGGGCGGCCACCTGCGCTGGATCACCGATGTCGGTGATAAACGCATCCGCTTTGCCACCCGCGGCCTGAATCAGCTCGACAGTTTCCTTCACCGTGTCCGGCTGAATATCGGATACGGCGACACGGTAGCCCTGCGTGGCAAAGGTCGCTGCGGTAATTCGTCCAATTCCGCCCCCTCCTCCCGTCACGAGTACGGTTTTCTCGCTAATTGTTGTCATGTTCTGGTACTTCTTGCTTAGTGTGAGTGAAGCGGGCTGACGAGTTTTCAGCCCTGATTAACCGGTGCCCACACCGGGTAATGCCTGTGGCTGTTGCGGCAGGGTCAACTCGATACCGAGAAAAGCCGCCAGTCGAGGCAGCGTGATCCCCGCATGGCTCATCGGGAAAAAGTGTCCGCCTTCCGGCACGATTTCGCATTGAGCCTGGGGCAGCAGCGACTTCATGGCGCGGTAGGAAGGTAGGCAACGCGAATGCGCGCCATACATGAGCAATATGGGCATCGGCAATTTTGCGATCGCATCCGGCTCGGCGCCGGCCTTGACCAAATCCGCGTGCCCGGTGGTTGTATCTAGAAAATCCACCCACTGCTTCGCATTACGCAGTGCGCCACGTCCCTCGCCGAACGGTGTGAATTTGTCACGGACACTGACCATTTCACCCGCGACACGCTGGCGTGCAACGACCTCGAGAAACAGCAGGCCGACCTGTTCCTCCTTTTCCCAGTCGTACGATGCGCGCGATGCGGCTTCCCGTTCGAAATTCGTCAGATGTGGGGAGTCCGACAGCATTTGCTTCGGCTGCAGGCGGTTGATTTTGGAATCGAACAAAGCCAGACGTTCGACACGCTGCGAATGCGCGCAAGCGTATTCGAGCGCGATTGCGCCGCCGTAGCTGTGACCGACGAGCGCGCAACGCTGAATATTCAAGTGGTCCAGCAGGCCGGCGAGATCACCGGCCATTTCGGCCGCGCTGTAACCGCTTGGGGGCATATCGCTGTAGCCATGCCCGCGCAGATCGTAAATCGTTACGCGGAAGTGTTTCTGCAGCGGTAGGGCGTACTGGCCGTACCAGAACGCCCGGTTCGCCGCCACCCCGTGCACGAAGACGAGATCAGGTCCCTCGCCAAGCTGCTGATACGCAATCTTGACGCCATTGATAGTGGCTTCCGCCATTGGAGGACGGGCCTCGTGTCAGAGATTGGCGGCGAGAAAATCCGAAATCTGCCCGACGCTGAGGTCATCGACGTAACGTCCATCCTTCATTAGCAGCTGATCGAACGGCATCTTGCGCTGTGTGACGTCCTCCTCAATCGCCACCACCAGCTGAATGATGTCGATCGATTCGAAGCTCAGGTCGTGCGCGAGCTTGGTATCCCGGTTCATCTTGCCGCCCATCTCGTGATCCCAGTCCTGCGTGAAATCCTCGAGCAGCTTGACGAGCTTGACCGAGATACCGGCCGAAAGTTGTGCAATTTCCTGCGGCGACCTGGTACTCGCCGCGGCGGTGACATCGTTTGCCATCGTAATAGCGCTCCGCTTATTCCATGTATCCGAGCATCTGCAACTGCTCGAGAATCTGCTTCTTTTCGTTGTCGTCCATTTCCTCGGACTTTTGCCGCTCGCCGACGCTCTGGGTTGGACCGCCTTCCTTTACCGGATGCTTTTCCAGCCAGTCCTTCGCGAAGAACGTGGTCGCCACTTCGCCTTCGAAGTCTGACGGAATCGGAATGCCGAGGCTGTGCAGCAATGTCGGCGCGACGTCAGCGATCTGGCGGCGTGGCACCATGCCAGTGGCGCCAATGCCGGCGCCGCAGGCCATGAAGACACCGTCCGGATGGTGGGTGCCGGCTGGCTTGGGCCGCTTGATCACCACCGGAGTAATATTGCGGATCGATACGAAACCGTGGTCGCGCAGCACCAGCGTGAGGTCGCAAGCCTCTTTCATGTGTGCGCCCTGGAACCATTCCTCGCGCTTGAGCACGTCGACGACTACCGGCTCACCGTCTTCGTTGCGGATCGACATCAGATCTTCGATCAGCTTGTCGCGGAAGCGCGTGTAATCCTTCTTGGGTACGCCGGAGTCGCCCGGCTTTTCAGCGACGCGGATGTAAATGCCATTTGATGATGGCGTGCGGCAATAGGCGGTGGTACCGGCCCAATCCAGGTTGGCGAAATCAGCCGCTTCGCGGCGCATCGACTGCTCGCTGCCGTCACCGGATTCGGCCCATTTCAGATAGCCCTTTTCCGCCAGGAAGGCATTGATGCGCAACACTTCGACGCAGGCGGTAAAGCCGTGATCGGAAGCGAAAAACACCTGCGTCTCAGGGCTGACGAGGCCGACAAGCCTCTCGATGTAACGATCGACGTTGCGGAAATACTGCAGACAAACTTCACGCATCCGTTTCTGGAATTCGTTCGGCTTTTCCGGGATCAGTTTGGGATCGAGGAACTCCCAAGCCTGATGCTGGATCTTGTCGGTGCCATCGAACATCACCGCCATCAGATCCGGCTTCTCGTTTTTCAGCACGTATTCGGCGACGTTGTACCACTGCTCCTCGCGCGGCAGGTGATAACGGATCCACTGTTCCATGTCGCTGTCCGACAGCAGTTCCATCGCCTGCTTTTCCTTGTCGAAATCCCAAGCCAGTTCTTTCGGATCGAAGCCGGGGATATCCCGTTTCATGCGCTCGAACAGATCCTGCGGGTAGGTATTGCGCCGCAGGTGCTTGGCCGGGATGAAGCCGGGCACGATGCAACCATTGATATTCTTCGGCGGCGGCGCGGTCATCGGGAAATTCAGGGCGGCGACTTTCTTGCCGTGACGGCTGGCGATCGACCAGACCATTTCCGTATCGACGTCGCGCGCGTCATAGAGCGTCCAGAACACATCGCCGCCGCGGTCTTCGGCGCGGATGAAGTCAAATACGCCGTGCTCGCCTGGTCCTTTGCCGGTCATGATCGTGGCCCATGCCGGCGGGGTCAGCGGATTCGGTGTGGAACGCAGCTTGGCGCGCGCACCCCGTTTCAGGAGGCCGGCCAGATAGGGCATGGTAACGCCGACGCCGGGCAGCTCGCGCGTCAGCTCGTCAAGCACCGTGAAGGTGCATCCGTCCATGCCGATAAAAAGTGTTGTCGTTGCCATTCGCTGCTTCCTCCAAGAGATTCTTGCTGATTACTCTAAACTGCTTCCTTCGTCAGCGCCGGGGCCGGGGATGATAAACCAGCGCCTGCCGCAATGACATGTTCGCAAACCGCCAGTACCGCATCCTCGGAAAAATGGATGCTGACTTCGTAGCGTTCGTTGCCGCGATGCACTTCAACATGCAGAGGCTCCGACGGGTTCCGGGTTTGTCCGACCTTCGCGATGCGCCAATCCAATAGGTGCCCGCCGAGACCGTGACCTGATGCTTTCGCCGCCGCTTCCTTCGCGCTTCTCAAGCCTGCCACCAGCCGCAGCTGATCGGCCGCGGGCGCGAGGCGCACACTGGCCGTTTCCGACGGATCGAAACCGGCGGCCAGCGCGCTATCGAAATTGACGCCGGCGAGACGCTGGTAATCGACACCAATCGCGCGCTGAGGTGTAGCCGTGATCGCCGCCGCTGCCCAGCGTTTGCAGTGGCTGATTGAAATCGCCGGGAGGGTGACGCCGGGCAATAGCGGACAATAAGCATGTGGACGACCACTGGCATCGGGTCGGATTTCGATATCCGCCGCGGCCACCGAAGTTCCCAAGGTCTGTCGTATCCACTCGCGCAAGAGTTCCTTGGCGGCCACTCGGCCCATCAGCCATTCTTCGCGAATAGCTTCGCGCCGGGTGCCGGTTGTCGGACGTCCGTAGAACTGCTCGCGCTCGGCGGTGCCCAGCACCATGTAGGCAAGAACGCGCATCCAGATCGCAAATCCCATGCCGAGGAAGTTCTCCGGCAGTGCTGGCAGCACACAGGCTGCTACCCCCGGGCGCGCAATGGCCGCCTGCTGGGAAAGCGTCTGGCGCGACGGATCGCTGCGGAAATTGACGAAGCGCTCCGGCATCTCGAAGACACGGTCCTGCCAGCCTTCCAGGCGCGCGAATAGCCGCCCGTCGGGGCCAATCAGATCGAAGTGTGCTTCGAGTCCGATCTGCGTACGTTCCAGCCGAGCGCGGCCCAGTACACGTGTTCCCGGCATCAGCGGTGTCCCGTATTGGACGTAGCGCACGACCCGGAATGGGAAACAGGACAGGGTCCACCCATGTTGTTCGGCGAGCCAGTAGCCCGCGAGTTGGCCGACGGCGTCGAGCAACGCGGCGTCGAGCTGCAATTGCGGGCGTGTCGTGAACGTAAAGTACTCGTGCGTCGGCAGCACTTCCATATCCGCTTCGATCGCGTCGTCTGCCCAGCGGCGCAGGTGCTTGACGCCCCGCAGGCGCGGACCGTGGAACATGCCCAGGCGATACAGGTCGGCGTCGGCGGTAACGGCGATAGGGCGTTCGGGTTTATCGCTCCACGCCAATATCGGAGGTGCCGCGGGCAGGGTTTGCGCCAGCACTATGGTCGCTTCGAAGACCAAGTGTCCGCCGGGAGGACCGATGCCGCCGAGCAGGAAGATTTTGGCGCCGACGGCGTTCATGCCGTCCTGCTGAAGCTTTCTCTCCGCGACGATGCGCAGCGACAGCGACCCCATATCGAGGGTCAGCCACCGGTGTCCGCGGATTTCGTTCATGCCGACGACGCGATACGCACCGCCGACCAGCCGCACCGCGGCTTCGGCGACGATTTCCATGCTGAATGTGAACGGAATCACCTGCAGCGAATGCAATTGCGGCTGCAGCTCGCTGGGCTGCGGACCAATGGCATGGTCATTGACGAAAACGTCTGTACCTTCGTCGTAGCGGCGTTCGAAAACAATTTTGTCTTCGCTTTGTTCGATGACCGTTCCCAGCAACGGGAACGCTTCAGTTGTTCCGGACGGCGGCTGTGCAAGAGAACGTACGGTGTCCGAGATCGGTGTCGTCAATCCGGTCAGTACGCGCGCCTGACTGTCGAGGAATTCCTGCATCAGTCCAAAGTGCGTGCGCAGGAACGCCATGCGCGGATCTTCCGGCGCGGCTTCGGTCTTGCGCGCGATTGCACGATCGATGCGCACGACATTGGCATGGCTTTCCAGTTCGATCGCCGTTTGCGGCTTGGCACCGTCGCGCGCAGCTTCGGCTGCCGCTGGCTGGAACGTGCGATGTAGCGGCGCCCAGTCAGGCGGCAGATGCAGTGCGCGGATTCTCGTGTTGAGCTTCATCGCCGGCCGCGACGCGCTGTCGCGCGGCGCCGCCGCGAGATCGATCGTCTCGATTTCGCGATGGCTGTACAGCGCGGCCGGATTAAAACCAAGGCCGACTGAAAAAACCTGCGCCAGCATGTTGTGTATTTGCTGGACGCCTGACTTGCGACGACTGTTGCTGGCCACTGCGACGATGTCGTCCTTGTCACGCAGGGTGTCGCTGACAAAGGAGGTCAGATTGCCGCTCGGACCAACTTCGATGAATACGCGTACGCCGTCGGCATAAAGGCGCTCGACGGTTTCAGTGAAACGCACCGGTGCTTCCCATTGCTTGGCGGCAAGTTCACGCATGCCGTCGGCATCCTTCGGGAACGGACCGACGCTGCACGCGCTGTACAGCGTGGCGCGCGGTGTGCCGGGCTCGACGGTTTTGCTGCGTTCGCGATACCAGTCGGCGATCGGTTTGAACATCGGCGTGTGGTAGGCGCGCCCGAACGGCAGTTCCGCGCAGATGGCGCCTTCGGCCGACAATTTCTGTCGCAGCGCGTTGGCATCGCCCGGTGCGCCGAACAGTACGAGCTGGTTCGGGCAATTATCCATCGCGACGTGCATCGGTCCTGGATTGGCGAGCAACGCTTTGCGGGCATCCGGCTTCAGTGCGCCGACGTTCAACAGGGTGCCGCTGACGATGCGCCCTTCAGTCTCGAACTTCGCGAATGCGCGTTTCATCTCGCTGACGAAGCTCGCGACTTCCTCGCGGCTGCGATACTGGAACAGTCCAGAAGCGACGATCGCCAGATTTTCGCCGGTGCTGTGGCCGAGCATGGCGTCAGCCTGCACGCCCAGATCGTCAAGCAGCGCCATCAGGCCGAATACCGCCGCCGACACCGACTCCGCGCCGAGTTCGGCCGAGAACAGCATTTCCTCGGATTTCTTGCGCCCCTCGTCGCTGAGCATGGTCGGCGCGGGGAAGATGACTGAGGCACTCGAATCGGCGCCGCGGTCGATCGCGACGCGCTCGAAAAAATCGAACCATTCGCGCACCTGGGGAAAATGCAGGCAGACGTCGGCCAGCATGTTCGGATATTGCGCGCCCTCACCGGGGAACAGCATGCACACGCGTCCCGGAACGGGGCCGTGATCATAGAAGATGCCAGAGCGCGTCTTGAACGCCGTGGCCTCCGGCTTGCGCAACTTTTCAATCGACTGCTCGATCTTCGCAACCAGATCGTCCGCATCGTTGCAGACGATCGCCAGACGGTGTTCGCCGCGCGCGAACGTGCTGCTGGCTTTGGCTACTTCGGCCACAGTGGCCGGCTTGGGCGCACGCAGATGCACCAGCACGCGACTGGCGAGCTGTGCTAGCGCTTCCGGCGAATTTGCCGCCAGGGTTACCAGTTCGGACGGTTTCGGTGCATGAAGTACGGAAACCTGTGTCTTGCGCGGGCCGAGGTACTCTTCGAGCACGACGTGGGAGTTGATCCCGCCGAAACCGAACGCGTTGACGCCCGCGCGGCGCGGATGTGCGCGTCCGTGAATCCATGGACGCGTCTCGTTGTTGATGTAGAACGGCGTCTGTTCGAGATGCAGGGACGGTTCCGGCTCCTCGCACAGTGTTGGCGGCAGGATCTTGTGATGCAGCGCCAGCGCCGTCTTGATCATCGATGCCGACGCGCTGGCCGGCAGACAGTGGCCGATCATCGACTTCACCGCGCCGACCGCGATATGCGCACCTTTGCCGCGCGCGCCGAAGATCGTGTTCAATGCTTCGATCTCGACATGATCGCCGGCATCCGTGCCGGTGCCGTGCGCTTCGATCAATCCGACCGTGGTTGGATCGATGCCGCTGCTCTGGTAGGCGCGGCGCAGCGCGAGAACTTCACCATCGAGGCGCGGGGCCAGCAAGCCTTTGGCTTTGCCGTCGGAGGCGGTGCCGATGCCCTTGATGACCGCATAGATGCGATCGCCGTCGCGCTCCGCGTCGGCGAGCCGCTTCAGCACCAGCATGCCGACGCCTTCGCCGAGCAAAGTACCGACCGATCCCTTTTGGAACGGCCGGATCTTGTCGCGCGACAGCGCGTTGATCAGGCAGAACTGGATGAACAGGTAGGGTGGAGTGCTTGATTGCACGCCGCCAACGATCATGGTGTCACTGCGGCCGGACAGCAATTCGCGCACCGCGCTTTCGACGGCGATCAGCGTCGAGGCACAGGCCGCATCGACGACGTAGTTCGGTCCCATCAGGTTCAGACGGTTCGCGACCATGCCGGCGACGACGTTTGGCGTCATTGGACCGACCATGTCGGCGTTGTAGATCGTCAACTGATCCTTGACGATGGTTTTTTTGAGCTGGGCGAATTCCTTGTCGGTGATATCCGGACGCAATGGGCGGATCAGTTCAAACGCTTGATCGACGAAGAAGCCGCGCGTCATGGCACTGAGTACGCGCACGCTGGTGTAACTGCCGCGACCGAGGACGATGCCGACGCGCTCCGGATCGAAACCACGCCGGAGCAAGCCCGCGTCCGCGAGCGCATCGCGCGCATGTTTCAACGCCATGATGACGTCTGGTTCGGACCCTTCCGCAACGTTGGGCAGCACGCCGAATTCCAGTGGATCGAATTCAGCCAGCTCGCGTAGGAAACCACCCTTGGTCGTGTAAATGCGATCGTCGTTGGCGCTTGCGCTTGGATCGAAGAAGTTGTGTGCCCATTCCGGGCCGCCTTCGTCGACCGCATCGACTTTGTTCAGGATGTTTTGCCAGAACGTACGCGCATCACGGGCACGCGGATATACGCCGGCCAGGCCGACGATCGCGATGTCCAGATGCTGGCTCATGCAGTTGATCCGGTTGCGATGTGGCTGAACTTTGGTGCGAGCCGCTTCAGCGTGGCGCTCATCGTGCTTTCGCCGTCGGTAATCGCCAGACGCACACGTCCAGCCTGATCGATGATCTGCGCATCGTAGAAGATCGCGTGTTCGTGCGGCGCCGGCTTTTCGCGTAGCACCAGTTTCAGCGGACCTGTCAGCGGATCGCTGCCGAAGCGCGAGATCTTGCCAAAGCGGGACGGCAGCGCTCCCTTATCACGCAGCGTGATCGCACGCAGATGAGCAAGCTGCGGAGCGGCGTCCAGCAAGCCCGGATCAAACAGCCAGCGCGAACCCTTGTACTGAGGGCCGAGGAAGGATTCCGGACTCGATGGCATTACTTCCGCATCGGCACCACCGGCGGACAGCCGGCTGAATTTCGAGATCAGGCGGAAGCGATCGCCATGGAATAGCAGATCGACATAAGCGGTTTTCCAATCCATCGGTTCGCCATCGCTGAGAGGCAGCACGTCCAAAGCGAGCGGTGCATCCGGCAGACGTTGCGAGAGCACGACAGTGGCGCGATAGAACGGCACGAATTTGCGCAACGGATCGACGATCTCGACCGTCACTGCCTGCATGCCGGCGTCCGAATGACTCGACGAGCGTGCACGTAGCATGATGTCGCGCGACGTTTCGCTTTCGAGCACGATACCGGCCAATTGCCGCACGTCGCGGATTTCGGATATCTGCCATTCCGGATAACCGGCCGCCACGAACTGCGCGATATATTCCACCGCCACCGCAGCAGGCAGCACCGGCTTGCCATCCATGACATGGTCGGCGAGATAGGGATCTTCCAGGAGGCTGAGGCGATGCTCCAGCACCACCGCGCCGCCGACACCGATGCGGATCGGTTTGCGGATCAGTGGCAGCGTGAGGGAGTTCGCTTGTTTCGGCGCTACGGCCGGGACGGCCGGTGCGCTGGTGGCGGCTTCCGCGAACTGCGTCCATGGACCTGCGCCGGCTACCAGCTCGACATCATTGCGGCCGCCGAGCGCCAGTTCGTCGATGAAGAAGCGGCGCCCACCCGGAACCGAAACTGGAACGATGCCCATCGCCTTGAACGCAGCGCGCATGGCGTCCGTTGCCATGCCGGCATCCCACGGACCCCAGTTGATCGATACCACGCGCACGCGTGGCCACGCATGATGCAGCTGCCATGCGAAGCGGTTCAGCGTTTCGTTTGCCGCGCCGTAGTCGCCCTGGCCGACGTTGCCGAAGCGGCCGGCGACCGAGGTGAAGAACGCCAGCAGTTTCAGCCCTTCCGGCTTGAGCTTGCGCGCCATCACGAAGGTACTGTCGACCTTGGTGTCGTAAACGCGATCGAACGATTCCGGTGTCTTGTCGGCGATGCGCTTGTCCTCGATCAAGCCGGCGCCATGCAGCGCGGCGTCGATGCGGCCGTACTGAGCGTAAATCCCGTCGATGAGAGCACCGAAGCTTTCGGTGTCGCGAACATCACAGGCGCGGTAGTCGACTACGGCCCCGCGCGCTGAAAGACGCGCCGTGTTCATACGGATCTCGCGATTGGCAAGCACCGCTTTGACTTCACTGTCGATCTCTTTCGGCGTCGGCTTGCGGCCGGCGCTGAGCGCCACTTGCAAGAGACCTTTCTTGAGTGCGGCCGTATCGGTCAGTGAGGCGGTCGCCGCGCTTTCCGGTGCCGGCATCGGCGTGCGTCCGACCAATACCAGACGCATGCCTGGCCGGACCAATTCCTCGGCGATCTCGGCGGTGATGCCGCGTGCGCCGCCGGTGACCAGCATCACCCAGTCGCCTGCCGGCTCGAGATGCGGGGCGAACGGATGATCGACCAGGGGTTCTATGACATAGCCGCCACTGACGCGTTCAGCGCCGCGATAGCCGACTTCCGGACGGCGATCGGCGATGGTTAGTTCATCGAACAGAGCATCGGCAATGAAATCCGGCGATGCACTGTCTTCGAAATCCACCAGCCGCGCGCGTAGTTTCGGCCACTCGGCGATCGCGCAGTTGAATAGTCCCACAGCGCCGCCAGCCGTAGGCACACTGCGACCATGTGCTTCGCGACCGAGGCTGCCGCCGAAGCGGCTGGCCGACAGGGCGACTGAATCGCTGGCGGCGAAATCTGCCGCCGCCTGCTGCAGCAGGAAGAACAGGGCCTTGACTTGCGATCGGGACGCCTGATGCCAGGTATTGATGGTCGACGTGTCCGCACCTTCCAGACTGGCGAGATGCACAATGCCACGTACCGCGCCATGCTGTGCGCGCAGGCGTGAGACTGTGTCCTTGATCGCGGTCGGATCGGAGGCGATATCGATCGGGACAACTGCGGCGAAGCCACCGGCTCCGACGACGCGATCGGCGACGCGCTGTGCGACGCCTTCGTTGTCGGCCGTGATGACGTAGAGGCCGGAGACCGATTGCCGGGTGGTCGTTGGCAGCGGTGCCGGGCGCATGCGTACTACGAGACGCTGGACTGTTTCGCCCGGAGCTACTTCCTGCACAGTCGCCGGAATTTCCGCAGGAGCGGCGGCAACAGCAGCAGCAGACGCTGCTGCGACCGGCACTGGCTCCGCGGCGGCTGGCTTGCCGACATTGGCCGCGACAGTGGAAGCGACTTCAAGAACTGCATTGAGACTACGTGCGCCGATGAACTGCTCCATGCTGGCCTGCATGGCGGCGCCGAGGTTTTCCGGCACGGCTTTCTGCAGGGCGCCGAGGATTTCGACGCGCTTGATCGAGTCGATGCCAAGCTCGGCTTCGAGGTCTTGATCCATACCGAGCATATCGGTCGGATAACCGGTGCGCTCGGCAACGATAGCGAGTAGCTGATCTTTGAGAGCGGTACGGTCGAGAGCGATCGGTCCGGATGCAACCGGCGCAGGTGCAGCTGCAATAACTGCTGGTGCCGCAGCTGGAGCGGCAGCCGCAGCTGCTACGGCCGCAGGCGGGGCGGCAGCCGATGCCGATGCTGGAGCGCTAGCAGCAACCGACAGTGCCGCATCGAGCACGGCGTTGAGGCTGCGCGCGCCGATGAACTGTTCCATGCTGGCCTGCATGGCGGCACCGAGATTTTCCGGCACGACCTTCTGCAGGGCGCCAAGGATTTCGACGCGCTTGATCGAGTCGATGCCAAGCTCGGCTTCGAGGTCCTGATCCATGCCGAGCATATCGGTCGGATAACCGGTGCGTTCGGCAACGATGGCGAGCAGCTGGTCCTTCAGCGCGGCACGGTCGAGCGCAACAATCGGCGCCGAGACCGCCACCACTGCTGCAGCCGCAACCGCCGGTACCGCAGCCGGAGCGGCGGCAACTGCCGCAGGTGGTGCTGCGACCGCAGGAGTCGGGGCGGCGGGATGCGTGGCGGCCGGTGTCGAAGCGGGAGCGGCGGCGGCAACCGACAGTGCCACATCGAGCACGGCGTTGAGGCTGCGTGCGCCGATGAACTGTTCCATGCTCGCTTGCATGGCCGCGCCGAGGCTTTCCGGTACAACTTTCTGCAGGGCACCGAGGATTTCGACACGTTTGATCGAGTCGATGCCAAGCTCGGCTTCCATATCCTGGTCCAGCCCCAGCATTTCGGACGGATATCCCGTGCGCTCTGAGACGATGGCCAGCAACTGTGCTTGCAGGGCGGGGCGATTGAGCGCGATCGGTGCCGAGGCAGCCGCTGCAGCAGGAATCGCCGCCGCAGGTATTACCGCGGCGGTCGCGGTCGCAATAGGCGCTGCCGCCGAAGCAGCAACGACTGGCGCTGCAGCAGGCGCGACTGTGCCGCCGCCGAATTGGGCGAGATCGGTCTGCGCGAGATCGATGATCGCACGCAGCGTCTTTGCCTGAATGTATTTCTCCATGCTGCCTTGCATGGATTCGCCGACAGCGGCGGGGAGCAGCTTCTGGAGCGTGCCGAGGATTTCGACGCGCTTGATCGAGTCGATGCCAAGCTCGGCTTCCATGTCCTGGTCGAGCCCCAGCATGTCCTGCGGATAGCCGGTGCGCTCGGCGACGATTTCCATGAGCGTCGCTTTCACATCGAGAGCGGGTGTCGCAGCAGCTGCCACCGCTTTGGCTGCAGCCGCGATCGGTGCGGCTGCCGGGATCGCCGGCGCGGCCGGTTTTGCCGGTGCCGCGGTGGTGGATGTTGGCGCTGCAGCAGGCACCAGGCTCGGTGCGGTGATACCAATCGTCGCCGGGATCGCTGGTGCGGATGGCATCGGCATGACCGGCATCGCGGGCATTCCCATAGCCGCACCGGGCGTGCCGAGGAATTGCTGGATCACACGCTCCTGCAAGCTCAGGAACTGGCGCATGGTCTGCTGATAGGCGGCAAGCGCCTCGCCATTCCACATCGCACCGACTGGCGCCATCGGCATTGCCGGCTGCGCGGTGCCGACCATGGGCACCGGAACCTGAACCGGCGCTGGCGGCGACGCAATGATTCGCTTGGCTTCTTCGAGCGCGCGCTTGTCTTCTTCGGCTTTCGAGCGCGCGGCTTCGACCGCTTTCGCATCGAGCTGCGGCAACGGGCCATTGCGCATGATGGGATCGTCGAACGGCCGCGCGCAGCCGCCGCTGACCCACCAAGTGCTCTTCGAATATTCGACCGGCTTGACCAGTTCCGCGAGACGGCTCAGTTCGAGAGTTTTCGCGTCGCGGCCTTCAAACAGGCGCGTCAATGCCAGATCAACTCCCGCAGCGCACAACTCGGCGAGGCCAAGCAACAATCCCCGCAGGCCCCCGCCACTGCCGTCGAGCGACACGGCGATTGCATCACGGCCGGCAAGGATTTGCTTGGTCATGTTCGAGCAGGTGCCTTTCGGACCGAGCTCGACGAACACACGGCAGCCCGCCGCGTACATCGCCTCGATTTCGGCGACGAACTCGACGCTGTTGAGCAGATGCCCTTCGAGCACGCGGCCAATTTCCTTCGGCTCAGCGGGATACGCGGCGCCGGTGGTATTGGAGTAGACCGTGAAACGCGGTTTGCCAAGCGGCGTCGAACGAATCGCCGAGGACAGGCCTTCCTGAGCACCGGCGACGAGTTCGGTATGGAACGCGCCGGAAACCGGCAGGCGTGTTACGCGTACACCAGCGGCTTCGAGCTTCTTCGCTGCTTCTTCGACCGGTGCGGCCGGCCCGGATATCACAGACTGTTCGGGAGCGTTGTGATTGGCGATGCGCACGCCATCAAGACCTTCGATCGCTTTGGCGACGACTTCCCGTTTTGCCTGGATCGCCGCCATGGCGCCGGGCTGGCTGGTCTTCGCGGCTTCGGCCATACAACGGCCACGCACAGCGGACAGATGCAGGAAGTCAGTGGGTGAGATGACGTGGGCGGCACACAGTGCCGCATATTCGCCATAGCTGTGACCGGCCGCCGCCGTGGCGGTCAGCCCCAACTTTTCGGCCAGCCGCATGTAACCCAGCGACAGTGCACCGATCGCGGGCTGCGCGACGCGGGTATCGGTCAAGGCCGCGGCCTGCGCTTTTTCATCAGCGGCGTCGAACGTCGCGGGCGGCAATATCAGGTGCGACAGGCCGTTCGGGAATTCGTTGCGCAGCGTCGCATCCGCCAACTCGAGCGCCGAACGCAGCTCCTCAATGTATAGGGCGGATTCGTTGCCCATGTTGACGTACTGCGAACCCTGGCCCGGGAACAGGAAGCCGATGGCCGGCGCCTGCGCCTTGAGCCCACGGCCCAGATGTACGTTTTTCGGCAAGGGTTTGTCGGATTTGCCCTGCAGGACCGCCAGCGCCGCTTCGAGATCCGCGATCAGACCGGTGAAATCCTTGGCGACGATCGCCAGCGAGGCGCCACCGCGGCGGGTCTCCGCCTGTCGCGCAAGACTGAATGCGAGGTCGCGCAGCTTGATATTGGTGCCCTGATGCAACGCGGTTGCGATGCGGCCGACTTCGGTTGCCAGCGCAGCTTCGTCCGCCGCACGCAGCACGAAGAGTTCAGACGGCCAGCGTTCGCCGCCCGGAGCGCCATGTGTACTGCCGCGATACTCTTCGAGGACCGCGTGGAAGTTGGTGCCGCCGAAGCCAAAAGCTGAGGTTCCGGCGCGGCGGGGATAATCGGTCTTGGCGAGCCACGGCCGTGCGTCCTTCAGCAGATACATCGGCGAATTCGGGTCGGCGAACAGATCGACCGGCTTTTCGACGCCGTAGTGGCCGGGCAGGGTGCGGTGATAGAGCGACAGCGCGGTCTTGACCAGGCCGGTGACGCCCGCGCAGGCCTTGCTATGGCCGATCAGGGATTTCACGGAGCCGATCGCCGCGGTATGCGGCGCCGCGCCGCCCTCAAGCATGACGGTAGTCATGGTCTTGGCTTCGGCCTTGTCGCCCACGGCGGTGCCGGTGCCGTGTGCCTCGACCAAGCCAATCGTCGCTGGCGAGATGCCGGCCTTCGCGTAGGCACGCTTGAGCGCACGCATCTGACCTTCCGGACGCGGCGCGGTCATGCCCATCGCCTTGCCGTCGGACGAGCCGCCGACGGATTTGATGACGGCATAGATGCGGTCGCCATCGCGTTCGGCGTCAGCCAAACGCTTGAGCACGACCATTACGAAGCCTTCGCTGATGACGATGCCGTCGGCGGAGACGTCGAAGCTGCGCAGCCTGCCCGTGGGCGACAACGCTTGTGTCTTCGAGAAGCACAGGTAGCCGAACGGCCCCTGTCCGGTGTCGACGCCACCAGCGACGACGACGTTGCTGCGACCGGATTCCAGCTCATTGGTAGCGATCGCCACAGCGGCCAGCGACGAAGCACAGGCAGCATCCACGGTGAAATTCAGACCACCGAGGTCCATACGATTGGCGATGCGGCCGGCGACGACATTCAGCAGGCAACCGGCAAAGGATTCCGCGGTCCATTTCGGCAGGCGGTCCCAAACATCATCGGAGGGATTTTCGACCCAGCGTGGCAGCTCACTGCGCACCGCATACTGCGCGCCGAGTTCACCGGCGCCGCCGCCGGCGCCGAGGATGACCGAGGTGTTCTCACGGTCGAAGTCGTGCTGGTCGAGCCCCGCATCTGCGAGCGCGCGGCGCGTGACTTCGAGCGCCAGCAACTGCATCGGGTCGATCGACTTCATCGACTTTGGCGGAATGCCGTAGGAAATCGGATTGAACGGTACCTCTTCGAGGAAGCCACCCCACTTCGAGTAGATGGTTTCGCGGGAACGGCGATCCGGATCGAAATACAGCTCCGAGTCAAAGCGGTGCTTCGGGATCTCGGTGATGACGTTGGTCTTGTTAAGGACGTTTTCCCAGAATTTTTCGCCGTCAAGCGCCTGCGGCAGTAGCGTGCCGATGCCGATGATGGCGACATCGCAGGGATGCGCGGACATGGCGCGGTCTTCGCGCTCGTCAACGATGTGCTGCAGCAGCACCGCCGCATCTTCAGTAACGTCGAGATGCAGCTCTTCGATCGATAGAATGCGATCGTGGAGCGTCGCCACCTGGCCGATCATGTACATGCCTTCGGCATACTGGTTGGCGGCATCGACATTGACCATGTCGCCGCCCGGTCCGCGATTGACGCCTTTCGAGGCAATGCGCAGGCGGCCGAGGTTCAGTTCCTCAAGTGCCAGACGGATTTCGTCGCTGGATCGCCCCTCGCGCAGCAGACGCTTGCGGGTTTCGTAGAAGTCGCGCGCGAAAGGAGTTTCCGCGCAACGTGTCGCGTGGCCGGGGCCGGATTCCAGATTGACCGTGCGCTCGCAGGCAAGCGCCTGTTCCTGGAAGCCTTCGACGACAGCGCCCGAATTCACGATTTCCTTCGTGAACAAATATGCCGTGCCCATCAGGGCGCCAACTTTGATGCCACGCGCGGCCAGCGGCGCAGTTAGTGCGGCGAGCATCGCTCCCGAGCGCGAGTCGTGAATACCGCCGGCAAACAGTACGTGATATTCGGCTTCCGAGCCGGGTTTCACTTCGGCGAGCAGCAGCTCGATCATCTGCTCCCACAACGGGAAACTGGCGAGCGGGCCGACGTGGCCGCCGCATTCGCGGCCTTCGAACACGAAGCGCTTCGCGCCTTGTTCGATGTACATCTTCAGCAGTGCCGGGGCCGGCGCGTGAATGTAGGTGGGGATGCCACGTGATTCGAATTTCGCAGCCTGGTCAGGACGGCCGCCGGCCAGTAGTGCGTAGGTGGGTTTGCAGTCCCAGATCGCGGTGCACTGCTCTTCCAGCATGGAATGCGGCAGGAAGCCGAGCAGGCCAACGCCCCAGGGCAGTTCCCCCATCTTGGCGCGTGTCTCTTCCAGCAATTCCTTGACCTGATTACCGCGCATCAGCGCCAGTGCGAGGAACGGCAAGCCGCCGTTCTTCGAGACCTGATAGGCGAATTCGGCATTGTCGGAAACGCGGGTCATCGGCCCTTGGCACAGCGGGAAGCGCGTGCCATGGGATTGCGCGAGCGGTCCGCCCGGCGCGAGGAATTCCAGCTTGGCGGCGGTTTCGATGTGCTTCAGGCTGGCTTTGCGGATAGCGTTGACCAGCCGACCGACCGTCCGGTAGTGATTGCGATAGGTCGCGGCGACGCCGATGCCCTGGCCGAGCGGCAGCATCATCTCGCCGGTTTGCACACCGGCATCCCAGCCCATGCGCGCGGTCAGCTTCGCACGCCACTGATCGAGCGGAAGCAGACCGGCATCCGCTGCGCGGGCATCCTCATCGGCCGCTTTCAGAGCTGCGGCGTTTGGACGGGCATAGACACGGCAGGAGGGGGAGTCCAGAAGTTCGCCGAACAAGCGGGTCTCAGCGCCATTGAGCCTTGCGAGCTCGTTCTGCAGGGTGACCGGCAGGGGAGATTCGGCGAGCAGCAGCAGTTGGTCGTCGAGGACCACGCCAGCAGCCCCCAGTGCGCGGAGGCCGGCCGCGGTATGGACACCTACGCCGCCCTGCAGATACACGGGATGGTCGAGCTTGCCGAGCAGTTTCTGCGCCAGGATATAGCTGGTGTCAGCTCCGACCCAACCGCCTGCTTCATGGCCTTTGGCAATGATGCCGGCATGGGGATAGCCGACCGATTTGGCGTGGGCGGGGTCGATAATCTCGGCAAATACCTGATGATGTTCCGCTGGAGTGATGCGTTCAGCAATCTGTACTTGTTCAGCTGGCGCGCCAGCGAAAACGAGGGTCAGCGGACGTTGCGGAGCCCGCGCCAGCAGCTTCATTGCCAAGTCGGCGGAACCGCCCGCAATACGCAGCCCTATGCGGGCATCCGTAGCGTCGCATAGCTGACGGAAATTGCGTTCCGCTGATGCTTCACTTCGGCACAGACCGAGATCAAGCAGTCCAATGCCGCCGGATCGGGCTACCGCGACCGCGATGCCGGCGTGAGCGGCATCGGCGGGCGATAGACCGAGGATATCGAATTGATGCTGTACTCCACCCATTGCACATCTCCTCGTGTGTGCTAGTTATTTATAACGCCGTAACTTCAAGGTTACGGCGGCAGGAGAGAATTACTTCTTACGGCCTTCCAGAAGCGGCACTTCAAGCACCTTTTCGTGCACGATCGGTCCGTGTCCAAAGTAGCCGCTCTCACCGAAACATTCGCCGTGGTCAGCGGTAACAATAAAATGTGTATCGACCGGCGCTTTTTCAATCAGTGCGCCCAGTACTTCATCAACGTACTCGACGCACTTGATTTGCTGGTTATGCAGAGATTTCATTTGCTCGTCATCGAAGAACTTATCTTCGGTGGACTGGCCGATCTCGTCGTCCATGCGCTTGAACACCCCGTGCACGCCGGAAACGTGCGGCAGTGATTTCGGATCGAGCATGTACGGATAATGCGTTTCGCCCAGATTGAGGAAGTAGAACTGGGGTTCCGATTCATCGAACTCGATTTCCTTGACCATGCCGGCGAAATCGTTGTGATTCGCCATCAGCTTGTAGTCGTCGAAATTCTTGTTCAGGTGCGACAGAGGGTTCAGGACTGGCATCGAGACTTTCGCAGAGGTGCGAAAGCCGTGCTGTTGCAGTACGCGCGGCAGAGAGAGCTGTGGAACGAACGATTTGAATGACAGACCTTCGACGCCGATCCGATCGACCCACTTGACAAATTCCTTTTTATAAACTTCCGAAGCGAAGACGCCCTGCGGGCTGTCATGGGGCATCATGCCCATCAGGTACGTGTAGTGGGACGGCGAAGTCCATGAGGCATACGAGTAGCGCCGTTCTCCCGCGCCAATAGCGTCCATATTCGGCCTTTTCGCGGCCTTATAGCTGTCATAGCGACAGCTGTCCATAACGATGAAAACAAGATTGTTGGCGCTCACAATTGATAATACTCCCCCCAACAGGATGTTTGACAAAGGGCAAATGCCCGAATCCCACGGTAACCGCTCTAAAGGCGACGGCAGTATTATACGGCTAAGACTCAAAAATCTTTAAAAATTATAAATATATATAGCTAGTTATGAGTCCCCACCAACCGCTGAACGCCTACTTTTTAGCTCAGTTGCTGAAACCTCCGACCCGCAGTGCTTAGGTGCTGTCCTACAAGTGTGACAGAGTTCACAGATTTGTATATTGAATGTTAATTTGATTCCGCCGTCAATCGATATATTGGCCGTCAATCAATATAGAGCGAACTCACCGATTCTTCGGCGCTGATGCGGCGAATCGTTTCGGCGAGGAGGCCAGCTATTGACAATTGACGGATTTTTGCGCACGCCGTAGCACTTGCCGTCAGCGGGATTGTATCGGTAACCACCAGCGCGTCGAGTTGCGACCCGTTGATGTTGTTGATCGCCAGTCCGGACAAGACTGGGTGAGTGACATAGGCGACCACCTTGATCGCGCCGGCGGTTTTGAGCGCTGCCGCTGCCAGACACAGCGTGCCGGCGGTATCAACAAGATCGTCGACGAGGACGCAGGATTTGCCGGAGACATCACCGATGATGTTCATCACCTGTGCCTCATTCGGGCGCGGGCGCCGTTTGTCGATGATCGCCAGGTCCGCTTCGTCGAGCTGCTTGGCGAGCGCGCGCGCGCGTACCACGCCGCCGACATCCGGTGACACCACGATCAGCTTCTCGTATTTCTGCCGCCATATGTCGCCGAGCAGCACGGGGCTGGCATACACGTTGTCGACCGGGATATCGAAGAAGCCCTGAATCTGGTCCGCGTGCAGATCGACTGTGAGCACCCGATTGGCACCGCACTCGCCGATCATGTCCGCTACCACCTTGGCGGAAATCGGGACTCGCGCGGATCGCGGCCGGCGATCCTGGCGGGCATAGCCAAAGTAGGGGACGACCGCCGTGACGCGGCCCGCTGACGCGCGTTTCAGCGCATCGAGCATCATCAGCAACTCCATCACGTGCTCGTTGGTCGGCGCGCAAGTGGGCTGAATCACGAAGACATCCTTGCCGCGCACGTTTTCCAGGATCTCGATCTGCGCTTCCCCGTCGGAAAAGCGGCCCACCTGCGCTTTGCTGAGCGGCAGGTGCAGATAGTTCGCGATGTCTTGGGCAAGCGCACGATTGGCGTTCCCCGAGAACAACGTCAGGGAAGCGGAGGCATTCGGATTCATCGGCCTGAGTCTGGAATGAAAACGTGGCGAGTGGTCTGGACGCGTGATCTGGAATTGGCTGGGGCGGATGGATTCGAACCACCGAATGGCGGGATCAAAACCCGCTGCCTTACCACTTGGCGACGCCCCAAGGAAAATTCGGTCCGGGATTATACCTTTTGATCTCCGAACCTTCAGCTTCCGGGTATCGCCGGCAGGCCCGTGATTCCGGTCCAGCGGTCGATGACAACTCGCAACTTGTGCCCAGTTTGAACCAGAGCGATCTTGCGCGGCAATTCGACCTCGGGCGTACTGCGAATGTATTCCAGATAATCGAGATGCCAATCGTTCTGGTCGAGTGCGCTCAGGCGCCCCATGCCATCCAGCGCGACAATGGCAGGAGTCGCAGGATCGGGTATCCCCAGCACCCAGTAGCGCAAGTCGTTCAGCGGGACTGTCCAGCCGAGCTTGTCGCGCAATACGCTTTCGGCGTCCTGAGTGTCGATTATTCCGTCTTTGCTCTGTACGACCACGTTCGTGGGCGTGCCGTCGATAAGCAGCGCACCAACCCCAAGCGCGCCCGAGAAGCGGACGACGAAATGATCACCTGACTGCCGCCAATCGATTTCGCCACTGCCGCCGAGCGCGCCACCGGCGATGCGACCATGCAGCGTGAAGGCGTTAACTGCCTGGAGGCGCGCCTCGCGCTGACTCCATAGCGCTTGTGACTCGGCGGTATTGACGGAGTTTGGCGGTGATACCGCGCAGCCCGCCAGAAGAACGATCGATAGCCCGCAGGCGAGCCGCATCCGTATCCCTCGTAGGGACATCACTGGGCGAGACGGTTCACGGTGTCGCGCAAAAGAGCGTTATCCGGCGCCGTCTTCAGCGCGCCATTGAGGACGCTGTGTGCCTGCTCCTTGTCGCCCAACGTCCACAACACTTCACCGAGGTGCGCGGCGATTTCCGGGTCCGGGAGCAGGCTCATGGCCTTTTGCAGCAGCGGCAGGGCGTCCTTCGCGCGCCCCTGCTTGAATTGCAGCCAGCCCATGCTGTCGATGACGGCCGGATCGTTCGGCGACAGCTCCATTGCGTGCGCGATGAGTTTCTGCGCTTCCTCGTAACGATTCGTATGAACCGTCAGCATGTAACCAAGTGCGTTAAGTGCGCGCGCGTCGTCCGGTGCCTTTTCCAGCAGATTTTTCAGATCCGCCTCAGCGTGGTCGATCTGGTTCAAGCGCTCGAACGCGAGCGAGCGCGCATACAACAGATCGCCGTCGTCGGGATCCTGTTGCAATGCCGTGTTATAGAGCGTCAGTGCTTCGCTATTCTGACCGGCATCGATAAGCATCTCACCCTCACCGACGTAAAAGCGTGTCGCCAGCGGTGAATATTGATGACGCAACTGCTCGAAGATTTCGCGCGCTTCCGGCATCCGTTTCAGCTTGCCGAGCATGGTCGCACGGCGGACCAGCGCATCCAGCGCCTGATTGCCGCTGGTGACCTTTTCATACTGCGCCAGGGCCTGCTCCGGTCGATTGCGAAGCTCGGCGACACGGCCTAGGAAATAAGTCGCGTCCATCTGCTTGTCCGGCAGTTTGGCCAGATCGCGAAGCCGCGCTTCGGCTTCATCGAGCTTTTTTTCCTCCAACGCCAGCAGTGCCAGCGCCAACAGTGCGTCGCCATTGTTGGGTTCAATCGCCAGCACTTTCTGCAATTGCACGTGCGCGGCATCGCGCTGGTTGGATTCGATCAGCAGCCGCGCGTAACCGAGGCGAAGGTCGGCGGCATTCTTGGCGTTTTTGACGGCGCCATCAACGAGACCGTCCGCTTCGGCGACCCCGCCTTTCTTGATCAGAATGCTGGCGAGCAGCATGGCCGCGTCGCGCGACGTCGGATCCAGCTTCACTGCCTCGCGGGCGGCGACTTCCGCGACATCGCCGTGATTGAAGCGTTGCGCGAGCAGCGCCTTGGCGCGATACGCGCTGGAATGTTTCGGATACAGCGCCACCAGGCGGTCCATCAGCGCCAGCGCCGCGTCGGACTTGTCGGGTTCTTGCGATAGCAGCAGCGCAACGTGCCGGAAGCCGTCTTCAATGCCACCCGGATGATCCTTGACGATAGCCTCGCACTGCTCGAAGGCCTCGTCCGTGAGCCCGGCGCGCAGGGTCAGGCGCGTAATGACCTCGCGCGCATCCAGACTGTTCGGATCGATCTGGTGCCATTTGCGCGACGCAGTCAGTGCCAGATCCTCGCGGCCGGCGGCCAGTGCCAGCGCGGTGGCTCGCGCGGCCAGTTGCGCGTCAGGCGCGAATGCCAGCGCTTTCAAGAATTCCTCGGCCGCCATTTCCGGCTGCTGGCGGCCCGCGGCCATTTCGCCGGCGAGCACATGATATTGCGCCTGCGCCTCGGGCGATCCGAGGCCAGACATATCCTGCGAGTACACTGCGGGTCTTTCTGAACTGGCCTGCGCTGGTTGCTGCGGGAAAATGGCGCATCCACCCAGCAAAACAAGGCCGAAGCTCAACGGCAGGTGCAGCGGGGATCGAGAGCGGAACACGGTTCGGGGGAACGGTATATGAGGCGCGAACCGGAATTGTACTCTCTCGACGCTTGTACCGCGTGGCACAGTACCGGAAAATAAGGGCCTGCTTTTCCCGCGGATTCTATGGCTCTCATCACGGTTGGACTCAGCCATCACTCGGCGCCGGTCGCGGCGCGCGAGCGCGCTGCCTTTACCGATGCCGAGCTGGCCGATGCGCTGGTGCGGCTGCGGGGATTGGGGGGCATTGAGGAAGCCGCCATTCTTTCGACCTGCAATCGCACCGAATTGTTCGCCGTCGCCGCGCCGGAAGCAGTACCGCTGCTGCGCGAATGGTGGGCGCGCGAACGCGGCCTGTCAGCCTCAGAGTTGGAACGCTACCTCTACGAACATCGCGATCTCGGCAGCGTGATGCACAGCTTGCGTGTCGCCGCCGGGCTCGATTCGATGGTTATCGGCGAGCCGCAGATTCTAGGGCAGGTCAAACAGACGTTCGCCGCCGCCTCGGCGGCAAAAACGCTTGGCCCGATTCTGTCGCGCCTGTTCCAGCACACGCTGGCGGTAGCCAAGCTGGTGCGCAGCCGCACGCAGATCGGCGCGCATCCAGTGACGATTGCTTACGCCGCGGTGCAGATGGCGCGGCACTTGTTCAGCGACCTGCACGCGCAGACCGCGCTGTTGATCGGCGCCGGCGATACGATCCAGCTGCTCGCGCGTCACCTGCACCGCCAGGGCATCGGCCGCATGATTATTGCCAACCGCAACCTGGAACGGGCGCAGCGTCTCGCCCGCGAGACGCGTGCCTTTGCGATCCCGTTGTCCGATATGCATTCCTATCTCGGCCAGGCGGATTTGATCGTTTCCGGGACCTCCGCGCGCGGCTATGTGCTCGATCGCGCGGCGGTGGAGCGCGCGGCGGTGCGCCGGCGCCACAAGCCGGTGTTCATGATCGACCTCGCGATTCCGCGCGATATCGATCCCGGCATCGCGGCGTTGGAGGATGTGTATCTCTATACCGTCGATGATCTGCGCGCGGTCATCACCGAGAATCTGAAGATTCGCGAGGCTGCCGCCGAACAGGCCCAAGCGCTCGTGGAAGACTACGCCCGCGAGTTCGAACGCTGGCTAGAGAGCCGCGATGCCGGCGAAACGATCCGCCGTATCCGCACGCGTGCGCGTTCGCATCGCGATGTCGTGCTGGAAAAAGCACGCCGCCGGCTGGCTTCGGGCGATTCGCCGGAGGCCGTGCTCGCCTTCGTCGCCGACACGTTGTCGAATAAGCTGCTGCACGCACCCAGCCATGCGCTGAAGGCCGCTTCTGCAGTTGATCAGGCGTGGCTGTTGACGGCCGCTCAGAAACTATTCGATTTGCCCGAAGAGTAGAGCGAGTTTGCTCCGCCGCTCGCCGGTCTCTGCGAGTCTCATGCTTCCAGAAAGCTTTCCGATATCGATGAAATCTTCGCTGTTCGACAAACTCCAGAACATGGCCGAGCGCCGCGAGGAAGTCGCGCGTGAATTGTCATCTCCGGAAGCAGCTGGCGATTCCGACCGTTTCCGTCGCTTGTCGCAGGAATATGCACAGCTGGGACCGCTCACCGAGACCTATACCGCCTATCGCCAGACCCTGCAGGAGATCGACGATGTCGAAGCGCTGCGCAACGATGCCGACCGCGAGTTGCGCGCAATGGCCGATGCCGACTGGCCCACACTTGTCCAGCGTCGCGACGCGCTGGAAGCGGAGCTGAAATCGTATCTGGTGCCGAAGGACCCGCTTGACAGCAGTAATGTCTTTCTCGAAATCCGCGCCGGCACCGGCGGCGACGAGGCGGCGATCTTCGCCGGCGATCTGTTCCGCATGTATTCGCGTTACGCGGAGTCGCAGCGCTGGCAGATCGAGATTCTGTCCGAGAGTCCGGGTGAGCATGGTGGCTATAAGGAAGTCATTTCGCGCTTGGTTGGCTTCGGCGCTTACTCCAAGCTCAAATTCGAATCCGGTGCGCATCGCGTGCAGCGTGTACCGGAAACCGAGGCGCAGGGGCGCATCCATACTTCGGCCGCGACGGTCGCGGTGCTGCCGGAAGTCGAGGCGGCACAAGCAGTGGACATCAATCCGGCGGATCTGAAGGTCGATACGTTCCGTTCCAGCGGCGCCGGTGGACAGCACGTCAACAAGACCGAATCCGCGATCCGCATCACGCACTTGCCGTCGGGCGTGGTCGTGGAATGCCAGGAAGAGCGTTCGCAGCACAAGAATCGCGCGAAGGCGATGAACCTCCTCGCATCGCGTCTGCTCGATGCGGAACGCACGAAGCAGGAAGCGGAGCGCGCTGCGACGCGCAAGAAACTGGTTGGCAGCGGCGATCGCTCCGAGCGCATCCGCACCTACAATTTTCCGCAGGGACGCGTGACCGACCATCGCATCAACCTGACTCTTTACCAGCTTGAGCGCGTCATCGAAGGCGATCTCGATCCAATTATCGGGCCGCTGCTTGCTGAGTATCAGGCGGAGCAGCTCGCAGAGCTGAGTGGTGAAAACGTGTGACATTAGAGCCTGTCATCGAAGGCGATATGAATTTGCGCGAGCACTTGCGCCGGGATGCGCAGCGGCTGGCGGCGGTCGCCGAACGTCCACGGGCAGAAGCGGAGCTGCTGTGGGCGCATGCGCTCGGCCTGTCGCGCGCGCAGCTACTCACGCGTGATCGCGAAGTGCCGGCGAAAGAAAGTGCTGGCAGCGCATCGTCGCTGATCGAACGCCGTGTTCGCGGGGAGCCGGTTGCTTATTTGCTCGGACGACGTGATTTCTGGTCGTTGAGCCTGCAGGTGACGCCGGCCGTGCTGATCCCGCGACCCGAAACCGAGTTGCTCGTGGAGTGGGCATTGGAGGGTCTGCCGGATGGCCGTGATGTCTCTGTCGCCGATCTCGGCACCGGCAGCGGCGCTATCGCGCTCGCCATCGCGGCCGAGCGCAAGCAGGCGAGGGTGGTGGCTACCGATTGCAGTGCCGATGCGCTCGCGCTCGCACGCAGCAACGCCCAGTCGAATGACATTGCAAACGTGGACTTTCGTCGCGGGGATTGGTGGAATCCGCTCGCCGGCGAATGTTTCGACATGATCCTGTCGAATCCACCTTACATCGCCGAGAACGATCTCCACTTGCCCGCGTTGCGCTGCGAGCCGGTGATCGCGCTCACCTCGGGACCGGAGGGTCTCGACGCGATACGCGTCATTGTTGCAGGCGCGCATTCGCATCTGAACGCGGACGGTGCTCTGCGCATCGAGCACGGCGCCGGGCAGGGTGCGGCGGTACGTGTCTTGCTCGCTGCTGCCGGCTTCGTGCAAATCGAGACACGTCGCGACTATGCGGGTCATGAACGCGCGACGGGTGCACGCGCGCCATGACTTCATTCGCTCGTTATGGCCGGCAAATTATCCTGCCGGAGGTCGGTGTCAACGGTCAGCAACTTCTGCGCGACTCCAGCGCGCTGGTGATCGGTGTCGGCGGACTCGGGTGCGCCGCTGCGCTTTACCTCGCTGGCGCGGGAATCGGTCGTTTGATGCTGGTTGATCGCGATCGCGTCGATGTCACCAATCTGCATCGTCAGATTCTTTATACGCAGGCGGACGTCGGCCGGCTGAAGGTCGAGGCGGCGGCGGAGCGTTTGCAGGCGCTGAATTCCGAAGTCCGGCTGGAAGCGCAGGCCGCGGCTGCCGACGCGGATTCGCTGTGCAAACTGGTTCCAGCAGCGGATATCGTTCTCGATTGCAGCGACAATTTTCCGACCCGCTTCGCGATCAACGCCGCCTGCGTGGCGGCGCGGCGTCCGCTGGTGTCGGCCGCCGCCATTCGCAGCGAAGCGCAGCTGGCGCTGTTCGATGCTGCGCGCGGAGGTCCCTGCTATGCCTGCCTGTTCACGGACGATGGTGAGACGCAGGAGCGCTGTGAAGATGCCGGCGTGCTCGGTCCGGTGGTCGGCGTGGCCGGCAGTTACCAGGCCTTGCTGGCGCTGCGTCGTTTGCTGGGACTGGGCGACGACACCGGGCGCCTGCAGTTGTGGGATGCGCGGTTGCTGTCGTGGCGCACGCTTTCAATCGCCAAAGATCCTGAATGCACTGTTTGCGGAAATCCGCGGAAATCCTGATGAGCGAAACCGAACTGGTTCTGCCACGCCGATTGGCGCTGCAGATGCTGCACGAAGCGCAGATTGCTGGCGATGAAGGCATCGCCGGAGTGGTTGCCGCGCGCAGCGGCCCTGACATATTTTTCGTTGCACCCTTTGCCGAACGGCTCGATCGGCTGCTTGCGCAAGGTTCGCAGCAGGGACGCCACCCTTGGGCTGTGTTCCGCTACCGGCCCGGCAATGACAATGCGCCGGTCGCGGCTGATTTTTCCGAGCGTCCAGAGCTGCTGCGGCTGGATGCATCGCTGGCGACCAAGGGTGTTCTGCAGTTGCGTGCGTGGAAATTTACCGACGGCCGCGTCGTCGAGCGTCCAATGCACATCGAGGACTGACGTTGAGGGCTGAGCCCGGACGTTTCGGCCGCGGTATGCTGTGTGCCAAGGCCCTAGATGGCTTGTGTTTCCGCCAGCAGTTCGCTGATCCGCCGATCCTTCTGCGCCCATAGATTCGCGATCCAGGCATTCACACGTTGCCGGAATTCGGGATCGCCATCGTAGTCGCCATCGTAGAAATCCGCAGGAACGCGCAGGCTCCGCACTTCAACAATGACGCGATGCACGCGTCCCTGGAGAAATGACCAGAAGCTTTTCGCGCCTTCAGGATAGACGACCGTGACATCCAGCAATGACGATAGCTTGCCGCCCATCGCATTGAGTGCGAATGCGAAGCCGCCGGATTTTGGTTTGAGCAGATGCCGGTACGGTGAACCCTGGCTTTCACGTTTTTTAGGCGAGAAACGCGTTCCTTCCAGAAAATTGAGGATAGCTACCGGGACGTTGGCGTATCTCGCGCAGACCTTGCGCGTGGTTTCCATGTCCTCGATGCGCAGGGCCGGGTTCTTCCGGATGGCGTCGCGGCTATGGCGTTTCATGAATGGATAGTCCAGCCCCCACCACACTGGCCCGAGCACGGGGACCCAGATCAGTTCTTTTTTCAGAAAGAATTTGAAGAATGGCGCGCGCCAGCCGAAGGCTCTGAGGAGTGCGTAGATGTCGTTCCAGGTCTGGTGATTGGCGCAAATCAGATATTGGCCGTCGTGACGCAGGTCGGCCGGAAGACGCACGTCCCATTGGACGCCGATCAGCATATCGCCCATCCAGACATTGCACTGTCCCCACGCTTGGGCGATCGCCGATGCGAGTTGACCGAGGCGGTCGCGGAGGCTGGGAACGGGGATCAGCACTTTGAGCAGGATGACCGCGTAGATCGGGATCGCCAAGATCAAGGTATTGAGCGCGAGCACCAGCGCCATGATGACCCCGAGGACCGGGCCGCGCAGAAAGGCGAGCATTCAGGCGACCTCTCGTCTGATCGGCTGCATGGCAATCGATACGACAGCTAACGCGGCTATGGCAATTGGCAACGGCATGTCCCCATCTATGAAGAAGCTTCACCGAGCAGATTCTTAAGTGACCGCTCTGGTGCGACTATTATGCCGTCGCGTTCTGACCGCCGTTGGTCGGAAAAATATCTCAATCGACCGCTTCTTGCGGCATGTCTTGATGCTATGGTGAAACTGTGTTGTTAGGACATCGCATCCCTCAACAAACAAAAAGACAGGTATGAATCCGAATTCCGCCGCTGCTGCGACCCGCTTTCGCGACCGCCACGCCGTCATCGGGATCGTCGGTCTGGGCTATGTGGGTTTGCCGCTGGCCCTGCGTTTCGCCGAAGCCGGATTACGGGTCATCGGCTTCGATATCGACCCAGCGAAGCCGGAAAAGCTGGCGGCCGGCCGCAGTTACATCAATTACATTCCTGATAAAGCCATCACCGCCGCGCTTGCGGCCGGTTTCACGGCGACCACTGACTATGCGTCTGCCGCCGAAGCGGACGCGCTGATCCTGTGCGTGCCCACACCGCTGGATGCGCATCTGCAGCCCGATCTTAGCTACATCGTGGATACTTTGAACGCACTGGCACCGCATCTGCGCGCCGGCCAACTCGTATCGCTCGAAAGCACGACTTGGCCAGGCACGACGGAGGAAGTGGTGCGGCCAATTGTCGAGCGGCGCGGCTTCGAGATCGGTAAGGATATTCACGTGGTGTTTTCGCCGGAGCGCCAGGATCCCGGCAACCCGAAGTACGACACGCGCAATATCCCCAAGCTGGTCGGCGGCTGTACGCCCGCCTGCCTCGAAGTCGGTCTGGCCTGCTATGCACAGGCGGTGGACAAGGTGGTGCCGGTGTCGTCGACCCGCGTCGCGGAAATGGCCAAGCTGCTGGAAAATATCCACCGCGCGGTCAACATCGGCCTGGTCAACGAAATGAAGATCGTTGCCGACCGCATGGGTATCGACATCTTCGAAGTGATCGATGCCGCCGCCACCAAGCCGTTCGGCTTCGTGCCCTACTATCCCGGCCCCGGGCTTGGCGGTCACTGCATTCCGATCGACCCGTATTACCTGACTTGGAAGGCGCGTGAATATGGCGTCAACACGCGCTTCATCGAACTTGCCGGCGAGATCAATCATGCGATGCCCGAGTTCGTCATCCATAAAGTCGCCGCCGCGCTGAACGAGCGCAACAAGGCAGTCAAAGGTTCACGTGTGCTGATTCTCGGTATCGCCTACAAAAAAAATATTGACGATCTGCGTGAATCGCCTTCTCTGGAACTGCTCGATCGCCTGCAGAAGATTGGAGCGCAGGTCAGCTATTCGGACCCGCACATCCCCACCATTCCGCGTATACGGCGCGGTCACTATGACCTTGCGAGCCAGCGTCTGACTGCGGCTACGCTAGCGGCACAGGATTGCGTGCTGCTCGCCACCAATCACGACGCGTTCGATTACGACCTCATTCTCAAACATGCTCCGCTGATCGTCGATACGCGCGGCGTTTATCGCGCTCCGCATTCCAAGGTGATCAAAGCCTGAGACGAAAAGATCGACGGTGCGGACAATCGCCGGTGGTTGGAAAATAGGTATTCCGCGTCTCTCCCCAAAAGGTCGATACTGTATGCATCTTTTTGCTGTCTAATGATCGATGCGCCTGACCTTCCATAGCGATTACGGCTTGCGGCTACTGATGTTGCTCGCACTGGAGCCGGAGCGGCTCCACACCATCGAAGAAGTGTCGAAGCGCTACGGGATATCGCGCAGCCACTTGATGAAAGTGGCGATGACACTCACACAGACTGGTTTCGTCGAAAGCGTTCGCGGACGCGGTGGCGGCCTGCGCCTGGCAAAGCCTGCGGAGAGTATTGTTCTGGGCGCCGTGGTTCGCGCCACCGAGGACAGTCTCGGCATTGTCGAATGCTTCGATCGAAACACGAATACCTGCGTGGTCGCGCCGGCCTGTCGCCTCAAGGGCGTCCTCAACGACGCAATGTCGGCGTTTATGGACGTTCTCGACCAGCGCACGCTCGCCGACCTCGTGAAGGTGCCGGCGAACAACCGTCGCATGCGGCAACTACTGCCTTATACGATCGTCGTCGAGGAGTAGCTCAGCTGGAGAACTATCGCTCCGGGATGACAGTCCGCATTCGGTGACATGTTTAGGCTCTCGACACGCGGACGATAAGATTCATATAAAATGAATCTTATCGTCACGGGAGAATAGTCATGACCGATGCAAACATAGCGACGCGAGCTGCTGGCGAAAAGCCCTACCTTGAACGCACATTGAGCGATATCGCGGTACAGATCCCCGGCGCCACCGCCATATTCCGAAAGTACAAACTGGATTTCTGTTGCGGCGGCGGTGCGACGCTCGGCCGCGCGGCGATGCAGAAAGGTTTCGCGCCGGACGATATCGTCGGCGAGCTGTGCATGATTGACGGCCGCCGTCAGTCCGATGTGCCGGCTGAAACTACGGCGCTGATCGACCATATTCTAAATCGTTACCACGAGGTGCATCGACGCGAATTGCCGGAGCTGATCCGCCTTGCGAAGCGCGTGGAGGCGGTCCATCGCGATCATCCGAAGGTTCCGACTGGGCTTGCCGCCGCTCTCGAGGACATGCTCCGGGAGTTGGAGGCACACATGCAGAACGAGGAGCTCGTTTTGTTCCCGATGATGCGCGATGGTGGCAACCCGATGATTGGGCAGCCCATTGATCGCATGCGCATCGAGCACGACGAGCACGGCGAACGCCTGCGCGCCCTGGAATTACTGAGTGATTACGGAAAGTCTCCGGAAGGTGCTTGTCCGACCTGGCGTGCGCTGTACGCGGGAACCAGGAAGCTCACCGATGATCTGATGGAACATATCCACCTGGAGAACAACATCCTGTTTCCACGCTTTGTGGCGCCTCATGCGGAATCCGCAAAGGAGCAGAGCGGTGGTTCAGGGAACAACCGCCACCTCTCGCTGCAGAGGTGAAGCGAGATCCGCATCGGTGGTGGCGAGCGACGTGTTGCGTGCGACGATGCGGCCTTCGCTGTCCAGCAGACTGATGATGGTCGAGTGATCGAAGTCGCCATTCGGCAGCTGTCGGTACTGGATGCCGAGCGCCGCCGCAAGTGCGCGCACATCCGACGCGGATGCCCGCGCGAACGTCCAACGTGCAAGATCCACTTGGTGCTTTTTGGCAAGCGCGGCGAGAGCGGCCGGTGTGTCGCGCGCGGGGTCCAGCGATACCATGAGGACGCGGGACTTCGCACGTTGCTTGTCCGGTATCGATTGCTCAAGAACTTTGATGTGCTCGATCAAGGTTGGACAAATTGCCGTGCACGATGCGTAGAACATACTGATCAGCACCGGATGTCCACGATAGAGATCCAGCGCTGCGGCATGTCCGTCCTGCGCGATCAACGGCACCGTGAGCTGATAAAGCGAACTGGACGGTGGCGGATCGGCCTGTAAAAGCATCGGCGTGATCAACAGGATCAGCGCGGCAACAAGGCGGCGTGGCGAGAATCTAATCATGGCGTGGCTCCGGATGCTGCATCGCGCGCACAGCGAAAGCCGAGACTGCGCGTGGTGTAATTTGCCTGCAGGCTGCTCAGCATTGCGATCCGCATCAGGACGGCATATTCGTCGGTTCTTTGCAGCGATAGCGCACCCGCACCGCAGAATTTGAGACGATCAGTGTCGCCGGTATCGCGGTTGTCGCTGGCGACGAGCAGCGCATTGAAATCATCGACCCATTCCCAAATGACGCCGTTCAGATCGCGTACGCCATAGACGTTGGCGGCGCCGCCAACGGCAGGCAACGACGCTGCCGAAGGATGCGAATACCAGTCGAGAGTGTGCTCGCGCCATGCCGGGTCTTCACGCGCATCGCGGCGCTGCTGATCGGCTGCGGCGGCGAATTCCCACTCGTACCACGTCGGCAGACGCGCGTTCTCGCTCTCGCAGTAGGCGCGGGCGGCGAACCAGCTCACCTGTGTGACCGGTTGAGGGCCGTCGGCGCCAGCGCGGAGCGCCAGCGGGCCGCTCCAGTGAGCGAGATAGCGGTCATCCGCGAACAGTGACGCAATGCGGTCGCGTCGCCACGGCGGATGGACCTGCACGAAGGCGAGAAATTCCGTGTTGGTCACCGGCTCAGTACGCAAACGATAAGGCGCAATTAGCGGCTGCGCGGACTTGCCGTCGGTGGGAACCGCGCTTTCGAAGCGGCCTCCCGGTATGGCTACGTAATCCGCGGGCAATACCGGGTCACTGATTCCGTACAGGAGCGCGGCGACGAGCGGAAAGCTACGGCGGCAATTACGCCATGTCCAACCCGGCGTCATCAATGCGCGGCGCCGGCGGGACGTTTGGTTGCGCTGCGGACATCACCTACGTCGGCGGCGGTAATGCGCCCGCCCGGGTTGCCCCAACTGTTGAGAACGTAAGTGATGATGTTGGCGACTTCATCATCATTGAGCTGGCTCATCGGTGGCATCACCGAGTTGTAGGCCGTGCCGTTGACAGTGACCGAGCCTGACAATCCGTTCAATAGGATAGCGATCGGACGTTTCGGATCGGCGGCGATCAGATCCGATTTCGCCAGAGGCGGAAAGACATTGGGCAGTCCTTCGCCATTGGATTGATGGCACACCGAGCAGGTGCCATTGAACAGTGCGCCGCCGGCCTTGACCTGATCCTCGACCGTGAGTTTTCCGGCAGCCGCGGCAGTGGTTGCCGTTTGCACTGATTTGAGGCTTGCAGCGCGATCGGCCAGATAGACGGCATCGACCTCCTTGCCGGAGTAGATCAATTTATTTTCCGGGCCATCGACCTTGAGGATTGCGAGTGCACCCTTGTTGAATGCGCGGAACAGCGCATGGTCTACGAGAATGTAGCTGCCCGGTACTTCGGTATGGAACTCCACGATTGCGGCGCCGCCTGCCGGAATCAGTGTGGTTTGTACATTCTCCTGAATATTGGTGCCGCCCTCATAACGGACCCGGTCGAATATTTCACCGATGACGTGAAAACTCGAAGTCAGATTCGGCCCGCCGTTGCCGACGTACAGGCGCACGGTTTCGCTGGTCTTCGCGTGCAGCGCGTTGTCGGCAGTGAGCGCACCTTCCGCGCCATTGAACAGCACATAGGTTGGACGTTCGTCGATGGCCTTTTGCATGTCGAAATCCTGGTGGCCTTTTTCACGGTATTTGCCGACTGTGTAGAAATCGCCCTGCATCACGTAATACTCATGATCGACTGCCGGCATGCCTTCCGGCGGCTCGACCAGCATCAGGCCATACATGCCGTTGGCCACGTGCATGCCGACCGGTGCTGTTGCGCAGTGATAGACGAAGATGCCCTGATTCAGCGCCTTGAATGTGAACTGCGATTCGTGGCCCGGCGCAGTGAAGCTCGACGCCGCGCCACCGCCTGGGCCAGTGACGCCGTGCAAGTCAATGTTATGCGGCATTTTGCTGTCGGGATGGTTCTTCAGATGAAATTCCACGGTATCGCCCTGACGCACGCGGATGAAGCTTCCGGGTACAGTGCCGCCGAAGGTCCAGAACGTGTATTTCACGCCCTCCGAGATCTCTTTCTCGATTTCGCGTACTTCGAGGTTGACGATTACTTTCGCCGGATGATTGCGATGAATTGGCGGGGGAACGTTGGGCGGACTGGTCAGAACAGCCTGGATCGACTCACCTTGCGGTGGCCCCAGATCACCTCGAACCGAACCTCCAATGCCGGTATCCGCTGCGCGAACCCCTGCGCAGGCCATCAGCATCGCGGCCGCAGCCGTCCATTGCACGATATGGTTTTCGGTAGGCATGCGCTCTTTCTCCCTGAGCTTACGTGTGGATGGGACACCATCCTCCTTCGAGAGATTATGCTGGCCTGGATTTATGCGGGTATTGATCCGGGTCAATTGTGCCCAGTGTTTCAGGTGGTCACTCGACCGACTTCACCTTCGGCGGTAACCAGACACCTTCGGAGATTTCCTTGTGCGGGAGATAGCAGCGCAGGGCAAGTTCGAAGTCTCCGCGCGGTGCCGGCAGCCAGTTCGATATCTTGTCTGCTCCTGGAGAGTCGTGCTGGAGATAAATGTCGAGCGAGCCGTCGGTACCATGGCGGAGCTCTTGCGATCTGTCGCCAAGCGCGTAGCGCTGGATGGGGCTTTCGACCAGGAACACGCCGGGCAACTGGTACATGGTTACCGACCAGAACGCATCGACGGGAGGGAGCTGGCCTTTTTCGAAGCGCAGCACATAGTTCCGGTCTCCGCTCAACGGTCGGCTTTGGTCATCCCGGCCCGTAGAGAAATTGTATGCTTCCTGCGGATCGTTGGAGGCCAGTGCATACTTCGCGATGTAGGCGCGATAGCGGTAGTCATCGCCAAATTTTCCGGTGTGCGGCGAAAACGCCAGCCAACCGTTCGCCTCAGGGCGGCCGGAGGGTAGCGAAGCGATAAGCTGCTGGCCCGTATCAATCGCCCGATGCAGTCCTCTCGCAATCGATGGATCGAGTTCGGCGGCTTTGAATTTCCTGTCAGGACCGACGCCAATCCGCCCGAACAAACTCATCAGCGCCGCCTCGCGCGCGGGTGGCGGATTTTCGTGGAGAACGATGTTCAGAAACTCAAAGAACTTGAGCGGTTCAGATGCGTCATAGGCCGGGGGCTCGCCCTTTTCATCAGGCATCTTCGCGTCTTTCTTTTTGTGCCAGGCGCTGAGTGGCGTCAGCAGATACTGGTCTTGAAGCGCATGTACTGCGGGCAGATCGTTTGGGCCGTCAACCAGTGTGCGACCGAGCAACCAAACGTCGTTGGTCGGAGATTCGATGCGCCGTATCCCCGCGGGCAGCTTCCCGGTCCAGCCCGGCCCGGTGATCGCATAGGAGGCGGCTTTCGTCCCGGTGGTTCGCTTGCCCACATACGCGAAGTTATTGGTGTAGAAGTCCATGAACTGCATCACGTAGTAGCGGCTTTTGGTGTCCGGTACATCGAGGACGACGGGTTCTTTCGCGAGATCGAGCCACGCCGACGAGTAGAGCGTGTCGTTATTCGGAGCGACGACTGTCGTCGCGGCCGGATCGAGTAATTCGCGCCGGTGGCGAAAGCGATTCAATGGTGTCCGGGTCTTATTGCCGGGATTGAAAACCGCTTTGTACCGGACGCGATACAGTTCCACCGACGGGTAGCCATAGATGTAGGCCTGCACCCCGATGGCGTAGGCGTATTCTTCCATGGCCTGTTCCGGCGTCAGCGGTTCGACCGACTTTTCCTGGGCCGGTGAGGAATCGGGTGCCGAAGTCATCAGAATGGCCGCTCCAAGGGCGGCAGATATCATAAAGTGATTCATCGAATTCTCCTGCGACGGCTATTCGAGCGATCTCGCTGCACCATCGAATGGATCGCTCTGCGTTTCTTCCTTCAGCTTGGCGTTCATTGAGCTTGGCATAATGCTTATGCGAGCGCTGAAAAATTAAGAGTCAACGTTCCGACAAGGCGACCGTTGCAGCTTTGGCTGCTCCCGTTCAATAGAATTTTCGTATGGTCGGACGTCGTTCTCTTCGGCCTTCCATGGATGCTGTAAGCCTGAATCTGGTCGATGCGGTCAATATTCCAGTTCGGCTTACAGCGAATCCGACGCTCACGAAAATGCAACGTTTCGGGAGTATCCAAGCTATGCCTGTCCGTATGGTGTCGGGCAGGGTGTTCTTATTCAACTTTGGAGTGTCCCATGAAAATTATGAGAAACGAGCAGTGTTTCCTGACGGGTTCTGCTGCTATCGCAGCTTTGGCGATTGCACTGGCTATGCCGGTCGCCCAGGCGGCCAAGCCCACGGACGCGAGTGACATAGTGGGAATCTGGCATAACGTGAATCAGAGTCCGCTTCCGTCAGGTATCGTAGAGCTCACCGTCACTGCTACCAGCGCCGGTGCGGTGAAGGTGGAGGCCGTCCAGGCCTGCGGTGATCCCGTATGCTTGCTGGGAACGACCACTGCCACCACTTACTCATTAGATCCTTCATCGAACGCAGCGGAAAGCTGGACCGCGAAATACCACACGAGCACGTCGACAGTGCATGTCGTAGCAACGCGACTGCCAGTGGCTGCGGCGACGCCGGGAGAATTTATTCAGGTGTCGGTCTTCACCAATTATTCAGGCGGCGATTCCCGCGATAGCTTTGAACAAACGGCTACTTTCCAGCGCATTGTGGACCCGCCCGTGCATCCCTGACCGTTGCGAAGAAAGATCCCTGTACGCGGATGTTCATGCGTCCGTATACAGGGATTGATTTGCCGCGGCGATCCACTTGCTGGATGAAAGCGAACGTTGTGACAGAGATTTCCAGGATCTATAACCGCGCGCGATGTCGGCGGCTGGTGATCGGTTTGTACGAGGTTTGTACGATTCGGTGAGTGAGTGGACGGTATTTCGTGGAAAATGCTGCCCACTAAACATGAAGATTGGACAATAACCCATAGGTATTACTCTCGTAACCTTATGACGCCATTGCTATTCTTAAATATAGGGCGTTGGTCATAAGCGACACGTCGCCATTCGCGGACGCCCGCACACTTAGTCCGTTTGAATGTGGGTTTAGTCAGTTGACTACGCTACTCTTCTGGGCGGCAGCGATGGTTGGTTCTGGTGCGGATTTCAAGTGACTCGACCGGCAAAAACATATGAAAATCCGGTCACGCCAATATGTGTTTTCGCGAGCATTGCCGCAACCGTCCATGCGACGTGCCGGTATGTTCTGTCCCCGGAACGCACGGGCCGGATTCCCCCTTAGATGCGGCGCTTGGCTTATATGGCCATGCGCCGGTGTCGGTAAGGGCATAAAATCAGAATGATAAAGTTTTCACGGAGAAACGTGTGATGGGAGTAGCAGAATCGGTTGTTAATCCGGCCATTCCTCACGTTCGGGGATTGCCCGTGATTGGAAATGTCGTGGAAATGGCGAAGGACCCGGCGCGTTTTTTCCTGCATGCCTATCGGAAATATGGTCCTGTTTTCAAAATCAAGATCTTCAATAACGAATATACCGTGCTGGCCGGCGTCGAGGCTGCGAATTTTCTCGGCACCCGCGAGGGTAAGGATTCGTTGCGCTCCAAGGAGTTCTGGCAGGGCCTGGTCGACGAATATGGTGCGACGCGTACGCTGACGGGAGAGGATGGCGAGTCGCACAAGCAGTTACGTGAAATCATGAAGCGCGGCTATTCGCGCGAAGCGATCAAGGGCCGTTACAACGAACTCATCGATATCACCGACCGCTGCATCATGCGGGATTGGAAACCCGGGACGCGGGTACCGGTCGTGGAAGCGATGCAGTACATGGTCACCGACCAGCTCGGCACCATCCTCACCGGCGCCGCTCCGCTGGAATACGTCAAAGACATCCGCACCAACATTCTCTACATCCTCAACGTGCTGGTCACGCGACAGCGGCCGAAATTTTTGCTAAAGCGCCCGACCTATAAGCGCGCCAAGGCGCGCGTGTTCGAGCTCGGCAACAAGATGATCGCGGATTACTACAAGACGGCGGGAAGCAAGACTGACGAACAAAAGAATCTCATCGACGACATCATGGACGCGCATCGCCGCGATCCGAGTTTGATTCCGGAGAGCGATCTGATCCTGAACCTCACCGGACCGTATGTGGCTGGACTGGATACGGTCGCGAATACGACCGGTGCCATCGTTTACGCAGTGCTCAAGCATCCGGAAGTGCTGAAGCGTATCCATGACGAGGTGGATGCATTGTTCGCAAAAGGGCGTATCGAAGAGGAGGATTTGAAGAACATTCCGGCCGTGCACGGCGCCGTGATGGAGACCATGCGCCTGTATCCGGTCGCTGTAGCGCAGATGCGTACCGCGACGCGTGATTTCACTTTCGCAGGCCACAAGATCCACAAAGACGAACTTCTCTACATCGGCACCAGTGTTCCGCACTTCATGGAAGAATATTTTCCGAATCCCGACAAGTTCGATATCGACCGTTACCAGAAGCCACGAGCCGAGCACATGCAGTCGGGTGTTTATTCGCCGTACGGGCGCGGACCGCACACCTGCCTCGGCAAGAGCCTCGCGGAAGTGCAACTGGCGCTGTCGATGGCGCGACTGTTCTACAAGGCCGACTTGTCGCTTGACCCACCTGACTACGTGCTGAAGACCAAGACCGCGCCGACGCCGGGACCGGCAATGAGTTTCAGCGTGAAGGTTAATGGTTACCGCCACTAGGATCTGAATCAACAGACCCTAGATGAGATTCAAGCGCATCGCAGCATCGCTGGATGCGCCGGCGGTGCTGATGGTGCAGCAGAAGGAGCGGTGGGTGCCCGTCGCCGCGGTGCTTGCCGCTGCCGGAAATACCGCGGTCGAGCGGATCGATCTGATCGAAATGCTGGGCGACTGGGATCGAAACCGGCAGCGTCTCGAAAGGGGGCTGCTGAAAATCGACATTGACGCTGCATCGCTCGATGCAACGGGGCCGGACGCACTGCCATTCGAGCCACGCTCCTATCGCGATTTCATGCTGTACGAACGCCATGTCATCGACGCGGGGCGTGGCTACGCGCGCCGTTTTCTGCCGACGGCGCATCGAATCGCATCGATTTATGAATCCATCTTGCGCCGTCCGTTTCCCGCGTTCCGCCCGCATCCGCTCTGGTACCGGCAGCCGATCTATTACATGGGCAATCATCTCGCTTTCGTCGCGAGCGGTGCCGAGATTCGCTGCCCGAGCTATTCCAATGCGCTCGACTACGAACTTGAACTCGGATTTGTGTTGGCGAAACCGCTGCTGAACGCGACACCCGACGAGGCGCTCGCCGCCATCGGTGGTTTCGTGGTGTTCAACGATTTCAGCGCGCGCGACGTACAGCTGGCGGAAATGCGCAGTGGTTTCGGTCCGCAGAAGGCCAAGCATTTCCGTAACGCAATGGCGAGCGAACTTGTCACCGCGGATGAAATCCTGCCGGTGCTTGATACGCTCGCGGCGGAAGTTCGCATCAACGGGCATTGCGTCCGCGCCACAAGCACCCAAGGCATGCAACATTCCGTCGGTGAGGCACTGGCGCATGTATCGCGCGATGAGCAGCTCCATCCAGGCGAATTTTTCGGGAGTGGCACCTTGCCCGGCGGCAGTGGCATGGAGAACGGCGTCTGGTTGAAACCCGGCGACGTGATCGAGTTGACTATTGAGCGCATCGGTACGCTGCGCAATATCATCGCCGCATAAAAGAGGCCGGCGTCTGAAGGGATCGATTCCAGACGGGCCACCGGTGTACATGCCAGCGGATTGCGAATTAACATCCGGACAAAGACGGGCGCGCGGTAATAGCGAAACGGTGCATCAATCGATGCCCCAGCGTCGCGATCAGCTGAAGCGCGGATAAAGCCGGCATGCGGCCGGATTTTTGGATAAATACCGGGACAGGAGCACATAGATGAACGGCCTGATGATGGATATGCCTTTTTCCATCTCTTCAATTTTGCGGCACGCGGATGCTTTCCATCGCGATGTCGAAATTGTCAGCTGCCCGCCCGAGGGCGGTATCCATCGCTACACGTATCCACAAGCAGCCGTGCGCGTGCGAAAACTTGCTAATACGCTACGCCGGCTCGGTATGAAGCAGCAGGATCGCGTTGGCACCATCGCGCTGGCGACGCATCGCCACTACGAACTCTATTACGCAGTTTCGGGAAGTGGCGCGGTTCTGCACACGATCAATCCGCGCCTGTTTCCCGAGCAACTGGTGTATCTCGTCAACCACGCGGAAGACGGGATTCTGTTCGTGGATGTCAACTTCGTTCCGCTGCTGGAAAAAATCCGTCCGCAGCTGAAAACGGTGACTGTGCTGGTGGCGATGACCGACCGTGCCCACATGCCGCAGTCGTCGCTGCCGTTGCTGTGCTACGAGGATCTGCTCGCGGCGGAGAGCGACTCGTTCGATTGGCCGGAGTTCGATGAGAATCTCGCGGCATCGCTGTGCTACACCTCTGGCACGACCGGCAATCCGAAGGGTGTTTTGTACAACCATCGCACCACCGTGTTGCATGCAATCGCATCAACGCGACCGGACGTTCTTGGCGTGTCCAGCGGCGACTGCGTGCTGCCGGTGGTGCCGATGTTTCACGTCAACGCCTGGGGCATGCCGTACGCGGCGACGATGGCGGGCGCCAAACTGATTCTGCCTGGGGCCGCGCTGGATGGCCCTTCGCTCTACGAACTGATTGATAAGGAACAAGTGACACTATTGCTCGGCGTGCCTACCGTCTGGCTTGGTCTGTTGCAATATTGCGAGAAGGAAAATCTAAAGCTGACTTCAGTGAAGAGGGCGATTGTCGGCGGCTCGGCCGCGCCGTTGTCGATGATCAAAGCGTTCGAAGAACGTCATGACGTTTTCCTGACCCATGCCTGGGGCATGACGGAACTGTCGCCGCTCGGCACCGTGAACAGTCGCAGCCTCTACATGGCGAGTCTGCCGCTGGAAGAGCGCTACCGCTTGCAGACCAAGCAGGGTAAAGCAGTGTTCGGTGTCGAGATGAAGATCCTCGGCAGCGACGGTAAAGCGTTGCCGCATGACGGCAGGAGTTTTGGGAGGCTGATGGTGCGCGGTCCGTGGGTCGCGAAGAGTTACTACAAGAGCGAAGACCAGTCGGCATGGGAGAACGGTTGGTTCGATACCGGCGACGTCGCCACTATCGACGAGCATGGCATCATGAACATCGTCGATCGCGCCAAGGACGTGATCAAATCCGGCGGCGAATGGATCAGTTCGATCGAAGTCGAGAATATCGTCATGAGCCATCCAGCAGTGGCTGAATGCGCGGTGGTGGGTATCCCGCATCCGAAGTGGGACGAGCGTCCACTGCTGCTGATCGTGACCAAGGACGGGATGCGGGCGGATAAACGGGGCATCCTCGATTTTCTCGCCGACAAGATCGCCAAATGGTGGATGCCGGATGAAGTGGTGTTCGTGGAAGAGTTGCCACACACACCGACTGGCAAACTTTTGAAACGACAGCTGCGCGACGAATATCAGAGTTTGTACTTGAATAATTAGGCGCTGCCAGCTGGCGAGATTGCAGTATCAACTACTGCCCGGCGGCGGTATATCGAAAATCAACACAGGCTTTGCGAACGCCTTCCGATAGCTCGCGACCCAGCCGGGAAGTTTATCCGCCGGCATCGGGCGCGCGATGCCATAGCCTTGACAGAATTCACAGCCGAGTTCCTTCAGCGCGACCGCGTGCGCCAAAGTTTCCACACCTTCGGCGATGACCATGCGGTGCAGACTCTTCGCCATGCCGATGACGCCCGCGATCAGTGCGCGATCGTCCGGATTATCGAGAATGCCGGCGACGAAGGAGCGATCGATCTTCACCGTATCCGTCGGCAGCAGTCGCAGATGGCTTAGCGAGGAATAGCCGGTACCGAAGTCGTCGAGCGCAAATCCGACGCCGGTTGCGCGACAGTCGCGCATCATTGCCGAGAGCGTATCGATATCGTTGAGAATGCCGCGTTCAACGATCTCCAGTTCCAGCCGCCCGGGACGGCGCGCCGGAAAATCACCGAGCAATTCGGCGAGGCGGGCGGAGAAGCGCGGATGTTGCAGATGCCGTGCCGCGATGTTGATGCTGATCGGGATCAGCAGATTCTGAGTTTCCCAAAATTCGATCTGGTTGCGCGCCGCGGTGATGACCCATTCGCCGAGGGTGACATCCAGTTCCGTGTTCTCGATCGCCGGCAGAAAATCGTGAGGCATGAGGAGTCCGCGCTCGGGATGCTGCCAGCGGATCAACGCTTCCGCGCCGATCACGGTGTTCGCGCGCATGTCGACCTTCGGTTCGTAATAAAGGCGTAGTTGCCCGTCCGCCAGCGCAAGCGCGAATTCCGCACGCAGACGTTGACGGGTCAGCGCAATGCGCTCCATGCCCGCATCGAACAGGTAGTAGCGGTTGCGTCCGGTGCGCTTGGCCAGATACATCGCCTGGTCGGCGTGTCGCAGCAGGGTTTCCGGGTCTTCGTCATCCGCCGGAAAAAAGGTCACACCGACGCTCGCCGATATGGTGACGCTGGTATCGGGCAAGACGTTTATCGGATGCGAGATTTCGCTCAGCAGCCGTTCGAGTACCTGTTCGCCCTCCTGCGGACTGGCGAGATCGGTGAGCAGCAGCGCGAATTCATCGCCGCCCAGCCGCGCCAGCGTGTCGGTTTCGCGCAATGTTTTTTCCAACCGCTGCGCAATCAGCACCAGCAAGCGATCGCCGGCTTCGTGCCCATAGTGATCATTGACCGGTTTGAATCCATCCAGATCCAGATAGCAGATCGCGATCTGTTTGCCGCTGCGCCGGGCGCGTGCCATCGACTGCTGCAGGCGGTCGGCGAGTAGCACGCGGTTCGGCAGCAACGTCAATGCGTCGTAGTGCGCGAGTCGTTCGAGACGCAGTTGCTGTTCGCGCAGCTGCGTGACATCCGACATGGTTGCCACGCAGTGATAGGGAAGGCTGTCGGAAGCGTGCGCCGCAGAGACGGTTGCCATGTGCCGATAGCGACGACCATCCTTCAGACTGCCGATGGGCTCTCCACGCCACGTCCCATCGCGCAGCACGCGCTTTTCGATGTCGAGATAGTCGGGTTCGCTGTACAGCTCGCTCCATAATTCCGCGATGTCGCGACCGATCGCTTTTTCGCCGGGATGGCCGGTCATTTCCACGAAGGCAGGGTTGACGTCGATGATCCTGCGGGCTTCGTCGATCATGACGATCGCCGAATGCGAGGTATCGAATACCGTGCGATACAGCCGCAAGCCTGCTTCGTTGTGCTGTCGTTCGGTGATATCGCGCGACAGCGTTTGCAGTGCGACGACCTTGCCGTCGGTGTCGAGCACCGGCGTCACCATCGAACTGAGCCAGATCCATTCGCCATTGCGGTTGCGGATGCGGTAACGCAGGGCTGGTGGAGGAAGGCCGTCCATTGCGCGTTCCATCAACGGACGGATGCGTTCCAGATCCTTCGGTTCGACGTCGGCGATCATGTTCTTGCCGATCAGCTCCGCTGGCGCATAGCCAAGCATCATGCTTACCGATGGGCTCACATATCGAATTGTTCCATCCGGATCGCTCAGCGTGAGCAGATCGCGCATGTTCTGGGCCAGATCGAGTGTCTGCTGGCGCGTCGTTATCTTGCGGCCGATGTTGAGCGTGCCGAGCTTTTCACCGGCGGCATCGTTGATCGGCACCGAAGTGATTTCGATCAGCTCCCGCCGCCCGTCTGCGTAGTGCGCCCATACTTCGGCGGTGACGGGCGTTCCGCGCTCGTGTGCGAGGCGAGTCTGCTCCTGCAGCACAGAGGCCGCTTCCGCTTCGAGAAGATCGGATTCCGAGCGTCCAGCGAGAATCTCTTCCGTCGCGCCGGCGTATTGCTCGAATGCCGGATTACAGGCGAACAGCTCGCCGTGCGCGCCGCTGATCCAGACCAGGTCGGGCATTACGTTGTAGGCCGCGCGCATCATGACCAAGCGATCAGCCAACCGATCCTGACGCGCATCCGCCGGAAGCGCGTCGGCAACAGTTTGAGGTAGTCGTAATTCCCGGATGCTCACGAGAGGATCTGCCAATAACCTGGGGGACAATCCGATGACGCTGAAGGCATCACCATACCGGATTATTCCTTCGGCGAGTGAGCTGTCGAACGGTCTTGCCAAGCTCTATTTTCAAGATCGCCAATGCTCCGAGTTTTCGGGCAGACTGGTTAAGTGGCTATCGGCCGTGTTTGCAGCCACTTTAGCGAAAAGGAGCTTTAACGCTGGCCCCTCTACACGAGACCTTCAGAAAATTCTGGATATGTATTTCACAAGAACATGAATAATTTAAAAAAACAGAACGATATAAAAATAACGAACGCTGCACTTGTTGTAGGCGTCTCATAGGGAATTAATGCCATGACAAGCTGTTTGCCTACACCTAAAGGATAATGCCGGAATGCAGGGTCGTCTCGATTTCGGTGCCGGCGCCGCGCCGGCTTCGGGTGAGTTGTTCCACCCGGCGGTATCCGGCTGGTTGCGTGCGCGCTTCGGGCAGCCGACCGAGGCGCAGAGCCGCGCCTGGGTGGTCACGTCGCAACACCGCCATGCGTTGATCGCCGCACCGACCGGCTCCGGCAAGACTCTGGCCGCGTTTCTCTCGGCGATCAACGATCTCATCGTCGAAGGATCGGACGGTCCGTTGCCCGATGAAGTGCAGGTTCTCTATATCTCGCCGCTGAAGGCGCTGTCGAACGATATCCAGAAGAATTTGCAGGAACCGCTGGCGGGTATCCGCAAGCAGCTGGTCGAACTGGGTTTGCCGGATGTGCCGATTCGCGATGCGGTGCGCACGGGTGACACGCCCGCGTTCGAGCGTGACCGCATGCGTCGCTCGCCGCCGCACATCCTGGTCACGACTCCGGAATCGCTGTTCATCCTCATCAGTTCCGATTCGGGGCGCCGCATGCTTGGCTCCGTGCGTACCGTGATCGTGGACGAACTGCATGCCGTTGCCGGCAGCAAGCGCGGCTCGCATCTGATGCTGACGCTGGAGCGGCTGGATGCGCTGTGCGGAAAACCGCCGGTGCGAATCGGTCTGTCGGCGACCGTGAAGCCGTTGTCCGAGATGGCGCGCTTTCTGATCGGCGAGCGTTCCGACGATGTCGCGATCATCGATGCCGGTCACGTGCGTGATCGCGATCTCGCCATCGAAATGCCGCGCTCGCCGTTGACCGCGGTGATGGCCACCGAAGTGTGGGCGGAATTGTACGACCGCCTCGCCGAACTGATCCGCCAGCACCGCACCACGCTGATTTTCGTCAACCAGCGCCGCATCGCCGAGCGCGCCGCGCGCCATCTCGCCGAGCGGCTTGGCGATGAGCACGTCACCGCGCATCACGGCAGCCTTGCCAGGGAACATCGCCTCAAGGCCGAACAGCGCCTCAAGTCCGGCGAGCTGAAAGCGCTGGTCGCCACCAGCTCGCTGGAGCTGGGTATCGACATCGGTGAGATCGATCTCGTCTGTCAGCTCGGTTCGCCGCGCGGCATCAATGCATTCCTGCAGCGCGTCGGCCGCGCCGGCCACGCTATCGGCGCGATTCCGAAAGGCCGGCTGTTTCCGCTATCGCTCGACGATCTGCTGGAGTCCGCCGCGCTGCTCGATGCCGTCAACCACGCCGAGCTGGATCGAATCCGCGCGCCCGCGCATCCGCTGGATGTGCTGGCGCAGCAGATCGTCGCCGAAGTCGGCTGTCGCGAATGGGGACTTGACAATCTCTTCCAGTGCTTCCGCCGTGCGCGGCCGTATCGCGATCTGGCGCTCGCTGATTTCGAGGAAGTCGTGCGCATGCTCGCCGACGGCTATTCCACGCGGCGTGGCCGTCGCGGCGCGTACCTGCACTACGACGCAGTGAATCGCGTGCTGCGTGCGCGGCGCGGCGCGCGGCTGACCGCCGTCACCAACGCCGGGACGATTCCAGATCAGTTCGACTACGAAGTCGTGCTGCTGCCCGAGGAACATCGCATCGGCACGCTCAATGAGGACTTCGCCTTCGAGAGCATTCCCGGCGACATCTTTCAACTCGGCAACGCTTCCTACCGCATCGCCAGAGTTCAGACCGGCAAGGTGTATGTGGAGGATGCCAAGGGTCAGCCACCCAACATGCCCTTCTGGTTTGGCGAAGGGTTGGGGCGTAGCGACGAACTGAGTCATGCGGTATCGCGGCTGAGCAAACGCGCCGACGAGCTTCTTTCCACCTCCGCAGAACAACACTTGCCGGTTGCAGATCTCGAAGCCTGCGAGCGTTGGCTCCGTGAAGAAGTCCCCATTCCGGCAGAAGCCGCATTGCAGCTGACGCAATACCTCGCCGCGTCCAAAGCCGCGCTGGGCGTGCTGCCGACCGAGGATACAATCGTCTTCGAACGCTTCTTCGACGAAGTCGGCGACACGCATCTGGTGATCCATTCGCCGTATGGTTCGCGCATCAACAAGGCCTGGGGTCTGGCGCTGCGAAAACGGTTCTGCCGCAAGTTCAATTTCGAGCTGCAGGCCAGCGCGGTGGAGGACAGCATCGTGTTGTCGCTCGGTCCGACGCATAGCTTCCCGCTCGATGAAATCAAGGGCTATCTGAAATCGAAAACAGCACGCGACGTTCTCGTGCAGGCGCTGATCGCAGCGCCGATGTTCGGCACACGCTGGCGCTGGAACGCGAGCGTCGCCCTCGCGATCAAGCGCATGCAGAACGGCAAGCGCGTGCCACCGCAGTTTCAGCGCTCTGACGCCGAAGATTTGCTGACGGTGGTGTTTCCGGATCAGGTCGCCTGTGCTGAAAACATCACCGGCGATCGCGAAATTCCCGATCACCCGCTGGTCAGGCAAACACTCGACGACTGTCTGCACGAGACCATGGATGTTGACGGTTTCGAGCGCCTGCTGGCGCGCATCGAGAGTGGCGAGGTACGCGTGGTCACCTGTGATCTGACGACGCCGTCGCCGCTTGCGCACGCCATTCTCAATGCGCGGCCCTATGCCTTCCTCGACGATGGTGCCGCCGAGGAACGCCGCACCAAGGCCGTTCATACGCAGCCGTTGATGGATGTGCGCAGTGCTGCCGATCTTGGCCGGCTCGATCCGCAGTCCATCGATCAGGTTCGCGACGAAGCTTGGCCCGAGATGGGTAACGCCGATGAGCTGCACGACGCGCTGGTCGTTTACGCGTTTCTCGCCGCGGATGAGCTGGGCGATCCTAGCGATGCCTGGCTGGAGCCTTTGCAGCAACAGGGGCGCGTAACCGCGCTCAAGCCGGGTGGTGACCGTGTGCTGTGGGTCGCGGCCGAGCGTTTGCATGAATTTCTTGCCGCGTTCCCGAACCCGTCACCAGCGCCCGCGATCCAACCGGTGTCGAAGGAAACGCCGACGGCGGACGACGCACTCCGCGAAATCCTGCGCAGCCGCCTCGAACTGCTGGGACCGGTGACGGAAACGCAACTCGCTGCGCCGCTGGGCCTGGCACCTGATGCAGTTCGAGTGGCGCTGCTGCAACTCGAAGCCGAAGGTGCAGTGATGCGCGGCGGATTCACCTCACCGAATGCGGCGGAGTGGTGTGATCGCCGCCTGCTCGCGCGTATGCATCGCTACGCACGCGAGCGTCTGCGCGCGGAAATCCGACCGGTGCCGCCGTCGCAGTTTTTGCGCTTTCTATTCCGCTGGCACGGACTGGCGACGGACGTGGGCGATGAGCGTCGCGAAGGCGATGCCGGTTTGCTCATTGCGCTGCGGCAGCTCGAAGGCTGTGCGGCACCGGCCGCAGCGTGGGAAGAGGATCTGCTGCCATCGCGCGTCAAGCAGTATCAGCCATTCATGCTCGATCAGCTGTGTGCTGCCGGGCGCGTTGCGTGGTCACGTCCCATGTCGGTGGTCGCCAGTGGCACGGATGACAGTGTGCGCAAGGCCGGTCCGATCCGCACGACACCCATCGTGCTCTGTGAGCGCGAAATGCTTGCACACTGGCGGCAAGCAGGCGATACGCCGGCACAGGAGATACCGTTATCACCGCGCGCACGGAAGGTGTTCGACAGTTTGCGCACCCACGGCGCCTCGTTCTTCTCGGATCTGGTCCCCGACACCGGATTGCTCAAGGCGGAGCTGGAGCTCGCGCTCGGCGAACTGGTCAGCCGGAGCCTGGTGACCTGCGACTCTTTCGCGGGTTTGCGTGCCCTGGTGATGCCCGCTGAAAAGCGCCATCGCCTGCGCCGGCACAAGAGTCTCATCGAAGCCGGCATCGATGCCGCCGGGCGTTGGTCGCTGACACACCGTCCGCGTCAGGCCGCCGATACTGCCGGAGCGCTCGCAGCGCCGCATGTCGAACACATCGCGCGCGTGTTGCTGCGTCGCTATGGTGTGGTTTTTCGCAAATTGCTGGAACGCGAAGAGAGCCTGCCGCCGTGGCGCGATTTGTACTACGTCTACCGGCGCCTGGAAGCGCGCGGCGAAATTCGTGGCGGCCGTTTTGTCAGCGGCTTTTCCGGCGAACAGTTCGCGTTGCCTGAAGCGGCCGCGACACTACGGAAAATCGCCACTGGCGACGACAGCGAACGCGTATCCATTTCCGCAGCCGATCCGCTCAATCTGGTCGGCGTTCTCACGCCCGGCGACAAAGTGCCGCGGCTGCCCGGCAATCGTGTGCTGTTCGAGAACGGTGCGCCGATCGCGGTACAGGCGGGTGGAGAAGTGCGGTATCTGAAGGAAGTGGATACCAAAGCTGAATGGGAAATTAGGAATCTGCTGATCCGCAAGCAACGCCCTGGCAGTTATTTCGAACCGCCTGCACGTTCGCAGTAAGCGGGAAATGCAGTGCTGGCCTACATGGTTTGTCCGTGATCAGTTACGCTCAGGTTCGCTCATTTTGAAATGGCAATCCGAAAGGTCTGCCGGTTACTGGAGGAGGCAATCGCGGAATGAACATCGTCCGATCCACGTTTTTCGCGACCAGCCTGGTGCTGGCAATGGGTCCGCAGTCGGCTGCGGCGGCGCTGGGGGAGGCTGCGACATCGGTTCCGTCCGATGTGGCGGTTCTGCGTGGAGATGTATCCGCCCACCGCGAATTCATCGTTCTGCGAATGACGCTACCGAGCACGACGGTGGTTGACGAGTACATCTCGTCGAGCGGGATCGTGTTCGCAGTCAACTGGCACGGGCCGCGGTCGCCGGACCTGTCGCAGCTGCTTGGCGCTTACTTCTCCGAATATCAGACCGTGGCCGCGCAACCTCATCAACGTCGCAGTCATGTGCGCATCGATACCGGAAGACTGATTTATGAATCCGCCGGCCACATGAGGGATTATTGGGGCACGGCTTATGCGCCCGCGCTCATGCCTGTGGGTGTTACCGAGGGTGATCTCCAGTGAAATTCGGATCCGCGACGATTGCGTTTTTGACCTGCGTTGTCGCCGGTTGCGGCGGCGGAAGTGGGGCCGGCTTCACGGCTGGAGGAGGTGGTAGCGGCAACGTGCAGCCGCTGAGCGTCAATTCCGGGCCCAACAACGACTATGCGAACGGATTGTTCACTGCAGTAACGATTTGCATTCCCGGTTCTTCGACCTGTCAAACCGTCAACGATGTATTGGTGGACACCGGCTCCGTCGGACTGCGCATTCTCGGTTCGGCCCTCAATGTTTCTCTGCCGGGCCAGACTGACAGCACGGGTGGGAAAATCGCAGAATGCACGGTATTCGTAGATGGCTATTCATGGGGGCCGGTTGCCACAGCGGATGTGCAGATCGCGGGGGAAGTGGCGGACAGTTTGCCGATCCAGGTAATCATTGGGGCATCGGATTCTCCATCGGTGCCGGCGGCCTGTTCCAATGGTGCCGGACAGGCGGTGAATACGCTGTCGACGCTGGGCGCTAATGGCATTCTGGGTATTGGTCTCTTTGCACAGGATTGCGGTTCAGGTTGCGCTGCCAGTAGAGGCCCGGGTATCTACTTCGCTTGCAATTCCTCTTCCGTCTGCTCGTCAACGACAGAAGGATTACAGGATCAGGTACAGAATCCGGTGGCGATGTTCGCTGCCGACAATAACGGCGTGCTGATTCAGTTACCAGCAATAGACGCCAATGGCGCGGGTAACGTATCGGGCTCGCTGATTTTCGGAATCGGAACCCAGGGAAACAACGGGCTGGGCGGCGCAGTAGTTCTGCCGACCAGCGCGGCGGGCAATATCACGACGAACTTCAATGGCTCGGTGCTGTTCTCCAGCTTTGTCGACAGCGGATCGAATGCACTGTTTTTTCATTCCTCGACGATCCCGCCTTGCAGCAGCAGCGCCGCATTCTATTGTCCTGCCTCGACGCTTGCGCTCTCGGCGTCGATGGGTGGCCAGAATGGCGCTTCCGTGGTGGTGCCGTTCTCGGTCGCCAACGCTGACTCCCTGTTTTCGACCAGCAATGCCGCTTTTGACAATCTCGCCGGCGGCAGTGCCCTCAGCGGCAGTTTCGACTGGGGCATGCCGTTTTTCTATGGACGCAGCGTGTTCTTCGCTATCGAAGGTGTGAGCACGCCCGGAGGAAGCGGTCCCTACGTCGCTTTTCATTGAGCGGTCCTAAGCGTCAAGCGCCGTTCCGCGGCAGATAATATTTTCCTGCCGTGCTTCAATCATTGGAGATCAAGCCTTCATGGCTAATCGCATCCGCGAGTTGCTGAACCAGATGGCTGTGCTTGAGAACGAGCTGCAGACTGCACTGCAGGAAGAAGAGAGCCAGGTGCTGTTCAAGATCAGAGGCAAGCGCGTCGAATTTGAGCGCGCCGTCAGGGAAAAGCACCGGCAGATGCGGACAAGCCTGGTGAAGTGGCTGGGCGAGAGTCAGATTCGCGCGATATTGTCGGTGCCCTTCATTTACAGCGTGGCAATTCCCATTGCCCTGCTGGATCTATGGATCACGCTGTACCAGGCGGTCTGCTTTCCTCTTTACCGGGTTGCCAAGGTGAAACGATCCGACTACATCGTTATCGACCGACACCGGCTTGGCTATCTCAACAGCATCGAGAAATTCAACTGTGTCTATTGCGGATATGGCAATGGCGTCATTGCATATGCGCGCGAGGTCGCGGCACGCACCGAGCAGTATTGGTGCCCGATCAAGCATGCACGCAGGGTGCTCGGAACGCATTCCCGCTACGCACAATTTCTCGCATACGGTGACGCTGTGGATTATCAGGCGAAGCTCAACGAATTTCGCCGTTCGCTCGCTCCCAAAGAAACGAAAGCGAGCTGAAGGCGGTTGAACCGCCGCCTAAATCCTAGGGACCGCCAATGGTGGATGCCTGTGCCGCCGCCTTGATCAAGTCTCCGTCCGGCGCCAGCAGAAAGCCCTGCGCGACATCGCTGTCGACGGAGGCGTTGACCAAGCCGACGTAGGTGGCATGGTCGGGATAAAGAGTGGCCAGCGTCCCGCTGTCGAGCAAGGTCGTGGTGCCCCATAGGAAGCAGAATCCAGGGCCGCTTTGGCCTTCGCCAGACAATGTTGCGATCGGCGCGTCGACATATGGACTGCGTATTCCACCCAATACATTGTCCTGGCTATCAAGCACAAACGCAGGCGGAGTCCCCGCTGTCTGAAGCAAAGGTGCTGAGGCGGGTGCCGCGCCGGTGCGAATCCAGTGATCCAGTGCGGCAAACGCAGCATTGACGAAGAAATGCTGGGGCCCGGAATTAACTGGACTGTCGCAAGTGATGATACCCGGTACTGGGGTATTGGTGACGAGCACGTTCGCGATGTTCGGGTCGGTTCCGGTATCGGTGAAGCCTGTCAGAGCGGAGTAGGTATCGGCATGGGCGGTGCCAGCCGTTTCCCATAGACGGAACAGATTGGTGTCGGCCTGACGGTCCGCATACGAACCCAGCACAAAAAGATCTGTTTCGGTTTGCAGCGTCAACACCGGTAAGCCGAGATCGCTGCGCACGTCGACCACCGTCGGCGCATTGACGACCGCTTGTGGTGTCTCCGACAGTGGCGCGCTGCCGCCGAGCCGGCTGTGGATGAGGAAGCCATTAAAGAGGGTATTGAGCTTGGAAATCGCATTCGCATAAGTCAGCAGGCGATATGCCGACTGCGATTCGCCGGCGCCGATCACGCGACCGGCAACGAGCCCTTGCAGCACATCGATGCCGTGCGGATAACGCACGGCCTGCGCCGCCTGCGTGAATATGTCGTAGGAGAAGCTGTCACCTGGGTGATACAAGGAATCATAGCGCGCTGGATCGATTGCTTTCAGGGTCAGACTGCCGCCGCCATCAATTCCAGCTTTCTGCGCCGACACACCGACCCACGCGTAACCGGATCGCATCAGCTCGGTGTGGCCCATCACCCAGTCGGCGGCCGAATCGACCCCACCACTGACGTTAAGCCACTCGATGACGACCGTCCCGTTGAATGTCGACGGATCAGTCGGGCGATACACGACGATGCGCGTCTTATAGCCTGCAATATCGGCCGCTTTTACCTGCCACTTGCCGTCCGATTGCAGCGCGCCGTTATTGACATAACTGGCGGCGTTTCCGGAAATGAAGTATTCCGCCTCTTCGTAACCCGTGCTCGCCAAATCCAGCGAGGTCGTGGCGAGGAACGGCGAACCCGAACCTCCCGTCACGGGTCCATCCACGGTGGGGTAGGTGCTCTTGGAACTGCTGCCGTCGCTACACGCGCCGAGCAGCAGCCCCATCAATAAACCAGTCTGTAGCCATAGAAAAAAAGAGAACAAGCCTTTTGTTGTCTGCTTTTTTTGCAACCCTTTTTTTGTTCGCACCGTGGTCTGGCCCTCATTGGACATGAACTGGATTTATCGACCGCTGTACGTTACTAAGCTACCGAAGCTGTACATCTAAGTAAACAGATGTACATAAAGTGTTGCAGCGGCTCTGAGAGAGCAGTGTTTGGCGCAGTGCAGCAAAATTTGCCTCGCGCTCAGCTTCGCGCCTCGCTTTTGCTTTCCAGCGATATCTGTACCAACAGGGATTGCACGAACGGCAGCGTCAGCTTCCGCTGCGCCGTCAGCGAAGCATGATCGAGCAGATCCAGCGCGCGCAGCAGACTTGCGCCGTCACGCGGCAGTCTGCGCACCAAAAAATCGGCGACGTCATCGGCGAGTTCCAATCCACGCGCCTTCGCGCGGCGTTGCAGCAGTGCGCGGCGATCGTCGTCAGCGAGCGGCTTCAGCGCGTAGATCGCGCAGGACGACAGGCGTGTGCGCAAATCGGGCATGGCGACCGGGAGGTGCTCCGGTGGCAGTGTGGCCGACAGCAGCACTGCTCCATCATGCGCGCGCAGTGCATCGATCAGGCGCAGCACGGCTAGCGCCCAGGAATGCTCCTGTACGCGGGCATCCAGATCGTCGATACAGACCAGATCGAACGCATCGAGGCCGTCGAGAAGTTCCGGCGATTCGATGTCGTCGGCCAGCGACAGATAGGCGCTGCGGCGTCCCGCTTGGTGCGCTTTGCGCGCAGCGCCTTGCAGCAGGTGTGTGCGACCGCTGCCGACGGGGCCGTGTAGGAGCACGCGGCGCGGTGGCGCCCCGCTGGCGAGATGTCGCACCGCGTCGAGCACTTCGGCGTTAGGTCCGGCATGGAACAGATCAAGATCCGCAGTGTCGCGCGGAACCACCGGCAGCGGCAGCTGCTCGCGGATCACCGCGACGCATCCATCACAGAATTGCCGCGTGCTTTGCCGCGACCTCGGTACACGGGACTTTCGAGCCAGCGCCGTCGCGTATGGCGCAACATAACCGCGAGCACCGCCGCCGTCGGCAACGCGACCAGTACGCCGACGAAGCCGAATAATTGGCCGCCAGCCATGATCGCGAAAATCACTGCGACCGGATGCAGGCCGATGCGGTCCCCTACCAGCATGGGCGTCAATACGCCGCTTTCGAGAATCTGGCCGATACCGAAGACGACCGCGATCCAAATCAGGGATGTCAGCGACTGCGTCTGCACCAGCATCGCGATGCTCGCGGCCAATAAACCGGATGCGAAACCCAGGTATGGAACGAAGCTGACCAGGCCGGCGCCGATGCCGATGAGCAGCGCGATGTTGAGACCGGCGAACGACAGTCCGGCGCTATATACCACCGCCAGCGCCGCCATCACCGACAGCTGCCCCCGGATCAGTCCGCTGAGCACCCGATCTGTTTCGCGCGCGAATTGCGTGACCTGCGGCAGCAACGGACGCGGAACCATGTCCCTGACCCATCTCACCAATGCATCCCAGTCGCGCAGCAGATAAAAAGTCACCAGTGGAATCATCAGCACGGTGGCGGCGAAGCCGAGAATCGCCGGCGTCGAATGTCCAACGGTTCCCAGAACCATGGTGAATATGTTGCTGGCCTGATCCCAGTGTTCGGTGAGCGTCCGCCGCAACCCATCCACATCCAGTCGCACGCCCGGCGGCAGGCGGACGCCGAGCCGCGGCAGCCCGACCGTTTGTAGCCAGTGCAGCCAATCGGGAATGTTGCCGAGGAAGGTTACGACCTGTTCTTGCAGCAACGGCACCAGCAACAATGTCGCAGTGGTCAGCGTTCCGAGGAAAGCAAGGAAAAGAATCATTACGCCGACGGTGCGCGACAGGCCGAGATGCTGCATCCGGTCAACGAGCGGATTGCCAAGGTAGGCGAGGGCCGCGCCGATGACGAATGGCGCCATGATCGGTGTCAGAAAATAGAGCAGCACCAACGTCAATACGAATCCGACCAGCCATGGCCAGTGCTCACGGATCGCGAAGGCGAAAGTCTTTTCGCTGTCGTCGCGGCCGGCTGAAATGTCTTCGATCGGGTCTTCCTGGGTCATGAGCGCATTATGCGGAACTCCGAGCCGAATGGGTCGTCGGCGCGGGCGTCAGCCGCCGCAAACCACGGGCGCAAGCAGAACGACAGGACAGGGACGCGGGCGGATCGTGCAATCGAGAAGAATCGCGGTCAGTCGAAAAATATGTTGCGCGGTCACATTCCGGTCAAAAAAAGGCAATGTTCTCCGACCATAGTAAGTACCGCGTCCCGATTTACTGGAACACGGACGTCAGCGGAGTAATCGCTTTGGGATATTCGCGGACATTTTTCCACACGCGGTTCCGCTGGACCAGCTGCATGGTTTTCCAGTCATCTCAACATTGGAAGGAATGGGACATGAAGATTAACCGGAAGTTATCGGCGACAGCGGCGCTTCTTGCCACGGCCTCGCCTTACGCGGTCGCGGCTACGACCACGGCGACGCCGATCCAGCACGCCATCATCATCGTCGGCGAGAATCATACGTTCGACAATCTGTTCGGCACTTACCAGCCCCGGCACGGGCAGAGTATCGACAACCTGCTGAGCAAAGACATTGTCAATGTGGATGGAACGCCGGGCTCGAAATTCTCGCTGGCGGCACAGAAGATCGGTCTGAGTGGATTCAAGTATCACGCGCAGACCTTGTCCGTCGGCAAGTACGCAACTTTGCCGCAGCCCTACACGACGTATGGCATCGGACTGCCACAGGGTGTGCCGGATACACGGTTTCCGGCGGATATGCCGAATGGCCCGTTTCAGATCAGCTTTTACGTTCCCTACGCAGCCTACACGGGTGATCCCGTGCATCGTTTCTTCCAGATGTGGCAAGACGTGGATGGCGGAAAGAACGACAAGTTCGTCTGGGTGGAGGAAACCATTGGCACCGGTTCCGATGGCAATCCGCCGCCGGACGGCGGTTTCAATCCCATGGAAGGGGCCATCTCAATGGGGTTCTACAACATGAATCCATTCGTTGATGCGAAGGGCAATTCGCAGCCCGGCGATGCTCCGATATTCCGCGTGCTCGCCGACCAATACGCAATCAGCGACAACTATCATCAGGCAGTCATGGGTGGAACCGGCGCCAACTTTCAGGCGTTGGTTTCCGGAGATGCGGCGTTTTTCACGAATCTGGATGGCAGCGCCGGAGTTCCCTATGCCAATCAGATCGAGAATCCGAATCCCGTCAAAGGCACGAACAATTACTATACCCAGGATGGCTACGGTGGCGGTTCTTACGTCAATTGTGCGAACAGCGCCGCGCCAGGTGTCGCAGGCGTAATGGAGCAGTTGAAAGCACAGCACATCGCCAATCCGAATTGCGACGCGGGTCACTACTATCTGCTGAACAACTACAGCATGTACTGGAATCAGGACGGGACGACAAACACACTCGGTTCCGATCAGTTTGTTCTGCCTCCGCAAACCAATTCGACGATCGCCGATGTGATGACGGCCAATAACGTGTCGTGGAAGTACTATTCGGCTGACCGTGGTGATGATCCGACCACTTTTGCGACAGCGGTCGATGGTGTTCCATTGCCATTCCACTCGTATTGTGGAATCTGCGATCCGCTCACTGGATACAGCAATATCGAGACCACTACGCAAGCACACAACCTGCAAAGCTACGGAGCGTTCCTGAGCGATGTACAGAGCGGCAATCTGCCGGCGGTGTCATTCGTGCGGCCGTTCGAAGCGCTGGCGGGGCATCCGGCCGATTCCACGACGGACCAGTACGAACTGTTCATCCAGGACCTCATCAATAAGGTCAAAGGCAATCCCGAGTTGTGGGCGACGACCGCGATCTTCATTACCACCGATGAAGGCGGTGGCTACTACGATTCCGGTTACATTCAGGCGGTCGATTTCTTCGGTGACGGTACGCGTATTCCCTTCATCGCCGTTTCACCCTATGCAAAGCAGGGATACGTGGACCATACCTATTACGATCACGCATCGTTGCTGAAGTTTGTTGAAGCGAACTGGAGCCTGCCTCCAATCTCGCATCGCAGCCGCGACAATCTGCCAAATCCAGTCCACACAAAGAAAAGTGTATATGCGCCGACCAACCAGCCGGCCATCGGTGATTTGATGAACCTGTTTGATTTCTCCACGCCTCCTCCTCATCCATAAAGCGGGCAAGAATGGCCGGCCGGCGGGAACGTCGGCCGGTTTTATTTTGAAGCGATGGTCAGTCCAGCGTCTTCCTGTAAAACCGCGTGCCGATGGCCATCACGACGACGGTGAAGAGTATCAACGGCCACAGATTCGGCCAGAGGTCCAGCCAGCCGTCGCCTTTGAGCATGAGGTTGCGTACGACGCGCAGAAAGTAGGTTAGTGGCAGCAGGCTGCCAAGCACTTGCGCCCATCCCGGCATGCCGCGGAATGGGAACATGAAGCCGGACAGCAGAATCGATGGCAGGAAATAAAAAAAAGTCATCTGCATGGCCTGCAACTGATTGCGAGCGAGCGAGGACAGCGTGATGCCGATCGTGAGATTGCCGGCGATGAACAACAGGATCGCGAAGAACAGGATCGTCAGGCTGCCAAGGAACGGCACACCGAACAGGAAGCGCGCGGACAGCAGGATGATCCCGGCCTGGATCAGGCCGATGAAGATGTAGGGCACGATCTTGCCGGTCATCACTTCCAGCGGCGTGACTGGCGTCGCCAGCATGTTTTCCATGGTGCCGTGCTCGCGTTCGCGCGTAATCGCCAGCCCGGTCATCAGCACCATGGTCATGGTCAGGATCACACCCATGAGGCCGGGAACGATGTTGTATTGCGTGATACCTTCCGGGTTGTACAGACCATGCACACGGACTTCGAACGGCGTCCTGCCGCCGGCGAGATGCAAGAGCGGACCTTTTAGATCGTTCTGCAGCGCGGATTGTGCGAGCTGACGCACAGCGTTGATGGCATTGCCGGTGGTCGAAGGATCGGTGGCGTCGGCTTCGATCAGAATCGCCGGTGGTTCACCGCGCAGCAGGCGGCGCGTGAAATTCGCAGGAATAGAGACAACGAACTGCACGTCACCGCGCCGCAGTGCTTCCTCGCCTTCTCGTTCTGTCGCGAATTGCCGGACGAAGTGGAAGTAGCCCGTGTGGTCCATGCCGGTGAGGAAGCTGCGGGTGAACGGACTGTCGTCGGCGGCGATGATCGCTGTTGGCAAGTGTTTGGGATCACCGTTGATCGCGAAGCCGAACAGCAGCAGTTGCACCAGCGGAATGCCGATGATCATCGCGAAAGTGATGCGGTCACGCCGCAACTGCAGAAACTCCTTGAGTACAACGCTCCACCAGCGCGGAAATGAGAACCAGCTCATTCCCGCGCCTCGATATCGTCGGCGTTTTCCTTCATCAGGTAGACGAATACGTCTTCGAGTCCGGTCTCGATGCGCGCGACGCGATAACGTGTATCGCCGGCGATGCCGTCGAGCGTGCGTTCCAGCGACGCGGTGTCGCGACCGCTGACGTGCAAGGTGCTGCCGAACGAGATCAGTTGTTCGACACCGGGCGCTGTCTTCAGCCCGCGTTCGAGTTCGGTAAGATCGTCGCCCTTGATCAACCACGTGTCGATGCCTTGCTTCGCGATGATTTCGGCTGCAGTGCCTTGCACGAGCAACTGGCCGTAGGCGATGTAGGCGAGTTTGTGGCAGCGCTCGGCTTCATCCATGTAGTGTGTGCTGACCAGCACCGAGATGCCGCGCGCGGCAAGCTGGTGGATTTCCTCCCAGAAATCGCGTCGCGCTTTCGGATCGACACCGGCGGTGGGTTCATCGAGCAGCAGCAGGTCGGGTTCGTGCAGCAAGCAGGCAGTGAGCGCGAGGCGTTGCTTCCAGCCACCAGACAGCGTGCCCGCGAGCTGGTCCGCGCGCGAGGAGAGGCCGAGCTGTTCGAGACTGCGGTCGACCGTTTCGCGGCGGCGCGGCATTTCGTAGAGCCGTGCGATGAAGTCGAGATTTTCGCGAATTGATAGGTCTTCCCACATCGAGAAGCGTTGTGTCATGTAGCCGACGCGGCGCTTGATTTTGCCGCTTTCGCGCAGGATGTTGAAACCAAGACAAGTGCCGGCGCCGGAGTCCGGCGTCAGCAGACCGCACAGCATGCGGATCGACGTGGTTTTGCCGCTGCCGTTGGGGCCGAGGAAGCCAAAGATTTCGCCGCGACGCACCTGCATCGATAGGTCGCGGACGACGTGACGTGCGCCGAAACTTTTGTTGAGGCCGCGCACATCGATGACCAGGTCGGCACTCACTACAGCCGAACCTCCACCGGCTGGCCGGGATGCAGCTGCAGAGCCTCCTGCGGACGCGTGTGTGCTTCGACCATGAACACCAGCTTCGAGCGCGTCTCGTTACTGAATATCACGGGTGGCGTGAATTCAGGCTGCGTCGAGATATAAGTGATGGCAGCCGGTAGCGGCTGGCCGCAGCCGTCGCAGGCGATCGTCACAGCCCGGCCGATTTTCAGTTCGCCGAGACGCGTTTCCGGCACGAAGAAACGCACTTTCACATTGCCTGGAGTCAGCAGGCTTATGACCGGATTGCCCGCCGCCACCCATTCACCTTGGACATACAGCGTGTCAAAGACCAGCCCGGCCGCTGGCGCTTCGACGGTTTTCTGATCGAGACGCCACTGCGCCTGGTCCAGTGCTGCCTGCGAAGCTTTCAGCTGCGCTTCCTGGGCGTGGATTTGCTGCTCGCGGGCCGCGAGTTCGTTCGCCTTGAGTTGATTGCTCAGCTCGTCGACGCGTGCCCGATCGCGCTGGTGCGTCGTGCGTGTAGCGTCGAGTTGCGCATGCGAAATTGAGCCATCGGCGAACTGCTTTTCGTCGCGCTGAAACTGCGTAGCCGACAGACGTTCCGATTCAGTTGCCTGAGCGAGCTGTGCGCGGATCACGTCGAGTTCGGCCGGGCGTTTGCCGGTCTTCAGATCAGCCAGCTGTGCTTGCGCCGCCTGCAATTGCTGCTTGGCCTGCCGCAGCCCGGCGGACTCGTTGTCCTGCTCCAGCGCGAACAGTGGTGCCTGCGCAGATACGGTTTGTCCGCGCGTCACTTTCAGACTGTCCAGACGGCCCGCTTCCGGCGCGGCGATGTAGATGAATTCGCCTTCAACGTAACCCTGGTAACTGTTCAGCGAATGCGAGTTGCAGCTGGCCGCCTGTACGACGCACAACGCTACACACACGCATACGAGGGATTTTCGCAAGCGATCAATCCGCGCGGACATAATGTATTCCAAATTTTTCGGACCTTCAGGAAGAGCAACTCACTTCAATATGTCGCAGTGCTGCCGGCGGTTCCGCTGCGGAGCTTTCTTGTTCCGGCTGTTCGTCGAACGGATTTTCCAGCAGCTTCATCAATGTATCGATCTCACTGAAATCACCGGCCTGCGCCTTATCGATTGCAATCTGTGCGAGATGATTGCGCAGCACATATTTTGGATTCGCGCGATTCATGCGCAAGACGCGCGCGCCGTCGTCCGATTGCTCGGCGCGCAAGCGCGCACGGTAGTCGGCGATCCAGGCGTCGAAAGTTTCGAGATCTGCGATTTCGTCGCGCACCCCATGAGCCGGCGCATCGCTGTCGGTGCGCAGTCGCGCGAGATGCCGGAAGCTGCGCGTGAAGTCGCTCTTGCCTCGATGCAGGATCGTCAGGAAGCGGTTGATCAGATCCTCGTCGCCTTCGCGCAGTTCGCGCAGGCCGAGCTTGTCGGCCCACAGGCGTTTCATCATCTCGGTGTATGCCGGCGGATAGCGGTCGAGGATGCCGTTCGCGATCTCGATGGCCTTGTCCATATCGTCGGCGAGCAATGGTAGCGTTGCCTGCAGCAGGCGCGAGCAGTTCCAGTGGCCGATTTGCGGCTGCCGATCGTAGGCGTAGCGGCCGCCTTCGTCGGAATGGTTGCAGATGTGATTCGCGTCGAATCCGTCGAGGAATCCGAACGGTCCGTAATCCAGCGTCAGGCCGAGCGCGGAGAAATTGTCGGTGTTCATTACGCCGTGGCAAAAGCCCACAGCTTGCCAGCGCGCCATCAAGCGTGCGGTGCGCTCGACGAGTTCCATTAGCCACGCCGCATAGCGGTCGGGGTGCCGCGAGAATTGCGGAAAATTTTCATCGATGACGTGATCCGCCAAGGGTGCCAGCCGTTGGTGCTGATTCTGGTAATAAAAGAACTCGAAGTGACCGAAGCGCACGAAGCTCGGCGCGACGCGGCAGACGACGGCGGCGGACTCGATCGTTTCGCGCCGTACTGGTTCCGGGGAAGAGATCAGCGCCAGCGCGCGCGTGGTCGGGATGTTGAGCGCGTGCATCGCTTCCGAGCACAGGTATTCGCGAATCGAGGAGCGCAGCACGGCGCGACCGTCGGCGAAGCGCGAGTAAGGGGTTTGTCCCGCACCTTTGAGTTGCAGTTCCACGCGAGCGCCGCCCGGCATGCGCACTTCAGCAATGATCAGCGCGCGGCCGTCGCCGAGCTGCGGGACATAGGTGCCGAACTGGTGACCGGCGTACACCGACGCGATACTTGTGTAGCCGGGCCACGGCTGGTTTCCGGCCATTGCCGCGACAAACGACGGACTGCGTATGGCTTCCATGTCAAGGCCGAGTTCGGCCGACAGCCGTTCATTGACGTGAACCAACCGCGGTTCGATCAGTGGCGTGGCCGCAACGGGCGTGACGTAAGATTCGCCGAGGCCAGCATAGTGTGGCGCGAGAGACAGGCGCTCGAAGCTGTGGGTGTTGAACGATGATGGGCTATCCATTCCGCCACTTTCCGCTCGTGGTGAGTTCAGGTCAATGTCCTTGCAAAGGGGTTTTCCCGCCGAATTGCCCCGGCGAGCATCGCTCGCGCAGAATGACGTCATTCAATAGGAGTGCCTCATGATGTATGAACAACCAATAGGAATCGGCGGGCTGCTGCTGCTGCTTGCCGATGTCTGGGCCATCATCAATGTCGCGCAGAGCTCGGCCGACAACGCCAAAAAAGCGGTCTGGATCGTCCTGATTCTGGTGTTGCCGCTCTTCGGCGTCATCCTCTGGTTTTTCCTCGGACCGCGCGGAGCGAAGACATGAGTACCGCAATCAAGGATGCCGAACGTGACCACATCGAGGCGGCGGTTTTTCGTCGTTTGCTGGCGCATCTCGATCAGCGCAAGGATGTGCAGAACATCGACCTGATGAATCTCGCCGGCTTCTGCCGCAATTGCCTATCGAAGTGGTATGCCGAGGCGGCACGCCAGAATGGAATTGAGATTGCCGACGCCGAAGCGCGCGAGCGCGTTTACGGCATGCCGTATCCGGAGTGGAAGCGCCTCTATCAGAAGGAAGCCACTTCCGAGCAGCAGGCGGGGTTGTCGAAGAAAGACTAGGCGGCAGTGCGTGCCCGCATTGTTTATCGTTCCAATCGGCGGAGTTTCATTATGAGCCTTAAATGCAAAACCCTTTTGATTACCGGCGGCAGTCGCGGCATCGGTTTGGCGATCGCGCTGCGCGCCGCGCGCGACGGCGCTAATATCGCCATCGCGGCGAAGACGTCCGAACCGCATCCCAAGCTGGCCGGCACCATCCACACCGCGGTCGAGGACATTGTCAAAGCGGGCGGCAAGGGGCTCCCGATCCAGTGCGATATCCGCGACGAAGCGCAGGTGGCGGCCGCGGTTGCCAAGACCGTGGAAACCTTCGGTGGTATCGACATCCTCGTCAACAACGCCAGTGCCCTGTCGCTGACCGGCACAATGGAAACGGACATGAAGCGCTACGACCTGATGAACGGGATCAATGCGCGTGGCACTTATATGCTGGGCCGGCACTGCATCCCGCATCTGCGCAAAGCCGCGAATCCGCACATCCTGACGCTGTCGCCGCCGCTCGACATGAAGGTAAAGTGGTTCGCGCCGCATGTCGCCTATTCGATGGCGAAGTACGGTATGAGCATGTGCACACTGGGCTGGTCCGAGGAATTCCGCAAGGACGGCATCGCGGCGAATTCGCTGTGGCCGCGCACCGCGATCGCCACGGCGGCGGTGAACATGATCGGCGGCGACGACCTTATGCGTCGCTCGCGCAAGCCGGAAATCATGGCTGACGCGGCGTACGTGATTCTCACCAAGTCCTCGCGCGAGTTCACTGGCAATTTCTGCATCGACGACGTGGTGCTGCACGAAGCCGGCGTGCGCGATTTTGCACAGTACCATCCGGCACCCGGCATGAAGGAATCGGACCTGTGGGTTGATTTCTTCGTTCCGGATGAAACGCCGGCTTTGCCCATCTGAACGGAAAATTGCGAATGGCTCGTGGCTGGGGACAGGAAGAGGATTTCGATTCCGACAAGGAAGAGACCGCGCCGGATGAGCCTGTGCGCAGCTCGCCATACGCCACGGCGGAAGGTTATGCGCGGCTGAAGGCCGAGTATGACCAGCTTTGGAAAGTGCGCCGTCCGGAAGTGGTTCGGGCGCTTGCCGCCGCTGCCGCCGAGGGCGATCGTTCGGAGAACGCGGAGTACATCTATCGCAAGAAGGAGCTGCGCGAGATCGATCGCCGTGTGCGCTATCTGCAGATGCGTCTGCCGTTGCTGAAAGTCGTCGATAAACCGCCAGCGGATGCGAAACGTGTGTTTTTCGGCGCGTGGGTCGAGATTGCGGGCGCCAGTGGCGACACCAAAAGCTATCGCATCGTCGGGCCCGACGAGATCGATTCGGCGCGCGGGTATATCAGCGTCGACTCGCCGCTGGCGCGCGCGCTGCTTAAGCATACGCAGGGCGACGTGGTCGTCGCGAAATTGCCGGGCGGAGAAGCTGAGCTGGAAATCATAGCCGTGCGCTACGGGGCGCCGTCATGACGATCTTCGCAGGGAAGACGGCTCTCGTGACGGGCGCCGCGACCGGACTGGGCCGGGCGCTTGCGGAAGAACTTGGCCGCCGTGGCGCCGTCGTCTATGTGAGTGCGCTGACGCAAGCCGAGGCCGAACCGGTTGCTGAGAACATCCGCCAGTCCGGCGCAGTCGCGCATGCCATCAAGCTGGATGTGCGCGAGATCGCCGATATCGAGTCGGCCATGGACCAGATTTGCGCGGCGAATGGCCGTCTGGATTATGTGTTCAACAACGCCGGCATTGTGTTCATCGGCGAATTTCGCGAAATGCGCCCGACGCAAATTGAAAATCTGATTGCCACCAATTTCACTGGTCCGTCACTCATCATGCTGTGTGCATTCCAGCGTATGCGTGCGCAGGGTGGTGGCCATATCGTCAACACGGCGTCGCACGGTGGTTTGATGCCGGTGGCGACAATGGCGATGTATTCCGGAACCAAACACGGCATCGTCGGGCTATCGACTAGCCTGCGGGCGGAGGCGGCACCTGACAACGTGCGTATCAGCACCATCTGCATGGGGTTCGTCGAATCGTCGTTGATCCGCTCGGCGGACAAAGGCGAGGGTGCCGACAAGGGAATTGCCGCAATACTGCCAATCAAGCCCTGGCCGGCCGCACGCGCCGCCGATCGCGTATTGCGCGGTGTAGTCCGCAATGAACCGTTGATCCTGTTTCCGGTCTACGTGAAACTGGCATGGTGGCTGCACCGCATCTCGCCATGGCTCAGCAACTGGATGATTGCCAAGTCATTCGAGACTTACTGCAAAGCGCGGAGTTAGATCGCGGCGCTACACTAAATCATGGTCCGAGTGACATTTACTCAGCAGCTCGAACGCTTCACGAAGGTGCCGCAGATTGAATGTTCGGCTGCAACGCTAAGCGAGGCGCTGGAAGCAGCTTTCGTAGTGAACCCGCAGCTGCGTGGCTATGTCCTCGACGAGCAGGGCCATCTGCGCAAGCATGTCGCTGTATTCATCGACGGCCTGCGGGTCCGCGATCGTGAGAGCCTGGGTAACGTGCTGGCCCCGACCAGCCATATTTATGTCCTGCAGGCATTATCAGGGGGATAGCGAATGGCCACCCGCGCCTGGATTTCCACACGCAAAGGATTGTTTGAGCTACGGCGTTCCGGGCGCCGGTGGCGCATCGGACGCGCCAGCTTCGTCGGCGACCCGGTGACGATGACACTTCCGCTCGGTTCCCCCGGACGGGTTCTGGCGGCGTTGAAGCTCGGACACTTCGATGTCAAATGCCATATCTCCGATGATGCCGGCGTCAGCTGGCGCGAAGTCGCGACTCCCTCCTATCCGATCCAGCCTGCGGACGCAAAGGATGACGTGCCGTGGAAGCTGGTGCAGATCTGGTCGCTGGCGGCAGCCGGTGGGACCCTGTGGGCGGGGACTCTACCGGGCGGACTGTTCCGCTCGGATGACAACGCCGCTTCATGGCAACTCGTCGAGTCGCTGTGGCAGCGGCCTGAGCGCAGGGAATGGCTGGGCGGTGGCTACGACGTGCCTGGCATTCATTCGATCTGCATCGATCCGCGCGACACGCGACGCATGCTCCTCGGCATCAGCTGTGGCGGCGCATGGTTCAGCGAAGATGGTGGCGCCAACTGGCGCATCCGCGCAGCGGGAATGCGCGCCGGCTATATGCCGCCGGAGCGTGCAGACGATCAGAACATTCAGGACCCTCACGCAATCGGACAATGCGCGAGCGCGCCCGAAGTCCTTTGGTGTCAGCATCATTCCGGCATCTGGCGATCCACTGATACCGGCGCGTCGTGGCAGGAAGTCCGCGACGTGCCGGTATCCAATTTCGGATTCGCTGTTGCCGTCCATCCGCACGACCCCAATACCGCGTGGTTCGTGCCGGCGATTTCCGATCAGCGCCGTGTGCCCGCGGAAGGTGCACTCGTCGTTAATCGTACCCGTGACGGCGGTCGCAGTTTCGAGACGTTGCGCAAGGGTTTGCCGAAAGCCGGTTGCTACGATCTGATGTATCGCCATGGGCTCGCTGTCTCCGAAGATGGCCAAACCTTGGTGATGGGCAGCACCACTGGCAATCTGTGGATCAGCGAGGACGCGGGCGACTCCTGGAAAATTGTTTCCTCGCATCTTCCGCCGGTCTACGCAGTTCGTTTTGAAGCAGGCTAGCGCGGCACCATAATCTTCTTGCAGTTTGGAAATCATTCGATGCGTACTCGATCAGCGCTGATACATTCCTCCGCAGCGGAAGCTGCGTCTGTGACGCGGAGCAAATCCACATCCGGATGTTTGCGTCGTTTCAGCGTACTTTCCACATGCGTTGCGTTGGCCGGCATTTTCCACTGCGTGCAGGCGGTGGCCGCAAACCAGAACGGTGGCGGTTCGAGCTGTGAGCAGGTGATTCCGGCTATCACATCGGGTTACGGAGCGAACGGTTCTTACGCGGTGGATATTCAGTCGGTCGACAATCCGGGATTCAAGCGCAAGCCGGTGCAGGTATTTCTGCCGCGCGGAGCGGAAGGCAAGCGGCCGGTGATCTTTTTTTCGCACGGCTATGGGCCGGGTGAATGGAAGAGTTATTCCGATCTCATCACCCACTGGGTCAGCGTCGGGTATGTCGTGGTCTTTTCGTCGTATCCGGCGATATTCGCCGATACCGATGAGCGTTACGACGCTTTATGGAAGGGATTCGAGGCCGCCGCCGACAAGTTCGGAAGCAGCATGGATCTGAGCCGTGTCGGCTTTGCCGGCCACTCGTACGGCGGTGGCGCCACACCCGCTATGGCTTATCACGGGCTGGTCGGAAAAGGCTGGGGGAGGCAGGGTGCATTTCTGGCGGAACTCGCACCGTGGTATTCCTACGAGATTACCGCGGCGCAGTGGCAGCAGTTTCCCGGCAACGTACAACAGTTCGTGGAGGTTTACGACAAGGACGAGATCAACGATCACCGCATGGGAATCGACATCTACAAGAGTAGCCACATCTCCGCTCAGTATTTTTTCCTGGTTCACTCGGCCAGCATCAATGGCTGCGAGGTCACGGCGGATCATTCGGCGCCCGCTCGCAGTCCGTCCTTGCGGATCAAGCAATACGGCGTTTTCCGACCGCTCGATGCGCTTGCCGATATCGCATTCAACGGATCGAGCGCGGCACGCGAGGCGCTTACCACGATGGGACAGAGCAAATCGAATGGTGGCTATCAGCCGCTGTCGGCCGAGAGCGAACCGTCACCCGTTCAGCCGGAGAGCTACTACAAATTCGCCTGGAGCAACAGCAAAAATCCGCGCTTGCAGCATTGAAGCTCTGGTGGTTGGTTGAGTGCGTCGTCAAAATACGCAGGCAGCGTTGCACTCACGTGGATCGGGAGGCATTTTCTTTACCGCCCGCCATCGTTCCGGCTATTCTTGATCGGTTGCCAGTCCTTCGCTGATACCGTCCTCCCTGATGTTCGCAGTTTTTCGCCGCCGTAAGCTTTTCGCCTTCGCCGTATGGCTGGCGCTGTCGGCGATGTTCGTGCGGGGATTATTGCCGTTTGGGTATATGCCAGCGCAGGCTTCTGGCGGAACGGCGGGGTTGACGCTCGTCTGGTGTTCCGGCGGCTCTCTGGCCGCAAGTCCGAAATCACCCGGGATTCCGTTCGGAGAGCATGCAGATAAATGCCCGTTCGCGTTCGCCGCGATGGCGGTTTTTCCGTTAGCCGCCGCTGCCGACTTTTCCCTGTTCGCCTATGCATCGGAAGTGCCTGAGCCGTATCAGGCCGCACTTGCGACGGCGTTTCCCTACATTCATCCGCCGGCGCGCGCGCCACCCTTCGTCTCCTGATCCATTGGTTCCGCTGCGTCCCTTGGGTTTTCGAAGTACGGGCGCTTCTGCTATCCACGCCTCGATCAGGAGTTCACTCATGTTTCGCCCGATCAGATCGGCTATTGCCGGCTCGTTGCTCATGTCCGCTGCCGCGATTTCTGCGGCGATTGTTCTTTCGCTGCTGCCAGACGTTGTTGTTGCCTGTTCAAGCTGTGGTTGCTCATTCGGCACCGATTGGTCCGATGCCGGGCTGACAATGACGTCCGGCCTCAAGCTCGATCTTCGCTATGACTTCGTCAATCAGAATCAGTTGCGATATGGTCGCAGCCCGGTCGCAACCGATGGACTTACGACCGGCCAGGTCGCGAATGAAATCCAGCAGGGGACGCTGACGAATTTCTACACGCTGTCGGCGGACTACGCGTTTGACCGCGATTGGGGAGTAAACGCACAACTGCCCTATCTGGTGCGCCTGCATCAGACGATTGCCGAAGGCGATGATCCTGCAACGACCCAATCCGATTATCGCGGCATCGGTGACCTGCGTATGGTTGGCCGCTACCAAGGCTTCCTTTCTGATCACAGCCTGGGTATTCAGTTCGGGCTGAAGCTTCCGACCGGGCCGTTTCACTCGCGTTTCGCAGAAGGCCCTGAAGCGGAGGAACTCGTAGATCGCGGTTTGCAGACCGGTTCTGGAATAACCGATGTCATCATTGGCGTCTACCAGTACGGTTCGCTCGGAAACGAGTGGGATCGCTTCGAGCAACTCCAGTTCAAGCAGGCGATCGATTCGAAGGAACAGTTCCGGCCCAGTTCGCAGCTCACCGTGAACTTAGGCATTCGCTACATCGCTAATCCTGTGTTCGTGCCCCAGATCCAGATCAATACCAAGTGGGAAGGGCGCGAGTTCGGCGAACAGGCGGATTATCCGAACAGCGGCAGCCGGGTCGTCAATCTCAGCCCGGGCGCGACCTTGCGCCTGAGCCCGTCATTGCATGCCTACACGTTCATGCAGTGGCCCGTGTATCAGGACTATAACGGCTACCAGTTGGCGCCGCGTTATACAGTGTCGGCGGGTCTTGGCTATCAATATTGAGCAAGTCTCAGCGTATTTGATTGTCGCGGAATCGCTTTTGTCCATCCCATTCACCTTTGAGAGGTGCTCGATGAAGAAATATCCGCTGTTTGTGCTCGCGATGCTGTGCACTCGATTTGCCGATGCCGCCGAAACGCCAGTCGTATCGGCGGCAGCCTGCTGGATTCGCGCTGTGCCGGACGGCGGCGCAGCTTATTTCACGCTATCCAACCCGTCTGACAAAGCTGTGACGCTCACCGAAGTGGAAGTCGAGGGTTATGGCATGGCTATGTTGCACGAGTCTAAGAATGTCGGTGGGATGATGAAGATGAGTGATGTCGACGAGGTGCCGGTTCCTGCGCACGGTAGCGTCTCGTTCGCTCCGGGCGCATATCACGTTATGCTGATGAATGAGAAGAAGCCTCCGGTTATCGGTAAAAATTTGCAGTTGTCGCTGAAATTCCGAGATGCTCCCGCTGTCACAGCGGCCTGTGTCGTGAAGACGCCGGACGCGATTGAGGCGAAATGAATCATTACAGGTATCGGAGGGGAGAAAGCAGTCCGCTGCATTCTTCTAGAATTGACGAAACGGCGGTTCGGCTAAATTCGAATTTAATAAAGCGTTGGTGATAGTCCGCAAAACGCAGCGCACAGCGGACAGAAAAAGCGATTGGGGAGATATGTGAAGAACAACAGTGGCGCGGTTCGCATTGCAATGCTTGCATGCACGCTCTGCGCAGGATTGCCCGCGCGAGGAGACGATTTGCAATCCAACTCCACATCGCAGAATCCGGCAGCGGTGCTGGAACTGCCCGGCGTCGAAGTCGTCGGTACGACGCCGCTGCCGGGTCTGGGCGTGCCGATCAGCCGTGTTCCGGCCAATGTGCAGACTGCGAACAGCAGGGAAATCGAGAAGCAGCAGACGCTGGATCTTGCCGATTTCATGAACCAGAACCTCAACGGTGTATTTATTAACGAAACGCAGGGCAATCCGTTTCAGCCTGACGTGGATTTCCGTGGCTTCACGGCTTCGCCATTACTGGGTGCGCCGCAGGGGCTGTCGGTTTATGTCGATGGCGTGCGTGTAAACGAATCGTTTGGCGATGTCGTCAACTGGGACCTGATTCAGGAGTCGGTGATTTCCTCGGTGACATTGACGCCGGGCTCTAATCCGGTGTTCGGACTCAATACGCTGGGAGGGGCACTCTCGGTGCAAACGAAGAGCGGGCACGAATATCCCGGCACTCGCATCCAGGCCTACGGCGGTTCTTTCGGCAGGCGCGCCGGGGAATTCGAGACCGGCGGGTCGAGCGGCAAGTTCGATTATTTCCTGAGCGGAAACTGGTTCGACGAAGACGGCTGGCGGCCTTCTTCGCCATCCCATGTGCGCCAACTGTTTGGCAAGACGGGATGGGAGGATGAGAAAACCGACGTCGATATCAGCTATGTCTTCGCCGACACCAACATGAACGGTAATGGCCTAACGCCACAGGATATGCTGGCGTCGCTTGGTCGCGACACAGTCTTCACGTTTTTCGATAACACCAAGAACCACCTGAACTTCGTCAATGCACGAGCGAGCCGCTTTCTGCGCAATGATCTTCTGGTGGACGGCAATGTCTATTTCCGACAGCTGGCGACAAAGACTTTCAACGGTGATATCGGCGATAACTATCACGATGATTACGAAAACTCGATCGCGCTTGGCGGAGGCTGCGCTTTGTCCTTGAATCCGGACGACTGCGCGGCGCAGACGTATGCGTATGAGTCAGGAGTGAATCACTCCAGTGAAACCACGCAGCGGACTCGTGGATCGACGATGCAGCTCACCTATACCGGCGGAATATTCAATCGGAAAAATCAGCTTGTATCAGGTCTAAGCTACGACGACGGGCGCAGCGATTTCGCGCAGAGCTCGCAGGATGCGGTGATCACTGCTGGGCGTGCCACCGAAGCGGACGGCCCAGTGACTCAGGAAGTCGGTCTCTTCGGTACCGATAGAAGCTATGGACTTTTTGCAACCGACACCTTTTCCGAGAATGACCGGCTTCACATGACTGCGTCGGCGCGCTACAACACAACGCGGGTGGAACTGGAAGATCGTCTTCAGGAGCAGCCTGGGCAGCAGAGCTTCACCGGGGGCGTGCACGACTATCATCGTCTCAATCCGGCGCTAGGTATAAACATAACGCCAGACAAGACGTTGACGATTTATGGCGGCTATAACGAAGGCAGCCGCGCACCGACACCAATTGAACTGGGTTGCGCTGATCCCGACGTTCCCTGCAAATTGCCGAACGCCTTCGCATCGGATCCGGATCTGCAGCTGGTTGTAGCCAAGACTTACGAAGCGGGCGGGCGCGGCAAGTTGTTTGGCGACTCCATCGGATGGTCCGCTGCCGTTTATCGAACCACCGTCGACAACGACATCCAATTCATTTCCAGCACGATTTCTGGTGCTGGGTATTTCGCCAATGTCGGCAAAACCCGGCGCCAAGGCATCGAGCTGAGCCTGAATGGGCGGCTACATAGATTCAAGTGGCGCACGGATTATAGTTACGTCGATGCTTCTTACAGAACACCATTTATTGTTTCGTCTCCAAACAATAGCGCGGCGGACGGCGACGGTAATATTCTGGTTCCGGCCGGCGCAACTATCCCAGAAGTGCCGCGTTTCACGGGCAAGCTCATTGGTGAGTATGCGATAACTAGAAAATGGGATGTCAGTGCCAACTTAGTGCTGGCATCTGCCTCGTTTGTGCGTGGCAACGAAAATAACCAGCATCAAGCCGGGACGAATGCCGAAGGCGATATCTTTGAGCATTCGGGGAGCACCGGCGGTTACGCGCTACTCAATCTGAGCTCCCGCTTCGAATTAAATGGACATCTGGAATTATTCGGCCGCCTGAACAATATGTTCGACACCAATTACGCAACCGCCGGGCAATTGGTATCGAATCCATTCGACACGAGTGGGCATTTCAATTCAAATGCAACCACATGGTCCAACGTCACCGCCGTTTCTACCGGTGCGCCACGCGCGGTATGGGCGGGTATTCGGGCGGAATGGGATTGAGTGCAATTGGCTGGCGGTATTTTCGATTGCAACTTGATGGGCAGGTGCTCGCCGGCGAAAGGAGGTATTGCAGCATGCGCGGTGGCGAGCCAGAGAACAGTGGTATGGACTATGCCCCGACTGTTTAACGACGAAACTTCATATGTGCGCCGGTTGGAACGAGGACGATATCGATGCCGTACTCGTCGAGCAACAGCGCGAGAGCAGCAAATACACCGATGACGTCTTCTGCATCCAAACAGGTTTCGATACTGGCAGACTGGAACTGGGCTTGTATATCGAGCACGACATGCGCGGTGCCCGATGACAGTTTTTCCTCATAAGTGCTCAGCCGCAGCGCCGACGCTGCCATCTCTGCTTCACCGGCAGGTGTAATGGCCATCAGCAGGATGGCAATCAATACGAATTGGAGGCTGGCGCTGGACTCCGCCGTGATTGCACATGTGTCGAGAAAGCCAAGATCGTCGATATCCAGACGAGTTTGCGACAGCATCAGCAATCCTCGCAGCTGACGCAGCGTGTCTTTGATCACTTGACCAGCCGTTGTTGGAATGTCGCTCGGGGCGGACAGCCATAATGCGACCATGTGGTTCTGCAGCGTTTGCAGATCACGTAAACGATCTTTGATGATGCGAAGGCTCGATGTCACGCGAGTCGATTCCGTTGTGCCGGAACCTAAAGTCAGAATCTGCGTGACAAGATCGACGTTAAGCGACAGCGCATTCATCGGATTGCGTAAATCATGCAGAACGTGATCCGCGACGCGCGGTGCCAAGGCGGTGCGCAGCCGGTCGCGCAACCGCTCACGGCTATCGTGGAGCGATTGGATACGCCAGATGCACAGGTTATCGGGTGCGGCGATATGCCGCAGGCGCCAATAGCCGCTGTCGGCATCTTTTGCCACCAAGATATCGCCGGTTCGACCCTGCGTATCCACGCGGTTCAGCAACTGCGGCGACAGTCCGAGCACGCAATGTCCATCGAGCGGATGCATGCGTCCTTCGCGCAATAGATACACATCCGCATCAGGCATTGCTGCCAGAAGCCACTGTGGCGCTGGATCTGCCATCGCAGGTTCGAGCATAGGGATGGTGGCCATGTCCATTTGGGCGCCTTCCACTTATTCCAACGCCGCCAACAGTGTTGGATAGTCCACTGGCTTGACGATCACGCGGTCTTTGGTCAGCGATAACTCTGTCGCGGCGAGCTGGGCTACCCCATCGGCACTTCCCGTCAGCGCGACAAGCGTCGCTGGCGGAACGCCGGCCTTCTTTCGCTTCGCCTGATATTCCTCGACGAGCTTGATTCCGGATACTCCGGATGCCAGATGCAAATCAAAGATCACGATATCGATGTCCAGATTTTTGGTTGCGTCACCAAACCCCCGCATATCGCGTGCCTGGACAATTCCAAATTCATGTAGGGTCAGCAAGGCGGCGAGTGCTTCGCTTACATCCGCGTCGTTGATTAACAGAGCGATACGCCGCGCTTTCTTGTGCGGCGCAGATGTTGGGGGTGCTTCGCGTCTCTCGATTCGCTTGAGCTTGTTGTACAGTGTTTTTACGCTGATGCCGAGTGTTGCAGCGGTACGGCTCCTGTTGCCGCCGCAGGCTTGCAAGGTCTGGAGAATCATTTCCTGCTCGACGTCGTGCAAGGTGCCGCCAGGTGGTTCGCTGCCGTTGCCCGTGGTCGGTGATTGCGTAATGCCGACTGCTGTATGCGCATGCGCTGGCTTCGTGTCAGCGGGAAGCATTAGATGCTCCAATTCGATGACGTCGGTGCTTAGCAGGCGGGCACGTTCAATCACATTCCGCAACTCGCGGACGTTTCCAGGCCAAGTATGGCTCAGCAAGCGTTCCCGCGCGGCCGGAGCAAAATTGCGCGCGTTTTCGCCTGACTGCGTCAGAAAATGATCGATGAGCAGCAGAATATCGTCGCCACGTTCACGCAGCGGCGGTAGCACGATCGGAAATACCTGCAACCGGTAGTAAAGATCCAGCCTCAGCTTTCCCTGCTCGACGTACTGCATAGGATTCTGGTTGGTGGCAGCGACAACGCGCACGTTTACCGGGATTTCGGTCACTCCTCCAACCCGCACCACGGTTCCAGTTTCCAGTACGCGTAATAAGTTGGCCTGAAGATCGATGGGCATTTCGGTCACTTCGTCGAGGAACAGCGTGCCGCCGTCCGCGCGTTCGAAGATGCCTTTGTGCTGTTGATGTGCGCCGGTGAAACTGCCGCGCTCATGTCCGAATAATTCGCTGGCAATCAGGGTTGGTGAAACAGCTCCGCAGTTCAGTGCTACGAACGGTCCATTCGCGCGCAGCGACAGCCGGTGCAGCGCGCGCGCAACGACTTCCTTGCCGGTTCCACTCTCGCCCTGCACGAGCACGGTAATTTCACTGGCTGCGGCGCGATTGACCAAGGCCTGCGCCTGCCGCATCGCTGGGGATTCTCCGAGCAGCAGCAGCTCGGCATTGTTCCTGGCGGGCGTACGTGTCTTGCTGGCGGGGCTGCGAGACGGTGCGGCGCCGCTATTGCGCGCATTGCGCACACGGCCGAGAACGTTGCGCAACTCACTCAGTTCGATCGGCTTCAATAGATAGTCGAAGACCTGATGATGCAGGGCTTCGACCGCTGTTTTCACACTGCCGTGACCAGTTACCACGACGAATTCATGCGCGCGCGTGCGGGGCGTGTCACGGATTAGCGAAAAGCCGCTGCCATCGGGCAGATCGAGATCCACGAGCACCAGATCATAAACATCATCGGCAAGCTTTTTCGTCGCGCTTTCGATATCCGGCGCACAGTCAACACGGAAGCCGTCGCCGCTAAGGAAATCGGCAAGGGTGCTGGTCAGCTCGTGATCGTCATCGACCCACAGGAGCTTGAGTGTGTTGACGTCCGGATTACCCCTCATACCTGAAATCTTCCTTTGTCGATCAATAATTAAAGAATTAAAGGCCCGCGGGCCATGAATCAAGCGCAACGCACTGTCTGGGCAACATGCAAGGCTTCGGAAAGTATTGCCGGCAATTTTTACACCGGCATGTCCGCAAATGCAGTTCAGAGTTCCTGAAGCAGCGAATGCATCCTCTTATCAAGCTGATTTTAACCAAGTTTTTCCCATCTCTCATTGCGACCGCCTCATGGCATGCAGGCTGCGTCTGTATCTCACAACAACTAACGCTATGTGGTAGGGCAAAGGATACAGCTTATGGAAGACATACCGCACGTCGCATCCTCAGTTACCGGTGAATCCTCGACGGACGAGGAATACGAACTGGCTCCGATGCGTCATCGCAACCGTCTGGGGAACCATCTGGATACTGATACGCGGCGGCCGCGCCCACGGCGTTCCGAGGAAGCGGGAAATCAGGGGCGTAGGAATCGAGGGCTGCCCGACTCTCATGCGCGAGATGGCATCCGATTCCGTTCCGCATGAATCGCAATCGCTCAGCAAATAAATTCTACCCGAGGACCAACTCATGATGACACTTGATGCATCCCCGGCGCCCGCATATGTCATATATCAGAGTGACGATTATCAGGGCGGAATGAGCAGCCACCACCGTGGACGGGCAAGGCTTCGCGCCATCGATCAAGCCGATCTTTACTCTGCGGCCCAACCGCAGCCCGCGGTTCTGATACATGTGGTCAATTCTATGGATCAGGTGAACCAGAGCACGGATCCCGTTGCAGTCGATGGGGGGCAGGAAATGACGCCCCGGACTCAGATCAGTCGTACGCGCTCATTCCGAACTTCGGTTGCCACTTGGCAATGGATTTCCGAGCTAATTGCTGTTGGTGCATTCCTGGTGACCGCGTACGTGATGGTGTTACCAGGTATCGGAAAGGACGACAACTGATCATTTATTCGCGCGATATTTATGCTCCTCCACAGTTTTCCGGGGTGACGATAAAACCATGACATTCGAGAAATTCATCAAGCGAAGCGAGCTTATTTTCGATCACATGCAGCAAATCGCACATAGTATGACTGCTGTGTCTCGGTTTGATGCGATGACTCCCATCAATCCATTGCTGCGCGACGTTATCGCCGCGCAAGAACGTCTATTGACGGCAACTGAAAAATTGCTCGAGGCAGCCACTTTTATGGAAGAGGAAGAGGAAATGAACGTGGCTGGCTGAGCACGACCGGTGGCGTTCCGCCGGCTACGGAAAGCCTGCGGAGTGTGGTTCCTTTCTCCGGAACCGGACATGGTCATGGATGATTCACGG
>CAZOOK010000001.1:107967-341940 GCA_964581385.1 uncultured Salinisphaerales bacterium
ATGGACTGAGCGCCAAGGATGGCGTTGGAGGTGGCGCGCCAAGGATGGCCGCTCTTCCGCATTCTGAAAAGTTGTTTGAAACGGCCGCTCTTATGGAAGAGAAGGCGAACGTGGCAGGCCGAGTGCTATTGATGTTGGTAAACCGGCAATGGAAGGCCGGCGAGTTGTGGTTCCGTTCTCCCGGAACCGGGCATGGTCATGGACGATTCACGGATGGACTGAGCGCCAAGGATGGCGTTGGAGGTGGCGCGCCAAGGATGGCCGCTCTCCTGCGTGCTGGAGACAAAATTTCACATCCTGACAAGTTGTTTGAAACGGCCGCTATCAATGTTGGTAAACCAGCAACGGAAGGCTGGCGAGTTGTGGTTCCGTTCTCCCGGAACCGGACATGATCACGGATGATTCACGGACGGACTGAGCGCCAGGGATGGCTTCGGAAGTCGCACGCCAGGGATGGCCGCTCTTCCGAATGCTGGGGACGGAAATTCCCCTTTCGCGATCTCAGCGTGCTAGATGTAAATAGATCAAACCCGCAGATCTTTATATCTCCTTGAGAATAACTGGCATGTATGTCGGTTCAAGACGCCCACTCCAGAATTGGGCAGCAGCGCTCAAGCGCCGGATCAGACGTTTATATGAACGTAGCGTTTGAGCAAGTGTCTTTATACAGCCGGTGCTGCCACAAAATATGGTGGTCAGGCAATGGAATTTGCTCACTCAAGGAGGGTGATTATGATGAATGTCTCAAAATCTTTGCTTATAACGATCGCAACCGTCTGTGCATCGATGGCTGTCGCACAAGAACCCATGCAACCGTCTAAGGCCAGGGAATTATTAATATCAAATAGCGACACTGACTTTATCGCGACGGCAGCATCCGCCGGACAGTTCGAAGTCGAAAGCGGGAAGCTCGCGCAGTCCAAGGCAGTCGATCCGGCCTTGAAAGCTTTTGCGGACCAAATGGTGACAGACCATACAAACGCCAGCGAGAAACTGACCGTGCTGGCCCAACAAAAGGGTGTAAGTCTGCCGACAACATTGAAGGAGAAGGATCAGAAGGCGCTCGATAATCTTAGTAAGGCGAAGGCCGGAAAAGATTTTGACGATTTGTATCGGAAGGATATGGTCAAGACGCATAAAGAAGCAGTTGCACTATTCGATAATGCGGCTAAGCATTCGAAGGATCCTGACGTGAAAGCCTTTGCTGGTAGTACGTTGCCTGTTTTGGAACATCATGGCGGCATGGCGGAAAGCTTGAAATCGTCGTCATAACCATCCGTCTCACATAGTAGAACGTGCCGCGCCAACTGCTTCGCGTTGGCGCGGCATTAATAACTATAAATCTGTGAATGATTCCAATATATAAAGCTTTCCAACTCGTTGCGTGAACAATAACGATTGGATAGAGCAGCCGCACTTCGGCGCTGATAGTGAGGCCAATTGCCGGTGATAGCGCATGTCACGCGCCGTCTAAAAAATTGATGGGAAACCGAAAAAGGTCGACCGCAAGAAAAAGATGTCTATTTTCAAAGACGAATTGAAACAGCTGCTGCAACGTCGGCTAGAAGCTCACCAACAGGAATTGCGTGCCAACATCCGTCATGCGATGGAAAGGCGCGATGCCTATGAGTGTATCGCCGGGGAAGTCCCCGATGCCGGAGATTCCTCTGTTGCCAATACCATAGTCGATTTGGCACGTGTTGCACTTGATCGGGATTTAGTGCGATTACGTGCGCTCGACGAAGCTTTGCGACGCTTTCGTGACGGAAACTACGGTCTTTGCATAAATTGCAGCGGAGAGATTCCTGTCGAGCGCCTTTACGCGCAACTCACCGCAGAGCGTTGTGTGACGTGTCAGGCGATATTTGAAAAGAAGCGCGCTGGATATCGCAACGGGGCTGTGGCGTAGCTCAGTAAAAATAAACCCCCGGCTGGCTGTGCCGGGGGTCATTCAATTCTCTTATGGCTGGATGACGTTTAATGGTTGAGCTGTTGGACGATCTGCGGGCGCACCGCGGTCCACATGTCGAGTCCCGTAATTGTGTCGTTTGTTATCAAAATAACAGCGCCGTATTTCACCCCCATGTCGATCCAAGGTGTAGTTCCAAACAAGCCAGGGTCGACAAATTCGGGTCCGGAAGTGCCGTCGGATGCGTATTGATCCGGATCGGTGATAAAGAGTCCAAGCGTATATCCGGAAAAATAGTTCTGCGACGTATCGGTAAGGAACGAAAGTGGTTTGATCGTGACATTGGCGGTATTGTTTTGTTGCAGTTCCTTAATCATGGCATCGGAAAGAACTCGTGTTCCATTATCTGCAACGCCGTCGTTAAGAACCATGCGCAGAATTTTTACATAGTCATCGACATTGCACGATCCCCCGCCGGCGACGCGCGGGTTATCGTTGTCGTTGTAAACGAATGTCGTGAGTCCGAGCGGAGTTCCAACAACACTATTGAACAGATCCGTAAAAGGAGTTGCGGCGATCAGCTGGGCTACATAACCGGCAACCTGATAGTCGGCTCCACTGTAGGAAAAAGTAGTTCCAGGAGCATAGTCCAATGGCGTGGTGGCAATGTTTTGCGCACACTCTCTTAAAGTTGTGAATGTGTTTGCAAGGCAATCGTTCACTGCCGGATCGGGCGGCGATGGTATTCCTGCGGTATGGCTTAGCAACATACGCATCGTGATGCCGCGCTTGTCATACGGCCAGTTAAAGCTCGGATCCAGCGCGTCAAGGTAAGTCTTTACCGGTTCATCGAGAGCAAGTTTGCCGGCATCGACCAAGGTCAGAATTGCGATTGCGGATGGCATCTTCGTTGCGGAAGCGATCGGGGAAACGGTGTTGACATCCTGATCGCCGCCGGCCGTTTCATAGAGCGTTCCATTGCCATTGGTGATTGCAAAGCTGTATCCGCTGACCTGCCCGCTAGGAGCTACGTTGAGAACTGAATTTCCATTGTCAATGAAGCCATCGAGGGTGATCTTTGCCTGGCTGAAATTCATGCTCGGCGGCGGCTGGCTATTGGGCGTTTGGCTCGTCGATGTATCGTTTCCACCGCAAGCACTTAGTGCGATTACGATCGCAGACAGACATATTTTCTTCATGGCACACTTCCTTGTTTCTGACGGTTGATTACAGATTCAAACGATTCCATTGGGGATTTATGGTTATGCGGTTGCAGCTCTCGCGGCACTTGGTTGCCATGCAGGCCGTGCGTTTTCAGCCATTTCCTGGTATCGGCCTCTGCACGATCGATAAGCATGGCTGTTTGTGAAAAGTCGTAGGGCGTCACCGTCAGCGGGCACAGAGGCGGAATAGTGATGATTTCAGCCTGATCCGAATAGCGCTCGATATCGTCGACAAGTTGCCGCATCACCAGGAGATTGATGGCATTGAGAGCCATCCCCATGGCGGTGCGTGGCTGCGAGGAAGCCGCACAAGCTATGCCTGTGGGCAACACCACAATACGGCTCGCTCCGGCTTTTATTGCGGCTGCGACCGGTGTGTTGTTGGATACGCCACCATCCATTAGGGGACGACCGTCTACTGTTTTTGGAGGGAACACCGCAGGTATTGCGCTGCTCGCAAGCACCGCGTCAACTGCGGATCCAGAATCCAGGACTACCATAGTCCCGTCTAACACATCTGTTGCGGCGATCAGGCACGGAATCAACGTGTCTTCAAGACGCTGGAACGGCAGCTCGGCCTCTATTAAGCGTCTTAGCGGACGCGGTGATACCAGATGATTGCTAAGGCCGGCGAACGCGAGCACTGCAAGCAGCGGCGAAAAAGGAAATACCATGGGTCGCCGTAAGCTTCTCCAAATCCGCTCCAGGCGAACGATGCCGGCAATACCGGTTTCTCCGGCGGCATAAACACCATTGAGCGCTCCGACAGACGCACCAACAATTAGATCGGGAGTGATCTTGTCGGCTAGCAATGCTTTCAACATGCCGACTTGAACAGCACCCAGACTGCCGCCTCCGGCGAGAACAAATGCGACTATTTCCTTCGTAGATTTTCTCGACATATGCGTTTCCACTTCCATTGTGGTTTCGTATTTCTTCGACACTTACTGCATGGAAAGGTGCGCTCTCCTGCGTCGATTGTGATGCCGATGCAAGTAAGCCGTGAGAGATGAATCGACCAGACACAAGGTCACTACGTCTTCAAAATCTGTCTTCTCAAGCAGCGTCCTTCTTTATCAAGTTCGGCAGAAGCACTATGAAGTGGACTGGCAACAGATATCGTTGGTGAGTATCTACCTGGCTTCTATCGCAGATCGTAGTGCGCGCTGTGCACGAATCATTGATCGGCTCCGAATACTCGCTGGGCCGCTTTCAAGTGGGTTCTTAACACCGGCAGCATTCTGGTCGCGAATGATTGAACCTGGTTGTCCTGCCCGTTCTGAATTTCAGCTGCAAACAGTTTTATGGCTTTTTCGTTCACTTGAATTCCAAAAGTTTGCCCGTAGAACGCGTCTGCATCAGTGCCGCTTCTGCCGACAAGAGTCTGAATTGCAGTAGCGTCGTCCTTGGAAAGGTCTGGCATGAGCGCCACACCTTTGAGGTGCGCCAGCAATTGCAGCTGCGAATTCATTTTTGAATGCGCACGGATTATCCAATTCGCGTAGCCATCGACGTGGGGCGTGGTTGTTATGTCTGAGATCACTTCGCTCGCCAGCTTTTCCGCCAGTCCCGCCGCGGCCGCTTGTTCAAGGAAAGTTTTATCTGCCGCAGAGATGGTGCTGGGAGTCGGAGCCGTGTCGAGTGCCGTTGGCGCGGGAGTTGCCGGCGTAGCTGCTTCCTGCGCGAGTGTTGCTGGAATGAAGCTGAGAAGGCTAAGGGCGAGCACGCATTGAGTCGCGCATTGAGTCAATAGTTTCATAAAGCACTCCGCGGATCGTTTTCCGATATAGCAGGATCACCGCAGGGCTTGTGCCCGCTTTTAAAGAAGTTCATAACGATTTGGATTCGCCCTTTGGGGAAGACAAGTACATCGAGGCACTGAATCTGTAACCGTGAAATGCCGGCGGATTTCGCCTTAAAGGTAGTTTTCGCCTTCCGCAAGTAAAAAATGCCGCCCGATGATTACCGAATAGCCATGTGATCGAACCAGGGGAACCCAGACGTGCAGATGATGTCTACAAGCGAATGTCACATTACTGGGCGCACTTGTTGAACGTTCAGAATATTTTGGGGGGCAATCGAGACTGCCGCGACATATGGCCGGGGGTACGCGTCCACGCGTCGCGGATCTATATGTTGTGAATATTTGCGCTTGTTGAGCAATGCCCGCTTGCGCCGCAACTTGAGTTATTCTTACATTGGGAATAGTGCCTTTTTAATATGAATTGGCATGCCGTTTTGCACCTTATTTTGCGAAACGGTAGTGCCTCCAACAGGTTAGGGAGTCGTTTCATGGAAGCCCTCGTCGAATCTGCCGTTTCGATGTCCGCAGATGAACTTTCCTTGATGCTGTCGGCGCTTACGTCCTTGCGCCGGGGCGATGCCTCCGTACGCCTGCCCGTGCACTGGTCTGGACTGGCCGGGCGGGTTGCAGAAATGTTCAACGAAGTCGTCGAATGCAACGCCAGCATGGCCGACGAACTGGTTCGCTTGAGCAAGGTGGTTGGCAAAGAGGGCAAGCTTAAGCAGCGTGCATCGCTGTGGGAAAACAGGGGTTTCTGGGGCAGGTCGGTGGAGTGCATCAACTCGCTTATCGATGACCTGGTGCACCCCACCAGCGAGGTGGCGCGCGTGATCGGCGCGGTTGCGCAAGGCGACTTGTCGAAGAGTATGGCGCTGGAAGTGGAAGGCCGTCCGCTGGAGGGCGAATTCCGCCGCACCGCGAAGACTATCAACACGATGGTGGATCAGCTGGGTAACTTCTCCGCCGAAGTCACCCGCGTGGCCCGTGAGGTCGGAACCGAAGGCAAACTGGGCGGACAAGCCAAGGTGAAGGGTGTTGCCGGCACCTGGAAGGATTTGACCGACTCGGTTAACTCAATGGCCGGCAACTTGACCGACCAGGTGCGTAACATCGCGGACGTGACGACCGCCGTGGCCAAAGGCGATTTGTCGAAAAAGATCGAAGTCGACGTCAAAGGCGAGTTTTTGACGCTCAAGAACACGATTAACACGATGGTGGACCAGCTGCGATCGTTTGCATCGGAAGTGACGCGCGTGGCGCGCGAGGTCGGAACCGAGGGCATTCTCGGCGGACAAGCCCGCGTCGAAGGCGTGTCCGGCACCTGGAAGGATTTGACTGACTCGGTCAACTCGATGGCCGGTAACCTGACCAGCCAGGTCCGCAATATCGCGGATGTGACCAAAGCGGTGGCGGCGGGTGACCTGTCGAAGAAAATCACGGTCGACGTCAAGGGCGAAATCCTCGAACTGAAAAACACCGTCAATACGATGGTGGATCAGTTGCGCTCGTTCGCCGCGGAAGTCACGCGCGTGGCACGCGAGGTCGGCACCGAGGGCAAGCTGGGTGGGCAGGCCGACGTGCAGGGTGTCGCCGGTACCTGGAAGGATCTGACCGAATCGGTGAATTCCATGGCTGGAAATTTGACCAGCCAGGTGCGCAACATCGCCGAGGTCACGACCGCGGTGGCGGCGGGCGACTTGTCGAAGAAGATCACGGTCGACGTCAAGGGCGAAATCCTCGAATTGAAAGCCACCATCAATACGATGGTGGACCAGCTGCGATCATTTGCGGCGGAAGTCACGCGTGTCGCGCGTGAGGTCGGCACCGAAGGCAAGCTGGGTGGACAGGCCGACGTGCAGGGTGTTGCCGGTACCTGGAAGGACCTCACCGAGTCGGTGAACTTCATGGCCGGCAATCTGACCAGCCAGGTGCGCAATATTGCGGACGTGACGAAGGCGGTGGCCGCAGGTGACCTGTCGAAGAAGATCACGGTCGACGTCAAAGGCGAAATTCTTGAACTGAAGGCCACCATCAACACCATGGTGGATCAGCTGTCGTCATTCGCGGCGGAAGTCACGCGCGTGGCGCGCGAGGTCGGCACCGAAGGCCGTCTCGGCGGTCAGGCCGAAGTCGAAGGCGTGTCCGGTACCTGGAAGGATCTCACCGACTCGGTGAATTCCATGGCCGGCAACCTGACCAGTCAGGTGCGCAATATCGCCGAGGTCACGACGGCGGTGGCGGCAGGCGACTTGTCGAAGAAGATCACGGTCGACGTCAAGGGCGAAATCCTCGAACTGAAAAACACCATCAACACGATGGTGGACCAGCTGCGATCGTTTGCGGCGGAAGTCACGCGCGTGGCACGCGAGGTCGGCACCGAAGGCAAGCTGGGCGGACAGGCCGACGTGCAGGGTGTTGCCGGCACTTGGAAGGATTTGACTGACTCAGTGAATTCCATGGCCGGTAACTTGACCAGCCAGGTGCGCAACATCGCCGAGGTCACGACGGCGGTGGCGGCAGGCGACTTGTCGAAGAAGATCACGGTCGACGTCAAGGGTGAAATTCTTGAGTTGAAGGCCACCATCAACACGATGGTGGACCAGCTGAGATCGTTCGCGGCGGAAGTCACGCGTGTCGCGCGTGAGGTCGGCACCGAAGGCAAGCTGGGTGGACAGGCCGACGTGCAGGGCGTTGCCGGTACCTGGAAGGATCTCACCGAGTCGGTGAACTTCATGGCCGGCAACCTCACCAGCCAGGTGCGCAATATTGCGGACGTAACGAAGGCGGTGGCGGCGGGCGATCTGTCGAAGAAGATTACGGTCGACGTTAAAGGCGAAATTCTCGAGTTGAAGGCCACCATCAACACGATGGTGGATCAGCTGTCGTCATTCGCGGCGGAAGTCACGCGCGTGGCACGCGAGGTCGGCACCGAAGGCAAACTGGGCGGACAGGCCGACGTGCAAGGTGTTGCCGGCACTTGGAAGGATCTCACCGAGTCGGTGAACTTCATGGCCGGAAATCTGACCAGCCAAGTGCGCAATATCGCCGAGGTCACGACCGCGGTGGCGGCGGGTGACCTGTCGAAGAAGATCACGGTCGACGTGAAGGGCGAAATCCTCGAACTGAAAAACACCATCAATACGATGGTGGACCAGCTGCGATCGTTTGCGGCGGAAGTCACACGCGTGGCACGCGAGGTCGGCACCGAAGGCAAGCTGGGCGGACAGGCCGATGTGCAAGGTGTCGCCGGCACCTGGAAGGATTTGACCGACTCGGTCAATTCAATGGGATCCAATCTCACTGTCCAGTTGCGCGACGTGTCGAAGGTCGCGACGGCCATTGCAATGGGTGACCTGACGCAGAAGATCACGGTCGATGTCCGCGGCGAGATTCTGCAGATCAAGGACGTGATCAACACGATGGTGGATCAGCTGTCGTCATTCGCTGCGGAAGTCACGCGCGTGGCGCGCGAGGTCGGCACTGAGGGCCGCCTCGGCGGTCAGGCGGAAGTCAGAGGTGTGTCAGGTACCTGGAAAGATTTGACCGACAATGTCAACTTCATGGCCGGTAATCTCACCGGCCAGGTACGCGGCATCGCCAAGGTGGTGACGGCGGTCGCCAACGGCGACCTCAAGCAGAAACTGACTGTCGAAGCCAAGGGTGAAATCGCCGCGCTGGCCGAAACCATCAACAGCATGACCGATACCCTGGCGACCTTTGCCGATCAGGTGACGACGGTGGCACGCGAAGTCGGAGTCGAAGGCAAGCTCGGTGGGCAAGCCAAGGTGCCTGGTGCTTCCGGTACCTGGAAGGGACTCACGGAGAACGTCAACGAGCTGGCGGCGAATCTCACCACACAGGTACGTGCGATCGCGGAGGTGGCGACGGCGGTGACACAGGGTGACCTTACACGTTCGATCACGGTCGAGACGCAGGGCGAAGTGGCAGCCCTGAAGGACACCATTAACGAGATGATCCGCAATCTCAAGGACACCACGCAAAAGAATACCGAGCAGGACTGGCTGAAAACCAACCTCGCAAAATTCAGCCGTATGTTGCAGGGCCAGCGCAATCTGGAAACAGTCGGTCAGCTGATTCTGTCCGAACTGGCGCCGGTGGTCGGCGTGCAGCAGGCGGAATTCTATGTGCTGACTGCTGCGGAAACAGCGCGGCTCAAGCTGATTGCGAGCTACGCATCCGGCGGCAAGGGAACGCACGGCAAGGAGATCGAGCTTGGGCAGGGTCTGATCGGGCAGTGTGCGCTGGAAAAAGAGAAGATTCTGCTGAATAGCGTTCCTTCCAACGCATTCCGGATCTCCACCGGTCTGAGCGACAGCATCGCACTCGATGTGCTGGTGCTTCCAGTCGTTTTTGAAGGTCAGGTGCGCGGCGTTCTTGAACTGGCATCGCTCGAAAGCTTCAATCCAGTGCATCAAGCCTTTCTTGCGCAATTGACGGAAAGCATCGGCATCGTCGTCAATACCATCGTCGCCAATACCCGCACTGAAGACTTGCTGAAACAGTCGCAGTCGCTTGCCGAAGAGTTGCAGAACCGCCAGCAGGAACTCCAGCAGACGAACAAGGAATTGCAGGAAAAGGCGCGACTGCTGGCACACCAGAACGAGGAAGTGGAACGCAAGAACCAGGAAGTCGAACAGGCCCGGCAGGCGCTCGAAGAAAAGGCGGAACAGCTGGCACTGACGTCGAAGTACAAGTCCGAGTTCCTGGCGAACATGTCGCATGAATTGCGCACGCCGCTTAACAGTCTGTTGATTCTGTCGGATCAGCTTTGCAAGAACGTCGACGGCAATCTCACCGGCAAGCAGGTGGAATTCTCGAAGACCATCCACTCATCCGGAAACGATCTGCTGGTACTGATCAACGACATTCTCGATCTGTCGAAGATCGAGTCCGGCACCGTCGCGGTCGATGCCAGCGAATTGCGGCTGGATGACCTGCATCGCTACTTCGAACGCGGGTTCCGCCATTTTGCCGAATCGAAGCGCGTCGAGTTCCTGATCGATTTCGACGAGAGCCTGCCGAGGGTGATGGTTACCGATGTCAAGCGGCTGCAGCAGATCGTCAAGAACTTGCTTTCGAACGCTTTCAAATTCACCCACATCGGGCGCGTGACGTTTTCCGTCGAAGCAGTTACGAGTGGATGGTCGTCTGACCGCACTGAGCTGAATCAGGCCCCCGCGGTCATCGCGTTCTCAGTATCCGATACGGGCATCGGTATTTCGCAGGACAAGCAACAGATCATTTTCGAGGCCTTCCAGCAAGCTGATGGCTCGACATCACGCAAATACGGGGGTACAGGACTGGGGCTGGCCATCAGCCGCGAGCTGTCGCGGCTGCTGGGTGGGGAAATCCGTCTGGCCAGCATGCCGGGGAAGGGCAGCAAGTTCACGCTATATCTACCGCAAACCTATACGCCACCGCGCCAAGGCCGCCAGTTACGCGCGCCAGTGCCGCAACTGACCGCCGAAAACAGGCGCGACAAATATGCGGATGCCGAACCGCTGGTCGCCGTGGACTATGAACGGTCGATCGCGTCGGCGCCGGAGCCGTTGGCCCACGATGTGGAGATGATTGCTTCCTTCAATGAGGCGGATGATGACCGTGACACGATTGCGGACGGCGACAAGATTGTGCTGATCGTGGAAAATGATCTGAGCTTCGCCAAAGTTCTGCTTGATGTGGCGCGAGCGAGAGGATTCAAGGGACTTGTGAGCAGCAGCGGCGCGGCAGCGCTCTCGATGGTGCGTGAATACCAGCCTTCCGTGATGACGCTCGATATTTTCCTGCCCGATATGCAGGGATGGCGCGTTCTCGATCGCTTGAAGACGGATATCTCCACACGGCATATCCCGATCTGTGTCGCATCCACGGATGACTCGCGCGAGCGCGCACTCAATTCCGGCGCCGTCGGATTCCTGACCAAACCGTTGCAATCCCGGGATCTGATCGAGCGTGCCATTAAGGAGCTCGGGGATTTTGCGTTTTCACATATAAAGAAGCTGCTGGTGCTGATGCCGGAAGGCGCCGTGCGCTCAGAATATCTGGGCTACATCGGGAACGACGATATCCGGATTGTTGTCACTGACAGCGCCGACCGGGCGCGTGAAGCGCTTGGTGCCGGCGACGTGGATTGCGTGGTAATCGATGAGGGCATCGCGGGATTCGGACTGGACGATATCAGCACGGCCATCGAGAAGCGTTCCGGCGCGAGTATCCGGCATCTACCCGTGGTGCTTTACTGCGTGGACGAAATGCCGCCCGACTCCGTATGGAGGCGCCGCTCCGATACCATCACCGTGCGCGAGGCGCGCTCGATCGATCGGCTGCTTGATCAGACATCGTTCTTCCTACATCGGCGCATTTCTTCGCTGACGACCGACGAGCGCAATATGCTGGAGAACTTGCATTGCTCGAATCACATATTGGCAGGAAAGAAAGCGCTCATCGTCGATGACGACATGCGCAACATTTTCGCACTCGCGACGGTGCTCGATGAACAGGGAATGGAAATCGTTTCCGCCGACAACGGACGTGAAGCAATCCGGCTCGTCCAGGAGGACCCGCGTATCGACATCGTTCTGATGGATATCATGATGCCGGAGATGGATGGCATCACTACCATGCGTGAAATCCGCAAGCTGCCGGGAGGACAGGATCTGCCCATCGTCGCGGTCACCGCCAAAGCGATGAAAGGCGATCGCGAAAAATGTATCGAGGCCGGCGCCTGGGACTATCTGTCAAAGCCTGTTGATACCACGCATCTTCTGGCTGTGCTGCGCGGTTGGTTGCATCGCTAAGATGTTTTCGCAAATGTCCGCAGGCTCGCTCATGGAACTGGTGCCGAACCAGCGTGCCAGTATTCTGATCGTCGACGATTTGTCCGAACAGATATTGGTTTTACGGACCGTGCTTGCTGAACTCGATCAGAACCTCGTGGTCGCGCGATCGGGATCAGAAGCGCTGCGCGAAATCCTGAAGCAGGAATTCGCCGTTATCCTGCTCGACGTCAACATGCCGGACATGGACGGCTTTGAAACTGCAAGCCTAATCAGGCAATACAAAAAATCCGCATACACACCGATCATCTTTGTCACTGCGTATGCGGACGAGATGCAGACTGCGCGTGGCTATTCGCTTGGTGCGGTCGATTACATATTTTCGCCGGTGATTCCGGACGTGCTGAGAAGCAAGGTGAAGGTTTTCGTCGATCTTCACAACATGCAGCAGCGGATCAAGGCACAGGCCGAGGAACGCATTGCGCTGGTGCAGGCAGAAGCCGCACGCCGTGCCGCCGAGGAAAATTCCTTTCGCTTCAATTTTCTCGCGCGTGCCAGCCATGCACTCAGCGGCTCGCTCGATCTTGATATCAGCATGCAGAAACTCGTGGATTTGCTGGTACCCGATACCGCACGGCTAGCTGTTCTGCTGCTCGCGGGCATCAAGGGTTCGCAAAAGATCGTGCTGATACGCAGCGGATCGGCGGATCGACCGCCACAGACATTCGCCGACTGCGAATACGAGCGTTTGCCGTCGCTGCTGGCCGAGGCGATGGACCTGACGCTCATCGCCGGCGCGACGGCCGGCTTGTCACGCGAGATCCTGCAGGCATGCGAAAGCAGTGGTCCGGAGTGGCCGGTGGGTCTGTCGGGCGGACTCTCGTTGCCCCTTCACGATGGAGATCGCTGCTGCGGCGCCCTCGTGGTGGCGACCGATGCGGCTGGCGGTTACGACGCGCGCGATATTGCCTTGCTTGAGGATGTGGCTCGTCGCGCCGCCAATGCTTTCGAGAACGCGAGACTCTATAACGATCTTGAGCAGGAGATCGTCGAGCGCCAGCGCATCGAAGAGGAGCTCGAGGCGGCCAACCGGCGCAAGGATGAGTTCCTCGCGATGCTTTCGCACGAATTGCGCAATCCTCTGGCGCCGATCTGCAACGCGGTAGAGGTGATGCGCAACGTGGGCCTGCACGATCCCCGGCTGACCTGGGCACGCGACGTGATTGAGCGTCAGGTGAGCCATCTGACGAAGCTGGTGGAGCAGCTACTCGACGTTGCCCGCATCGCGCAGGGCAAAGTCACACTGTCGGAGGAAAACATCGATCTGGCGGCGGTCGTGGCATATGCAGCGGAGACCGCACGACCATTGATCAAAGCGCGCCGACACCGCTTCGATATCGGCTTACCCGAAGAGTCGCTATGGTTGCGTGGAGATTTCGCTCGCCTCTCGCAGGTGATTTCCAATCTACTCAACAACGCGGCTAAGTACACACCAGAAGGTGGACATATCGAGATCGTCGTTTCGGCCAACGACGATCTCGCCACGGTACTGGTTCGTGACAACGGCATTGGTATCGACTCCGATCTGCTGCCGCATGTTTTCGAATTGTTCACACAGGGTGACCAGACGCTGGATCGCAGTCAGGGCGGCCTGGGTGTCGGCCTGACGCTCGTTCATGAAATCGTCGAGCTTCACGGCGGCCGATGCGAGGCGGCAAGCGATGGTGTCAATCGAGGTTGCGAATTCCGGGTGTTCCTGCCGCGCGCGCCGGCGCCGCAGGCGGAAAATATCCAAGAGAATGTAGTTGTATCGGCCGGCGGTCCCGGTTTGCGGGTGCTGGTGGTGGACGACAACGTAGATGCCGCCGAATCGTTGGCGCTGTTTCTCAGCCTTGAAGGATATGAGGCGCATACTGCGACAGAAGGGACACAGGCACTCGAACGCGCCGATTCCTTGGTCCCCGAAGTTGTTCTGCTCGATATCGGTTTGCCGAACATGAACGGCTACGAAGTGGCCAGGCGCCTGCGAAGTAAACCCACGATGCGCGATGCAATGCTGATTGCTTTAACCGGATATGGCGGACACGAGGATCTGGAGCGCTCGGCCGCACTGGGTTTCCATCACCACTTCGTCAAACCGATTGATCCGCGCCTGATCATGGACGCCATCGCTAACTGGCGTGCGCAGGGACGGCATACGGTGACCGGTTCTTCGATGGTGGTGTGATGGAGAGATTCGCGCAGCATCCTGTGCCGTTGGTACCCCGTGACCGAGAGTGCATGGCGAACTGACCGCACCGTTATTTCGGGGCAAGCCAGTTATGGTGTCTACGCGCCGCATCCGTGGAGCCGGAACGTTTGTCCGACTAAAGTCCTTCCCGTATCGGTAACTTTTATATGTGGGTCTTTCCGGTACGACCGCAACCGCCGATTTTCCGGGCAATGCAGAGCCCATTGATCTGCGTGGCTATCAGGCACGTTTAATGCTTCATTAGCTATAGAGTAGGTTCATAGCGGCACGTAAGGAGCTCGACGTTCATGAATGAACATTTTCCGGATCTTTCCGCTGCATTTTCATACTGCTATGCGCCGGCTCCCAGTGCTGGCATCCGTTCTCTTGCAGCTTTCCGCCCGCTTCGCACACTGCGAAACGCAGCGATGAAATGGGTCGAAAGCGAGCACCGCCTACAATTTCTGTCTGTGGTGATTTGTGCTGCATTTTCATTGGCTCCCGCCATCTTCGTCATGCTCGCCATGTCGGCGTTGATATTGATTGAGATGGCGTTGCGGAACGATGCATTTGTTAATCTCAGTGAATTCATTGGCAGTGAACGCGCCACGTCGATCAGAAGCCTTCTCTTCGACGTAAGTACAAATTGCCGAAGCGGATTGCCGACACTTTTATCGCTACTTCTTCTCGTGATTGGCGTGTCGTCAATTTATCTTCAGACCCACCGCATACTCAACGGGGTCTGGCTGCTCCTTTCCGGCACACAAGATCGCCGGCCGCAGCCGGAGCACCATGCCCGACCAGCAATACTTCCAGCTACGCCGATCATTCAGGCACTGGGCCTTTCATTTCTGAGTACATTGTTGATTGTCATTGATGCCGCTTCGCGTTGGCTCATCATTTCATTGCCTGAGTTGGGTCCTCCTCTGGATCAAGCGGTCTACGCATTGCGGTTCCCGCTTATTTCGGGATTCGCCTGCGTCGCATTTGCGAGGTTGCTGAAACGTCTGCAGGCAGTGGGAATTCGCTGCCACGACGTCCTGGTCTACGGGGCCGTCGCCATTGCTCTGTTCGTTACAGGCGGTCGTCTGTTCGAACAGTATTCGATGTATACCGGCATGCCCGAAGCGCTGATAAGCGGCGGCATCTTAGCCATTGTATTCGCCGGCTTGTTCTATTCTTTGAGTGGCCAGCAGTGCACAGAGTCTGTTATAGCCACAGCATATCGTTCAATATCCAATTCAAAGCATGGTGTAGTGGCCCGGTAGCAAACGATCACTTCCGCGGAACGTGTTTGTTTACATGCCAATAATTTGATGGACTCTTTTATTATTTGCATATATTAGAGTCATCCCGATGAGGGTATATCTTTATCAAGATCGCACACTGGATAACGCACTGGTAACTCGCCAACCACATATGTTTTATTCCAATGCGAAGATAGAGGTTTGTAACCTAAGGCATTGTGAATAATCATGTATCGGTTCAGTAGATATAACTACAGAATTAAGTCTGCGTTCATGCTAGGACCGATAGAATGTCACTGTGGCAGGAACGCCACATCAGTCGAAAGGAAGCGGCATGGCACGGATCGTCATTATTGATCAGCTATACCTTCTCTTCGTAATCCATTCCGGTGTATGTCATCGCTTAAGGCAATGACTTGGTCGCGGTATCTACGTGGATATTTGTGACCGTGGCCACGGAATTCTACTCTGCTGGAGGTTTATATGAATGCCAAAGCACTACTTGTTGTTTTAGGATTGGGTTGTTCCGTCGCTGCGCCCGGCGCGTGGGCTGATACGTCAGCTGCCGTAAATGAGGGCAGTGGCTATGCGTCCGATGCGGCACTTACCACGAAAATAAAGACCGCATTGCTCACGGAAAAGAATCTGAAATCCCTCGATATCGGCGTCGAAACGACTAATGGAGTTGTGACTCTTTCCGGCACAGTTCCGTCGTCTGCCCAGATCGATCAAGCGGTTGACTTGACCAAGCATGTAAAGGGTGTCAAGGACGTTCACAACGATCTTCACGTCGCATCAGCGCAGTAACGGAATAAATCCACATCCGCCGGGCCGGTCGCATGAATAGGGGCGGTTCTCTTTCGGAGACCGGTTCGGTGGAATTTCACGGGAAGCGATGATCGTATTTGTCGGTACGCTCACCTTTTATAGGAGAATCATATGTCTGAAAAGCCGTTCCTGACTGACATTGAAACTATCCGAAAGCGCGCACGCCAGCATATCAATGCGGGAGCGGTCACGTCTGGATACAAGGCGGATCGTGCGACGGTGCTCCGGATTCTCAATGAAGCGCTCGCAACCGAAATCGTCTGCGTTTTACGCTACAAATATCATTATTACATGGCTTCCGGAATTCACGCGAAGAGCGTTGCGGCAGAGTTCCTAGAACACGCAACGGAAGAACAGGCGCACGCTGATCGTATTGCGGAGCGGATTACTCAGCTCGACGGTACTCCGAACCTTTCCCCCGACGGTTTGTTGTCGCGCAGCCACTCCGAGTATGTGGAAGGCGCTGACATCATTGAGATGATCACCGAAGATTTAATCGCTGAACGTATCGCGATCGATACTTATCGTGAAATTATCCAATTTCTCGGCAACGACGATCCAACGACGCGACGGATGATAGAAGAAATTCTGGCCGTGGAAGAAGAGCATGCCGAGGATCTCAGTTCCTTGCTGGAAGCTGTCGGTGCGAAGGGAAAGACGTCAGCTGCAGAGGCCGTCGGTGCTGGCAGGAGGTGAGGCTGGAGCGTGCTGTGCACACGCGTAATTTCTTGGATTCTGCCGAAAGGGCAGCTGGATAAAGCATGATTGGCTGTGGCGAAATAGCCTGCCGTCACACTCAATTCTGTGTAGCTCGTCCGACTCCCTCGATTACCGTAGCGCACATCAGCACGATTTCCTCATTGGTGATGACGTATGGCGGCATTAGATAAACCACGTTGCCGAGCGGGCGTAGAAGGACGCCCTGCTCCAGTCCGAATTGATAAACCTGCAGCCCGCGCCGGTCGCTCGCGGGAAACGGTTCGCGCGTGCGTGCGTTTTTCACCATTTCGATAGCGAGAATCATTCCTTGTTGACGTACTTCGGCGACGCGTGGATGCGTGCGCAGGGCTCCGGTGAGTTTCCACATCAGCATGGCATTGCGTTGGTTATGCGCGAGCCAATCCTGTTGTTCAAATATTTCCAGCGTTGCCAGTGCGGTGGCACAGGCAAGTGGATTGCCGGTGTAGCTGTGTGAATGGAGAAACGCCTTGTAGCTGGCGTAGTCTCCATAGAATGCCTGATAGATTTCATCCTTCGTGAGCACGGCGGCAAGTGGTAGCGTGCCGCCGGTCAGGCCTTTCGAAAGGCACATCAAATCCGGCGTGATCCCCGCCCATTCACTCGCGAACAGCTTGCCCGTGCGACCGAAACCGACGGCAATTTCGTCGGCGATCAAATGCACGCCGAATTGCGTGCAGGCTTCGCGCAGTAATTTCAGATAAATCGGGTGATACATGCGCATGCCGCCGGCGCACTGCACCAGTGGTTCGAGTATTACCGCCGCCACTTCTCCGGCATGACGCTGGAGTGCTTCTTCCATGTGCCGGAATTGACGGCGCGTGTGATCTTCCCAGGACTCGCCGGCCGTGCGTTCGTAGCAGTCGGGCGAGGGTACGACAATCGGCTTCATCAGCAGCGGCGTATACGGTTCGCGATAAAGACCAGTGTCGCTGACCGCGAGTGCGCCAAGCGTTTCGCCGTGATAACCGTTCGATAGCGCGATGAATCGCGTCTTGTTCGGTTGGCCGACGTTCCGCCAATAGTGCGCGCTCATCTTTAACGCGACTTCAACGGCCGCGCTGCCGTTGTCGGCAAAGAAACAGCGTGTGAGTCCAGACGGCGCGCGCGCACAGAGTTTTTCGGCGAGTACGACGGCCGGTTCGTGTGTAAAGCCGGCGAAAATAACGTGATCCAGAGTTTCGATCTGTTGCTTTAGGCGCGCGACGATATGCGGATGGCGATGGCCGAAGATGTTGGTCCACCACGAACTGACGGCGTCGAGATAACGCTTGCCTTCAAAATCCTCCAGCCACACTCCTTCGGCGGCACGGATCGGCACCAGTGGCAGCCACTCATGATCCTTCATCTGGGTGCATGGGTGCCAGACGTGCGCCAGCGAGCGCTTCATCCAGTCTTCGTTGAGGCTCATGCGGCGGGCTCTCGTGTGCTCTTGGAACAAAGCCGCCGATTGCGCGCGGATAGATAAAAAAACATGAGTTCTATCAGTCGAACAGGACGACTTGCCGCACTGCTTCTCCGCATGCTAGCCGATCGAACGCAGCGTTGATCTCCTCCAGACGCAGACGATGAGTCAGCAGGCGGTCCACCGGCAGGCGTCCGGCGCGAAAGAGAGAGATATAGCGGGGGATGTCGCGCATGGGCACCGCGGAACCCATGTAGGAGCCTTTTACTGTGCGCTCCTCGGCAACGAGGCTTACCGCTGGCACCGAAAACATTTTCTGTGGATGCGGCAGTCCGGCGGTAACCGTCGTGCCGCCGCGTCGAGTCGCCGCATAGGCCTGCATCAACACCTTTTCGTTGCCCACGGTCTCGAATGCGAAATGCGCGCCACCGCCGGTTGCCTCGCGGATTGCGGGCACCGGATCGCCATCATTGGCAAGGATGGTGTGCGTGGCGCCGAGTTGCTTGGCCAACTCCAGTTTCGACGGCACGACGTCGATGGCGACAACCGGGTTGGCACCGGATGCAAGCGCACCGAGTAGCGCGGCGAGGCCTACACCACCGAGGCCGAAAACGGCGACGCTGGCACCGGGTTCGACATGTGCGGTATTGACGACGGCGCCGACGCCAGTTAGTACTGCGCAGCCGAAAAGTGCAGCAATTTCGGATGGCAGATCGCGGTCGACGCGCACGGCTGAGCGTGCGGACACGACGGTCATTTCAGCAAACGCGGAAACCCCAAGATGATGATTCAGATCGTCCGCTGGGCCACCGTGCCAGCGTCGCGCGCCCGACAGCAATGTGCCGGCAACGTTGGCTTTCGCGCCCGGCTCGCACAGGGCGGCGCGGCCACTCGCGCACGGCGCGCAATGGCCGCAAGTAGGTACGAACGAGAATACGACGCGATCACCGACAGCGAAGCCCTCGGTATTGTCGCCAATCGCGACCACTTCGCCGGCCGCTTCATGGCCGAGCACCATCGGCATCACGCGCGGACGCGAGCCGTCGATGACCGAAAGATCGGAGTGGCAAAGTCCCGCGGCGAGCACACGGACGAGCAGCTCGCCATGACCGGGGCCGTCCAGTTCCAGCGTTTCAATATGCAGCGGTCTCGATTTCGCGTAAGGCGCGTTCAGCCCCATTTCCCGCAGTACGGCGGCTCTTACTCTCATGATCGACCATCCTTAAGGTGACAGAATTTTTTCGAGGGCGCGGCGCAGTGGACTCGGGATCGGCTCGGGCCGGCGTTGATCGCGTGCGACGAATACGTGAACGAACCAGCCCTGTGCCGCGGGTGTGTCGCTATCGGCGCGGAACAATGCGATTTCGTACCTCACGCTGGAATTTCCGAGACGGTCGACGCGAAGGCCCGCATCCACGGCGTCCGGAAACGCCAGTGAATCGAGAAACCGGCAGTGCGACTCCGCACAGACGCCGATCGTCGTGCCGTCATGGATATCAAGCCCGCCTTCGCGAATCAGGAACGTATTGATCACTGTGTCGAAGAAGCTGTAGTACTCGACGTTATTGACGTGGCCATACACATCGTTGTCCTTCCAGCGCGTACTGATGGTCTGGAAGTAGGGATAGTCAGCGCGTGATGGAGGGGCGTCATCTGCCATGGGGTTTGTGCCAAGCCTCGACTTCGATATCGTGATCTGAAATGGGGGTCGGGATTCGTCGCGGTCCGCGCGTCACTTAGAGTACCTTCACTAGCACCAGCGAGTTCCGTTGCAGGTTATATAGCGCCTGCCGCCGCGCGGGCAGATCGTCGAGCGTGCCCGGCACGAAACCGTGCTCGACGAACCAATGCGGCGTATGCGTGGTCAGCGCGAACAGACGCTTGATGCCGCGCTTGCGTGCGATGGCTTCGGCGCGTTGCAGCAGCAGGGCGGCGCGGCTTTCGCGCCGATAATCGGGATGCACGGCGACGCAGGCGAATTCCGCGGCACCGTCTTCCGGAAACTCCAGCAGTGCGCAGCAGGCAATGACGGTGCCGTCGCGCACCATCACCGAGAAACGGTCGATTTCGAGTTCGAGCTGTTCGCGCGAGCGCGGTGCCAGTACGCCACTATCTTCGAGTGGTTTGATCAGAGCGAGAACGCCACCGACATCTTCGACCGTCGCGTCGCGTGTCGATTCGTAGTCCTCGTTTGCGTAAAACATCAGCCCACAGCCGTCGCGGGTGTACAGCTCGCGCAATAGCGCGCCGTGCGGTTCGGCTCCGATCAAATGCACGCGTTTGACGCCGGCGCGGCCAGCGGCGAGGGCGGCTTTCACGTAATGGCGATCTTCGATCGAGAGACGTTGCGCGTCCGGCGATGTTGCCAGCAGGCGTTCGGCTTCGCCGAGCGAAAGCTGGCCGGCATCGCCGGTGCCGTCGGCGAACTGCCAACCATCCGGATTCGATTCGAGGACGACGATCAGCTTGTCGGCACCGAGTCCGCTGGCGACTGCTTGTGCAATATCGGCCGTGCGCAAGTTGAAGATTTCACCCGTCGGCGAATAACCGATTGGCGACAACAGCGCGATACGGCCATGTGCCAGTGCTTCGCGGATCGCGGCGATATCGATGCGCCTTACTTCGCCGGTCAGCAAATGATCGACGCCTTCGCGCACGCCAACCGGCCGCGCGGTGACCCAGTTGCCACCGGCGACCTTGAGTCGCGCGCCACCCATTGGCGTGCTGGCGAGACCGGTCGAAAGCTTCGCTTCGATTTCGATGCGAAGCGTGCCGATGGCCGCTTTGACGCATTCCATCGCCGGCGCATCGGTGATGCGCAGATCGCCTGCGAAGCGCGGCGCGATGCCGCGTATTGCCAATTGCGCGTCGATCTGCGGGCGCACACCATGCACTAGTACTAACTTGACGCCGAGGCTCGACAGCAGCGCGATGTCATAGATCAGGCGATCGAAATCGTCGCGCGCACAGGTTTCTCCGCTGAGCGCGATGACGAAGGTGCGGTCGTTGTGCGCGTGCACATAGGGCGCTGCGCCGCGCAGCGCCGATACGAAATCAGCAGGTTCCATTCGCAAAGTATAGGAGAAAAAACACTCCGTCCGGGTTGCGAACCCGCTGCGAATCTATTGCGAGAGGCTGCTGCCCGGATACTCGCCCGGGATGAAGATCGGCAGCTGGATATCGGTCACCTCAGCGTTGTAGGGATTGACGTACAAGAGTCCAGTAACATTCCCAGCTGCCGTGAGTAGACCGGAACCGGGACTCAGACCGAGCAGCTGTTCGAGCAACTGTGGCGTGCCAGTCAGGATTTGCGCGCTGACCGGCGCCTCGAACGCGTAGGTCTGCGGGTAGAACAGAAGTCCCACTTCATCGCCGTTCTGCAACTGTTCGCCAACGGCCGGAAGCAATATCCGGTTGTCCTGCTGAATGTTTGAATCGTCGGTTGTTTGCGTGCCTTCGGCGAAACCGGTGATCTGCTGATCGACCGCGAACACCTGCCCGTTGCGTCTGATGCCCGTAGCGACGAAAGCGACGACGTCGTGATTGCGTTCCGCCCTATTTCCGCGTGTGACGGTGATGCTCGCCATCGTGGGAACGCCAGCGAGGACGCGACCATCACCTGCGATCGTTGTCACGGGTACGAAGACGGGATCAACTGCTCTGACGCTTACCGAAGCCTGTGCGCTGGCGAGCGTGGCGGGTACTGAGCCCGGGCCTGACAGCGAGCCGACCGGGAAATCATTGAGCTGCACGCCAACATTCGCGACATAGGGAGCGCCGATCGTATCGGACACCGAGATACAGACCTTTGCAATGGCATCGAAGTCGGCGGACGTTTCTCCCTTCAGATAGCGGTTGAACCACGCCAGCGACGAGGTTACGGCGTCAACTGCGCCGCAGTAGCCAGTATGCGGAGCGGCCATTGCATTGTGCGCGCCGTTGGTGGACATGATGCGCACGTCTGCGCCCGTGCCATTGAAGTAGCGCCAGTTTGAGTAACCTTCGGTCAGATTGAATAACAGATCGCTGTTGCCCTGTATGAACAATGCAGGTACGGGACGCAGAATCGCCTGTTGTTCGCCGAATCCCCACGGCGCGCCAGCAGCCTGCTGCGACGCGAACCAGCCCATGCCGGATTTCTCCAGCAGGTCGATGTTTTCGGCTAGCGTGGGGAAAGTGTTGATGCGAAATTCCCATTCCAGACGATGCTGCAAGCGGCGCTGTTCGGGTGTCGTTTGTTGCGCGGGGTTGTCACCTACATAGTTGATCAGATCCCGGCGCGTGCGCAGGAAATTCGCCTTCGGATCGGAAACGCCGACAAGCCGGCACAGGCCGGCCAGATCCGGCGTGTACTGCTGGCCCATGGCCGTCCCGGAGAGGCACAGCGCGCTGACCCAGCCGAGCTTTATCGCGTCACCCGGATTGATGGAATAGAAAAGATCGTTCCAGGTCATCATCGGAATGATGGCGTCGATGCGTCGATCGAGCGCCGCCAGTGACATCTGAAAGCCGCCGCCGTAGCTCAACCCGAACGTCCCGACCTTGAGATCTTTCGGGATTCCGGACGTCGGCTCGGTTTGAATGCCAAACGCCGCGGAGTGATCGTACGCCCAGTCGAGGATTGCGCGAGCGTCCTGGATCTCCGCGTTGGGATCCATCAGGCGCTGTACGCCGCCGCCATTACTGGGAATCGACTCGCCGATCCCGCGCGGATCTGCACTGATGACGACATAACCGTAATTCGGCAACTGCTTGAGAAACTCTTCGGCAGCGGTTGCATCTGGACCATCGACAGGCAGCCGCGCTGTGGGCGCAATGTTCCGGACCCGGCGCGTCGCCCATGCGGCATAGTTGAAAACCAGCGGGAATGTTTCGCCGGGACAGCGTTTGGGCACCATAACGTTAAAGTAAATCGTGGTAACGGGTGCGGGCGGATTGACCAGATGCGGATCAAGATCCGCTGGAACATTGGATACAACAGATTCGACGTAGGAAGTCGCCGGCCGGGGTCTGGCGCAGGCATGGGAAGTGGATGTGGCCGGCAGTACCGGTTGCGCCACGAGCATGGTCGCGAAACCGATCAGCAAGTACAGGAAAGGCGCTTTGCCGCGGGAACGTGGAACCATAATTCTTTCTCCTCGCTTGGGCGCGCCGTATCCCTGGCGCTTTAGGGGCGCGGCTCTACGTCATGGAGATCTCCCGGGATACCGCTATCGATGGCGGTGGGCTGGAGGATGGGGGTATGAACCAAAAGTCGGGGGAGAGTCCGTTACCATGGACACCCCCATACCGCGTGGGAGGCGCATCATGGCTGTGAGTCGCTTTTGTAAACTGCCGCCGCGACGACTGGAGTGCTGCACGCCCTTGCCGGTCAGCAGGATCGACCGTCGCCCGAATTCCACCGTTTTTCGGGCATTCTTCTTATAATTACTTCGCAGGCTTCCATATTCGCCGCCGTACCAAATCTGACGACAGCGATCGTCACTTTAATACTGACGACGGCTGTCGTCAAATATTGATATGAAAAAAATGGATTTTCCGCATCTAGGGCCTATAAACCATGATCTGATCGCTTGCGTTGTCGCCAAAAAAGCAGCCAGGCAAGGCACAACGAGCGTGGTGTGCCGCGAGGCACATGAGCGAGGAGCAACGGGGCATGGCGACATTTTTGGCGATAACCCGAAGGGCCGGCCCTGGACAGGGCGGATTACCGAATCACGCGCTCCTGATGTACTTCAGTACACTGCGTCGCTCGTTCCCTGCACTGCGCCCTCTCCAGGGCTGGCGCGGCGACCAGATCAAGATCATGGTTAATAGGCTCTAGGAAGTGAAACGCGTTTACGGCGGGGTTGATCGCGAGCAGCGTGTTGCCGAACGGCGGCAGCGGTTCATTGATGCCGGAATCCAGGTTTTCGGTACCGCTGGCTATCACGGCGCGACGGTGCGCTCACTGTGCGCGGCCGCCGGATTGACCGATCGCTACTTCTACGAATCCTTTGCCAGCAACGACGACCTGCTGTGCGCGGTCTATGAGCACTTGCTGGCGGATCTGTGGAAGCGCCTTTTGATGCGACTGAAAGATGCCCGAAGCGATATGGACACGCCCGCGCGCCTGAGCCTGTCGTTGTTTTTCGATACGGTCCGCGACCGGCGCGTGGCCCGTATCATCCTGATCGAGGTTCTTGGCGCATCGCGGCAGCTCGACCAGCTGCATCGCCGCAGAGCCGGCGAATTCGCGGCTTGGCTGATCGAGATCATCACCTCGATGGAGCCGAGGCTGAAGATTAATGAAGCCGACGAGGAGATCATCGGCCTTGCGCTGATCGGTGCGGTGTCGCAGACCGCCCTGCAGTGGATGCTTGACGACTATCGCATCGCGCAGTCACGTGTAGTGGAGAATTGCGCCATCGTGCTGGTCGGCACCGTTCGGGAGCTGACAAGAATCAGCTTGAATCCGAAGAAGAAGCCGCGAAGGCAAAAACCGTCGTAAGTTTATTATCGTTCCCTTCGCCGCCGCCGATGACAGGCGCGCACAACCTATTAAGTATAATTGGCCCATGACCTTGCATTACGCGGATCTGGTTGTGACGCTGACCCGTCTCGGCTACGACGACGATGCTTCCACCTTTCACGGCGCTCTGTGCGGCGCCCTCTGCCGGCTGCCTCCCGAGGATATCGATCCTGTGGATCTGCTCGATGAGGACGATGCACCGCCGGATACGCGCGGACGCGTGGAACTGACGCGTATAGTGGACGAAGCGATCGTCGCGCTATCCGACTCCGAGATGGGTTTCTCCCCGTTGCTTCCAGAGGACGATGCCGCGCTCGATCAGCGCGCACGGGCCCTTGGCGCATGGTGCGAAGGCTTTCTTTACGGATTAGCGGGGAGCGTCAAACTTGATCTCGACAGCTGCTCCGAGGAGGTCCGTGAAGTCATCAAGGATTTTTCCCAATTCACACGTGCGAACTTCGCAGGTACGGACGATCTCGAAGTCGAAGAGACCGCTTATGCCGAATTGGTCGAATACGTTCGTGTCGGCGCGCAACTGGTTTATATCGAACTGCGTCCGCGCGGAAGTTCCAGCGTCGACGATCGGCCAACTCTGCATTGAACCTAGGTTAAAGATTCGGACATGCCGATTCCAACTTCTGAAGAGCTCGACGAGTATCGCGGCCGCCGCGAACGGCTGATACAGGCCATCGGCCCTGACAATGTCGCGATCGTGCCGTCTTCGCGCGAGCAGGTTCGTAATCGCGACGTGCACTACAAGTTCCGGCAGGATTCAGACTTCTGGTATCTGACCGGCTTCAATGAACCGGATTCGATCGCGGTGATCGCGCCAGGACGCAAGGAGGGCGCATTCGTTCTGTTCGTGCGCGAGCGCAACCGCGAACGCGAAATCTGGGACGGCCGGCGCGCCGGGCCCGAAGGTGCGGTGCGCGACTATGGCGCCCACCAGAGTTTTATCGTCAGTGACTTCGCCGCACAACTGTCCAAGCTGCTTGGTGGCCGCAACAAAATCTTCTACACGCTCGGCGAGCACGTCGACTGGGACGGCAAGATCACCGCCATCGTCCGCGAGATTCGCGAAGTATCCCGTCGCGGCCCGATCGCGCCGACCGAGTTCGTCGCACTGGACGCCACGCTGCACGAACAGCGCTTGGTCAAAAGCGAAGCCGAGCTGCGGCTGCTGCGCAAGGCTTGCACCGTATCCGCCGCCGCTCATGTCCGCGCCATGAAAGCGACCAAACCGGGCACTTGGGAATGGCAAGTCGCGGCGGAAATTCATCATGAATTCGAGCGCAACGGCATGGAGCCGGGTTATGGGTCCATCGTTGGCGGCGGCGATAACGCCTGCATTCTGCACTACAAGGAAAACGAGTCGCTGTTGAATGATGGCGATTTGCTGCTGATCGACGCCGGTGGCGAATATCGCGGCTATACGGCGGACATTACGCGCACGTTCCCGGTCAGCGGGCGCTACGAAGGCGCGCGCAAGGAAGTCTACGAAATCGTGCTTGCCGCGCAGAAAGCGGCGATCGCCGAGCTCAAGCCGGGGGTTTCCAGCATGCGCCCGCATGAAGTCGCCACGCGCGTGCTGACCGACGGCATGATCGCGCTTGGCCTGCTCAAGGGCGACGCGGCAGAGCTGATCAAGACTGAAAAGCATCGCCCGTTTTTCATGCATGGCACTGGGCACTGGCTCGGTCTGGATGTGCATGATGTCGGACGCTACAAGCTCGATGGCCGGCATCGCCCGTTTGCGCCCGGCATGGTGATGACGGTGGAGCCGGGGCTCTATATCGCGCCAGGTACGGAAGGCGTTGATCCGCGCTTCTTGGGTATCGGCGTGCGCATTGAGGACGATGTGCTCATCACCGATGCCGGTCCTGAGGTCCTGACCAGCGGCGCTCCCAAGGAAATCGCCGAGGTGGAAGAGGTCATGCGTGAACGCGGGACCGGCTGAAATCCTGATCTGCATCACGCATAAGCGGTGGCACGCGGCATTCCCATGAGCGAAATCGATGTCGCCATCGTCGGCGGCGGTCTGGTCGGTGCCAGCCTTGCAGTTGCGCTCGCCGACACATCGCTGCGAGTCGCGCTGATCGAGACGATGCCACCGCCGCGCAGCGAACCGTGCTGGGACGAGCGCTGTATCGCACTCAACGACGCCAGCCGGCGGATCTTCGGCGTGCTTGGCGTGTGGGACGCAATGGCGGTCGATGCGGCGCCGATCACGGCGACGCATGTGTCCGAGCGCGGACGCTTCGGTGTCGCGCGGTTCGATGCGCGCGAAGCCGGTGTCGATGCGCTTGGCTACAACGTGCCGCTGCGCGCGATCGGCGCGGTGTTGTGGCAGCGGCTGGAACGCAGTGGTGTCGAAATGATTTGTCCTGCGCGCGCCGAATCGATCGAATTGGGCGATGCTTCGGTTCGGCTGGGTCTCGGCGCGGCGAGAGGCGATGCCGGCGTTCCGTCGCCGTCGCCAATATCCGCGCGGCTGGTGGTCGCCGCCGATGGCGCGCGCTCCGCGGTGCGCGACCTGCTCGGGGTTGGGGCCGAGACTCGCGACTACGGCCAGCACGCCATCGTCAGCGCCGTGAAAACGAGCCGTGCACACCGAGGCGTTGCGTATGAACGTTTCGCGCCGGATGGCCCACTCGCGTTGATTCCAAAGGCGGACGACGCCTGCTCGCTGGTGTGGACATTGCCCAGTGACCGTGTCGAAGCCATGCTCGCCTTGAGCGATGCTGACTACCTCGCGAATGCTCACGAAACCTTCGGCGGACGGCTTGGACGTTTCCTGGAACTTGGCCGGCGCTGGGCCTATCCGCTGGCGCGTGTGGTGACGAGCGAGCCCACCGCGCCGCGCGTGGTGTTCATCGGCAATGCCGCGCAAAGCCTGCATCCGGTTGCAGCGCAGGGTTTCAATCTCGGCCTGCGCGATGTATCCGCGCTGGCGGAAATGATCGCCGGTGGCGGCGATCCGGGCGCTCCTGATCTGCTTGCCGCCTATGCTGCGCGACGCGCGCGCGATCGCGATCGTGTCGCGGGAGTGACCGATCTGATGGTGCGCGTATTTTCCAATCGGCTGCCGGGTCTGGCGCAGATGCGCCACTGGGGCCTGGTCGCAGTCGATCTTGCGCCAGGCTTGCGGGACGCGGTCATGCACCAGCATCTTGGGCATCTGGGACTACCGCGCGCGTCATGAGGACTGCGCATGACATTCTGGTGGTCGGTGGTGGGCCGGTCGGTGCCGCGTCCGCGCTGGCGCTGCGCGCCGCCGGTTTCGATGTGGCGCTGGTCGAGCGCGAAGCCGCACCGCCGCGTTTCGATCCTAGTGAATGCGATCTGCGCGTTTATGCCATCGCACCGCGGTCAACCGAGTTTCTCGACGCGCTGGGCGCGTGGCAGCCGATCGTTCTGGCGCGAGCGAGCGCGTATGTCGCCATGCGCGTCTGGGAGAACGGCCTTGAGCGTGGCCTGACCTTCGACGCGGCCGACGTGCGCGCGCCTCAGCTGGGTTGGATCGTCGAACACAATCTGATCGTCGATCGTCTGTGGGCGCGCTTCGGCGCCATGTCCGTGTACCGCAAAGCACACACGGAATCTGCCGAATTCAGCGCGGCAGGTTCGACGCTGCGGTTCGCGGATGGCCGCAGCCTGCGCGCCGGCCTTGTGGTCGCGGCCGACGGCGCGGATTCACAGCTGCGTTCGTTCGCCGGCATCGACACCGTCGGCTGGAACTATGGCCAGCGCGCGATCGTCTGCCATGTACGCACGGCGAAACCGCATCGCGATACCGCCTGGCAGCGCTTCCTCGACGGCGGCACCGTCGCTTATCTGCCGCTCGCGGACGGCCGCAGCTCGATCGTCTGGTCGGCGGAAGAGCCGCTCGCCAGCGAACTGCTCGCGCTCGACAACAGTGGTTTTTGCGCACGACTCGCGGCCGCGTCTGAATATGTGCTTGGCGACGTCGTGGAAACGACGCGACGCATTGCTTTCCCCTTGCGCTTGCAACACGCGAAGGACTATTTCCGTCCCGGTCTGGTACTGATCGGTGATGCCGCGCACGCGATTCATCCGCTGGCCGGGCAGGGCGTCAATCTCGGCCTGGCTGATGCGCGGGCGCTCGCCGAGGTTCTCGCGGAGGCGCGCGACGCCGGACGCGTGTGGACCGGCGAACGTGTGCTCGCGCGTTACGCGCGTGCGCGCAAGGCTGGCAATCTGGAGATGCTCGCGGTGACCGACGCACTGAACCGGGCGTTCCGCTCGCGCGTCCCCGGTGTTCGCGAGCTGCTGGGATTCGGCCTGGAAACGGTCGGGCGGCTGGAACCGCTGCGCGGCTGGTTGGCGCGGCGTGCGGCGGGCTAGGGCTGGGCCCGTTTAAGGTGACTTTGATCGCCGTGTTGCGGCCCAAAGTCATCAGCGATAACGTCCTGCCATGTGAACGACATCCTCTTCGCCCGCCAGCCGCACCGGTCGCCAACCTTCCGCATCTTTCGCAGACTGCTGTACGTGCAACGTCCCCGATGGCAGTGGCACAGGTTTGAGGAAACGCACGTCAATTTCTTTCACGGGGCCCTTGTCTGCCAGCACTTCGTAACTGCGTACGAACATGCCAAAGCCATGCAGGACTTTGCGTCCGAATGGCGACAGCTTGCCGGCAATGCCGATCCAGTGAATCGGATTGAAATCGCCGGTCAGCAATGCGAAGTTGAGGCCATCATCCGGCGCCGCGCGCCAGGTGCCCACCGTGGACCATCGCGGCTGGGCGCCTTCCTTTTTCGTGCCCTCTTTTTTCTGCTTGGAAAGTATAAAAGTCGTATGCAGGGTCCCGATCACGGCATCCGGCTGTTGGACGGTGCCGTTGCTGAGTTCGACCGAAAGGCGGGCGCGGCCGTCTTTTTCCTCCAGAGACGCGAGCTTTGCTGACACCAGCAACGGTATGCCGCGCGGTAGTTCGCCGTTAACACGCATCGTCACGCCCTGATTAATGATACCGGCGATCCGGTAGCGGGACTGGCCAATGATCTCGGCCGCGACCGGCAGCGCCCACTGCGAAAACATGTGCGGCGGCAGGGCGTTGCGGTAGCGGTCGCCGGCACCGCACCAGGCGGTGTAGCAGGACACCAGTTTCGACGACGGAGCAGGAATTTCCACGTATGCCGGCGCGAAGGCGTCGGGATTGCGGGCGGGTCCGCGGGCGGGCAGCACCGTCGAGAGCGCAATGCGGCCTAGCAGGCGCAGCATCGGAGCCTGCTGTAACGCCAGCGTCAGGGGTACTTTGACTTCGCCAGCCGTTGGATCGCTGCTCGAATCACTTCTCATGAAATTCTCCTTTATATATTCGCTATTCGTTCGAGGGCACGGTACCCGGCCGTGCCGATTATGACCCGGAGGAACCTCCGGATGGAGAAATGACCGATTCGCAGTATGACTATGGGCATATCACACTGGTTTCCGGCGCTTCGGGCGTCAGTTAAACTCTATAACGGCCTGACGGGGATGGCCGGTCCGCAGTTTCGCCGTTGGCGCATGGAGCGCGAACGCGGACCGGGGAATGCCGTTCCTGCAGAGTTCCGATTCAAACTCAGACTTTCGAACGATGAGAGAATCTACCTGTGCAGCGTGTAAGCCGGGTGTCGTATGACGCGGCCTGGGCCGCATTTCCGCTCAGGCGAGAATAATTTCGAAAAGCACGAAACGCATTGTTATAGAAGCAAATTCAATACCTCCGAGGACGTGAAATGAGCGAAGCGAAAGAAGCGCCCGCAGCGGGCTTTAAACCCAAGAAATCGGTTGCACTGTCGGGCGTTACCGCGGGTAACACCGCACTGTGTACCGTGGGCCGCAGCGGCAACGATCTGCACTACCGCGGTTACGACATTCTCGATGTCGCCGATACCTGCGAGTTCGAGGAGATCGCGCACTTGCTGATCCACGGCAAGCTGCCGACCAAGGCGGAGCTGACGGCGTACAAGACCAAGCTGAAAGCGCTGCGGGGCCTGCCGGCGAACGTGAAATCCGCGCTCGAATCGCTGCCGGCCTCGGCCCATCCGATGGATGTGATGCGCACCGGCGTTTCCGTGCTCGGCTGCAATTTGCCGGAAAAGGATGATCACAATCATCCCGGCGCGCGCGATATCGCGGACCGCCTGCTCGCGTCGCTCGGTTCAATGCTGCTGTACTGGTACCACTATTCCACGAACGGCAAGTGCATCGATGTGGAAACCGACGATGATTCGATCGGCGGCCACTTTCTGCATCTGCTGCATGGCAAGCCGCCAAGCCAGTCCTGGGTCAAGGCGATGCATACGAGCCTGGTCCTGTACGCCGAGCACGAATTCAACGCCAGCACCTTTACCTGCCGCGTCGTCGCCGGCACCGGCTCCGATATTTATTCCGCGATCTGTGGTGGCATCGGCGCGCTGCGCGGGCCGAAGCACGGCGGCGCCAACGAAGTCGCTTTCGAGATCCAGAAGCGTTACGACTCTCCAGATGAGGCGGAAGCCGACATCAAGGCTCGCGTCGAGAAAAAGGAAGTCATCATCGGCTTCGGTCATCCGGTCTATACGATCAGCGATCCACGCAACAAAGTCATCAAGGAAGTCGCCCGCAGCCTGTCGAAGGAACAGCACAACACCAAGATGTTCGATATCGCCGAGCGTCTGGAAACCGTGATGTGGGACATCAAGAAAATGTTCCCGAATCTCGACTGGTTCAGCGCTGTCAGCTATCACACGATGGGCGTGCCGACGGCGATGTTCACGCCGTTGTTCGTCATCTCGCGCACCTCGGGCTGGAGCGCGCATATCATCGAACAGCGCATCGACGGCAAGATCATCCGGCCTAGCGCCAACTACGTCGGCCCGGAAAACCTGAAATTCGTCCCCATTAAGGATCGTAAGTGAAGCTGCGAGCAACGTGGAGGGCCCCGCGCGTAAGCGCGGGATCCCGGCGTTGCGAGTCAGCGTGAAATCTCATCGTCTCTGATCATCATCTTTATCTGAGCTGTACTATGAACACCGCAAACCGTAAGCCGCTGCCCGGCACGAAATTGGATTACTTCGACACGCGCGCCGCGGTCGATGCAATCTCGCCCGGCGCCTATGCCAAGCTGCCGTACACCTCGCGCGTGCACGGCGAAAACCTTGTGCGCCGATGCGATCCGGCAACTCTGACGGCGTCGCTCAAGCAGCTCATCGAGCGCAAGCGCGATCTCGACTTTCCATGGTTCCCGGCGCGTGTGGTGTGTCATGACATTCTCGGCCAGACCGCGCTGGTCGATCTCGCTGGCCTGCGCGATGCGATCGCTGACATGGGCGGCGACCCGGCGAAGGTGAATCCCGTCGTACCGGTTCAGTTGATCGTCGATCACTCGCTGGCCGTGGAGCACGGCGGCTTCGACAAGGGCGCTTTCGCCAAAAACCGCGCCGTCGAAGATCGCCGCAACGAAGACCGCTTTCACTTTATCGACTGGACCAAGAAGGCGTTCAAGAACGTCGAGGTGATTCCGCCGGGCAACGGCATCATGCATCAGATCAATCTGGAGCGGATGTCGCCGGTCATTCATGCGAAAGAGGGCGTGGCCTATCCCGACACGCTGGTTGGCACCGACAGCCACACCCCGCACGTCGACGCGCTGGGCGTGATCGCAATCGGCGTCGGCGGCCTCGAGGCTGAAAACGTCATGCTCGGCCGCGCCTCGTGGATGCGCCTGCCGGACATTATCGGCGTGGACCTAAGCGGTAAGCCCAAGCCGGGCATCACCGCGACCGACGTCGTGCTCGCCCTGACCGAATTCCTGCGCAAGGAAAAAGTGGTCGGTGCCTACCTCGAGTTTTACGGCGAAGGCGCATCCGCCCTTACGCTGGGCGATCGCGCGACCATTTCCAACATGGCGCCGGAGTACGGTGCCACGGCGGCGATGTTCTTCATCGACAACAACACGCTCGACTATCTGCGCCTCACCGGCCGCGAGGACGAGCAAGTCAAGCTCGTCGAGATCTATGCGAAGGAAGCCGGCCTGTGGGCGGATTCGCTGAAGACGGCCGAATACGAGCGCGTTCTCAAGTTCGATCTGTCGACCGTGGTTCGCAATATGGCGGGCCCTTCCAACCCGCACAAGCGCCTGCCAACTTCTGACCTGGCTGCTCGCGGCATCGCGGGTAAATGGGAAGAGATCCCCGGCCAGATGCCGGACGGTGCAGTGATCATCGCCGCCATCACCAGCTGCACCAACACCAGCAATCCGCGCAACGTGATCGCCGCTGGCCTGCTGGCCCGCAATGCCAATGCCCGCGGCCTGACGCGCAAGCCCTGGGTGAAGTCCTCGCTGGCACCGGGCTCCAAGACGGTCCAGTTGTATCTGGAAGAAGCGAAGCTGCTGTCGGAACTGGAGAAGCTTGGCTTCGGCATCGTCGCCTTTGCCTGCACCACCTGTAACGGCATGAGCGGTGCGCTGGATCCGGCGATCCAGAAGGAAGTCATCGATCGCGATCTGTATACCACGGCTGTGCTGTCGGGCAATCGCAACTTCGATGGCCGCATCCATCCCTACGCGAAGCAGGCGTTCCTGGCTTCGCCGCCGCTGGTCGTGGCTTATGCCATCGCCGGCACCGTCCGTTTCGATATCGAGAAAGACGTGCTGGGCATCGACAAGAGCGGCAAGCCGGTCACGCTCAAGGACATCTGGCCGAGCGATGAGGAGATCGACGCGATCGTCGCCAGCAGCGTCAAGCCCGAGCAGTTCCGCAAGGTCTACGAGCCGATGTTCACCTTCAAGGCCGACACTGGCCCGAAGATCAGCCCGCTCTACAGCTGGCGCCCGCAGAGCACCTACATCCGCCGTCCGCCGTACTGGGAAGGCGCGCTGGCCGGCGAACGCACGCTCAAGGGTTTGCGGCCGCTGGCCGTCCTGCCCGACAACATCACTACCGACCATCTGTCGCCGTCGAATGCGATCCTGCCGGACAGCGCCGCAGGCGAGTACCTGGCGAAGATGGGCCTGCCGGAAGAAGACTTCAACTCCTACGCAACGCATCGCGGCGACCACCTGACGGCCCTGCGCGCCACCTTCGCCAACCCGACGCTGATGAACGAGATGGCGGTAGTTGATGGCAAGGTCAAGAAGGGTTCGCTCGCACGCATCGAGCCGGATGGCCAGGTCGTACGCATGTGGGAAGCGATCGAAACCTACATGAACCGCAAGCAGCCGCTGATCATCATCGCCGGCGCCGACTACGGCCAGGGCTCCTCGCGCGACTGGGCGGCGAAAGGCGTGCGTCTCGCGGGTGTCGAAGTGATTGTCGCCGAAGGCTTCGAGCGCATCCACCGCACCAACCTCATCGGCATGGGCGTACTACCGCTGGAGTTCAAGCCGGGCGTTAACCGCCTGACGCTGAAAATCGACGGCACTGAGATCTACGACGTGATCGGCGAGCGCAAGCCACGCACTGACCTCACTCTCGTGATCAAGCGCAAGAATGGCGAAAGCGTGAAAGTGCCGGTGACTTGCCGACTCGACACCGCCGAAGAAGTGTCGATCTACGAAGCCGGCGGCGTGCTGCAGCGGTTTGCGCAAGATTTTCTCGAATCGTCGAAGGCGGCCTGAGGAAATAACGGCCATGACCCACGTCCCACAAATCAAAATCCCCGCCACCTATATGCGTGGCGGTACCAGCAAAGGCGTGTTTTTTCGATTGCAGGATTTGCCCAAAGCCGCGCAGGTGCCGGGCGCAGCACGAGACGCGCTGTTGCTGCGCGTCATTGGCAGTCCTGATCCGTACGGCAAGCAGATCGATGGCATGGGTGGGGCGACCTCTAGCACCAGCAAGACGGTCATTCTCTCGAAGAGCAGCAAGTCTGATCACGACGTCGATTATCTGTTCGGCCAGGTGTCCATCGATAAGGCCTTCGTCGACTGGACCGGCAACTGCGGCAACCTTTCCGCCGCTGTGGGTCCCTTCGCCATCAGTAATGGATTAATCGAGGCCAGCCGCGTCCCGAAAGACGGAATCGTCACCGTGCGCATCTGGCAGGCCAACATCGGCAAAACCATCATCGCGCATGTACCGATGACTGGCGGCGCGGTACAGGAAACCGGGGACTTCGAGCTCGACGGGGTGACTTTTCCGGCAGCGGAAGTGCAGATCGAGTTCATGGACCCGGCCGCCGACGAAGAAGGCGCGGGAGGTTCGATGTTTCCCACCGGCAATCTGGTCGACGATCTGGAGGTGCCCGGAATCGGCACGCTCAAAGCCACCATGATCAATGCTGGCATCCCGACCATCTTCGTCAACGCGGACGCCATCGGCTACACCGGCACCGAATTGCAGGACGCCATCAACAGCGACGCCAAGGCGCTGGCCAAGTTCGAAACGATCCGCGCCTATGGCGCAGTACGCATGGGTCTTATCAAGCACATTGACGAAGCCGTCAAGCGTCAGCATACGCCAAAGGTTGCGTTTGTCGCCAAGCCGGCCGCTTACACCTCCTCCAGCGGCAAGAAGGTTGCCGCAAGCGATGCCGATCTCCTCGTGCGCGCCTTGTCCATGGGCAAGCTGCATCACGCCATGATGGGCACCGCTGCCGTCGCCATCGGCACTGCCGCCGCGATCCCGGGCACCTTAGTGAATTTTGCCGCTGGCGGTGGCGAGCGCAACGCGGTGCGCTTCGGACATCCCTCCGGCACCCTGAGGGTTGGGGCGGAAGCCAAGCGGATCGACGGCGAGTGGACCGTGAAAAAAGCCATCATGAGCCGCAGCGCCCGTGTGCTGATGGAAGGCTGGGTACGCGTGCCGGGCGATGCATTCTGAGGAACAACAGACGCTGATCGACGATTACGTGGATCTATACGTGATCTGAGTGGGGCCGCATTGTTTTGGTCCAAGCTGATCTTCACTAATGAAGCCAACGCAGCCGTCGAGACTGGCGGCGATGCCGATATCAAAGCCAAGGTGAGCAACACACCAGGCGCCGTCGGCTAAATCAATGAAGGCGCTGTCGATGGATCAGTGAAGATGCTATACAAATATTGAGCTGCGATTGTAGTGCCCGTTGTGGGCCGGCTGCCCTCCAGGTAGCCGGCCTTTTTTATTGCCTTTGCTGGTCATCCAGCAGCGGGAAAAGCGCGTTCCACTCGCGCAAACGCAAGTTAAGGACGCTTCTATACGATGGAACATTAGATGTCAGATCGTCACTTCTTTAGAGTGGGTTATGCACGGTGTCGTACTGAACGAAGGTGAGGAGTCAGTGACGTTGCGCAGTTGCCGTTCCTTAGTGGGTACATTCCAAAGTGGCGTTCGCCGGCGTTGTAGTCCTTAGGCTGTCACATTGACCCTGCGCTTACATTCCCAAGTCCGAATAGAGGCGCGTGCTGGCCGGCCCTTGCCGATGACGTCGTGAAAAGCCGTAGTGTTCAAACCCAGTGCCGCCACCGAAGCAGATTTGACGGTGCTCGGGCAGCAGTATGCGGCGGAGATCGACGAAGCTTGCGCAGAAAACACGACGCAATTGATCCGTGACCGTGTTCATAGACTACGTTGCGTTTTTTGATCGCATAGGAAATACTCCGCGCGGGCTTCATATTGGTGCATTTTATCTATTGAATGCACCGGTTCCGGTCGCTTGCGGCTCAAGCTTCGCAGGAGAATGCGCGGCGCATTGACGTTCAGCCTGTCGAATTTCAAGGAGAAGTTCACATGAGCGTAATTGGAATCAAGAACGCTGACCAACAGTTCGCACCGCCGAACCGGCCGTAGCACGTCATGCCGCTTCCGGCCCAACGCCCAACACAACGCCTTAATTCAACAGGAGCACTGCTGCGTAACCGGATGTCCGGTGAATTCGGAGCGGCGGGATTGCTGCCATCACGAGAATTTGGCGCCCGCAGCCGCTTAACTGTCCCTTGGAAGTTTTGGCGTTGCGTGAACGCAGCAGCGTACGGTTCGAGTGATCGCTTAAATGTTAGAGCATGTTGGATGTCGATAAAGCATTAAGTCGGATAGCCGCGTCGGCGATTTACGAAATGGTCCCGTCATACATGTAAGTTCATTATTTGGGAGCATGAGAGATGAGGAAACTTTCCAAAGTTCCACTGCTGGGTCTCGCCTCTCTGGCGATCGCATCGCAGGCGCATGCCGACGTCGCATTTCACGGCTACGGCCAGATCGTCGCCGGAACGGTGTTCAGCAATAACCGCACGTTTCCGGCAGAAAGTCAGGGCTACAGTTATCACGCCGATCCGACGTTCACGCCCAACTCCAATTTCGCTCTGCAGGCGACGGCGCCGCTGGACAGCTCCATCAGCGCGACCGCGCAGATTCTGGCGCGCGGCGACGATGACTTCCAGCCGAAATTCCAATGGGCCTATTTGAAGTATCAGCTCAATGACACTTACGCACTGAAGGCAGGCCGCCTGCAGCTGCCTTTCTACCAGTATTCCGACTATCAGTTCGTCGGCGAAGCCTATCCCTGGGTGCTGCCGCCTGAAGCCGTCTACTTCGCGCAAGAGTCGCAATATGACGGTCTGGATTTGAGCGCGGAGAAGAGCTGGGGCAACTGGTACTTCTACATGCAGGCTATGTACGGCTCTTTTGACAACACTGCTCTCAATCCTGTTGCAACGCCGAATGGTACTGTCACCACGAGCGTAACTGTACATGACCACAACATAACGGGCCTGACACTCGATAGTTCCTACAATGACTGGTTGACGCTCCGCGCGGCCGCATTCGTTGAGAAGCTGTCACTGGTCGGTGACGGCAACAAGTACAACCCGCTCACTACATTGGATAGCGTTGTCAGTTCTCTTATTTCCCAAAATCAGCCCGACGCGGCAAAGGCAATCAGCACCAGTGACGATCCGTATATGTATGTCGTCGCTTCCGCTCAGATCGCTCGCAACAACTTCTTGTTCCTCGCTGAATTCCAGGGCTTGCAACCCATCGCGGGCGCCAGCGGCTTCGGGCCCAGTATCGCCTCTGAATATGTGAGCCTGGGCTATCACTTCGGAAAGCTATTACCACTCGCGACTTTGGGCCACCGCAACCAATATATTCGCGCCAATAAAATTAAGAGTGCGATTAACGGCAACCCGAACGTAACCATTCCGTTTGTGTTACCCAACGGCAACGTTCTAAATGTCCCTGCTCCGGCGGATTCCGTTGTCGACGGCCTTGCCGAGAATCCGGGTGTACGGCTGAAGGACTATTTCTATGAGTTCGGCCTGCGCTATGACCTGACACCCACCGTGGCGCTCAAGCTGGATTACACGTTTTATGAGTCGCACTGGAAAACAACCGACTACCCGACAGCCGCGGCGGGTGGGGCGGTTAACCCACCCAATGCCAGCCGCCTTCTGGGCGCCGTTACTTTCTCATTCTGATCAGGGGAGGAGCTAATCATGAAAACCTACAGCAAGTTCCTGCTCGCTTTCCTGGCGCCAGTGGTGGTCAACGCAACAGCCAACGCGGCCGGAACTGTGATCGTGGCGAAAGGATCGGACATCGCCTCTCTCGACGCCGAGACGGCAAAAAAGCTCTTTCTCGGCCGCACGCCGCAACTGAGTGGTCAAAACGTCGTTTTGTTGTTCCAAAAAGAAGGTCCGGCTCGCGAGGAGTTTGAAACAAAAGTTCTGCAGAGATCGGGCGCGGACCTGACTGCGTATTGGTCCAAACTGATCTTCACCGGTAAAGCCAACGCACCGGTCGAGGCCGGCGGCGACGCCGATGTCAAAACCAAGGTGAACAGCACACCGGGCGCCATAGGCTATATCAGCGAGGGTGCTGTCGATGGATCGGTGAAGGTGCTGTACAAGTATTAAGCTGCGATTACAGAGTTTGCTCTGGGCTGGCTGCCTTCGGGGCAGCCGGCCTTTTTTTTGCCCTTTGCTGTTTTGCATAGCAGTCGGATAATCGTGTCCGTCCCGGACAAGTGACCATTAACTGTACGGGGAAATCCGGCCCACGCGATCGGGCGGCGGCAATATACTGGCACGCCACATGGGCGGCTGCGGTGGTACTTGCGAAAGCACGGCCGGACAGCCGCTGATCGGATCCCCACATATTTTTGCCAGTCGACTCACTTGAAACCCGAACCAGAACCACCGATTGCTTCCGCTCAGAAGGGCGACCACACGCCGCTGATGCAGCAGTACCTGGCGATCAAGGCGCAATTCCCCGACACGCTCGTGCTGTTTCGCATGGGTGATTTCTATGAGCTGTTCTACGATGACGCGCGCAAGGCCGCGCGGCTGTTGAATATCACGCTGACGCGGCGCGGCGAATCGGCCGGTGCGCCGGTGGTGATGGCGGGCGTGCCACATCATCAGCTGGACAACTACCTGGCGCGCCTGATCCGTGCCGGTGAATCGGTGGCGATCGCCGAGCAGGTCGGCGAAGTCGGCGTCGAAAAGGGTCCGGTGCGGCGCGAAGTGGTGCGCATCGTCACGCCAGGCACCGCGACCGAAGATGCGCTGCTTGATCCGCACACACAGACACTGCTGGCCGCCGCCTGTTTCACGAACAGCCGCTATGGATTGGCGTGGATGGAACTGTCATCCGGCCGGTTCAGTGTGCTCGAAACCGCGAGCGCGGGCGATTGGCAGGCCGAGCTGCATCGCTTGCGGCCGAGTGAGCTGCTGCTGCCCGAGGACTCCGGTCTGGGCAATGGCGGTTTCAGCCATCGGCGGCGCCCGCCATGGCATTTCGATATTGCCTCTGCGCGGCGCCTGCTGATCGAACAATTCGGCACGCGCGATCTGCGCGGCTTCGGCGCCGACGAGCTGTCCGCGGCGCTCGGCGCTGCCGGTGCACTGCTGCAATACGTACAGGAAACGCAGAAAGCGCGCATGGCGCATGTCGGCGGTCTGCGTGTCGAAACGATCGACGATGCCTTGATTCTCGATCCGGCGACGCGGCGCAATCTGGAAATCGAGCGCTCACTGTCCGACGCTCACGAACACACGCTGGTGGGGGTGCTCGATCATTGTGTGACGCCGATGGGCAGTCGGCAGCTGCGGCGCTGGCTGGCACAGCCGCTGCGCGATGCTGCCCGCGTGCGTGGCCGTCACGACGCCATCTCACTGCTGCTGGACAGCGGCACGCATCGACCGCTGCGCGATACGTTGCGCGCGGTTGCCGATGTCGAGCGCATCCTCGCGCGCGTCGCACTGCGTTCGGCGCGTCCGCGCGATCTGGTAGGGCTCACTGCGAGTCTCGTATCGCTGCCGGCCGTCACCTTCGCGATCGCGCCGGTCGAAGCACCGCTGATCCGTGAACTAGCCATTCGTCTCGGCGAGCACGCCGATCTGGCCACTCAGCTCGGCGGCGCGCTTGTCGATGAGCCGCCACTGACGACGCGCGACGGTGGCGTCTTCCGCAGCGGTTTCGATGCGACGCTCGACGAGTTGCGCGGACTATCAGGAAACGCGGATGGCTTTCTCGTTGAACTCGAAGTCCGCGAGCGCCAGCGCAGCGGCATCGAGACACTCAAGGTTGGCTACAACCGCGTACACGGTTATTTCATCGAGGTCGGCAAAGCACACAGCGCGCGCGTGCCGGTGGACTACACGCGGCGGCAGACGCTGACCAACGCGGAACGCTACATCACCGAAGAACTGAAACGCTTCGAGGAAAAAGTGCTCACTGCGCGCGAACGTGCGCTGGCCCGCGAGAAGCAGCTTTATGACGAACTCCTCGACCGGCTCATGGAGCGGCTCAAGCCGCTGCAGGCCACGGCTGCTGCACTTGCCGAGCTGGATACGCTGGCCTGTCTCGCCGAACGTGCCGAAGCCTTGCGCTGGAACCGGCCGGAATTGGTCGAAGCGGCGGGCCTCGACATCCGCGGCGGTCGCCATCCGGTTGTCGAACAGACGCTCGATACGCCGTTCGTTCCCAACGACCTGCTGCTCGACAGTGATCGACGCCTGCTCGTCATCACCGGCCCGAACATGGGCGGTAAATCCACCTATATGCGGCAGGCGGCTCTGATCGCACTGCTCGCGTATGCCGGCAGCTACGTGCCGGCGGACAGCGCACGGCTTGGACCGATTGACCGCATCTTCACACGCATCGGCGCCGCCGACGACTTGGCGCGCGCGCAATCGACCTTCATGGTCGAGATGAGCGAAACCGCCAACATTCTTCACAACGCCACCGATCGCAGCCTGGTATTGATGGACGAAGTCGGACGCGGCACTTCGACTTACGACGGTCTCGCACTGGCGCGCGCCAGCGCCGAGCATCTCGCAGCGAAAACGCGTTCGTTCACGTTGTTTGCGACCCACTACTTCGAGTTGACCGCGCTGGCCGACGAAATCACGGGCATCGCCAACGTCCATCTCGACGCGGCCGAATACCCATCGGCGGACGGAGATCAACTGGTCTTTCTGCATCGTGTGCAGGCGGGACCGGCAAATCGCAGCTACGGCCTGCAGGTCGCAGCACTTGCCGGTGTTCCCCCGGTCGTTATCACGCGCGCCCGCATGCTGCTCGCGGCGCTTGAAAGCGCGCCGGTGCGCACACCACCCCCAACCACCTCCGTAACGAATGCGCCGCCGCAGCTTTCGCTGTTCGCGCCGCCACCATCGAAGGCGTTGGCGATGCTCGACGGTCTGGAGCCAGACCAGTTGACACCCCGCGAAGCACTGGACTGGATTTATCGTCTCAAGGACACACGTCGCAACGAACATTGACGGCGCATCTCGGGTCACGGCGGGTCCTTCGAAAAATAACCGTATGCTAAGAGGACGCTATTCCTTCCCCCACCCAATTCCATCGTCGGAGAATCTTATGCGTAACCGAATTATCCCCTGCGCCACTCTCGCCATTCTGGCCCTGCCACTGGCCGCGTCCGCCGCCCATCGCATGCCCGGCCTGTGGCAAAGCACGGTGCAGATCAATTTCGTAAAGGGTGGGCCGCAGATTCCGCCCGCGCAGCTCGAACAGATGAAGCAGATGGGCATCCAACTACCGTTCAACAAGCCCATGACGGTGAAGCAGTGTCTGACCGCAGCGGAGGCCGAAAAGGAAGGTACGCCCAACTATGGCAACGAGAAGGAATGTCAGCTCAAGAATCCCAAATTCAGCGGAAACACATTCACGGGTGATTTGATTTGCAGTAGCCCCGAAATGCAAGGCACGGGTACCCTTAAAGCCACATTTGTGAGTGACAAGAACTACAACGGCGCCATGCATTTCACCGGCACTTCGCAGCACATGGGCGGCCAGGTGGAAATGAACAATGAATTTTCCGGACAGTGGTTATCGTCGGACTGCGGCAACGTAAAGAGCTTTGCAAAACCCTGAACGATGTTCGAGGTTGTTGAGCGGTTCCTAGATCACATTCCTGCGTGCGCAAGCACCAGCTTCACGACTATCCAGACGGTCAGCACGAACAGAATCGTCAGTGCGAGTCCGACACCGATGAAGATACCCGCGCGACCGTGGCGGAAGTCACGCTCGCGATTCTTTGCGTTCTGCACGCCAAAAAAAGCGGATAACACACTCAAAACGGCCTGCAGCAATGTCGGTGGTTGTTCCGCTCCGGAGGCGGGTGGTAGCGGTTTGGGATTATTCATCGGCTGGAGCTCGACATTTCGATTCGCGGCTTTGGAAAACAAAAGGCCGCTGGCGCGAATGCCAGCGGCCCAGTTTACATAACCTGCTACAACATCGGCCGCAATATCAGCTGACCTACTTCGAAGTCATCTTCTGCACGGAAGCTGGCGTGAAATAGTCATCGGAAAAATCCAGACTCAGATCGTACGGCGCATCTTCGTTGAACGCTGCGGTGACAAAATAGCGCCCGGATTGGAAGTCATAAATAATTTCGGGCACCGTGGTCATGGCCTGGATGTTCGCACCGTACAGCAAGTGACCTTCCTGGAATTTGTAGAGCTGATCATGATTGTCGTAGCAATCGATTGCTTCGATGTTCCAAGAATCCTCGTCCACGTAGAAGACGCGCTTCTTGAACGTGTGGCTGGCACCGGGCTTGAGGGACGCCTCGACTACCCAGTAACGATGCAGCTCATAGCGCGGATAGTCCTGATTCAGGTGATGCGGACGAACAACGTCCTTGAACTTGATCGTATTGCCGGCGATCTTATCGGAGCTGTACGGCAGGTAAAATTCTTTTTTGCCAACGATCTTCCATGAGTAGAGATCGAGAGCGCCATTGAACATGTCGACCTGATCGTAAAACTGGTTGCCGTCGGTGCCCTCGGCCGGATTGTCGTACTGGACCGACGGAGCGCGACGCACGCGACGGATGCCGGGACTGTAAATCCACGACACGCGGCCCTCGTTACCGGTGCCGGAACGGTCGTGCACAAGAATGAACGTGCCGGCCAGGCGCGGCGGTGCGATGGTGTGGGCCAAATACAGCAGATATTCGCCGTGCCCGTTCGTGAATTCACCGGGATGCTTGATACTGGCATAGATGAATTTGACGTCTTCGACGATCTTGGTGAGCTGATAGTCACCGTTTGGCTGCACGATCATCTGGTTGTTGTAGCGGCGCACCGCTTCGCCGCGCCACTTCAGCTTGTGGTTCCAGATCACTTCGGAACCCGTTTTCGGAATCGGGTAAGGGAAACCAAGCTTGCAGTTGTTCAGATCGTCGGTACCGTTCATCTCGCAAGTGGTCGCATTGGCGATAGTCCCCTTGTAGATTTCGTCCGGGAACGATGCGACTCGATGCGTGGGATACACGACCATCTTGTAGTCGGCGAAATTCTTCAGAAGCAGCTTGTGTCCCTCGGTGAGCTTGTCGGCGTACTGAGAAACATTGCTCTGCGTGATCGTGAACAGCGGCTTATCGCCATCAACCGCCGGATCGTTCGGGAACTCGCCCTTGAGTGCTCCACGCTTTGATTCGCCGCCAGTCCACGCGGGGATGGAACCATCCTTGTTAGCTCCCTTTTCGGCACCGATCGGTGTGAGATCCTGTCCCAAATGAGCGGCTTCAGCTGCAGATACCTTTGCGAAGACCGGCGGGGCGGAAACAGCAAAAACCACGGTACACACACCCAGTAAGAGTTTTAACTTCATATCGGTTCTCTCTCCGCGCAGGAATGATTCGCGGCCGTTGCGGCCAGCAATTTGAAAGCCCATTGAAAGCTCGTGAATGCTACATAAAACTCAAGGCTTAATCCATACGGTAACGTATTTTATCCATCCTCCGGCGCGCCAAGGTGATGCAGGAGGCACTGGCGGGCGTTCAATTCAGCGCGCAGCGTGGCCAGCATGACGTAAGTCCCGGTCAGCCTGCGGTGTAGAAATACGATCTCGCGCGGTGGGATGCGAAAGTGCACCGTCAATGCTGATCGCGCGAAGGCGTTGGCCGCACGCATCGGCAGATCGCTTTCCTGCCAGCGGTACTCGCCGTTCTTGTTGACAACCTCCGGTGCAAGATCCCCGGGTCTGGCGAAAGGCTCGACGATCAGCGCGCACGTTGCGGCGAACGACTCGATTACCGACGCCGGTGCTGTGTCGGGCATCAGTCCAATCGCATCGGCACCGCGGGCAACCTGCTTGTTGTCGCCAAACAGGGCGCCGAGCACGATTTCGCGATATCCGGCGATGAATTCGCGCGAGAATTCCCGCGTTGCGCCGAAATCCAGCAGGACGATGCGATCCTCTTTTGCCGTCGCGCCGATCCGCAGCCGGTAGTTGCCGAAGTGCGGATCGGTTTGTACCAAACCCCACTGAAAAAACTCAGTCAGGAAAATATCGATGAATGCGGCACCGAAACGATTGCGCCGCGCCAGCGGAAGGTTTTGCACATCCTCGTCCTTTACGTGCAATCCGGACTCATAGGTCGTCGTCAGCACGCGGTCGGTCGAGTATTCCGGAATCACGCGCGGTACTACGAAGCGTGCATCACCGGCCAGCCGCTTTGCGAATTCCTCCGTGTGTTGGCGCTCGCTGACATAATCGACCTCGTGCAGCAGCATCTCGCGGACCTCCGCAAGCATTGGCCTCAGGTCCAGCCCCTTCGGGGTTAGTCGCGTCATCAGTAGTAGACGCGAAAGCGTGCGGATATCACTGTCAATAGCGTCGGCAACGCCCGGGTACTGGATCTTGACGACGACTTCCAGTCCGTCCGACTTGCGGCGCGCGCGATGCGCCTGCCCCAACGACGCGGCGCCGATCGGATGCGGATCGACGTCCAGCTCTGCCAAGCGCCGGTGCCCGAGTGAGCGCTCCAATGCTGGCGCCATCACTTCCCATGCTACTGGTGACGAATCGTCCTGCAACTGCGAAAGCACATCGACCGCTTCTTCCGGTAACACATATTGTCCGTACAAAGACAACATCTGCCCGACTTTCATGACACTGCCCTTGAGCTTGCCCAGCTCCGACGCCAGGATCTCCGCCTGCTGCGCGACGAAATCGCGATTCGCCTCGTCGCGTTCCATGCGGCCGCGGAAGATGTTGCGGATCGAGTGCGCCATGATCTGCGTGCCGGCGCCGAGCCCGAGTTTGGTCAACGCGAAATTGCGCTGCAGTGGGCTGGTTTTCAGCCCGGGCATGCTAGGCTTGTGCCGGCCCGGTGGGCGTCGGTCACCGGGCTTGCGGGTGGTCATGAGGATTTCCAGAGGATCAGATGGATAAACTGGCCGATAGTCTACTGTCGGATGGACGGCGCGACGTAGTCATTGTCGATTGCGCCGACTTGATCGAAGCGCATGTAAAACAGCTACGCGGCCTCAAAGGCATTGCGCTGCGTTCTGCATTCGCCATGCTGCGAGGGGGCGAAGCAAATGCCGTTCACAATGCCGTCGCGGGCTTGATTCCTGAGTTTGTGCACGCGTTCGAGCCGCTCTATCGGGATTTCCAGAATGGCAACGTCGATGGCGGCTTCGGCGATTATCTCAAATCACAGCGCAGACGTTCGGTCGATGCAATGCTCGGTGTTACCGATGCACGTTTCGCGAAAACGAAAAATTCCACATTGAAAGCGGTTTACCCAAAGGTTCGCGGCACCATTGAAAGCGAACTCAATGCGGTTCTGCCCGGGCTGGCCGAGCTGCTTGAGCGGCATCTTGTGGACTAGGGCTGACGGAGATATCACAAATGGCAGCACATTCCCCAGGTTTTCTCGCCCTGGTGAACGGCGCGAAGACGCGCATCAAGGAAGTGCCTGCACACGAAATGCCGGCCATCCTGAAAAATGCGTGGCGCGCGAAACTTATCGACGTTCGCGAAGAGAGTGAATTCGCCTCCGGCCATATCGAGGGTGCGGAATGGATTGGAAAAGGCATCATCGAACGTGATATCGAATCACGCCATCCCGACAAAAACGAACCGCTGTATCTCTACTGCGGCGGCGGGTTCCGCTCGGCCCTTGCCGCTGACAATCTTCAGAAAATGGGGTACACCAACGTGTGGTCGATTGACGGGGGCTGGCGCGAACTAAAGGGACTGCTGCCCACTCAAAAATAATGGTGTTCGCGCACTGTGCCAGGCTTACACAACACTCCGGAAACAACTATGAAATTCTTTCTCGATACCGCCGACACTAAAGAACTGCGCGAAGCCGCCGCTTCCGGGCTCGTCGATGGCGTGACCACCAATCCCTCGCTGATCGCCAAGACGGGTCGCAAGCTGGACGAGGTCGTCAGGGAAATCGTGCAAATCGTGGATGGTCCGATCAGCGTCGAAACGGTCAGCACCGATGCCGCCGGTATGATTCGAGAAGGCAAGGCCTTCTCGCAGGTGCACCCGAACATTGTGGTCAAGTGCCCGCTGACTCCGGAAGGTCTGAAGGCGACGAAAGCACTGACTGCGCAGGGCCACAAGGTCAACGTCACCCTATGCTTCAGCCCAGTGCAGGCATTGCTCGCGGCCAAAGCCGGCGCCACCTATATATCGCCGTTCGTTGGCCGTCTTGACGACATCGGCCACGACGGCATGCTACTAGTCCGCGAAATCCGGCAAATCTACGACAACTACGGCTTCAAGACGCAGTTGCTCGCAGCGAGTCTGCGCCATCCGTTGCATGTGCTTGAGTCCGCCAAAGCCGGCGCCGATGTTGGCACGCTGCCGTATAAGGTGTTTCAGCAGCTGTTCGAACATCCGCTCACGGATATCGGCTTGGCGAAATTTCTGGCGGACTGGAAGAAAGTGCCACAAGGTTGACGGCGCATTTTCGCTTGCGTTCAGTATGTTGCGCGAGGAAAGCAGTCGAGATTTTTATATCTACCGACACACCCTGCAGTTCGGTGCTCCGTCCTCAAGTTTTGCCGCCCACCTGACAAACGGCTGCAACCAGCGGTTGACTGGTTCGCACCCAATTGGGGTAAGCTTGATTCCATAAAAGTAGCCGCGCATTACAAATACAAGCGGCTCTTCAAGAATATTTGGTGGGATAACTGAGGAGAGGACTAAATGCAGTCAAGAAGCCAGTCAGGCCATTTGTTCCGTGGCGTTGTACGGAATTTGGCTATCGCAAGCACCGTGACAGTATTGGGCGGATATGCCGCCATCGCACAGGCGGCCATCGGTACCGGCAGCTCCATGCAATGGCCGGTGTGGGGCGGAGGCCCGCTCAACAAGGGTTTTGCTCCGAATGAGACCGTGCTGAGTCCGACGACGGTAGGCAATCTCAAGCAGAAGTGGGTTTTCACCACTGGGGGCGCAGTAGCATCGACGCCGACCGTGGATGGCAACTACCTCTATGCCGGAGACTACAAGGGCAATGTTTACAAAATAGACCGTACGGCTGGCACCCAGGTGTGGGCGACGAATCTTTCGACCATCCGCGGATTGAAGAGCTCCTCTTATACGCGCAACTCCCCGGCAATTACCGACACGACAGTAATTGTCGGCGATCAGTCGACCGGGAACGTCATCGCGCTTGACAAGACCACGGGCAAGGAAGTGTGGATGTTAGATATCCACGTCGTCGGCCCGGGTCACATTACCAACTCGCCGATGGTCTACAACAATGTGGTCTATGTCGGCGTGGCATCCATCGAAGAAGGCACCGTTCTGTTTGAAGGAAAGAAAGGTCCCACCTTCCAGGGCAGTGTGTGGGCAATCAATGCCACCACCGGCAAGGAAATCTGGCACAAGATGACCGTGCCAACGTCCACGCCAGGGTATACCGGTGCCGGCGTATGGAGCAGCCCCATTGTTGTCGACGCGGCGCGCGGCTCGCTTTATGTCACAACCGGGGATAATTATTCGGTACCGGCCAGTGTGCAGAGCTGCTTGAATGCCCTCGGTGCGAATCAGGATCCTTCGGATCCGGCCACGCTCGACAAGCAGGTGGGCTGCCTTGATCCGCAGGATTACGTCGACTCGGTCGTGGCGTATGACATGACCAACGGCAATGTGAAATGGGCGCGGCGCATGCAGGGTGCGGACGCCTGGAATGCGTTCTGTGTTATTGGCTCGGGGAAGAAATGCCCATTCACAGGCGCCACGGACTGGGATTTCGGTTCGGGCCCGAACCTGATCGATGCCACGATCAACGGCCAGCATAAGCAGCTGCTGGGTGCCGGCGAGAAGAATGGTATCTATTGGGCGCTTGATCCCGATACCGGTGCCACCGTATGGCACACCATGGCCGGTCCTCCCGATCTCGAAGGTGGTATTGAGTGGGGCGCTGCGACGGACGACCAACGCGTTTATTTTGCCGAAGCCAATTTTGCGAATGTCAACTTCACCCTGAAAGACGGCAGCACCTGGAATCACGGTGTTATAGCAGCATTGGATGCCGCCACTGGCAACATTCTGTGGCAGACCAAACCGCCCTATGCTTCGGGCAAGCGCGGCCAAACCACGGCAGGTGCGTTATCGGTTGCCAATGGGGTCGTTTATACCGGGACTGCCGGTGGCTTTTTCCTCGCCCTCAATGCCAAGACCGGCGCGCTTCTCTGGAGTTTCCAGAGCGGCGGCGCTGTGGTTTGTGCACCGTCGATCGTCGATGGCACGCTGTACTGGGGATCCGGCTACGTGGCCCTTGGAAAATCAAACAATCAAATTTACGCGTTCTCGACGCAATGATCGGTTTCGGGTCCTGAAGTAGTAATGAGCAGCCTCAAACCCCCGGAGATTTCCGGGGGTTTTTTATGTGTTCCGCCGTCGAATATTCATCGGACGGTTTCAGTTAAAGGAAGAAAGCAATGAAAAAGAAGATGTTTGGAATCCGCAGTCGAATCGTCGCCGCACTCGTGGGCAGCGGCATCGTTTCCTTCTCCGCACTGGCTCCATCGCTGGCGTCGGCCGCCACCCCATGCGACGACACTTGTACGATCGCCGCTGCACAAAGCTATCTTGATGCGCTGGTATCGCACAACGCGCAGCAGGTGCAGTTTGCCGACAATGTCCAGCGTGTCGAGAACGGAAAAATCACTGGTTCCGGTGCCGATTCGATGCGCTCGGATCTTGAAAAAGGGTTCCGGTTTAAGATCATCTTCAATCTGCGCGATGAACAGATCATGGTCGACGGCGATGAAGTCTTCGCGCTCTATTCACTTGATACCGGCAAGATCGGCAATACCGGACGGCAGCTGGCGACGGCAAGGGTCTTCGAGCGATTCCGCGTCGTCAATGGCCTGATCACGGAAATCGAAGCTTCTTTCCATGCCAAGGCTGGCGAGGTGCCGCCGCCAGTATGGCCGGATCAGCAATAAGAAACGCCTAGTGACCTGATCCGAGCGATCCGTCTGATTGATTGGATTGGTCGCTCGAATCGAGCCGCCTTCTGGGCTAGGGCAAGGCCGCGGTTGTGCCGGCAGCACCGGAACAACCGCGGCAACTTTGAATTCCCCGCGTCAATTCATCACCGTTTCGCCGACCCATAGACGGCCGTTTTCCCGATCCACTGATCAGATGAAGAGATCGGTGTTTTCGCGTCCCAGCATGACGCCGCCGTAATTGCGGCCGAATTGATCCGGATTGTTGGCGTAGTGTCCACGTGCCGCATGAATATCGAGGAAGTGCCTCACCAGTGCGAAGTCGGTGAAAATACCGCGGCCGCCGCACGCCGCCAGGAGCTGATAGGCCTGACGCGCACAGCGGTCTACAACGTGCGCCGCCTGTGTGCGGTAATGCAGACGCTCCTTGATGTCGTCGAGCGGCTGTCCCTGGCGAAGCTTGCCCATCAGCGTGTCGAAGTTGCGATGCAGCACCAGCTTCATTTCGTCAATCGCGAGGGCCGTTTCGGCGGCGGCCAACTGCGCCGTACCCTGTTCGGCCGTCCGGCCTCCGCTCATATCGCCGACGCGCACTGAGGCGAAATCCAGAAAGCTGGTGAGCGCTCCCTGCAGAGAACCGATCGTGGCCGAAGACACGGCCCGCACAAAAATCTGACCGAAAGGCAGCTTGTATAGCGGTGCGGTATTAACTGCTAACCCCGGACTGGTGCCGGAATAGCCATCCGATACTTTGTGCGTGCGGTATTCGGGGACGAACGCATCCTTGATGACGATGTCGTTGCTGCCGGTGGCTTTGAGGCCAATCGTGTGCCAGGTATCGACGACTTCGAAATCCGAACGCGGCACGAGGAAGGTGCGATATTCGGGCGGACCCTTGCCGTTTTCCGGGAAGATAAGGCCACCGAGCAATACCCACTGACAGTGGGCGATGCCACTGGAAAAGCCCCAGCGCCCGCTGAACTGAAAGCCACCCTCGACGCGCTTGACCACACCTTTTGGCATATACGTGGAAGCGATCAGAACCGAGGTGTCATTGCGCCAGATATCCTCGGAGGCACGCGGATCGAACAGCGCCATTTGCCAATTGTGAACACCGATGACGCCATAAATCCAGGCAGTGGACATGCAACCTTCTGCCAGCGTCATTTGGACATCGTAAAACACCTGCGGATCCATTTCGTATCCGCCGTAATGCTTCGACTGAAGGACACGGAAGAAGCCAGCCGCCTGCATGTCCGCAATTGTTTCAGCGGGGACGCAGCGCTCTTCTTCGGCTTTTTTAGCCCGTTTGGCAAGGATTGGTACCAGATCGCGCGCACGCTGAATCAGCGTTTCCGGAGTGGGGATCGGGGCGCTTTTCGGGCGTGGGCTTGTCTGCACTGCGTTCTCCTCGGCCTACAATTCTGGGGACCAGGATCCTGCAATTGCGGACCTGATCGTGGAAAGCGCCACTATTCCATAAAAAACGGCTGGGGCGGCATCGTCCGAAATGATTAGGATGCGGTACCCTCTCAGGGCACGTAGTGGCTGGTCGGGAAGGAAAATCCATCGCCAAACGGTCGTGAGCGATTGCGACAATTCATGCGAATGGACGATGCAAAAACTGGTGCCCGCCGGGACACTGCATAAAATAACCGAGCACGGAGTTACGCCATGGTTGCTGTCATCAGAGCGGGATCGAAACCGATGCACACCATCGAAGCCGGATCATTGCCGGATCGCTACGCGCGTGGCTGGCATTGTCTGGGTTTGGCCGCCGATTACAAGGACGGTAAGCCGCATTCCTTGAGCGCTTTCGGCACGCGCTTGGTCGCGTTCATGGGCGAGGACGGCAAGATCAACATCCTCGATGCTTGGTGTCCACACATGGGTGCCGATCTCGCGCTCGGCTGCGTCAAGGGCAATTCCGTGGTCTGCCGTTTTCACGGCTGGAGTTGGGGCGGTGACGGCGTCTGCAATGACATTCCCTATGCCAAGCGCATTCCGCCGAAGGCGCGGATCAGGTCATGGATCGCCTGCGAGCAGAACAAGCTGCTGTTCGTATGGAATGACCCTGAAGGCAATCCGCCGCCTCCGGACGTTATCATCCCGCGAATCGATGCCGCGTTCTCGCCGGAATGGTCGGAGTGGTCGATCGTCAAATGGAAGATCAACACCAATTGCCGCGAGCTGATCGATAATCAATCTGACATGGCGCATTTCGGCCCGGTGCACGGGTCCACCAGCGTCGTCTATTTCGCCAATCTCTTCGATGGCCACAAAGTCACGCAGGTGATGGTGGGTGCCAATGAACGTCTCGGCGGCGCGAATGACTATCTGACGACGACCGCCACTTATTTCGGCCCGGCCTATCACATCACTTACATGTGTGGTGCGTTTGGTGGCGTGCCGGTCGAATCGGTCCTGCTGAACTCGCATGTGCCGATCGACCAGAACAGTTTCGAGCTGCGGTTCGGTGTGATCGTCAAGAAGATTCCCGGACTGACCGAGGAGCAGAACGCGGCGGCGGCGAAGAGCTACGTCGATCTGACCTGCAAGGCCTTCGGCGAGGATGTCGAAATCTGGCACAACAAAGTACGCATCGACAATCCGCTGCTGTGTGACGGTGATGGCCCGATCTACCAGCTTCGCCAGTGGTATGAGCAGTTTTACATGGATGCCGCCACCACGCCGGCGGATTTGAAGACGCGGCGCATCATCGAGAATGACCGCGGCATCGAGAGTGGCAAGAAGCCGCCGCTGAATCACGTGTTCGAAGCCTGATTCGATTTCCCCAAAAAGCCCCGCCGGCGTACTGCCCGGCGGGGAGCGGGTGGCTAGCGCGCAGCAGCGCGAATTCTTAAGCTCGTTTTTCGGATGGGATTTCGGTGCTACCGGGTTCCCAAAAAGCCTGCATCAAAGCGATCTTGCCGTCCTTGTTGAAGGTCGTGATGTCGATGAACCGAGCCGTGAAGCTCCTCCGAGCAACGAGCGGTTGAATCGCTCACGTCCCGCATACGTCGTCTTTAAATATTGAAACACCTTAAAGAATGGGTCGATACAGCGTCTTCATCCGAACTGACTAAGGATCTGTTTAAAACCTTTTAAATCTCATGAAGTAATGCGGGAAATCGACTGATGAGCGAGTTGGCCGGCGCATGCGGCCGGCTATTCCGATCGGTATGCACCGCGTTTCCGACCATCGGCACCGTTGGTCTCCGGAGCCGTGGTTTGGGCTCGCGCTTGCAAGGACTTGGCGCTGTCGCGAATTACGGGTCCGGCATACCGGCACGATGAGATTCACGCGGCAAAGGATGCACGCCAAAGGAGAGTCACCATGTTCGGAATCAAATTGCGCCGCAGCCCTTCCCCCCGCTTCCTGAGCGGTACGGTCAACGCCCCCCTCGGACTACCAGAGGTTTTCCCGTTCGGTTTGGTGCAGGCAAAACTGTCCCGCACCGCAGCATTGAGAATCGAGTCGGTGGCCGTGGCATCGCGGACGCCGCGGCGCTGAGAAACAGCCAATACCCTAGGCAGCTCAGACTAGGGCCTGTTATCACTCACTTTGATCGCTGCGTTACCGCCCAATAAGGGCGCCAGGCAGTGAGTGTTAACAGGCCCCCTAAAGAGTCAGATTTCGTCGTCGGTGATCATGCCGACGTTTCTGAAACCGGCGTCGGCGTAGATGATTTCGCCGGTGATCGCCGAAGCCAGATCGGAGCAGAGGAAGGCGGCAACGTTGCCGACTTCCTCGATAGTGACATTGCGCTTCATCGGCGAAATTTTTTCCGCGATGTGCAGCATGCCCTTGAAACCCTTGATGCCGGCGGCGGCCAGCGTCTTGATCGGGCCGGCGGAGATGGCGTTGACGCGGATGTTTTCCGCACCGAGGTCAGCGGCAAGGTAGCGCACATTCGCTTCCAGGCTGGCTTTGGCAGCGCCCATCACGTTGTACATCGGAATCGAACGCTCAGCGCCGAGGTAGCTCAGCGTCAGCAGCGCGCCAGCGCGGCCTTTCATCAGCGGCAGCGCGGCCTTGGCCAGCGCGGCGAACGAATAGGCGCTGATGTCGTGCGCGATTTTGTAGCCTTCGCGCGTCACCGAATCGATATAGCGGCCCGCGAGCAGTTCGCGCGGCGCGAAACCGATCGAGTGGATGACGATATCGATGTGTCCCCACGCCTCCTTGATCGAACGGAATACGGCGTCGATCTCGGCATCGCTGGTGACGTCCATCGGCAGCACGATCGATGAACCCAGACTTTGCGCGAACTGTTCGACGCGCGGCTTGAGCTTTTCGCCCTGGTACGTGAATGCGAGTTCGGCGCCTTCGCGACGCATTGCTTCGGCGATGCCGGTTGCGATTGAGCGGTCACTCGCGACGCCTGTAATCAGCGCCTTTTTACCTGTCAGGAAACCCATGGCGACTCCGTTTTACGGTGGAATATAGTTGATAGGGTAGTTGGGATACGTGAACGACGGAACTGGTTTTGAACCGAAATTCAGTAAGCGTACGCGTTCGGTGATTTTACGCTCGAGATCGGGGTCGCCGAAGCTGCTCGACACCACATCGCAGCGGGTGACGCTGCCGTCCGGTGCGATGGTCAGGCTGACGACCACCTTGCCGGCGCCGATCGCCGAATTTTCGCGCGCCGCGCGGTTGAAGATCGCGTAGAACGAGCCCTTGTTGCGATCGAAGACTTGTTGGATTTCTTCCAGCGTGCGCGCGGCGTTGCCGCCGGCGGCTGCGAGCCGCGGGGCGGTCGAGATGGAACTGCGCACGGCGCCTGTGCCGTGGGCACCGAGACCCGTGCCGGGACCGCTGCCGGTAATGCTTTGTCCGCTGCCGATGCCGCCGCTGCCCTGGCCGACCACCGGCGCGAACACGGGCGGCGGCGTGCCGGCGGCGCCCTGCGAAGCGATGATATTGGCGGTCGTCGGACCGCTCGCGGTGGTCGCATTCAGGTTCTGGTCACGCATCTCTGCGAGCTGGTCGAAAGCGGCGCCGAACTTCTTTTGCACGGTGCGCCGCGCTTGTTCCTCAAGCTGCTCCGGCGTCGGCTGCGGTTTGACCTCCGGTGGTCGCGGCGCGACACGTTTCGGGACCGGAACGGCAGAGGGTCGCGTGACTTCGGGCACCGGTTTCGGCACCGCGATCGGGGGCGGCGGCAGCAATTCCGCGTAGCGCTCGGGCTTGTAGGAAATTTCTTCGTGGATCGTTTCGGGTAGGGTGATCAACGAGACAATGATCGCCAGCAGCAGAACCGGCAATGCGGTCCACAGCAGCGTGCGGTTGAAGTCACGATCCGACTCGGCGGCAAGCGCCCAGCTTTCCCAGTAAATCGCGCGCGTGCTCACGGAGCGACCATCGTGCCGTGCCGATTGACCGACAGTGAAATGCGCGCGAATTGCGCATCGCCGCAGGTCGCCATCACCTTCTTCAGCAGCGAATAAGGCGTTTTCTGATCCGCCATGATGTTGACTTCGCCGCGCGTGGAGGCATCGTCCGTCTTGCCAGCAACGCGCATCAGCTGCGCCTGCATCAATTCCGCTTTCAGCGGTTGCAGCACTGCACCTGGCGCGCGCTCGGCTTCTTCCAGCGACATCACCGTACGACCCTGCAGCTCGATATCGCGCGGTGTGATGATCACGACCGGCGTGTCCACCGGCGCTTCGCGCGATACTGAATTCGGCAACGTCAGATCGCGCGGCGTCTGCACGGTCTGCACGCTGGTCGAGGTGATCAGCAGAAAGAACACCAGCGTGGTGAAGACATCGATCATCGACACCAGATTCAATGTCACGCCGCCGCGCCGCTCATGCCGATGCAGCATGCGGTTGCGACGGCGATCAGCGATGATGCGATTGCTCATGGCTGCACGCCCTCCGCCGGCGCGTCGCCAAGCGAAACCTGCGGAAACAGCTCACGCTCGCCACGGCCATCCGGCGTCGGCTGTACGCGCACGGCATCGACTAAATGGATCACGCTGTCATAGGGAATACCGGGAGCCAGCAGCAAGGTGATATTGGATTCATCCGGCAATTGCTCCTTGAGCCTGCGCAGGTAGCGTGCGACGCCGGCGTAGTCGTAGCCTTCCGCGGTGTTAGCGAACGCCTGCAGCGGGCCATTGCTGTCGATTACCAGCATGCTGCTGTCGCGCACGACCACGCTCAATCCGCGAGGAGGATGATCGGATGGCAGTGCTTTGGCGTCCGGCAGATTGATGCCGATGATGGCAACGCCGACCGAATTCACCAGCAGGAAGAACACCAGCACGGTGAGCACATCGATCATCGAGACGATGTTCAGCTCGGTGCCGCGCCGGCGGCGCGCACGGCGCATCGCACGACGGGTCTGGTGCGAAAGACCATGCATCATCGGCGGACTTTCCTGCGGATGGCCAGCGAGCGGATCATCAGTGCTTCGGTGCGAACGCGTTGAGGAATTTCACCGCAGCCATCTCGACGCTGTCGACCAGTTCGTCGGTTATCGATTGCAGCCACGCGTGCAGCAGGGTGAACGGAATCGCCACCATCAGGCCGAAGGCCGTGCAGTTCATCGCAATCGATACGCTTGCCGACAGCTGGTCGGCCTTTTGTGCGGGATTGATGTTGGAAACTGCCGAGAAGCCATGGATCAGGCCGATGATGGTGCCGAGCAGGCCCAGCAGTGTGGCGACATTGGCAAACGTGGCGAGGTAGTGGGTGCGACGTTCCAGCAGCGGCGTGACCTCCATCAGTGTTTCCTCCATCGCCGCTTCGATCTCGTCGCGCGTGGCGCTGCCGCGCGAGCGAGCCAGACCGTAACCGAGCACGCGCCCGATCGCAGTGGAAGAGGCCGTTGCCAGCAATTCAGCGTCTTCGTAACGGCCTTCGTTGACCAGCGGCATCATGCGCGTCCACAGGCTGCGGTTCTCGAACTTGGCGCGATGCAGGTAGATGAAACGGTCGATCACGATCGCGACTCCGAGCACAAGAATGATCAGGATCGGATACATGAACACGCCGCCGTTCTGGAAGAAACGGGTGACGGTGGCGAATAAATCCATAGCGACTTCCTCTAATTATTCAGATGGATATAGTGATGATTTGAAGCACTCTGTGCAGCCTTAATGCGATGCGGCGGGCGCAGTGCTGGCCGTGGATCGGCGATAGCCTGTGGTCATCCGGTCATACGAAAGCTGGCGCCGGAAGGTGTCCGGATCGACCGGCAGCGGGACTTCATCCAGCTGCAGGGTCGGACGGCTCAACCGCTTGTCGGCATAAGCATTTTTCCACGGCGTGATGAACAGGCCGATGGGTGAGTCCCTCTCCCCGAAAATGGTGATCCCAGGCTCTATCTTTGTCCGCGGCTCGTCCGCAACGGCGGGGGATGCGCCCTTGTCGTCGCCGACTGCCGCCGTCGCCGTCAACAGCGACGCCGCCAGTCCGCACATGACCCATGCGCGTTTCATCACTTGTTCTCCCCAGGCACCGTCTGTGTCTGCGTATCCGTCGCGGTTTGTGCTTCCAGCGCTTTCACCCAGGCCTGGACCTTGAGGTCCTCACCGCCCGAGAGCCGCAGATATTCGCGGTAGTGTGCCAGCGCGTCCTGCGGCTGGTGCAGGTAGTTATCGTAAAGCACAGCGAGATTATAGTGGGCGAAAGCATAATTGCCCTGAGCGGCAATTGCTTTGCGATAGGCATCCTCGGCGCGCCGGTAATCGCCGCCGTCGCGATAAAGAATGCCGAGCCAGTTCTGTGCCACGGCGTTGGCGGGATCGGCGTTGACTGCGCGGCTTAGCGCGTCAATGGCCTCATCGCGCTTTTTCTGCTGCGCATAAATGATCCCGAGATCCGTCAGGGGGCCCGCTAGCCCTGGATAGTCACTGTGCAGGGTGTTGAAGGCCTGCATCGCCTCGCCGTACTGCTTGTTTTGCATCAATGCCACTGCTTCCTGGAAGCGCTGATCCGGCGTTTTTTCGGCGACCACGAGCGCAATCGGTGACTGCGGCGCCGGAGCTGCCGGCTCTGGGGCAGGTGCTGGAGCGGGCACGGTCGCCGTGTTGACTGCCGGTGCTGGTTGGACCACCGCCGGCTGCGGCGGTGCCAGTCGCGAAGGTGTCGCAGATTGGTCTGGTTTTGCGACCGGCGGTGTCACCGGACTCGGTTCTGCAGGCGATAGTGAAGGCGTGGGAGCGGATATGGCGGGCGTGCGGAGCGCCAGTGCCGGTGGACTCACCGGTTGCTGTGACTGTTCCACCTGCGGAGGTTTCACAGGTGGACTGGGCTTGGCGACCGGCGGGGTCACCCAGGCAGCACCGGGCGGCGTCGCTGGGCTGGGTTCCACGGGCGGCGGGGCTGCCGGACTGGGCACGGTGGTCGCGCGGACCACCGGTGTCGGCGCGCTCGCCGCCTGTGGAGGAGTCACGAGTGGGTTCGGCCTTGCGACCGGAGGAGGCGCCGAAGCCGCACGGGTCGGCGTTACCGCCGCTAGTTCCGGGGGCGAAGGCGCTGCGGCGTCGCGCGGCACGTTGGAATGTATTGAGCCGGCGTAGCGGGGCGACAAGGCGCGTAATGTGTTGCTGAACTGCAGCCGCTGACTATCGTTGGCGGGAGTGAAAATCGATGTGTCCCGCTGCGCTGTGGCCGCCTCCTGAGTGCTGGGATGGGAAGCGAGCCGCAGATGCAGCGCGGGTTCCGGTTCGGTCCCGACTGTCGCTGTTCCACGCGCGCTGGCCGTGTCGGATGCGAGGCCTGGCTGCGATGCCGGTGGCGCGGTGGGCGCTCTTCCTGCCTCTGCCGCGACAGCCGCAGCGGGCGGTGGCGTGGGGGTGTCGGCACAGGCCGCCAGCATCAGCGTGAGCCCGCTGACAGCGGTCGTACATGCGAACCGCGCGGCATCGTGTGCCACAGCGCCGGCTTGGCACCATCTGCTACCGGGCTGGCTCTGTTCAGTGCAAGCGGTCATAGCTCGTATCTTTCAACTCTTGCTTGCCATATTTGGCTGGTGCCAGCACGGCAAGCGCCGCCAGACTCTTGGAGACCCACTCATCGTAGACGTTGGAGCGGATGCGCTGCATATTGATTTCATAGGTCTTGATCGCCTTTTCATCGAACGGTTCGGCCTGTTCCTCCAGCAGCAGCTCGTATTGATCCGCTTCGTCGCCCTTGAGATTGCGCGGCCGTTCCGATTTCAGCAGCGCTTGACCGAAGCGCTGGTAGAGGCTGCCGAGTTCGTAGGTGGCGGCGGTGGCGACATCGGTAAATCCATAGTTCGCGGCGCGGTTCAGCGTAGCGATGGCGGTTTCCGTCGCCGACTTCCTGGCGGGCAGGCTTTTCGTGATTGGCAGGGTCAGCGGCACGGCGTCAGCGGCGTGCGCCTGCATGCGACCGGTTTCGAGCAGCGCGCGTGCCGCCAGCGCGCGTGTGCGACTCGAGCGCTGCGGACCGGCTTGTTCGTCCGTGGCGATCACCGCACGCAGCCAGGTTTCGTAAGCGGCATCGTCATGCCGGGCGTGCGCCATATCCGCAAGCCGCTGCCGTGCCGTCAGGGCTTGGTCAATCGGTTGCGGATACTGGGCAAGATAGCCTTGGTAAGCCTGCATCGCTTCGTCATCGTGCTGCGACTGGTCATAGAGCTGGGCGGCAAGCCACGCCGAATCACGCCGAATCTGCGTGGTTTCGGTGGCATGTGCAGCGATGCGTTGATAGACCAGCGCCGCCGCATACGACTTGTTGTCGTTCTGGTAGACGACGGAGAGCTTTTTGTCGATCTCGCCACCGAGCGTCGTGTCCGGATAGCGCGCGGTGTAACTTTCGAGCAGCCGTTCGGCGCTTGCCCAGTTTTTGGCCTGGATATAGGCCGCTGCCGCATCGTAATCGGCGGTGGCACGGATACTGGCCGACGGCGCGTTCTGTCCGACCAATTCGAAGCGCCGCGCCGCACCGGCGAAATCACCGCCGGCGCGCGCCGCCGCCGCTTGTTTGTAGATCGAGGCGGCAAGTTGATCGACCGCGGTCTTGTACGCAGGGTCGGCCACCGGAATCAGCTTCTGCAGTTGTGCATACGCAGCTTCTGCTTCCTTGTAGTGGCCGAGTGCGAACTGCGAGTCGGCGGTCACCGCCCAGGCCGATCGCAGCAAATCCGCCGGCGCCGCGGGCTGCTCATCTTCGACGATGGCGGCGGCGGTGATCGCGTGCTCGCGGTCGCCGGTCGTATAGAGATTCTCGGCGGCGCGTGTCAGCACTTTCAGCTTTTGCGGATGGCTGGGAAAAGTGTCGGCTAACTTTACGCTGGCGGCGGCGGCCAGCATCAGTGCTTCATTTTTGTGATCGGGAGCGACTTCCTGCGCGTAGCGTTCGTAGGTTTGCACGGCGGCGTAAGCGGCGTCGGCGGACTTGTCGGTGCGCGGGCGATCGTAGGCCGTATGCAGATATTCGTCGGCAGCAGTGCGCGTCTGGCCGGCGTCAAGCAATGCGTCGGCCAGCGCCAGGTCGATCGCCGTAACCTGCGGGTCCTTCGGGTAAATTTTCAGGATATTTCGATACCATCCCGCGGCAACCAGGAATTCCCCGCCATGATCCTTGGGATCATGCTGTGCGAGTGCGTGATGGTACTTCGCCACATCCTCGAGTTGACGCCGCAATTCCTTGAGAACGTCCGGATTCGCCACGCGTCCGTTCCAGTATGGCGCATCGGGCGCGTAGGCTTTCGCGTAACGCTCCTTCTCAGTGACGATACTTTCGGTGAAGCCACCATCCTCATAGGCGGAGATGACACGTGCCTGGAAGGCCGGCGCGTGCGGATCCAATGGCTGCCGCGCGATAAACGCGGCGTAGGTTTGCGCGGCGTCCGAGAAGCGCCGCTTTTCGAGAAAGCTGGCGCCGAGCGAGCTGTACAGCAGTGGCGCGAACCGCGGTTCGTGTCGCTGCGCGAAGTAAGTGTTGATCGCGCTCGGTCCGCCGAGCTCACTGAACGACAGGCTGATCGCACGCAGCGAGTCACGCGCCACGTCGGCGTGGTTTTTCGGCACCTGGCCGAGCGCGGTTTCCGGATCGTCCGAAACGTTCGCCGGCAGCGTGTGATCAAGCAGCGACAGGAACTGTGCAATGGCTTCGTCGTATTCGCTTTGCTTGAACAGCGACCAGCCGTACTTGTATTGCGCGGCGTCATGAAACGGCGACGCCGGGCCGTAGGCGACGGCGGTCGCATACTCCTTCTCTGCAGCGGTGTAGCGCTTCTGCGAGAACAGCAATTGCGCGGCCTGAAAATGCGCATCCGGGGCAAGGCTGGACTGCGGAAAATCATGTTCCAGCCGCAGCAGCGTGCGGATGGCTCCGTCGGTGTCGCCGTTGTTTTCGTAGGCGCGGGCGAGTTGCAGCAGCGCGCTGTCGTTTTTCGGATCGTCCGGATGTTCGTTCAGCAGCTTTTCGTAAATGCCGATCGAATCCGCGACCGCCTTGCTGTTGGTGGATTCGTCGCTGCGCTCGTCGGCGATCTGAACCTGCAGGTCGGCGATGCGCCGCAATGCTTCTGCGCTCAATTTCGGATCGGCATCGGATCCTTTGGTCTCCAGCAGCTTACGATAGTTGTCGAGCGCGAGCTGGGGATTCACAGTGGCCGGCGCAGGCGCCGCGATGGTGAGTTTGTCCAAGGCCGGTTCGGTCTGCTTGCCCAGATCGCCGAGCCGCGGCGGCCCCTTGCGCGCACTGGGAGCCGAGCACGCAGACAAAGCAAGCGCCAGCAGCGCAAGAAGAAGGTGCCGGAGCAATCGCCGCATCAGGGCTTGATTCCGCGCGGCGCGGAGTCGTAGAGCTGCGCGAGCGCCAATCGGGCTTCGGCGATGCGATTGTCGTTGAGTTTTTTCTGGTTTTGCAGTTCTTCGACCGCAACGGTTTCCAACTGCGTACGCGCGGCGGTCGTTGCGGCCTCGATGCGGGGCTGCAAGGTCTGCGCGTGGCGTTCGAGCGCCGGAATGTCGACAGTCGCGGCTTTCGCACTGAAATTCTTCTGCAATTGCTGCAGCTGCGCGCTCCAACTTCCCAGCTTGCGACCCAGCATGCGCAGGTCGCGATAATTCTTGAGTGCTTCCTGGAAGTGGTTTTCGGCGATCAGGCCATGCAGGTAATAGGTTCCTGTCGTGTTCGGCAGTTCGTGTAGATCCCAGGTCCAGCCGGTTTCCGTATCGCTGACCCCGCCGGCGATAGTGTCGATCATACGGCCGCTGTGCACGTCATCGATCGCTTCACCCAGGCGCTTGCCGGTTTGTTCAAACGCATCGATCGCGCGGCCGTAGTATTGCTCCGCCTGTACCTGTGCGCCGAGCTGCGCCAGCGAATAGGGGATCGCGAGCATCGCTTCCTGCACGGCAGGGTCCATGGCATCGCGGCTGGCGAGTTCCGACCAGTACACCAGGGCGCGCTTCAACGCCGTGGCCTGTTCACCGCCGCTTTCCGCAGAGGCGCCGGTGGTACCGGTGGTCGTTTGCGGTGCGATCTGGGCCCAGCCCAGCCCGAGCAGAGCGTGCGCCGAGAACGGACCATCTAGACGAATACGTTCGAACACCGGCACCGCCGAGCGGCCGTCGCCGGCGCGCAGGAAGTCATAGCCGAGCACCAGATTGGCTTTGTCGCGCAGAGCCATCAATTCGTCGTCGCGGGCGTCGAGCAATCCGACGTCGTTGAGCGCGGCGCGACCTGCTTCGATGTTGCCCGAGTTGATCAGGGCGATGCCCCGGTTGTAGCGTGTATAGGGTGGCGTTCCGGCGCTGCCCGGCAGCTGCCCCGCTGCGTCTGCATAGCGTCCTTCCGCCATCAGTACGCGTGCGTACAGGCTTTGCCAGTCCTCCATGCGATCGGGCGGAACGGAATCGTGCAGCGCCGCCAATGTGTGTTCCGCGTCCTGCGCATGACCGCGCTGGTAATCGAATTCGGCGAGCTTCAGGCGCGCGTGAAAGAGATCCCGGGGCGGACTGCCGGAAGCGGCGATGCGCTGGTAGGTGCGTTCGGCGCTTTCGCTCATGCCGAAAAACAGGGCGTAGTCACCACGCCGTCGCAAATAGTCGATCGGCAGTTTGTCTTCAGCGACGGTGTCGCCGGGAATCTGGCCGAGCGTCACCAGCGACGACAACAGGCGGTCGCTATCTGCCAAGTATTCGGCTTCGCGGACGAGCGGGTCGCAGGCGCCGCCTGGTGCATATTGCTGCGATGCGCAATCGGCCGACAATTCCGCTACCGCGAGCATCGGCAGCAGCAGCACGGCGATGGCTAGACGTATCGGTGTTTGCCGGGCCGACTGTGGAATGTTCAAGGCTGAACGCTCCAGCTGTGCAGCGACAGCGCCGGCGTAGCGGTCGCGCCTTTACCTAGAGCGAGTTCGAGCACGACGGGGTGGTTATCCTTCGAAAACGCTTGATCGAGACTACCCGTCAGGGGCTGCGCGTCCGTTTTTCCGCCCGTAGTATTAGCGGCGGTGAATTCTGCATGCAGGCGATGTTGGCCCGGCGCAACGTTGGTGCGCAGCAACCGGTCGAGTCCCGATTTGGTCAAAACCCGTGCGGTGCTCTGGCTATATTCGCGGTGAACCGGCGGCAAATTATCGATCGTGACGGTGATCGCTTGGATCAGCAGCTGCGGCTGGACCACGGACAGATCGATCGTCAGCCGTGTCGCCACCGGATATTTCAGCGTGTCTTCGGCGCGCTGCGTTCCAGTTCCGATCTCCAGCGCTTCCTGTTTCAACTGTTGGATCGTTACATCGAGCGCCGCAGCATCGCCGACGCTGTCGGCGGACGCGGATTGCGTGCCGGTAACGGCGATCATTGCGCACAGTGCGCCGCATGCGGAAAGCAATCGACTCGAAAACGAAAGCATTGTTTAGTTGGAATGGACTCGCGCTATGGAGTCTAAGAGGCGCGTAGACAGTGGGCAACCATACGGCACCGTCGCGTTTTCTAAAGCGCCGGCGCGCGGAACGAATCCTTCCAGTGGCGCAGAACCGAAAATACCGCTTCTGCCGACGGCAGTGCCATGCCGGCATGCCGCTCGGCGGTAGCACGCACCGCCGGATTGTTGCAGCGCAGGAATGGATTAGTGTCCAGCTCACGCGCGATCGTGCTGGGCAGACTCGGACGATGTTCCGCGCGCAGCGCCCGCACGCGCGCGATTTCGGCTTCCAGCTCCGGTCGTCCCGGTTCCACTGCGAGCGCGAACGCGAGATTTGACAGTGTGTACTCATGTGTACAGTACACGCGCGTTTGCAGCGGCAGCGCCGCCAGTCGTTGCAGCGATGCATGCATCTGCGCGGGCGTACCCTCGAACAGGCGACCGCAGCCGGCCGCGAACAACGTATCGCCGCAGAGCAGGAGGTCGGATTTATGCGCGTAATAGGCGATGTGGCCGCGCGTATGGCCCGGAACCTCGATGACCTCCAGCGCCAAACCCAGGCCGGCGAGTTCGACGCGGTCGCCGCCTTTAACCGGATGGTCGATACCGGCGATCAGTGCCTGCTCCGCGAGCGGGCCGTAGACTGGAACGCCGTCTCCTGCCAGGGCGCTGATGCCGCCGATGTGATCCGCGTGATGGTGGGTGATAAGGATCGCTTCCAGCCGCAATTGGCGTTCGGCCAGCACGCGCCGCACCGGTTCCGGATCGCCCGGATCGACGATCGCGGCAAGGCCGTTGCCGCCTGTCAGCAGCCAGAAATAGTTGTCGGTAAACCCGGATATCGGCTCGACGGTTATCATGGGCGCATACTGGACACCTCCGGCGAACCCGCGTCAACCTATGGCATCCGCTTATGGCTCCCGCGGCGGCGAACCCTTCGGCCGCTATGCATTGATGCTCTGGCTGCGCAGTCCGCGCGGTCAGCGGTTAATTGCGGCTGAGGAGCGTGAGCTGCGCCGCGTATTGCCGGAGCTGTTCGGGCGCGCGATTCTGCAGATCGGTAGCTGGGGTCGTAACGAGCGTCTGCTGGAATCCGCGGATATGCCGCAGCGCTCGGTGATCGGTACGGTCGGCAATCTGGGCGCGAACGCGCTGGCCGATCCCGATTCGTTGCCGATTCTGAGCAACAGCGTCGATGCGGTGCTGCTGCCGCATACGCTGGAATTCGCGTCGTCGCCGCACAATGTGCTGCGCGAGGCGGATCGCGTGCTCACAGATCGCGGTCGGATTTTGATCCTTGGTTTCAATCCCTGGAGTCTGTGGGGACTGCGCGAACGCCTTGGGTTGCGTTATCGAGCTTTTCCCGAAGGCAGCCGGTTCGTCGCCGCGCATCGCGTGTGTGACTGGCTGGAGTTGCTTGGTTACGAAGTGACACTAGTCCGCCGTTACGGTGTCGGCTTTCCCTGGGGTGGTTCGCGTTCCATTGGCCGTTCGCGGAGCCTGCGCGCATTGCTCGGACCGCTCATGGAGGCGTACATGATTGTCGCCAAAAAACGCGTGATGCCAATGACCGTGATGCGCCTGCCCAGGCGCGCGCAGGTGCGGCCACTGCTCGGCGCCGTGAGCCTGCCGGGCGCGCGTTCGCAAAGTAGCGAGTAACTAATGATGAAGCAGGTCACGGTTTATACCGACGGTGCTTGCCGCGGCAACCCGGGTCCCGGTGGCTGGGGCGCTTTGCTGAGCTGCAACGGCCGCAGCCGGCAGCTCAAAGGCGGCGAGGCGCCGACGACGAACAACCGCATGGAATTAATGGCGGCGATTTCGGCGCTGGAGGCCCTGCGCGAGCCCTGCGCCGTCGTGCTGTATACCGATTCAAACTACGTGCGGCAGGGCATCACCGAATGGCTGCCGGGCTGGAAGCGCCGTGGTTGGCGTACGGCGGACAAGAAGCCGGTCAAGAATCAGGATTTATGGCAACGTCTCGATGAGGCTGCCGCTCGGCATCGTATCGACTGGCACTGGGTGAAGGGCCATGCCGGCGATCCAGGCAACGAAGCGGCCGACGCGTTGGCCAACGAAGGTCTCGAAGAAGCACTCGCACTTTCCGCATCTCTCTGAACTTCAACTGGGCCCGATTAAAACTAAATGAGCGAACGCCAGATTATTCTCGATACCGAGACCACTGGACTCGAAGTCAATCTCGATCATCGCATCATCGAGATCGGCTGCGTCGAGCTGCGCAACCGGCGCGCGACCGGCAATACCTTCTGGAAATACATCAATCCCGAGCGCGCCATCGACGCAGGCGCGCAAGAAGTGCATGGCATCAGCGCGCAATTTCTCGCCGACAAGCCGCGCTTCGCGGACATCGCGCAGGCTTTATGGGATTATCTGGCGGGCGCGGAGCTGATCATTCACAACGCAGCCTTCGATATCGGTTTTTTAAATGCGGAATTCGCGCGCTGCGGTATTTTGCGGCGTCTCGAAGAGGCATGTCAGGTGCTGGATACTTTGCAACTCGCGCGGCGGTTGCATCCGGGCCAGAAGGCGAGCCTGGATGCCTTGTGCAAGCGTTACAGCGTCGACAATTCCGGTCGCGAGCTGCACGGCGCGTTGCTCGACGCCCAGTTGCTGGCGGATGTCTATCTGGCGATGACCGGTGGGCAGGGCGCGCTGGGGCTCGACGCCGCCGAGTCAGTTGAAACGAGCAGGTCGATGAGTGACGCTGCCGACGCCATCGACGCGCGGACGTTGCCGCCGCTGCGGGTGATCCGCGCCGACGAACTGGAGCTGGGATCGCACCGGGTTCGCTTGCAGGGCGTGTTGAAAAAAAGCGGTCGCTGCCTGTGGGCAGACGATCTGGCGGTGTCGCCGAGTTCCGGGGTTGAGGGAGGCATGCCTGCCAGCCATAAGGCGGCAGTCTGACGCGAAATTTAGTTGAAGATCAGGAGTTCCGGACGCGTATCACGGCCGTCCGGCAGAGGAAAATTATGCAGAGCTGGAAATGGTTGGCAATGGCTGCGAGCTTGGGTGCGGGCTCGCTGGCGGCCGCGGCGCCGCTGGAGCCGCTGGGCGGTCCGTATGCGCCGTGCGTTCCCTGTAATACGCAGAGCCCGCCGCCGAAAAGTGACACCGGCATCGACAAGGGCTTTTCGTTGCGGCTGCGTCCAATCGCTGGCTATTACAGCTCTAGCGGCGAATATTCGGCAACGCTTGGGAATATTCACGTCACTGGGACGGCGGCGGTTAGAGATTTAAGGAATGTGTCCTGCCAACAGCTTCAGCAGTTTCAACAAACACTTCAAAAACAGTTTCCAAAATTACAACTACCTCCACCTGTGAATTGCAATTTCGTCTCTGCCTCCGTATCGGCAAGCGGTCCCATGCTCGGTGCGGAGTTTGGCGCGGACTATTCGTACGGACACTGGAAATTCAGTCTCGACCTCGATTATGCAAATGTTTCCACGAACTCCAGTGCACAAGGGCAATTCGTCAACACCGGCATGATTCCCACCGTGCACTACGCGGTATCCCCAAAGTGGGACCTGTACGGTGGCTACCAGCAGCGATGGAAAGGGACCGGCGCGTTCAACGACAGTTACTATTCGGAACGCGGCGAACTGGTCGGAGTCCAGTACAGCGGGTTTCACATCACGCCCAAGTGGCGGGCGAAACTTGGCGGGTCATTCAATCTGTCCAGCATCAGCTTCGCGGGCGCTACACGCCAACTCTTCGACCCGGCGAAAATTCCGCCTGTGGTGACTAATGAGAACGTGCCAGGATTACCGGTGCTGTACATCATGAACGTGCCGAGTATCAGTTCCAGCGGCAAGGGTTATCAGCTGAATCTGCAGATCGATTCGCCGAAAAGCCCGCACTCGGTCGGCATAAATTTCCGCCAGGTGTTCACCGACACCGGACAAGGCAGTTTCCACAGCATATTCTTGTTGACGGTACCAGAGTTTCCGACCCAGACGATCAAATTCGACGGGACCACTACTATGTCGGGCTCGTTTTCCGAGTACTACGCGCAGCTGTATTACCAGTACACCTTCGGCAAGCGCTAGCGCTGCTTGCGCTGTGCGATTGCGGTAACCACCTGGAAGTAAGGCGGTCGCGCTTCGCGCGAAGCCACGCGGCATGACAGCGTCGTGAGCCCGGCGGCCTTAACCCACTGTGCGAGCGTTGCCGGCGCCACGCCGAGATTGACGTGATCGTAGAGCTGTCGCGCGGCTTCGTGCCGGTGCTCCGCGAGTGTGGCGACGATCAGGCGTCCGCCGGGACGCAGCACTCGCGCGGCCTCGGCGATGACTTGCTCCGGATTGTGCGCATAGGGCAGTGCGTGCATTGCGAAAACGTGGTCGAACGCCGCAGTCGCGAATGGCAGGTGGTGCATGTCCGCGAGACAGAAACGCACATTCGCGTTGCCATGCAGCCGCTTATGCGCTGCGCCGAGCACCGTGGCGCTGATGTCGGCGCAGGTGACCGTGCGCGAGCGGTCGGCGACGAGGTCGGCCAGCACACCATCACCCGATGCAACGTCCAGCACGTCTCCCAGATCAAGGAGGCCGATCAAGGCGCGTGCGGTTGCTTCCCAGGTGCGTCCAGGCGAATAGTGCACTTCCATGCGGCCGGCAACCGATTCGGCCCAGGTTTTGCCGCTGCGGCGCGCAAGCAGAACTTGTTCGGCGCGTTCGCGATCGTGACTGAGCACGGGATCGTCGAGCTGCGCGCGCAGCTGCCGCCAGCGTTCGTCTCCCTCGACCGCCGAATATAAAGCCGCTGCGCCGACGCGTTCGACACGAGCGAGCCCAGCGCGTTTGAGCCGCGCGAGATGAGTGGAAACGCGGCTTTGAGCGAGACCGGTGATTTCGGTCAGTTCCGCGACCGACAGCGCGTGATGTTCGAGCAACGCGAGCAAACGCAGCCGGCTCGGATCGCCGAGTAGTCGGTAGAGCTGGGTACTCTGGCCAAGCGTGAGTTGCGTCAAGGCGGTCTGTAATATTGCGTGTTCGTCTGTCTGGCAAAGCCGAATCGTTTGCGGATCGGCAAGTGCGAATCCTGCCATGTCCGCGCAAACGCCGTTCATTTTTGATCACTGCTGACGCGAGGTTCCGCCGCCGTGATTGTCGACCCATACGCAGGCGTATAGAATCCGCAGTCCTATGTTTCGAGTCACTACGCCGGCTGCATCCGCGATGCGCGCGGCGCGCGGGACACTCGTCCGAATTTTTACACCGAAGGAGCCGTAAATCCATGTATCAAGGTCAATCGATCCAGGTGCGGCCGCTTGGCGACGGCATTGTCGAACTGTGTTTCGACCGCAATGGCGACGCTATCAACAAGTTCGATGCGGCCACGGTGCGCGAATTGCACGAGGCGGCTGTAGCGATCCAGAAGAATGGCGGCGTCAAAGGCATGGTGGTAACCAGCGCTAAGGATGGTTTCATCGTCGGCGCGGATATCACCGAATTTGGCAAGGGCTTCGCACAGCCCGAAGAGGAATTGGTGAAGTGGTCGCTGGAATCGCACAAGTCCTTCAATGCAATCGAGGACCTGCCATTTCCGACTGTCACCGCGATCAACGGTATCGCGCTCGGCGGCGGCTTCGAGATGGCGCTGTGCACCGACTACCGCGTGATGTCGAACAAGGCTCAGGTCGGTCTGCCCGAGGTCAAGCTCGGCATCTTCCCGGGCTTCGGCGGCACGGTGCGCCTGCCGCGCCTGATCGGCGCCGATAATGCGATCGAGTGGATCGCCGGCGGCGAGCAGCAGAAGGCTGACGCGGCGCTGAAAGTGCATGCGGTCGATGCTGTCGTCGCGCCCGAGAAGCTCAAGGACGCGGCACTGAAGATCCTGTCGCTGGCGCTCGCCGGCAAGTACGACTGGAAGGCGCGCCGCGCGCAGAAGATGTCGCCACTGAAGCTCAGCGCGATCGAAGCCTCGATGGTGTTCGAGACTTCCAAGGGCTTCATCGCCGGCCAAGCCGGCAAGCATATGCCGGCGCCGGTGGCTGCGGTCTCGGCGATCCAGAAGGCGTCGGGCAAGAAGCGCGACGACGCGTTGCTGATCGAGGCGCAGGCATTTGCCAAGATTGCCAGGACGCCGGCGGCCGATGCGCTGATCGGGCTGTTCCTGAACGATCAGCTGATCAAGAAGAAAGGCAAGCAGTACGCGAAGATCGCGCGCCCGATCAAGCACGGCGCAGTGCTCGGCGCCGGCATCATGGGCGGCGGCATCTCGTACCAGAGCGCGGTGCGCGGCACGCCGGTGGTGATGAAAGACATCGCCGACAAGCAGCTCGATCTCGGCATGGCCGAAGCCAGCAAGCTGCTCGCCAAGCAGGTCGAGAAAGGCAAGCTGTCGCAGGAAAAGGCCGGCGCGATTCTAAGTTCGATCCGTCCGACGCTGAATTACGGCGATTTTCAGACTATCGACGTCGTCGTCGAAGCCGTCGTCGAGAATCCTAAGGTCAAAAAGGCAGTGCTCGCAGAAATCGAGAACAACGTTCGCCCGGATGTCGTCATTGCCTCGAACACGTCCTCGATCTCGATCGACGAGCTGGCTTCCGCGCTGAAGCGGCCGGAAAACTTCCTCGGCATGCACTTCTTCAATCCGGTGCACCGCATGCCGCTGGTGGAAGTCATTAAAGGTTCGAAGACCAGCCCTGAGGCGGTCGCCACCATCGTCGGCTACGCGACGACGATGGGCAAGACGCCGATCGTCGTCAACAACTGTCCGGGCTTCCTCGTCAATCGCATCTTGTTCCCGTACTTCGGCGGCTGGTCCGGCCTGCTGCGCGACGGTGCCGACTTCGTGAAGGTCGACAAGATCGCCGAGTCCTTTGGTTGGCCGATGGGGCCGGCTTATTTGCAGGACGTGGTCGGCATAGATACCAGCCATCACGTCAGCGAAGTGCTCGCGGTGGGTTATCCCGACCGCATGGGACGCGACTTCAAGACTGCGCTCGACGTGATGTACGACAACAAGCGCTATGGCCAGAAGAACGGCATCGGCTTTTACAAGTATGAGACCGATCCGAAGGGCAAGCCTAAGAAGGTCGCGGCGGAAGACTCTTACAAGCTGATCGCCACGGTGCAGCCGAACGGCCAGAAGGATTTCACCGAAGAGGAAATCATCGATCGCCTGATGATTCCGATGGTCATCGAAACGGCGCGGTGCCTGGAAGAGGGCATCGTCGAAACGGCAAACGAGGCCGACATGGGTCTGATCCTCGGCGTCGGTTTCCCGCCGCATCTCGGCGGCGCACTCAAGTACGCCGATCTGATGGGCCTGAAGACGTTCGTCGAGAAGTGTGCCAAGTATTCGAGCTTCCACAAGCTCTATGAGCCGACTGCGCGCATGAAGGAAATGGCCGCCAAGGGCGAGACCTACTACCAGAAGTGATTTGAACGCCGGCGTCCGTGGTGCGGACGCTGGCTGAACGGAGAATTGCGATGACCGATGTCGTACTTGTTGATGCAGTCAGAACCCCGATGGGCCGCTCGAAAGGCGGCATGTTCCGCAATGTGCGCGCGGAAAACCTCTCTGCGGAAATGATCAAGGCGCTTCTGGCGCGCAACCCGGCTGTCAACGTCAAGGAAATCGAGGACGTGATCTGGGGCTGTGTGACGCAGACGCTCGAACAGGGTTTCAATATTGCACGTCAGGCCGCGTTGCTGGCTGGCCTGCCGAACGAGATTTCCGCGCAGACCGTGAACCGCTTGTGCGGCTCATCAATGACGGCGATCCATTCCGCGTATAGCGCAATCAAAGCTGGCGTCGGCGATATCTATGTGTGCGGCGGTGTCGAGCATATGGGCCACGTCGGCATGGCGCACGGTTTCGACGGTAATCCGGAGCTGAGCCTGACCACCGCCAAGGCGGCGGCGATGATGGGTCTGACCGCTGAAATGCTGGCGACGATGTTCCAGATTTCGCGCAAGGCGCAGGATGAGTTTGCGCTGTCGTCGCACAAGAAGGCTTATGAGGCTTACAAGAGCGGCGCCACCAAGAACGAAATCGTGGCGATCGCCTGCCACGATGCCGATGGTGTTCCGGCCGTTGCCGATTTCGACGAAGTCGTGCGCTCTGACGCCAGCCTCGATGCGCTGCTGTCACTGAAGCCCGCGTTTAATCCGAAGGGGTCCGTTACCGCTGGCAACAGCTCGGCGCTTTCGGACGGCGCATCGGCGACACTCATCATGTCGGCCGATAAAGCGAAGTCGCTGGGCCTGAAGCCACTGGTGAAGATCCGTGCGATCGCGGCCGCCGGCTGTGAGCCTGCGATCATGGGCCGCGGACCGGTGCCGGCCACGCAGAAGGCGCTCAAGCGCGCCGGACTGACGCTGTCGGACATCGATTATTTTGAGCTCAACGAAGCCTTCGCAGCGCAAGCGCTGGCGGTATTAACCGAGCTGAAGATGCTCGATCGCATCGACCGCGTGAATCTTAAGGGTGGCGCCATTGCGCTCGGTCATCCGCTGGGTTGCTCTGGTTCACGCATCACCGGCGCGCTGGCGCACGTCCTTAACGAGAAGAACGCGCAGTTCGGCGTGGCGACCATGTGCATCGGCATGGGGCAGGGCGTCGCGACGGTGCTCGAACGCGTGCACTGAGCCGACCCGACCGATGGAATCCGAGGCCGGCCTGAAGAGGCCGGCCTTTTTGTTGTTTTGCAGCTGGGCGCGGGTCGCCGTGGGTGCCGCGCTGCACCATCCGGCGCATGGCCGAGGGGTATAATCGCGCCGGCCGCAAAGCGGCCTGTTCGCTTTTTGAAATGAGGACGAAGCAATGACGACGATGGCCGACCGTGACGGCTTTATCTGGTACGACGGTGAAATGGTGCCCTGGCGCGAGGCGACCACCCATGTTCTGACTTATACGCTGCACTACGGCGTCGGTTGCTTCGAAGGGGTCCGCGCCTATTCAACGCCCAAGGGCACTGCGATTTTCAGGCTTGAGGAACACACTAAGCGGCTGTTCAACTCGGCCAAGATCATCGGCATGAAGATTCCCTTCAGCCCGGAACAGATCAATGCTGCGCAGCTCGAAGTGCTGCGCGCGAACAAGCTCAAGGAAGCCTATATCCGTCCGATGGTGTTCTATGGCGCCGAGGGCATGGGCCTGCGCGCCGATAATCTCAAGGTACATGTGATCGTTGCCGCATGGACCTGGGGTGCCTATCTTGGCGCCGACAATGTCGAACGCGGCATTCGCGTGCGTACCAGTTCGTATTCGCGCCACTACGTAAATGCTTCGCTGTGCCGTGCCAAGGCCAACGCGAATTACCTGAATTCGATGCTGGCGCTCAATGAAGCGCTGCGCGATGGCTACGACGAAGCGGTGATGCTCGATCCCGAAGGCTACATCGCCGAAGGCAGCGCCGAGAATATCTTCCTTGTTCAGGACGGTGCGCTGCTGACACCCGATACAACCTCCGCCCTCGACGGCATCACCCGTCGCACGATCATCGAGCTCGCGCAGGAAGCGGGCATTCCGGTTAAAGAGCGCCGTCTGACGCGCGATGAGATGTATGTCGCCGACGAAGCGTTCTTTACCGGTACCGCCGCCGAGGTGATGCCAATCCGCGAGGTCGACAATCGCGTCGTCGGCGCCGGCCGCCGCGGTCCGATCACGCAGCGGCTGCAAGCGGCGTATCACGCGCAGGTGCGTGGTGAACGCGATACGCACGCCGAGTGGCTGGCGCTTATCAATGAGCCGGCCGCCGGCAAGAAAATGGCTTCCTGATATCACCGCACGCGCGACTCGCAGGATCACTTGATTACATCCATCCCCGACTTCGGCGTCGCCCGCGTGCTGGTCGCGGGCGATGTGATGCTGGATCGATATTGGCAAGGTCCGACCACGCGTATTTCGCCCGAGGCACCGGTGCCGGTGGTGCGCATCCAGAAGGACGAGACCCGTCCCGGCGGGGCGGCCAACGTGGCGGTGAATATCGCCGCGCTGGGTGGCGAAGCGCACTTGCTCGGTGTCGTCGGGCGTGACGAGGCCGCTGCGCGCTTGCGCAGCGCGCTGGCAGCGCAGCATGTGCGCGCGGATTTCATCGAAGCGGCGAAGCTGCCGACGATCACTAAGTTGCGGGTGCTGTCGCGCAATCAGCAGTTGATCCGGCTCGATTTCGAGGAATCGCTGTCGATGATTGGCGCTTTCGATCGTGCCGCTTATCTGGCGCGTTTCCGTCTGGCGCTGGCGGACTGCGCGTGCGTGATTCTGTCTGACTATGGCAAGGGTACGCTGGCCGATGCGGTCGAGCTCATTTCCGCCGCGCGTGCCGCTGCCAAGCCGGTCCTGGTCGACCCCAAGGGCAGTGACTGGCGGCCTTATCGTGGTGCCACGCTGATCACACCCAACCTCGGTGAACTCGAAGCGGTCGTCGGCCGCTGTCCTGACGAGGCAACGATCGTCGCCAAGGGCGAGAAGCTGCGCGAGGAACTGGCGCTCGATGCGCTGCTGGTTACGCGCAGCGAGCAGGGCATGACCCTGCTTGTGCCTGGCCACTCACCGCTGCACCTGCCGGCCGAGGCGCGCGAAGTTTATGACGTGACTGGCGCCGGCGACACCGTGATCGCCACCTTCGGTGCTTCGCTCGCCGCCGGCCACGACTTCGCGCATGCCGCACGCATCGCCAATCTCGCCGCCGGCATCGTCGTCGCCAAGCTCGGCACGGCGACAGTGTCCACCACCGAACTCGTGCGCGCCGTGCGCCGCCAGCATGAGGACGATAGCGGTGTGCTCAGCGAGGAGCAGCTGCTCGAACGCGTCGCCGACGCGCGCGCGCAGGAGCAGGTCATCGTCATGACCAATGGCTGCTTCGACCTGCTGCATGTCGGCCATGTGCGCTACCTCGAGGCGGCGCGCAAGCTTGGCGATGTCCTGATCGTCGCGGTCAATGACGACACCTCGGTGCGCGGTCTCAAAGGACCGACGCGTCCGCTGAACAAGGTTGAAGACCGCATGCGTATGCTCGCCGCGCTCAAATGCGTGGACTGGGTCGTGCCTTTTGCCGAGGATACCCCTGCGCGCCTGATCTCAAAGGTGTTGCCGGATCTGCTGGTCAAGGGTGGCGATTACAAGCCCGAACAGGTTGCCGGTTATGACGCGGTGACGAAGCACGGCGGACAGGTCGTGATCCTCGATTTTTACGAAGGCTACTCGACCACCGGTATCATTGAGCGCGCCCGCCGGCAGTCTGAGTAGGTCTGTTCCGACGACGCTCAGCGTCTTCCTGGCTCCATTCGTCGCGCTTTTCTAAAGTCTCTGTCCCGTTGGCCGAATAGCCGGTCAGATGGGACCGCTCGTCTGCCGATAGAAACTACGCGCGGTCACACGATTAGGCTAAACACACTAGACCCATGCATGCGCTCAGAACGGGGAGAGAAATGAAACAACAGACGGCGGCGGTGGAACAAAAGATCCTTCAGACGGTGCTGGACGGCGTCCGCTTCAATGCGGTCAAAATGCCGTCGCTGCCCGAAGTCGCAATGCGCGTGCGCGCCGCGGCATCGAACCCGAATGTCACCGTCGATTTTCTCGCCGTCGAGATTGTTCGCGACGCGGCCCTGACCGCCCGCATCATTCGTGTCGCCAATAGCCCGCTGGTGCGCGCGCGTGCGGAAATCCGCTCGTTGCCGCAAGCGGTGCTGCGGCTTGGCATCGATTACGTGCGTGACTTGGTCACGGCGTTCGCGCTGGAAAATTCGTTCGAGCCGCGCAGCCCGGTGGTTAAGCGCGTGCTGCGCGAGATCTGGGCCAACAGCAAGGAAATGGCAGCCCTGTGCAGCGTCCTCGCACAGCGCTGCAAGAAGGTTCCTGCCGATCAAGCGCTGCTCGCCGGTCTGATGCATTCCATCGGCGCGCTGCCGCTGCTGGCAGCGGTGGATGAGCAGGCTGGCATGCAGATTGACCCGGCGGTACTGGCTACCATGATCGAAGAGATTCACGGCGATCTCGGCGGCACCATTCTGCGTGCCTGGCGCTTCCCGGAAGAGATTTCGCGGGTCCCGGAACAGTATCGTGATCCCTGCCGTCCGCACGAAGGGCCGGCAGATCTGGTCGATGTGGTCGCCGTTGCGCACGTCATGATCAAGTTCGCAGGTGAACCCGACGCCCGCATGCCGCTGCTGGTCGGCATGGATGCGGTGAAGCGCCTTGGTCTGGAAAACGACGCTGATCTGCTCGCCAACCTGGTGAAGAGTGAGGAAGTGACGCTGAACCGCAGCGCACTCGGCGGATAAGACACCCTTTGGCGGCGCTCGCTGCGAGCGCCTAAACAAGCCTGCTAAACGGCCCCGCTACTGCGGGGTCGTCCATTTTTGCAGCCACGCCAGAACCGTTTCGTGCCATTGCACGCTGTTCTGTGGCTTCAACACCCAGTGATTTTCGTCGGGAAAATACAGGAACTGACTCGGTATGCCGCGCCGCTGCAAAGCGGTGAACATCGCCACGCCTTGTTCCAGCGGAATGCGGAAATCCTGGCCGCCTTGAACCACCAGCATCGGCACTTTCCAGTCGGCCACGTGATTGACCGGATTGAACTGCTCGTAATTGAGCGGCACATCGTATTGCGTGCCTTTGTTCTCCCATTCGTCGAACCAAAGCTCCTCGGTCGAGTAGGACATCATGCGGTTGTCGAACACGCCGTCGTGCGAGACCAGGCATTTCCACGCGCCTGATTCCGGTGCCGCCCAATTGCCGGCGATCCAGTTGACCATATAGCCGCCGTAGGACGCGCCAAGCGCGCAAGCACGGGTGCCGTCGAGGAAATCGTATTTGGCGATTGCGTGCGCCCAGCCCTTTTTCAGATCTTCGAGCGGCTTGCCGCCCCAGTCGCCGCTGATCGAGTCGGTGAATGCCTGGCCGTAACCCGTGGAGCCGTGGAAGTCGATGAAGACGACCGCGAAGCCGGCGCCCGCGTAGGTCTGCGGATTCCAGCGGTAATGCCAGTCATTGCCCATGCTGCCCTGTGGACCGCCGTGGATGATGAAAGCGACCGGATATTTCTTGCCCGCTTGGTAGCCAGCCGGTTTCACGACGTGGCCATACACGGTCTCATCGTTCCAGCCTTTGAAGCTGAACTGTTCCGGTTCACCAAGCGCGATATCCGCGAGCCGCTCGGCATTGAGCCGCGTGAGCGCCGCTGCCGCGCCGCCGTCGAGCTTGGCGTGAAAAAGCTGCGCGGGCGAAGTCAGTGAATCCTGTGTGTAGACAACGCCGTCGCGGCAGACATCGAACGCGCTGACATGGCCATCACCGGTCAGCGCATGAACTTTGCCATCGGCAACGCTGACGGCGAACAACCGCGTTTGGCCGAGATCGTCGGCCAACGTGTACAGCGTGCGGCCGTCGCGCGACCACCCCAGCCCACTCGCGGAGCGATCCCATTTCGGCGCGACCTCGCGCGTCGCGCCGCTCGCCAGATCCTTGACCATGATGCCGAAGCGGTCGGACTCGAAACCCGCACGCTTCATGGCGCGGTAGGCGAGCGTTTTGCCATCCGGTGACACCATCGGCCCGGCGTCCCAGGCAGGATTGTCGGCGGTCAGATTCACAGCTGCTTTCGCGCCATCGACCGGTACGCGGAACAGATCGAAATTCGTGCTCCACGGCTCCGTGCTTCCCGCGATGCGGGCGGTGAAGATTACGGTCGCGCTGTCGGACGTGAAGGTGTAATCGCTGTCATCGCCGTCCGGCTTCGAAGGCACGTCGCCATCGATGCCCTTGGTGATCCACACCGGCGCGCCGCTCGCTAAGCCATGCGCGTCGAGCGCAAGCGCGAACAGCTGCGAGCGCGTGCCATTGCTCCAGGTATCCCAATGGCGGATAAATAACTTGTCGAAGACTTCACCGCTGCTTTTCCGCGTGGCGCGCTCATCAAGACGCTTCTTCGTGCATTCCGGCGTGTCGCAATCCGGAAACACTTCCATCGATACGACGATGCGTTTGCCGTCTGGTGATAACGCGAAGGTGCCGACTTCCAGTGGCAGCTTTGTCACCGGCTGCGCGTCGCCGCCGGAAAGATCGAGCCGCCACACCTGCTGACTGTCCGAGCGCGCGGAGAGGAAATAAATCGCGCGGCCATCGGCGGCCCAGCGCGGCGAGGTGGCGCTGTTGCTGCGCGCTGTCAGGCGGCGCGGCGCCGCGCTCTTAGCGTGCAGATCCAGCAGCCAGAGTCCGTTCACGCCCTTATTGGCGTCGTAATCGGTTTCGCGCAATTGATAGACGACGTAGCGGCCGTCCGGCGACAGGCGCGGATCGGAGACGCGATCGAGCATGACCAGATCGTGTACTGAGAACGGTTTCATCGAACTGTTTCCGGTGGCGGTATTGGCGGCTGGACTCGCGATCGCGAGCAGCACGGCGGTGGCGAGCAGAATGGATTTCATCGCGAGGCGGATATGGTGCGTGAAGTACGCATGGTAAGTGCGGACGCCGCGCGGCGAAAGCGGGACAGTCTCATTGATTCGGTGCGCGCAGGCGCTGTAGCCAAAGGATCGCCATCTCCCTGCGCTCCTGCGGCGACAGCGTCACCAGAAACTGCAGCTTCGCGCGGATGGTGGCAACAGCGCCGAGGATATCGGGCAGATCCTGATCGGAAAGCTTCGCCGAAACCCGGTTGTCATCAGACATTTTGAAATACCCCTGTTTGAGTTTGTGATTACAGTGCCGGCGAAAGCCAGGCACCGAAGGTCATTACGAGAATGGCGGGTGAAGTCCGTCGTCGGACAGGGAGCATCATGAGAACAATCCAGGGATTCTCTCGTAACATTCGTTCCGGCGGGGCTGCAAATACTCGTCGAGCTTGAAGCGCCGCCGACGTATAATTCGGTGAAAACTGAGGTGTCTTTCGGGTGCATTTTCAAGTGGCACCGTAGCCTTGCTCATTCTCACGACATGGATCGAAATATGGCTGATCTTCCGCGTATCTTTATAGCCTCTTCTCGCGAAGCGCTTCCGGTAGCCGAAGCGGTAAATGTCAGGCTGGAGCACGATGGTCGAGTTAAACAGTGGGATAACGCATTTGACTTGTCGTCATTGACATTGCCTGCTTTGTTTGCGCGCACAAAGGAAACTGACTACGCCGTATTCGTTTTTCATAAAGATGATCAAACAATCATTCGAGGAGAAACCTATAGCACTGTTCGAGACAATGTTGTCTTCGAACTGGGCCTTTTTATTGGAGGCCTGGGCATTGAGAAGTGCTTTGTGTTGGTTCCTAAGTCAGTGGAACGGGAGTTTCGACTCCCCACTGATCTTGCGGGACTTACGGTGACTGCATATGACGACACCATAGAGGACATGGTGGACGCCGTAACAACGAGCTGCGCAAAAATTAAGCAAGCAATACGGAAGACGTGGGGGGCGTCAGCGGAAGCGCAACAACCTGCTGCATCAGTACAAGCACTTGACCCGCTTCGAACCCTTCAATCTGAACTCTGGCGCGCTCGCATTGATCTGCAGCGAGCAGCCGAACAGGTCGCTGCGATGCATAGCGCTATCGTCACTCATTTCATGGCCGCCGCAAAACCAGCCACAGAGTCGGAAATCGCAAAATGGGAAGAAGGGGCAAGAGCAAGCTATAGTAGCGCACCGAAGATTGGTATGCGCAATACGTTCTACGTAGACAGAGACGTCATTATTCCTACATTGCACGGTGCAAACTCAATCTCAGTCATAGTAGCGGCAGGCGTGAAAGTATTTGGGTTAGATCAGTGGAGCCACAACTCTGTCTACTTCATGGATGGCTATCGCAAGTACGGCTAATCGGAGTCCGATAGGTCGGAATAGCCCGCAGGCCGTATTCCGACCTACATGAAGTAAATTTTGCGATGTGTGAGTGAGCCATATATGGCGGGGTCTATGATCTTTAATCTGGCGGCTGTTGCGATCTGGACCCTGGTTCAGCTTGCCGGACTTGTTGCACAAGCCACTGGGAGAGAACAGCGGAAAGTACGGGCAATTGATTTATGGTCCGAACGGCGCGGAATACCGTGGTGGATGACTGACCTGCTCTTACTTATCTGCGCAACAGCTGTAATGCTTTTCGTTGCTAATCGAGAGCGGTCGCCAGTGCTAGGTGTAATGGTACTGGCATGGGCGATTCCGGGTAGGAAGGCCATTGGTTGGCTGATTCACAAGCCCAGTAGGTCGGAATAGCCCGCAGGGCGTATTCCGACTTCCGCGAGCTATCCATTCCGGATCGATGCCATAGTGGTTCTGCCGGACCATCTGCATGCAATGTGGACGTTGCCAGATGGCAACTCTGATTTCTCAACTCGCTGGCGTCTGATCAAAACGGTATTCGCCAGACAGATACCCGCGACCGAGCGTCTATCGGCCGTCCGGAAAAGAAAAGGTGAACGCGGCATCTGGCAACGGCGCTTTTGGGAACACGCCATTCGCGATGAGCATGATTGGGAGCGGCATGTGGACTATATTCACTTCAATCCGGTGAAACATGGCTACGCCAAACAAGCGATTGACTGGCCGTATTCAAGCTTTCATCGTTTCGTCCGCGAGGGACAATATGCTGTGGATTGGGGTGGCGGGAGTGATTCGAAGATCGATGGCTATGAATAGTGGGGATCGCTCGCGGAAGTCGGAATACGCCCTGCGGGCTATTCCGACCTACATAGACTTAATCTGGCATGGGGTTTTACTGAGGGCATTCTCGTGGTTACCAAAGAAGAAGTTGCCGCATTCATTGCTGAAGAATTTCCGCAAACAAAAGTCGTGATCGAGGCTGTTGGAAATCTCGGTGCCACGGTATCGCTTGAAGTCGGCCCAGAAGATCTTCGACCCGGCGGCACAGTTTCTGGCCCGGTTCTGATGGGCGTGGCGGATGTTGCGTTATATGTCGCAATACTGGGTCAAATCGGCATCGTTCCTCTGGCGGTCACGACTAGTCTCACCATCAACTTCTTGCGTAAACCCGAAGCGAGCAAACGCATTCTGGGCGTCTGCAAGCTCATGAAAGTGGGTAGGGCACTCGCTGTCGGTGAGGTATCGTTGTATTCGGAGGGAAAGAATGAACCCGTGGCACACGTTGTGGGTACGTACTCCATCCCGCCAAAGAGGTCGGAGTGATCTCGCGGAAGTCGGAATACGCCCTGCGGGCTGTTCCGACCTACATGAATTTGAGCAATATGCAGGTGATCAGGAGAGATTATGAAAGTAGCAGTGACCATTCATGCGTTTGTGCTACTCACTGCAATGTGCGTGTGCGCCAACGCCGACCAAAACATCTCGAAAGCAAGATTTAATGGACCGGTAACCGCTGGCGAATTTATTCGGGCGAGAGATCCATTCCCAGACATGTGCAAAGGAAAGGATGTGCAGGAGCACTTTGGTGGGTCGCAGGCTACTTGCGAAAGTCGTACGCGCGGGCTCACGCCGACCTGTCTTCAAAAAGTCATCTCTCAATACCCAGATACGTTCGATCCGAATACCATTTCGGGTTCTATCACCGCTGGAAAAGTTGGCGGTACCTACCTTGGCTGCATGCTCTCACGACATTGATGCGACGATGAATGTAGGGAACGCCCAACCCGGCTTCAAGCGGATATCTCTGCCGCAGGACTTCACGGTGCTTTGCTGGTTTTGCATGGCGTCAGCAAGAGTAGGGTGGGCAAAGCATAGCGTGTCCACGCGTTCAGCCGCGTCACTTCACCACACGGTCACGTTGGAGACAGCCGTTGTGGCGCCCCCTTTGCCGATGCAGGTAAGGGCATAGCGATGCACGCCGGGCGTGGTGATTTTGACGATTCCGAAACCGGCATTCGATTTCTTTCCTTTCCACTCGCCTGAGGCGACGCAGAAGGTGGCGCCCTTGGTGGTCCAGCCCAGCGCGGTTGCCTCAGGTTGCGCCAGTGGTTGTCGTGGAATCTGCGTCAGATAAACGTGAGGCTTTCCGCGCGGCGGTTGCAGATCCACTTCCAATTTAAAAACAGTACCGAAATTATTGGCGCCGCCACCCGAATTGGCACCGCCGCTCGAAGTGGTGCCATAGAAGTTGCCGTCGCTGGCCTGGATCAGCCCGCCTGCGGGGTAGGCGCCATCACCGCTGCTGAAGGAGTGAATGGTCGTGAAATCGCCCTTCGGTGTGATCTTGAAGACTGCGCCGAAGTTCGATGTCGTGGGATCAAGGCCCTGGTAGCCCGCCGCTGTCCCATAGAGATTGCCATCGCTGGCTTGAATCAAAGGTGCGGCGGGATAAGCGCCATCGGCGCCGCCGATGAAAGAATAGAGCGTGGTTAGGGTTCCTGTGGGGGTCAGTTGGAATACGGTGCCATAGTCAGCTGCGCCGCCGAGTCGGGTGGTCCCGTAGAAGTTGCCGTCGCTGGCCTCGATTAGCGCGGCGGCAGGTCCTCCGCCATCGATGCCGCCGGTGAATGTATACAAGGTGGTATAGGTGCCGTCGGGCGCCAGTTTGAATGCCGTTCCCGCGCCGATGCCAACGCCATCGGCGCCGCCATTCGTCGTGCCGTAGAAATTGCCATCCGTGCCGAGAAGCAACGCGGCCGTCGTGGGGTCGCCGTCGGCATTGTCGCTAAAGGTGTGCAATACGCTCACCGTCTGATCGGTATCGAACTTGAAGGCGACGCTGTAGTAACTGAATCTGCCGCCGCAGCCGCATGTGGTGCCGTATAAATTACCCGCGCTGTCCTCGATCAAGGGTGCCAGCGGTGTGTTGCCGTCGGTTGCTGTCCCGTTGAAGCTGTACAGCGTGGTCAACGCCCCTGCGTCGGTCATTTTGAATAGGGTGCCGAATCCATAATGGGGAATGTCCGACGTCGTGCCGTAGAAATTGCCGTCGTTGCCCTGGATGAGGCTGGCGCCAGGCGTCATGCCGCCGCCTGGCGTGACGAAGTCGTCAAAGGTATGCAGATTGGTCAGCACGCCGGCGCTGGTGATTTTAAAAGCGCTTCCCACAGCGAGCCCGAAAAATCCCGCGGTGGTGCCATAAAAGTTGCCGTCGCTGCTTTCGATGAGCGCCGCTGCCGGACTGGCACCGTCAGTGCTGTCGAAAGAATGGAGGGTGGTCAGCGTCGCGGGCGGTGGCGCTTCCGGGACGCTGGCCAGACTTGCGCATGGCAGCGTTCCGATCCAGATCAGGTGGGACACATGCCGAAGCAGGCCGCGGCGTGAATAAGAAGAGCGGGTCTGTCCCCGCTCAGTCCGCCGGTGCGGGCTGCGTGAAGGCTTTCTGTCCATAGATTTCTCCGGCAAAACGTCCTGTAAATGCGACAGCGCCAGAAAAATATCAACGCGGGATGTCGCAATTTCCGACTTCGGCTTCCGATGCCGAAGGCAATGAAGCCTATCCTTCCTGATCTTTAAAAGCGAACGCTGTTCTTTCTCTCTGCGGCGACGGCTGTTGGTTTATCTATACTGGCCCGACAATCACTCGCCAGAGAATCCGATGTCAGTCATCGCCCCCGATGCCGCGCCGCCGCAGGCTGTGCCCGAGGAACTGCTGGGACATCCGAAAGGACTGTTCGTCTGTTTCTTCACCGAGATGTGGGAGCGCTTTTCGTTCTACGGCATGAAGGCGCTGCTGTTGCTGTACATGCTCAAGCACCACTTGTTTGGCGACAAGCTCGGTTACACGGTGCTCGGCGCCTACGCGGGTATGGTTTATGCGATGCCGGTGATCGGCGGCATGCTCGCCGATCGTTATCTCGGGATGCGCAAGGCGGTGGTGTTCGGCGGCATTCTGCTGTGCTTCGGTCATCTCGGCATGGCTTACGAAGGCCGTGCGGCGACAGTGGATGCCGCCGGCGTTATCCATCGCGACGCCACCGCACTGGCGGCGTTTTATGTCTCGCTATCGCTGATCATCTGCGGCGTCGGTTTTCTCAAGCCGAACATCGCCAGCATCGTCGGCAAGCTGTATCCAGTCAACGATCCGCGCCGCGATTCGGGTTTCACGCTGTATTACGCCGGCATCAATCTCGGCGCGCTGTTTTCCAGCTTGATCTGCGGATATATCGGTGAGGTCTACGGCTGGCGCTATGGCTTCGGCGCTGCCGGCATCGGCATGCTGGCTGGGCTGACGGTGTTCGTGAACAACCAGAAATTCCTGCTTGGCTATGCCGAGCCACCGGACGCGGCCAAACTCACGCGGCGCGTGCTCGGTCCGCTCAGCTTGGAAAAAACCATCTACGCGGGGACGCTGCTCGTAGTGATTGGGACCGCCGCGATGCTGCTGATCCCGCAATTCATTGCTGGCGCACAGGTGCTGATGCTGGTGATCTGGCTGGGCTGGCTGGGGTGGTTCGTTACGACGCGCTGCGACAAAGTGCAGCGCGACCGCATGGTCTCGATCATCTTCTATATCTTTTTCGTGCTGCTGTTCTTCGCGCTGTATGAGCAGACCTACGCGTCCTGGGTCACATTCACGGATCGCATGCTGACCAAGGACTTGTTTCCGTCGATGGTGATTCATGGTGGTCAGCCGCTGCCGTGGTCGATCGCACCGCTTGCTGCGTCGCCGTTCCTGGTCTGGCTATCGCTGCGTTTGAAAGCCGCTTCTGCCGCACGTGCTGTGCTCGCACTTCTGACGATTGTTGCCTTCGCGCTGATCTTCCGCGATAGCGCTGTGCTGCCACAAACCGCCGGCTCGCTGACGTATCTGGGAGCGCTCTTCATCGTCCTGCTCGCGCCGCTGTTCGCCTGGCTGTGGCCATGGTTGGAAAAGCGCGGTGCCAATCCCGGCAAGCCGGTCAAGAGCGCGATCGGGCTCGCGCTTGCGGGTTTCGCTTTTATACCGCTGGGAATGGCCAATGCCACCGTCACATCGTCACAACTTGGCAGCGTGTGGTGGCTGGCGCTCGCTTATCTCATTCTGGAAATCGGCGAAGTCTGCCTGTCGCCGATCACGCTGTCCGCGATCTCTGAACTGACCGTGCCCAGCGTTGCTGCGGTCATGATGAGCGCTTGGTTACTCGCGACGTCGTTCTCCGAACAGCTCGCGGCTTTGTTCTCCAGCTTCGCATCGCTCGACATCAAGCCCGGCGAAAAGATCGACGTCGCCGTCGCGGCGGGGAAATACGGCAGCTTGTTTCACAACATGGTTTGGCTCGGGCTGGCTTCCGGCGTGTTCGCGTTGCTGTTGATCCCGCTGCTGAAGCGCTGGATGCATGGAATCAGGTGAGAGCGCAGCTACTCCGACCCACCGGAAATTCTGTTTGTATCAATACCTTCCGAGTGCCGCAGGCATTGCCATAGAAAGTCGACGCGTTGGTTAGCGAAGGTTTTATGTGCATTTAGACTAAAGTTGTAAATATTTGAAATATCCGAGGCCCCTGTCGAGTCGCATCGTTCTACGAAAGAAACCACTAGACAGGCCGCTGGTGAGCGCTTTCTAATGTTGTTACATTGCGCATGCAGAAGCGGGGAAAACAAAAACTAATGGCAACGTCTTTCAAGCACTACGGGATGAGGTTGTTGTGTGCATTCGGGCTGTTACATTCCGTCAACGCGTATTGCCTGGGCAGCCTGTGGACCGACTGGCTCGGCGCGGTCAGCAGCCAACTCGGCTACAGCGTCGTTCAGGGTAGCGCGCACGTCTTCGAGCTGTCGGATTGCGCGGTTGCCATTCAGATATTTCACAGCTGTGGGGGCAACAACCCGGCGGCGCCATACATCGAAATTCAACCGCCCGTGTCGAACGGTTCCGTCAACGAATTTGTTGATCCCTGCTATGTCACCAGCGGACGTTGCGACAAACACAGCAAAGGCGACGTCGCCAATAGCTATACGGTGACAAGCGCGAGTGGCAATGACGTCAACCAGTACTATCGATTAGGACGCAATGACGCCATCGTGGTCGTCGTTTCGATGCCGCCGCGTGCCGCCTATCTCGGTTACCAAAGCTATGTGTATTCGAGAGCGGATAGTCACTATTCGTTTGGTCGCACCCCGTGCGATTCGATCGTCTATGCGGACAGATGCCGGCCGCTCGTCTTGGGCAGCATTGGCAACAGCATTAATAACATCACATTGAAAAGCCGGTCGGCAACGCTGACATTTTCGACGCCCAATGCACAGACCGCGCCGGCAGAAGTCGTTTTCATTTCGACCCCGAACAAGACTTTATACAATCAACTGCGCCATACGTTCTTGTCGGCTGGCGGATCGAGTTCCCAGATCTTCGTAGAACCGTTCTACAGCACCAACGAATACTCATGGACCGCGCCGGCCATTGACGGTTTCCCGCATTCGACGAGGAACGTCATTCCCCAATTCGATAGTAGCAGCGAGACCGTGTCACGGGCGACGGGGGACGAATTCAATACTCTGATGCGCTATGCGGTCTTCGAGGATCAGACGGCATCGCGGCGCTGGCTCTGCGCCATCAATCAGGACTCAGGGAGTCTTTCTTCCGCTTGCCAGAATCTTGCGCCTCTGCCGCCGTCGCCAATCGCTGTGTACCGCATCACCAAGCCATCCGAGAAGGGGCAAATCGACAGGTTCTATGGCAGATCGATATTGGCGACACGCGGAAGTAATAGCAATGAAACCCACATCCACGGCGTCAATTACAAAACGGTCGCTTCCGATCTCGCCGGGGCCATTGGCATTTACATGCAGCAGAAGCTTTCGATGGTTTCAGCGATGAAGATCAATGAGGGCAGACCTGCAGGTAATGTGGGCCCTCATTGCATCGCCTATAAAGTTCCCTGTTACGAGGACACGCAGGATACAGCGCCCTATAACACTTCGATCGTCGGCACCCTCAATGACAAGAATGGCAACATCGCTTTCCTGGTCGGGGTCAACCACGCCAGTCCGGCGGTGAACAATGCGACTTACGTCAGCGTCGGCGTTTATGACGGGGGGAGTCTCCAGCCCCAGAGTTTTGATTTCGGGTTGCTGGAAGGTGTGGCCAGTCTGAGCCAGACCAATCCTGATGCCGCTGGTTTTGACAGCTGCACCAACGCATCGACCGATCCGACCAAGAGCAATTGTCTCAACGGTTCTGCCTTGCAGGTCTGGAAAGATATCGGTCAACCATCCGGCGCCCGCGGCAGTTTGAACAGTACGACGGTGGCCAATCTCTATGTCGCCACTGTTGCGCGCGATACCTACTGCGCCGCCGGCGGTGCGGGATTGCCGTTCTGCTCAAGTGCCTATGTCACGGCAGGATATACGATCACGCCGATCACGCCTCCCAGTGGCGTTACCAACAAAAGCTGCGATGCAATCAATGATCCGGACTGCGGCAAATATCTGCCACTTGAGGATATCGTCGGGCTTTCGGAGCGAGTCTATATCGTGCCGGGCCTGAGTAACGGCGCCGATCCCAACAAGATTGTCTATCCCTACTTGGTTCATTGAGGGGGTCTGAACAGTAGAGACGGGCAGCGCGGTCAATGCTTAAAACGATGCAGCTGAAAAAATAACAAAACAGCTTAGGGGGAGTGCCATGAAAATTATGGCCGAGGATGGGGTTTGGAAAGCGGGCTCATTGCTTGCACGCCGCGCAATGATTTTGCTCGCAACAGTATTCAGCGCCTTTCTGGCGACCGGAAGTATCGGCGCTGTCGCCGCAACCGCACCGTTGCACAGCGGCAGGTGGCTTTTGGATTCGAGCGGACGTGTTCTGATCGTTCACGGCACCAATGTCGTCAACAAGCTGGCTCCGTATACACCGCAGGCGCTTGGATTCGACGATGATGATGCCGCTTTCTTGCAGGAAAATGGATTCAACGTTGTGCGGCTCGGAATCATCTGGGCGGCACTTGAGCCGCAGCCCGGCATATTCGACAGTGGCTATCTCGCGCAGATTGCCAAGATCGCGCAGATACTCGCCAATCACGGAATTTACACGCTCCTCGATTTTCATCAGGACGAATACAACGAAATATTCGGAGGTGAAGGATTCCCCGCCTGGGCAGTCCAGGCGGATGGCTTATCGCCGTTGTCGCCCGTTGTTCCTTTTCCCGGAGAGTATTACAAGGATCCCGCCGAGCAGGCCGCATGGAGCAATCTGCTCTCCGACAGCGTCGGACCAAACGGTATTGGTCTGCAGGAATACCTGGCCGACGCGGAGCAGTACGTGGCGAAGCGATTCGCGTCAGCCCCGATGGTGCTCGGATACGATGTGATCAACGAACCCAATGGCGGCTCGGAGACGAACGCCGATGCACTGATCGGAGCGATGGAGTTGAAGTTGATGAACGCCATTCGCACCGTGGATACCGTCCACATGGTCTTCTACGAACCGCAGGCGACGACTTTCCCACTGGTGGGGACATCTCTCCCGGCTTTCGACGTTGCCGACGCCGGAATGTCGTTCCACGACTACTGCTTCGAACCGGGGAACCTCTCGGAATCACTATATAGAGCGGTATGCGGCTTTATTCTGAATGGAGCACAGGCCAAGGCGCTTTCCCGCTCGTCCTCTACTGGCGACGCGTTATTCATGACCGAGTTCGGATCCGGACAGCCTTATGTTCTTCAGATCGTTACTGGCTATGCGGACTCCAACATGATGTCATGGGCCAATTGGGCCTACTGCGCCTGCGGTGATCCAACCACTGCGATCAGTCCGGCATCTGCGGAGGGCCTCGTCATCAATCCTGCTGCGCCATTGATGGGAGCGAACATCAATGCTGCCGCTCTTGTGGCGCTGGTTCGTCCGTACCCAGAGGCCGTAGCAGGTACGCCCACGAGTTGGTTCTTCAACACGACGACCGGCAAGTTCACACTTCATTATTCGACGACTCCCCCGGCCGGCGCCGTACTCATGGCTGGAGCGACCACCACTCTGTTTGTGCCGACTCTCCAATACCCCAATGGCTACAAGGTCACCGTGTGGGGAGGGCACGTCGTATCCGGCGACGGAACACAAACGCTCGAAGTCGCTGCCAACACCGGCGTGAAGACAGTCACGGTCACCATTGCGGAAAAGTAGATCCTTATTGGTCCTACCAGAAATGCTGGTCGCAGGGACCTTCCCAGTGTTTGTAGTTATCCATCAGGAAACGGATGAATGCGTCCGTGAAGACACTCGGACCGTCACCGACTTTCGTTAACTGTCCGTTTACGATCGTCAAGTGGCATTCCTGCAGAAGCAGTTCTTTTACGAGCGGATGTCTGATTCTTTCGAAGATGTAGTACTGCCAGGCTTTCCAGGTGTCATCCAACCGCGGCGAGCGCGAGCCATAAGCTGCAAAGATCTCATCGAACAGATTGAGGTAGTAATAGGCGAATGATTTGAGCTTCACGACATTCACCGAGAGCGGCGTTGTTGCGAAGTAATCCGCCACAGGCCGGGTGGTTAGCTTGAGGAACGCTTCGAAGTCCGCCGCGTTGCCCATAATAAGCTTGTCGAAATCGTAGAGCCGATCAGTCAGCTTCGACGACAGTGACTTTCGGTTGACCTGATATGAGGCGATCGCCGCCATCGCCGAGAAGGCGGCGGCAATCGCGCTGTAAGTGGCGGGTTCGCTGAGCAGATTTTTTACTGTATCCGAGATACACATCAGAAGATTCCCCTGGTATTGCCGGCCGATTCGCGAAGAGTAATCCGATCGCCGCCATTTGGCTTGCCGAGCGGCCGCCGCCCGGCGCTCGCCAGCGCCGGCGCGGGCAGGTATATTGAGCCTAGATTTTCCAGCATAAGCATCGCGTGAGAGACCGCCCCGGCTGTTACGGGCGCGGCGCCGAAGGCGCAAATTCGCCCGGAATCGCTCAGGCAGAAGGAACGCGATGGCACGCTGACTCTGGAGAGCGGCCCGCGTTCAACCGCGTGCCCACCGATGGGGCAGAAGTCCGGCAACGGACTTGAAACTCTCAGGTTCCCGGACAGAGGCAGGGCGGACAGGCTGCGCGCCGGCGACGTTTTTGCCGGATGGATGGATCTTAACCTCTTGTCCAGGAACGCATGTTGAAAAGAACTCCGTTGTACGCCGAGCATGTTGCGCTCGGTGCCAAGCTGGTCGATTTCGCTGGCTGGGACATGCCGATTCACTATGGCTCGCAGCTCGAGGAGCATCATGCGGTGCGCAGCGATGTCGGCATGTTCGACGTCGCCCATATGGCCGCCGTGGATCTGCACGGCGCGCGAACCCGCGAATTTCTGCGCCGTCTGCTGGCGAACGATGTGGCGCGGCTCACCGTGCCCGGCAAGGCGCTTTATGCCTGCATGCTCAACGCCGAGGCGGGCGTCATCGACGATCTTATTGTCTATTTCATCGCTGACGGGCATTTCCGTCTCGTCGTCAACGCTGGCACCACCGACAAGGATCTGGCGTGGCTTCGGCCGAAAGCGGCGGAGTTCGGTGTGGAGGTTTGCCATCGCACCGACCTCGGCATTCTCGCCGTACAAGGATCGCGTGCACGCGTGAAAGTAGCGTCGCTGCTGCCTACCGGCATGGGCGAGAAACTGCTTGAGATCACGCCGTTCAACGCAATCTGGGTCGGCGAGGATTTCGCGGCGCGCACCGGCTACACCGGCGAGGATGGCTGCGAACTGATCCTGCCGAACGAGGTGATCGTCGAAGTCTGGCGGCGGTTACTTGCCGATGGCGTGCGTCCTTGCGGACTCGGTGCGCGCGATACCTTGCGGCTCGAAGCCGGCATGAATCTTTATGGGCAGGACATGGACGAGAACGTGTCGCCGCTGGAATGCGGACTGGCGTGGACGGTTGCCTGGGAGCCGCGCGACCGTGATTTCATCGGTCGCGCCGCGCTCGAAAAGCAGCGCGCGGCGCCGCAGCGGAAGATGGTCAGCCTGGTTCTCGATGAGCGTGGCGTGTTGCGCGCGCATCAGAAAATCCGTTCCGCGAACGGACTATTCGGCGAAACCAGCAGCGGCGGGTTCGCGCCGACGATGAAGCGTTCGGTGGCGTTCGCGCGCGTGCCGGTGGGGGCTGCGGCGCCGTTCGAAGTCGAAATCCGCGGGCAATGGCTCCCGGTGCGCGAAGTCAAAGCGCCGTTTGTGCGCAATGGCAAAGTTCTTGTGTGAATCCCTTGTATAAATCCGGTTTGATTCAGACCTGGACTGAAAACCGATCAATGAAGGAAGCGAATTGATGAGCAACATTCCGACCGACCTCAAGTACTTGAAATCTCATGAGTGGGCGAAGAAGCTACCCGATGGCAGCGTATTGGTGGGCATCACCGACCATGCACAGCAACAGCTTGGCGATCTGGTGTTCGTCGAAGTCCCCAAAGCAGGGCGCAAACTTTCAGCCGGCGACGCCTGTGCGGTGGTGGAGTCAGTGAAGGCGGCGTCAGACGTATACGCGCCGTTGGCCGGTGAGGTGATCGAATCCAATTCCCTGCTCGCTGACGCACCGGAAACGCTCAACAGCGATCCTTACGGCAAAGGCTGGCTGTGGAAATTGAAGCCGGCAAATCCGGCGGAATTCGAAACCCTGCTCGATGCTGCCGGGTATCGGAAGATCGTCGAAGCGGTCTGATAGGCCCTAATCCACCATGCCTTTCATTCCGCATACAGAACCTGAAATCCGCGACATGCTCGCGGCGATCGGCGCGCCAAGCATTGAAGCGCTGTTCGACGAAATTCCGCCGGAGTTGCGCTGCGATGGCCTGCGACAGATCCCGGAGGGCGTTCCGGAGATGGAAATCGCGCGCATCATGCGCACGCGCGCGCGTCGCGACGGCAGCCTGCTGAACTTCTGCGGCGCCGGTGCCTATGAGCACCATATTCCGGCGGCGGTATGGGAAATCACCACGCGCGGCGAGTTCTATTCGGCTTATACACCGTACCAGGCCGAAGCCAGTCAGGGCACGCTGCAGCTGCTATACGAGTTCCAGAGCATGATGTGCGCGTTGACCGGCATGGAGGTCAGCAACGCGTCGCTGTACGACGGTGCTTCGGCGCTGGCCGAAGCATTGTTGATGGCGGTGCGCGCCAACGGCGAAAGCTCGTCGCGGCGTGTATTGATGCCGAAGACCGTGCATCCGCTGTATCGCTCGGCGGTGCGCGCGCTGACGGAAGCACAGGGAATCGAGCTGATCCCGGTCGACTACGATCCGGAGTCCGGCCGTACGCTGCCGACTGCGCTGGGTTTGTACGCGGGGCACGACATCGCCGCCGTCGTGATTCCGCAACCGAATTTTTTCGGCGTGCTGGAAGATGTTGACGCGTTGACTGACTGGGCGCATGCGAACAAGGCGCTGGCGGTCGCGGTCGTCAATCCGATGTCTCTGGCAGTGTTGAAGCCGCCGGGCGAGTGGGGCGGCACGGGCGGCGCGGATATCGTCTGCGGCGAGGGCCAGCCGCTGGGTGTTCCGTTATCCTCGGGCGGGCCTTATTTCGGCTTCCTGACTGCAAAGCAGACGCTAGTGCGGCAAATGCCCGGCCGTATCGTCGGACGCACGGTCGATATCGACGGACGACCGGGGTTTACGCTGACGCTGCAAGCGCGCGAACAGCATATCCGCCGGTCCAAGGCGACCTCGAATATCTGCACCAACCAAGGCCTGCTGGTCACCGCGGCAACCATCTACATGTCGCTGCTGGGGGCCGAAGGCTTGGCGCGCGTCGCCGCCAGCTCAATGGCCCATGTGCGCACGCTGGTCGGGCGGCTGTGTGCGGTGCCAGGGGTTGAAGGGGTATTCTCCGGAGAAGTGTTCCACGAATCGGTTATCCGCTTGCCCAAACTGCCGCAGAAGGTGCTGGAATCGCTGGCTTCCGCCGGAATACTGGGCGGATACGACGTTTCAGGGCATTATCCTGAATTGGGGAATGCGTTGCTGATATGTGCAACCGAAACCCGGACGAACGATGACTTTCTGCGTTACGCGGATGGGCTGCGCCGCGCGCTGAATAGTTAGCGCCCTTGCAATAGCCGAAAACTAAAGAGGAGCCTCATGCCTACCATTACCTTACGCGGTACGCCGACGCGGGTTGTTGGAGAGATTCCGAAGCCGGGCACCGTCGCGCCGGTGTTTCGTCTGGTGTCAAAGGAGCTCAAGGACACTTTTCTGCACGATTTCGCGGGCAAGCGGAAAGTGCTTAACGTCTTTCCGTCAGTCGATACGCCGACCTGCGCGATTTCCGTGCAGAAATTCAATCAGCGCGCCGCGGATCTGCCGAATGCTGTCGTGCTATGCATTTCCTCGGATTTGCCGTTCGCACAAGCTCGGTTCTGCGGCGCCAACAGCATCAGCAACGTGGTCATGCTGTCGATGATGCGCGGCCGTAATTTCTCCAAAGATTACGGCCTGCTGATCGGTGACGGACCGCTGATGGGGCTTTCGGCGCGGGCGGTCATCGTCCTCGACGAGAGCAACATGGTGCTGTACTCCGAGCTGGTGCCCGAACTGGCCAACCAGCCCAATTACGATGCCGTCATCAAAGCGCTGGGATGAGGAGATATTCCTGATGTCCGTGACAAAGGTGCCGGCAGGAAAGGGTGCGTCCTCATCTGCGCCCGAGCCCTTGATATTCGAAGTTTCCCGGGACGGCCGCAGGGCGATGGCGCAGAGTCCCGGCGCCGTGGCGCTCCCGCCGGTTCCGGAAGCATTGCGTCGCAAGACCGCACCGGCGCTGCCGCAGGTTTCCGAATTGCAGGCAGTGCGCCACTTTACGCGGCTGTCGCGGCTGAACTTCAGCATCGATACGCATTTCTACCCGCTCGGCAGTTGCACGATGAAATACAACCCGCGTGCCTGTAACACGCTGGCGATGCTGCCGGAGTTTCTTGGTCACCATCCGCTGACGCCCGAATTTCACAGCCAGGGCGTGCTCGCCTGTTTGTATGAATTGCAGGAAATCCTGTGCAATGTCACCGGCATGGCTGGCGTTTCGCTGACGCCGATGGCGGGCGCGCAAGGCGAGTTTGCCGGCGTGGCGATGATCCGTGCCTACCATCGCGCACGCAGGGATTCCGCACGCACCGAGATCATCTGTCCGGATGCCGCGCACGGTACCAATCCGGCGACCGCGACAATGCTGGGTATGACGGTACGCGAGATTCCGACGCTGCCGTCCGGTGACGTCGATCTCGATGCGCTACGGGCGGCGGTCGGTCCGAAGACGGCCGGTATCATGCTGACCAACCCTTCCACCCTGGGCGTGTTCGAGCGTCGCATCAAAACCATTGCGGAGATTGTGCACAAGGCCGGTGGCCTGCTGTATTACGACGGTGCCAACCTCAACGCGATTCTCGGCAAGGTACGGCCGGGCGACATGGGTTTCGATGTCATCCACATGAATCTGCACAAGACTTTCAGCACGCCGCACGGCGGCGGCGGTCCCGGTGCGGGCGCAGTCGGCGTCAGCGAGCGACTGCGGCCGTTCTTGCCGATTCCGGTCGTCGGGCTGGAGGGCGATGGTTACAAATGGCTCGACGAGAACGACTTGCCGCAGAGCATCGGCCGGCTATCGGCGTTCATGGGCAATGCCGGCGTGCTGCTGCGTGCCTATATTTACGCACGGCTGCTCGGCCGCGAAGGCATGCACCGCGTCGGCGAATTCGCCACCCTCAACGCCAATTACCTCGCTGCGCGATTGCGCGAACATGGTTTCGATCTCGCGTTTCCAGCGCGCCGCGCCAGCCACGAGTTCATCATCACGCTGAAGCGCCAGAAGCAGGAAATCGAGCTCACCGCGACCGACGTTGCCAAGCGGCTGCTTGATTACGGTTATCACGCGCCGACGATTTATTTCCCGCTGCTGGTGCCGGAATGCCTGCTGATCGAGCCGACTGAAACCGAGGACAAGGAAACGCTCGATGCTTTTATCGATGCACTTTGCGCGATCTGGGAGGAAGCGAAAGCGGATATCGCCATGCTCAAAGGCGCACCTTATACGATGCCGGTGCGCCGCCTCGACGATGTGCGCGCGGCGCGGCAGCTCGATGTACGCTATCAGCCCGTGCGCTGACTGTGCACTGAGATTCCTTAACCCTCTTTTCGAGAAGAATCGTCTCAATGTCTGCACTGATCTGCGGTTCCATGGCTTACGACACCATCATGGTGTTTTCCGGCCAGTTCAAGAACGAAATTCTGCCGGACAAGGTGCATATCCTGAACGTGTCGTTTCTCGTGCCGGAACTGCGGCGCGAGTTCGGCGGCACGGCCGGCAATATCGCCTACAACTTGGCGATGCTCGGCGGCGATGCACTGCCGATGGCGACGGTCGGCAAGGATTTCGATGCTTACGTGGCTTGGCTCAATCAGATCAAAATTCCGCGCGCATACCTGAAAATCATCCCCGAGGCCTACACCGCGCAGGCCTATATCACCACTGACATGGATGACAACCAGATCACTGCGTTTCATCCAGGCGCGATGAACTTCGCGCATACACAGGACATCGTCACCAAGGGCGTCAAGCTCGGCTCGATTTCTCCCGATGGTCGCGACGGCATGATCCTGCATGCGAGCCAGTTCGCGGAAGCGGGCATCCCATTCATCTTCGATCCGGGGCAGGGGCTGCCGATGTTCAACGGGGAAGAGCTGAAAGATTTCATCGACAAGGCGACTTACATCGCGGTTAACGACTACGAGTCGGAAGTGATGATGCAGCGTACCGATCTGAGCCTGAAGCAGATCGCCGAACGCGTCGAGGCACTGATTGTCACGCGCGGCAGTAAGGGTTCGCATGTGTTCTCGAAAGGCAAGGTCTACGAAATCCCATGCGCGCATGCGCATTCTCTGGCCGATCCGACCGGTTGCGGCGATGCGTATCGCGGCGGATTGCTGTTTGGAATCTTGCGTGGCATGGATTGGGAAACCAGTGGTCGCTGTGCCTCGCTGCTGGGCGCGATCAAGATCGAGCGGCCGGGTCCGCAGAATCACCGTGTGACGCAAGAGCAGTTTCACGAGCGCTTCCGCAGCGAATTCCGCTACGACTTCAGCTGATTCTCGAATCGTTTCCCTCCGCCGGGTCGATGTGCATCCGACGCATGTCGTGTTCGCCTGAAAAAATCCGTTCTCATTCGCAAGAACATATACGGAACCACTGATTGCGAACGGCGTGTTCGTCCAGTGGTCCGCATACGATTTTTATCCATAGCAGGGAGAAGCATCATGGCTAAAGCCACCAAGAAAACCGTCGAAACGCGCGAAATCAAGTATTACGGTTGGAGCCCCGATCTTCCCGACTACCGCGATCATCTCTACAGCGCGGTTCACAAGGTTCGGGCGACGCTGCCTTCGAAGATCGATCTGCGTCCCGGCTGTTCGCCAGTCGAGGATCAGGGGGCACTCGGCAGCTGCACCGCCAACGCGCTTGTAGGCGCGCTCGAATATCTGGAAATCAAGGATGGAGCCACGTTTGCCGATCTGAGCCGGCTGTTTGTGTACTACAACGAGCGGGTCATCGAACACAGCGTGGGGCAGGATAGTGGCGCTCTCATCCGCGACGGGATTAAAACGCTGGCGAAGCTGGGTGTTTGCTCGGAAGCGAAGTGGCCGTACACCATCTCCAAGTTCACATCAAAGCCACCCGCGGCTTGCTACAAAGAAGCGCTCAAGCATCAAATCACCTCGTATCAACGCCTGGAAACGGTCAATGATATGCGCGCCTGCCTCGCCAGCGGTTACCCGTTCGTATTCGGCTTCACTGTGTACGAGAGCTTCGAGTCCCCGACTGTGGCCAAGACCGGTGTGGTCAACATGCCGAAAAAGAGTGAGAAGACGCTTGGCGGTCATGCGGTGGTCGGTGTTGGTTACGATGACTCCAAGAAGCGCTTCACCGTCCGCAATTCCTGGGGTCCGAATTGGGGTATGAGCGGCTATTTCACGATTCCATACGACTACCTCGGAGATCGCAATCTGTCGGACGACTTCTGGACGATCCGTCGCGGCAAGAATATGTAGGGCTGCTCGCAGCGATTTTTATTGATTGGATACAAACACCGCACTGCTATTGGTGCGGTGTTTTTTTTTGGGGGGGGATCGGTGTTCAGTGAGCACGCATCGCGTCTGGCCTCGGACTGCAGGTTGCCCAATGGATTGAGTGAAGTTCGAGCTGGATCCGCGAATAGGAATAGTTCCTAACCGCTTCGGTGTTGAGTGCCTGTCTGACGTGGATATCGGGAAAGTGCGCGAATCCAACCACTACGACTAATTTGGCTTCCCGGTAAAATCCCTCCCTGCTCAAAGGTGAATGCGGGAAGCGCGCTGGATTTTCGCCCTGCTGGCAAAATGTGAAGCTAGAGGCAGACGCGCACTCATCGGATTGAGAATTTGAAACGGGAGTCAAAAAATGGGGGCAATGGGTAAGTATATTTACATTGCTGGAATAGTCATTGGCGTTTCGATTGCTGCTTTTTGTACCTTAAGGCTCAGTCAGCAGCTGTCCCAGCAGACAACAAGTATCTATACCAATAGCGACTCTCAAAAAACAAGGAAAGATGATGGAATCTTTGAAGCTCTCAGAAAGCGCGTAGCGGATTGGTGGTTTACTAATGATGCGGTTGCATATTTCACCGGCTGGCTTGCACTTTTCACTCTCTTGCTTGTTGTAGTTTCTGCTTCTCAAATAAGCTTTTTGATTAGCGCTGACAGGACGGCGACTAAGTCCGCTAATGCAGCGGAAAATGCCGCTAATGTGGCCAAAGAAACGCTCGTTGCCAGCCGACGACCGTGGATTGTCGCTGACGTTACTGTTGGGAAGCCAGTTGAAGTTTATTCAGGCGGAATTCGTTTTACTTTGCGCTTCAATATGCAAAACAAAGGGGCTGATCCAGCGTTTTATGTATTCCCTTATTTCAAAATCATTAGCAACAATCGGGGATCACACTCCCTCATTCAAAAGCAAAATGAATTTTGTGAGGAAATTAAAGGCAGAGCTAACGGGCCTAACAATGGTGGCTTTACCATTTTTCCAGGCCAACCGCGTGAGATGAGCCTCACCATAAATGTAAGCCTAGAAGATTTCGAGGCTGATGTGGCGGCTGATGTCGAAAGGAGAGCAATAAGAGTAAGAACTGGATGGCCCGATGTTCCAGTAATCAATCCAATTATTATTGGCTGCATTGATTATCAATTCGGGGAGCCTTTCGTGCATCATCAAACGCGATTCGCTTACCAGATTATGGATAAAGGGATTGACAATCACATGCTTGGCGGAAATCAGATGCTCCTTACCCCGGACGCGATTCCTGACGGCCGATTAGCGATTGATCCAGATTTTATTACCCGAGGGACATTTTTCGCCGATTGATGTTTTGGCTAAAGCAAAGTGCTTAGTCCCCTCAACCAAAGGATTCGACGATAGGCCCAAGGTTAAAGATCGCGCATCCTCACCGCGAAACGTTTATCGACGATCGCCGACTGTTCGTCCCAGTGCAGATGGTTCAGCACTTGCCCATCGCGGCGCACCGCTTCGATGTGCATCGGATCGATTTCCGCACTGACCCAGCCGGAATCATTCAGCTTGCCGCATTCAAGTACGCCATCGTCCGGGAAGCCGCGATCCGGCGGCCCATAGATACCGGCGGCGCCGATGTTGATGTCGATTGCGGGTGACCAGGGTGCATCGCCGACCAGCGATGCCTGGATGACACAACACTGGTTTTCGAGCGCGCGTGCCTGGGCGCCGACGCGGACGCGCCAATAACCGGCGATCGTATCGGTGCAGCTCGGTGCCAGTAACAGCGTTGCGCCGGCTTGCGCCTGCGCGCGCGCGAGGAGCGGAAATTCAATGTCGTAGCAGATATCGATGCCGATGCGGCCCAATGCGGTGTCGAACACTTTCAGTTCTTCGCCGCCGCTGATATTCCATTCCTCGCGCTCGAAACGCGTCATGATCAACTTGTCCTGGAACTCCGCTGCGCCGGACGGCGAGCAAAACCAGGCACGATTGACGTAGCGATTCTCCGCGATCTGCCATGGAAAGCTGCCGGCGAGGAGATAGACCCCGTGCTGCTTCGCGAGGTCGATGTGCAGCTGCAGATAGCGGTCCCGCAGGGGCTGCAATTCCGCCAGTTGCCGCGCCATGTCGTTTCGCAGGTCGGCTGCGAACAGCGCTGTCAGCACCATGGATGCGTATTCAGGAAACACGATCAGCCGCGCACCGTTGTCCGCAGCCTTGGTGACTGCGAGTCGCAGGCGAGTTTCCACGTCTGCCCAATCACGTGGAGCGTAGACCTGAAACTGGGCTGCTGCGACCAGGAACGCGTTCATATGCACCTCCAATCCGAGCGTCGGATTTTCACCGCGCGATTTGCTTCATCCAGAACACCATCGGTTTGGCTGTCGAACCCGTGCAGCCGATATCTGGCCATGAAAGCATGGTGACGATCGCTGGAATCTGTCGATAACCGCGTCGTGTCCAGAAGGCATCATTGGACACGTAATCGGCGGGTCTGTCCGGATGATCCTGTGGTCTGACGACCGCGCAGAATGTGCATGCGGAAAGTCCGTGTTCGCGTGCGTGGGCTTCGCGCAGCTCGAAGAATTTCACGCCAAGGCCACGCCCGCGATAGTCCGGTAGCAGTACGGACTCGCCAAAATAGTCGATGGTTTCGATGGCGCGGCCGCCGTCCACAAATGGTCTTTGTGCGTCGTCACTTGCATATGCCAGCGGAATCGCCGTAGTCGCACCGACGCAGCGGTCACCGTCCCAGACCAGCACGACGAGGCTATGCGGCGAGCGGACGTAAACATCCAGATATTTCGCTTCGTATTCCTGTGTGCCGTCGTAAAGATACGGCCACTCGCGGAACACGGTAATGCGCACGTTGGCCAGCGCATCAATGTGTCGCGCGATTTCCGTTCCGTGTAAAGCTTGCAAGCGCAATGCACTCACCCCGCAATCTGCCTCACCCAGTCCCGCAGATTGTAGTAATTGCTTACGCGCGTAATTTTGCCTTTGTGAATGCTGAAGAAGGTTCCGCCGGCCAGACGATATTGCTGTCCCGTCGCCTCGGGAAACCCTTCATCGGTTTGCACATATCTGCCGATGACAATGTATTCCGCCGCCGCGCGAAGGCCGTCGGCGGCAGCGAAGATCTGAACGTTTTCGATTTGCTCGTGGTAACAGGTGTTCATGCGGCGCATGAACCGGTGGAAGGCCGCGCGCCCGGTTTCGGCCTCACCCTGATTGATATCGTGTATGACGTCGTCCGCAAGCAGATCGAGGAACGAATCCAAGTCACCGCTATTGAACGCTGTGTAGTAGCGCTTCAGCAGTTCGAGCGTCGCTGTATGCATACCAGATTCCGTGGCTTGGATTGGTAAGAGGAACTATGCCCGATTGAAGTCTGACTTGCCGCCTGTCTTTTTGAGCAGCAGCACTTCACGGATCACCAGATCGGTGCCGGCGTGCGGTTTGAGCATATCGTACAGGGTCAACGCCGCGATGCTCGCGGCGGTCAGTGCTTCCATCTCGACGCCGGTGCGCGCATGCGTGCCGACTTCGACAATCACCTTCACAGAACTCGCGCCGAACTCGTAACGCAGATCGAGTTTTTCAACCGGTAGCGGATGGCAGAGCGGCAGTAGTTCCCAGGTGCGCTTGGCGCCGAGGATGCCGGCGGCGCGCGCAATCTCCAGTGCGTCGCCCTTGTCGAGCGTGCGTGCCTTGAGTCGCTCCAGCACGGCCGCTGGCATTTCGACGATGGCCTGCGCGACGGCGATGCGCAAAGTGATATTTTTTTCGCTGACGTCTCTCATGTGTCCTTTACTTCAATCAAGGGTTTGCCTTCGAGAAAGCGACTTTCGCCTTCGACGTAATGTTCTTCTTTCCAGATCGGCACAGCCTGCTTGATGGTGTCAATCGCCCAGCGGCAGGCTTCAAAGGCGTCGGCACGATGGCCGGCATGCACGACGACGATGACACTGACGTCACCGACCTTCAGATCACCGAACGCATGCGCAACGGCGATGGTGACGCCAAACCGCGTTGCGGCTTCCGTCTCGATTTCGCGCAGACGTTTTTCCGCCAGCGGTGCGTAGACGTGATACCTCATGCCGCTGACCGCGCGGCCTTCATGCTCGTTTCTGACAGCACCCACAAAAGTGGTTTGCGCACCACAATGCGGCGGTACTGGCACGCCAAGCCATTCCGCAGGATCGAGCGGGCCGTCGCGCAGGCGTGGCGAATCCGACATGGACTCAACCGCCGCTGACGGGCGGGATCAGCGCAATCCGTTCGCCCTCGTGTAGCGCGTGTGTCGCTTTCACCACACTGTCTCCGACCGCAATCGCGATTGATGCGCGGCGTTGCGCGAATTCCGGAAATCGCTGCGCCAGAAGGCTCAACGCGTCGGCGACGAGCGCTCCCTTCGGGAGTTCAAGCGGGATTACTGCATCGCCGCACCAACGTTGTGTCGCGCCGTGGCACTCGATGACGATATTCATGCTGCGCGGCATCCGTGCTTATTCATCTACCCAGTTCATCCACCCAGCGAATTCATCGCGATTGGCCGTTCGACATAGCCGGGATGCGCGATATAACCCGCGTCCTTGTGCCAAACCGCGTCGCGGATCATGGTCGCAAGCTGCGCATCGTCGGTGCCGGTGCGCATTGCGTCACGCAGCGGTGCGCCACGTTGAGCAAACAGACAGGTGTAGAGCTTGCCGTCGGCGGTAATGCGCAACCGGTCGCAGCTTGCGCAGAACGGATTCGACACCGTGGCGATGATGCCGATCTCGCTGCCGTCGCCGACGCGATAGTACGTTGCTGGATCGTTGCCGCGCTGCTCGCGGGTGACTTCCAGAGTCTCGCGGAGCCGTGCGAGGATTTCGGCCTCGGTGACGACCCGTTCCCGCGACCACTCGCCTCGGCCATCAAGGGGCATGAATTCGATGAAGCGCAATGGCAGCTTCTGTGCCAGAGCGTAACGCGTCAACGGTAGGATTTCGTCCTCGTTGATGCCGCGCACGACGACGGTGTTGAGCTTCAGCGGCAGGCCTGCGGCTTGCGCGGCAGCGATGCCATCCAGTACCGGACCGACCTTGCGCCCGCCGGACAGCTTCGCGAACGTAGTGGGTGTCAGCGCATCGAGTGAGATGTTCAAATCATCGAGACCGGCGGATTTCAGCGCGACGGCGCGCGACGCCAGCAGTGCCGCATTGGTCGTCAGCGAAATGCGTTCGAGCCCGAGTTTGCGCAGCGGCTGGCAGTCGGCGATGACACCTTCGAGGTCGCGCCGCAGCAGCGGCTCGCCGCCCGTTAGGCGCAGGTTCGTAATTCCCATTTCAACGACGAACAGATGCAAGAGTCGTTGCAATTCCGTGCGAGTCAGCCGGTCACCGCGATCCAGGAATTCCGGCGTGTCCGGCATGCAATAAGGGCAGCGGAAATTGCAGCGGTCGGTCAGTGACACCCGGAGTTTGCGCTTGATGCGACCGAAACGGTCGGCAACAGCGTTTCGCAATGGTGACGGATGGGATAGTAAGGTCATGGCTGTCAAACGTTCTGTCAGCATTGTATGACGGGATCAACGGCTTTGCCGATCATCTTGTGGCGCCAACGGTGACAGCAGCGCCGGTTACGCAACGAAATCCCGCAATGCACCAATCGGCTCAGCGTATCGGGTGCGTGCGTCTCAGGACATCGAGCACTACCGCGGCCAGCGCTTCACCTTGATCTTCCTGCAGGAAATGTCCTGCGCCACTGATTTCCGTATGCGGCTGTCCACGCGCGCCGGGGACGCGGTGGCGGAACACCGACTCCCAGGGTTTGGTGAAAGGATCACCATCGCTGAATGCGGTGAGGAAGGGCTTGTCGAAACGATCCAGTACTTCCCATGCCCGCCGATTCTCCGCGATGCCCGGCATGTCCGGCCGTATCGGGATGAGCGCCGGAAATTCCAGCGGCCCGGCTTTGTACGCGGGATCTGGAAACGGTGCGTCGTAGGCGGTATTGCCGGGTGGCGTGACAATCGCGCCGATGGGCATATCGTTCGCGCTGCGCGTGCTTTCCGCCCAGGCGGCGATCGCCGCTCCCGGCCAGTCCGCGATGCCGCGCGGTGGCGGTTCAAAGTTGGGCAGCAAGGTATTCGCGGCCACCACGGCGGCGAAGCGCTGCGGTGTTTCACTCAGCACGCGCAGCCCGATCGGACCGCCCCAGTCCTGACACACCAGCGTGATGCGCCGCAGGTCCAGCTTCTCCACCCACGCCCGCAGCCAGTCCACATGCGCTTGGTAGGTGTAAGCGGTACGATCCTTGGGCTTGTCCGAACGCCCGAAGCCGATGAGATCCGGCGCCAGCGCGCGATAGCCGGCCGCTGCGATCGGTCCGATCAGCTTGCGATACAGGTAGGACCACGTCGGCTCGCCATGCAGCATCAGCACCGGCGGAGCGTCTGCTGGCCCTTCGTCCACATATGCCATACGCAACGAACCGAAGCGCTCATCGGCAATATCCGCGTAGTGCGGCGGATAAGGGAAATCTGGAACCGCAACAAAGCGATCGTCAGGCGTTCGCAGGGCAGCGGGGTGGGGTTTCATGCGGTTTTCCGGCGAATCCATGCTGAGACATAGTTTGCAACACATGTATGTCTGGCGGCACCATGAATTCTAGTTATTTTTATCCCTTGACCGTTAGTTTCAGGCGCCGGATAGTCAGTTGCAGACAGTTTGCTCAGATAGGTAAGAGCGCTGCAACATTTCACTCTTCTGAGATGATCGACGTTAGATCGGCCACCGGAGAGTGATCTATGTGACACAGAGATCACAATAATAATTTGGGGGAGCGGCGATGAGTAACACTTTGATTTGGAATCGCTATATAGCGGGATCATTACTTACGTTCGGCCTCCTAAATTCGACCGCTGCATTTTGCCTCAGCGCGGTGTGGGACAACTGGCTCAATTCAATCCATAAAGATCTCGGCTATAGCGTCGTGCAGGGCAGCGCGCACGTCTTTGAACTGTCCGATTGCGCCGCCGAGATTCAGGTATTCAACAGCTGCGGCGGTAACAACCCGGCGGCGCCGTACATCGAGATTCAACCTCCGGTGTCGAACGGAACGGCCAACGAATTCGTCGACCCCTGCTACATTACCAGTGGTTCAAACTGTGGCGGCACCCTTCAGTCGAGAGGTAGTGTCGTCAACGCCTTTACGGCTGCCATCCCTTCTGGTGGTTACGTGAATCAGTATTACCGCCTGGCCGATCAGGATGCGGTGGTGGTGATCGTATCGTTACCGCCGCGCTCGGCATATCTGGGTTATCAGAGCTATGTGTTTTCGCGCGGGGCCTCACAGTATTCGGTACTGCCCACCATTTGTGGTCCGGTGGGTGGAATCGATCTTTGCCGCGCCCCCGTGCTCGGCAGCGTTGGCAATAGCATCAATAACATCGCGCTGAAAAATCAGTCGGCGAGTTTGGCGCTGCCAGCGCCCAGTGCGACGACTGCGGCGCCGGAAGTTGTGTTCATCACGACCTCCAACAGCACGCTATACAGCAAGCTGCGCAAGAGCTTCTTGTCCAGATCAGTTGGCGGATCGAGTCAGCAAGTCTTCGTCGAGCCGCTTTACCGCAAGAACGAATATTCGGGGAAACCCCCTCTCATCCTGGGCTCGCCGTATTCAGGGGTGAATGTTGTCACAGGATTCGATACCAGTGACATGTCGCCCCCGCAAGCGATGAGCGATGAATTCAATACACTCATGCGCTATGCCGCGTTCGAGGATTCGACTGCGTCGAAACGCTGGCTCTGCGCCATCAATCAGGCTTCGGGAAACACTACGCCCGATTGCCAGAACCTGGGATCGCTGCCCGCATCGCCGATCGCGGTATACCGGATCACCAAGAATGCATCAAGGTTCGATTCGCTTTATACCGGAAAGTCCGTGCTGACGGCTCGCGCGGCCAACCATGACGAAACCAACCTGAACCGTGTCAACTACAACACCGTCGCATCTGATCTGGCCACGGCTCTCCAAAACTACATGAGCAAGACGGCCACGATGAGCGTCAGGCAGGCAGGTGCGGCTTCCAATGTCGGCCCCGACTGCATTACCTATGACTCGCCCTGTTTCGAGGATTCGCAGGATACGGCGCCCTACGGGACCTTGAACGCGGGTCAGATCAACGACAGCAATGGAAATGTTGCCTTCGTCGTTGGCGTCAACCATGCCAACACGACGGTGAACAACGCGACCTACATGAGCGTCGGCGTCTACGATGGCGGCAGCCTTAGTCTTCAGAACTTCGATATTGGATTACTGGAAGGCATCGCCAGCCTGACCCAGGCCAATGCCAGCGCCGCTGGCTTCGACAGCTGCGAAAACATCTCAAACGACACGACAAAGAGCAACTGCCTCAATGGTTCGGCGCTGCAGGTCTGGAAAGATATCGGTCAACCAGCTGGCGCGAACCGCAGTCTGAACGCCACGACGGTCGCCAATCTTTACGTCGCCACCATCGCACGCGATACCTACTGTGCCGCCGGTGGCACGGGCGCTAAATTGCCCTTCTGCTCAAGCCAGTACATCGGTGCGGGTCATACGATTCTGCCGATCACCCCTCCTAGCGGTGTTACCAACGAGAGTTGCGACGCCATCAACGACCCACGCTGCGGAAAATATCTGCCGCTCAACGACTTCCTTGGGATTTCGGAGCGGGCCTACGTGGTTCCGGGCCAGACCAATGGTGCGGACCCCGCCAAAATCGTCTACCCGTTCGTCGTGCACTGAGAGAAGCATCCGCGCGACCTAGCCGCTTCAGTCGACGTCAGAATCAATATCAGCCGCGCGCACGTCGCGCTGCCCAGACGTTTGGCAGCGTGTCAGCAGCGCGCTGATAGGCGGTGCTGAAATCGCCGAAGGCGCGCAGGCATTCGTCGACGTTTTGATCCGCGCGCAATTCGAACGCGTTGATACCGCAGCGATGCATGAATTGCAGCTCGTCGCGCAGAACGTCGCCGACGGCCCGAAGTTCGCCACGGTAACCGAAGCGCTCGCGCAGCACGCGCGCTTGCGAGAAGGCCCGGCCATCTGGCCACTTCGGCCATTCCAGCGCAATCAGTGGCAGGTCTTTTAACTCCGGCCATAGCGTCACGACGTCCTCAGTATTCGGAACCAGCACGCCGATGCTCAACGACGCAGCGGATAGCGCGTCGCGTTCCTTGCGTAAGCGTGCGAGGCTGATGATGACCTTGCCGGAAGCGGGCAGCGCGGCGTCGTCGGCAAGGCGAGCCCAATCATCGGTGGTGCGAACGCCGTCGCGGATCAAGACGAGAAACGGAGTGCTCATTCCGCAGCTTCCTCTTCCGTGACCGTAACGCCACCATACAACCGCTCCTTGAACGGCACCATTCCGATCCGGCGATACGTCGCCAGAAATGGTTCATCGGCGTGCTCACGCTGTTCGAGATAGACCTCGATGATTTTCTTTACGGCGCCCGCGATTTCTTTGCGCGAGACCGATGGCCCGGTGCGGTCACCCAGCGCAGCATCGTTTTCTGCGGACCCACCGAGTGTCACCTGGTACCACTCCTCGCCGTGCTTGTCGACGCCGAGAATGCCGATGTGGCCGACCGTGTGATGGCCGCAGCCGTTCATGCAGCCGGACATCTTCAGCTTGATTTCGCCGATATCGTGCTGGTAGTCGAGATTGTCGAACAGGTCGAAGATTTCCTGCGCGACGCCGATCGAGCCGGCATTCGCCAATGAGCAGAAATCGAGGCCGGGGCAGCAGATCAGATCCGTCAGCAGCCCGATGTTTGGCGTCGCCAGGCCCAGTTCCGACAGGCGCTGCCATACCGTGTGAATATCCTTGCGCGCGACATCGGCGAGCACAAGGTTCTGATCGTGCGTCGAGCGGATCTCACCAAAACTATACTGCTCGGCGATGTCGGCAACAGCGTCCATTTGCTCGGCCGTGATGTCGCCGGGGGCAATTCCGGGTGCTTTCAGCGAGACGAATACGCTCGCGTAGCCGGGAATGCGGTGTGATTTTAGGTTGCGCTTGGCCCACGCCGCGAAGCGGCTGTCACTCGCGAGCTGCGCATCAAGGCTCATGTCTGCGGCGGCAGCCGGGTCATAGACTGGCGTCGTGAAACGGGATTTGATGCGTTCGATGTCCTGCGGCAGCAGCTTGAGATAGGAGTCCTTGATCTGCGCCCATTCGGCTTCGACCATGTCCGTGAACTTCGCAGTCCCCGTGGCTTTGACGAGCACCTTGATGCGTGCGCGATGGATGTTGTCGCGACGACCGAGGCGGTTGTAAATGCGGACAATCGCTTCGAGGTAGGACAGCAGATCCGCCTCCGGCAGGAATTCGCGGATCTTCGGCGCGATCATCGGCATGCGGCCGAGGCCGCCACCCGCAAAGATTGTGTAGCCCAGCTCGCCTGCCGCATTGCGCACGATATGCACGCCGATATCGTGCACGACGGTGGCGGCGCGATCGCTGGTCGACGATGAAAAAGCGATCTTGAACTTGCGCGGCAGCCAGTTGAATTCGGGATGGAAGGTCGCCCACTGCCGCGTCAGCTCGCAGTACGGGCGCGGATCGATGAGTTCGTCCGCAGCCACGCCGGCGAGATGGTCGGAAGTGATATTGCGGATGCAGTTGCCGCTGGTCTGGATCGCATGCATCTGCACCGAGGCCAGATCAGCGAGGATGTCCGGCACCTCCTCAAGCTTCGGCCAGTTGTACTGGATGTTCTGGCGCGTCGTGAAATGGCCGTAGCCCTTGTCGTACTTGCGCGCGATATGGGCGAGCATGCGCACCTGCTTCGAGGACAGCAGGCCATATGGAATCGACACACGCAGCATCGGTGCGAAGCGCTGGATATACAAGCCATTGCGCAGACGCAGCGAGCGGAACTCATCTTCGGAAAGCTTGCCGCTCAGGAAGCGCTGTGTCTGATCGCGGAACTGTACAACCCGCTCATCCACGAGCTTCTGATCGAATTCATCGTAAAGGTACATCGCGGACCCCGGAGAGGACGGCTGCGAGATCGTTCAGATTACCAGCGACTGCAAATGACGCCAGTACTATCAATAGAACGAAAGCGAATAAAAATTATAGCGGTCCGCCTGCAGCTTTTACAGCAAGTGCAGCTTGGCGATGAGTTCGTGGGTACGCCGCACGCGTTCTTCCGGAATCGCAATCGCACTCACTTCGTCGATCAGGTCGCGCGTCAAATGGGGTGCGAATTCATTCATGAATTCATACATATACCCGCGCAAATACATGCCACGTCGAAAACCGATGTGAGTGGTGCTGGGATCAAATAAATGGTCGGCCGGCAGGGACACAAGATCGGCGTCGGCCTTGGCGTCATAAGCCATCGTTGCGACGATGCCCACGCCCAGGCCCAGACGAACGTAGGTCTTGATGACGTCCGAGTCCACGGCTGTAAGGACCACGTCGGGATGCAAACCATGCGCGGCGAAGGCCTGATCAAGCTTCGAGCGGCCGGTGAAGCCGAACGTGTAGGTAATCAGCGGATGGGCGGCTAGATCTTCAAGCGACAGCCGCGATTTCTGGGTTAGCGGATGATCGGGTCGCACCAGTACGCTGCGATTCCAGTGATAGCAGGGCAGCATGACCAGTTGCTCGAAATGCTCGAGGGCTTCGGTTGCGATGGCGAAATCCGCCTGGCCTTCGACTGCCAGCTTCGCAATCTGCGGCGGCGAACCTTGGTGCAGATGCAGACTCACTTTCCGGTAACGGTCACGAAATCGCGAGATCACGTTGGGCAGCGCATAGCGGGCCTGAGTGTGCGTGGTGGCGATCGAAAGATCGCCGCGATCTGCGTCCTGGAATTCCTGAGCGATGTTCTTGATGTTCTCAACTTCGCTCAGCAGTCGCGCCGTATATTCCAGAATGCGGTGTCCCGCAGGCGTGATTTCAGCCAGGTGCTTGCCGTTGCGCACAAAGATATCGACACCCAATTCCTCTTCGAGCAGCCGAACCTGTTTGCTGACACCGGGCTGGGAAGTGAACAGCGCATCCGCTGCCGCGGTCACGTTTAGGCCGCGATTCGCCACTTCATATATGTAGTGAAGCTGCCTGATTTTCATAATGTTTTGTCTATTTTGAGAAACACTAATTCTATTTGGTTATAAATGAATGCCTAAATAATTCTTAAGCTAATAACCTTCCGCTGTTAAGGTGGAATCTGAAGATTCTCATATCAAAATTGAATAAGCATGAATTTCTTGGGATACAGCCTTGCAGGGCTGGTGGTGGGAAGCGCAGTGGGGGCAACGGGAGTAGGGGGCGGATCGCTGATGACGCCGATCCTGATCCTTTTCTATGGCATTAGCCCGTCGCTGGCGGTCGGTACCGATCTTCTCTATGCGTCCATCAGCAAGTCGTTCGGTACGTGGCTGCACAACCGCAACCAGTCGGTCGATTGGCGCATCGTCGGCTGGCAGGCGCTCGGCAGCGTGCCGGCTGCGTTGCTGACGCTGTTGTTCATCAGTCACATGAGCGATATCAAGCAGCTCGATCATCTCATCAAGCTGGTGCTGTCGTCGGCGATTCTGGCGACCGCGACCTTTACGCTGATCCAGGATCGCGTGATGGTATTCATCAATGGCAACGGTAACGGCAACGGGAAAAAGAGCGAGCCGATCGAAGCTCGCGAACCGAAATACCAGCGGCTGCTTACGCTGCTGTCCGGCGTGCTGATCGGTTCGATCGTTACGATTTCCTCGGTGGGCGCCGGTGCCATTGGCATGATGCTGTTGCTGCTGCTCTATCCAAAACATGAACCGATCTCCATCGTCGGTAGCGACTTGGCGCACGCGGTTCTCATCACCGCCATCGCCGGGGCGGGACATGCCCGGCTCGGCAGTGTCGACTACACGCTGCTCGCAAGTCTGCTGGTGGGTGCGATTCCCGGTATTTGGCTGGGCAGCCGCATCGGCTTCCGCCTGAAAGCGCGGGTGCTCAAACGCACTATCTCCATCTTGCTGCTGATCGTCGGCGGAATGACGCTTTACAAAGCGCTGCAATAAGCTTTGCAGCAGTTCGTGGTTCGCTTTGCGTAATCAATAGACTGATGCGTGGATTGCCTGCACGCCCCCCAGAAAAGATTCTGAAGGCCATTGTGATCGTCAACGCATATCTTTAAAAGAAATATAAACTGATTTATATATTCTATCTAGGAATATAAAGTGCCCGCCTGAGGCTTTGCGCTTGCCTGCCACTATGCGCACAATGCAACGAATGAACTTTCGGGGCTAATCCCTTGCGGCAGCGATACTTTCCGATCGCGCTGAGACTCGACGGTGCGCGCGTGCTGGTGGTCGGCGGCGGGGAAGTGGCTGCGCGCAAGCTGCGTCTGCTGCGCCGCGCGGAGCCCGTGATCGAGATGGTGGCCGCCACCCTCAACGAAGAGCTCGAAAGTTTACGCAGACAGGGAGCTATTGCCTTGATTGCGGAACGTTTCCAGTCCAGCCAGGTGGAGGGTTGCCGGCTGGTCGTTGCCGCGACCGACGATAAGCAGCTCAACCGCGAAGTGGCGGCGGCGGCGCGGGCGCGCAATATCCCCGTCAATGTCGTTGATGATCCGGAACCGTCTACGTTCATAACCCCGGCGATCGTCGATCGCACGCCGCTGCAGATCGCTATTTCCAGCGGCGGCGCCGCGCCGGTGCTCGCGCGGCGGCTGCGCGAGCGCATCGAAGCTTTGGTGCCGGCGCACTTCGGCCGGTTGGCGGAGTTCATGCAGAACCGCCGCGAACGTATCAAAAGTGCTTTGCCGACAGCCGAGCGCCGTGCCTTGTGGGAACGGTTCCTCGATGGTGCCGGGGCCGAAGCGGTGTTGCGCGGCGATGACGATGCCGCCGATCGCGAACTCGACCGCATCGTTGCCGGTGGACCGGCGCGCGGTGAGGTCTATCTGGTCGGCGCCGGGCCGGGTGATCCGGATCTGCTGACATTCCGCGCCCTACGACTGATGCAACAAGCCGATGTCGTGCTGTACGACCGCTTGCTGCCCGACGCGATCCTGGAACTGGTGCGCCGTGATGCGGAACGCGTGTTTGTCGGCAAGCGTCGCAACCAGCACAGTGTGCCGCAGGATGAAATCAACGCCGAACTCGTGCGGCGCGCGCGCGCCGGCCAACGCGTGCTGCGCCTCAAGGGTGGTGATCCATTCGTGTTCGGACGCGGTGGCGAAGAAATCGAAACGCTCGCTGCAGCCGGGATTCCGTTTCAGGTCGTGCCGGGAATCACCGCCGCCAGCGGTTGCGCAGCTTATGCCGGGATTCCGTTGACGCATCGCGACTATGCGCAGGCTTGCGTGTTCGTCACCGGCCATGCGCGCGCCGACGGCGAACTGACTCTTCCTTGGGATGGCCTGGCCCGGCGTGGCCAGACGGTCGTGATCTACATGGGGCTGGGGTCACTGCCGATGCTATGCATGAAGCTTGTCGCGCATGGCCTGCCGGCGGACTGGCCGGCGGCGTTGATAGAAGAGGGAACGCGACCGGCTCAGCGCGTAATCGCAGCGACCCTCGGCGATTTGCCCGAAAAAGTTGCCGCAGCGGGAGTAGCCGGAGCCAGTCTGGTCATTGTCGGCGAAGTCGTGCGTCTGCGTGAGCGGCTCGACTGGTTCCGCTCTGCTGGAGTCGCGGCCGGACCGGGAGTTCAATGAAATGATGTCATCGCTGCGTGCTGCTGCGGTTCTGGCGTTAGGTGTGGCAATCGTCGCTGGGGTGCCATCCATTGCTGACGCGCGCATGGTCGGTAGCATCAATTTCACCACCTGCACGCTGGCAGCCAAGGGCCGCTCGGGCGCCGTCGCGGCAGAATGTGCCCGCTTTCCAGTACCGGAAAATCCGGCGCTTCCGGAAGGACGCAAGATCGAGCTTCGCGTCGCGCTGGTGCAGGCGCGCACGCCGAAAGTCGGCGCGGATATGGTGACACTGCTGGCAGGCGGTCCGGGGCAGGCTGCTGTCGATTCGTTTCCGGACGCGGCCGATACCTTCGAACCGCTGCGCAAGCATCACGCGATCCTGCTCGTCGATCAGCGCGGGACCGGTGGATCGCATGCGCTGCGTTGCCAATATCCCGATTGGAACTCGCCGTCGTCTCAGGACGCGGCAATCTGGAAAAATTTCGCGCAGCGTTGCCGGCAAGCGCTGGAGAGCGATGCCGATCTGACGCAGTACACCACGGACAATGCGGTTCGCGACCTGGAAGCGGTGCGGCAGGCGCTCGGATCGCCGGCGCTCGATCTGGTCGGTGTCTCCTATGGAACGCGCGTCGCACTCGAATATCTGCGTCGCTATCCGCAGGGCGTGCGCAGCGTGGTGCTGGACGGCGTGGTCCCGCCGGAACTGCCGCTGGGGCAGGAGCATGCACGCAATCTGGATGCGGCGCTCGCGCAGATTTTCGGATATTGCCGCACCGACGCCGCTTGTCGCGAGCGCTTCGGTGATCCTGCTTCGACGCTGGCAGCACTGCAGCGGAAAGTCGCGGCGAAGCCCATACGTGCACAAGTGGCCGATCCAGTCACCGGTGTCTGGTCCGAGAGCACGCTGTATGCCTCGACGTTGTCGGGCATCGTGCGTCTCTACGCCTATGCACCGGAATTCGCTTCCTTGCTGCCACTGCTCATCGACGAGGCTGCCAAGGGACGGCCGCAGTCGATCCTCGCACAAGGCCGCGTGGTGTTCGGACAGGTCTCCGATTCGATCGCGCTCGGCATGGAGTTGTCGGTGATCTGTGCCGAGGATGCGCCCTTCCTGCGTTCCCTGCCCGGCGACGAAAACACGCTGCTTGGTACCAACATCACCGACATGACGCTAGCGCAATGTTCGCAATGGCCACAGGGCCATGTCGCGCCGGATTTCCATACGCCGGTGTCGTCCAACAAGCCGGTACTTCTGCTGTCGGGCGCCTGGGATCCGGTGACGCCGCCGCGCTATGCGGACGCGGTTGCCGCCCATCTGCCGAACAGCCGTCATCTCATTGCTGCCGGGCAAGGTCATAACGTGATGCCACGCGGCTGTCTGCCGCGGTTGGTGCGGCAGTTCGTCGAACAGCTCCAGCCCGAGGATCTCGATGTGGATTGCATCGCCGAATTTGGTCCGACGCCGGCCTTCGTCAGCTTTCTGGGACCGGGACCGTGATCGAAGCCCGCGAGCTGTTCCGATCGTTCAACAAAATGCAGGCCGTGCGCGGCGTGTCGCTACGTGCCGAGGACGGTTGCATCACCGGCCTGCTGGGCCCTAACGGCGCCGGCAAAACCACGACGATGCGCATGCTCTGCACCTTGCTGCGTCCGGACAATGGACAAGTGTTTATTGACGGTATCGATGCGCAAACTGATCCGCTTGGCGCACGCCGCCGGCTCGGCGTGCTGCCCGACCATCGCGGTCTCTACCGGCGGCTGACGACGCGCGAAAATATCGAATACTTCGGGCGTCTGCACGGTCTGAACGAGCCCGAGCTCAAGCGCCGTACCGATAAGCTGATCGACGCGCTCGACATGCGCGACATCGAGCATCGCGCGACCGAGGGATTCTCACAGGGTCAGCGCGTCAAGACCGCGATTGCCCGCGCACTCGTCCATGACCCGCGCAACCTGCTGCTGGATGAACCCACCAACGGTCTCGATGTCATGGCGACGCGTGCATTACGCGAATTCCTGCGCCGACTGCGTGGGCAGGGGCGCTGCATCGTGCTGTCCAGCCATGTGATGCAGGAAGTCGCCGTATTGTGCGACTCCATAATCATCATCGCTGCGGGTCGCGTCATTGCCAGCGGTACGCCCGATGCGCTGCGCGAAGCCGCCGGCGAGAACAATCTTGAGGACGCCTTCATGAAACTGATCGGTTCCGCCGAGGGAATGCTCGCATGAGTCCGTCTTCCTGCACCACAGTTGCAGCCGGCAGCGGTTGCCGCCGGAGTGCCGCGTGAGGCGCGCCTGGCTCACCGTATTCCGCAAGGAAGTGATCGAAAACGCGCGCGACCGCCGCACCATCCTGACGGCGCTGGTGCTGGGGCCACTGATCGGTCCCGTCCTGTTCTCCATCGTCCTGGGATTTACCTTGGACAAGGAGCAGCGCGACGCCGAGAGCACTCTGCGTCTGCCGGTGGTCGGCGCGGAGCGGGCGCCGAATCTCATCGGCTTTCTGAAGCAGCAGGGTGTGGTGATTCTGCCGTTGCTGGACGATCCGGAGGAAGCAGTCCGCAGTCAGACCGAAACGGTCATCCTGCGCATTCCCGCGGAATATCCGGATCAATGGGGACGCGGCGAGCCCGCCATCGTCGAGTTGTTGCACGACGCCTCGCGCCGCAACGCGGATACGCCTTTCCATCGCGCCAGATATCTGATCGACGCGTATTCGCGGCAGATGGGCGCGCTGCGCCTGCTCTCGCGCGGCGTCGCACCCAAGGAACCACAACCCGTCGCTATCGCGGACCGAGATTTATCCACTCCACAGGGACGCGCTTCGGTGCTGCTGGCGATGCTTCCGTATTTCCTTGTGCTTTCGATCTTCATCGGCGGCATGTATCTGGCCATCGATGCGACAGCCGGCGAACGCGAGCGCCAATCGCTGGAACCGCTGCTGCTCAACCCGGTGTCGCGCGCTCAAATCGCGATCGGCAAGCTATGTGCGATCAGCGTTTACTCGGCGCTGTCGGCCGTCATCAGCATCATCGCTTTCGCGATCAGCGTGCGCTTCATTCCGACCTCGGATCTTGGCTTCGATCTGCGTCTTCCTCTTCGTCAGGCGCTGCTGATCGGTCTCGTGATTGCGCCGCTGGCGCCGCTGGCCGCGTCGCTGCAGACCCTGTTCGCGGCGCGCACGAAAACCTTTCGTGAAGCGCAGACCCATCTGCAGTTCATGACGCTGGTGCCGCTCATTCCGAGCTTCATGCAGATCCTCGATCCGACCAAGCCGTCGGCGTGGATGTATCAGGTTCCCCTGTTCAGCCAGAGCACGCTAATCGGCGAACTGACGCGAGGCGAAACCATTTCTATTGCGCAACTAGCGGTGTGCTGGGGATGGAGTCTGCTCGCGGCGCTCCTGCTGAGCGCCGTCGTCATTGCTGCTTATCGGCGTGAGCGTGTTGTTTTTGGATAGGGGATTAGGGTCTGCTATTGAGCCGACCGCACGATATTGGAATGTAAGAGAACCCACCGAGCACGATGCGGGTGAAGAACCGGGTGTTCGCTTTATAAAGCCGACGAAGGTGTCCGAACGAAGACAGCCGCAGCAATGGCGAAAATGAACCACAGCATTGCCGGAACAATCGGCCCAAACAGCTGGCGAGCGAAGGCCCAGCTACTAGCGTCATAAATTGTGGTGCCCGACGCTGCCGCAACGCGAAGCTTATGCCACCTGTAAGCGAAGAATCCAAACAGACATGCAAATAGAACTACTGTTCCGGGCCACGACCGATGCCACCCATGAGCGATGGCTTTGGGGATGGCCACGATTATTAAAAGTGCCCAAATGCCAATGGTTGTGGCCGCGAAACGTGACCACGACAAATTCATAGGCACAGATAAATTCGGCTCGTCGCTTTTCATAACGCCCAAACGTTTAATATTCAGAGGCTACCGTCCTGCCCGAAGCAGACGAAAAAGAGTAGCTGGGCCTTCACCAAAAGGAATGATGGCGGAGTAGCCAGTGCGATAGATGTCCTTGGTGCCCAGTTTCAGCATCAAATCTCGGCATAGTTGCATAGCTACCTCAAGTTCATCGTAGCGGATGTTCGGAAGAACCACCGCTTTGGTTGCATGCTTAAGGTCGGCATGCGCCAATGCTTTCATTCTATATGCTCGAATATTCTTTACATGCTGATCCAGTTGATTCAACTTGATATCAATTTCCGCGATGATGCTAGCGTCTAATGTGCTCCTCGCGAGATCAATCAAGTATTGGAAACTCGCGTTGTCCTTGTCTTTGCCGCTCGATGCTGGATCAGTCAACCTTGATAGACAAAGAATGGTGTCATCAAGCAGCAAGCGCTGAAGCAGACCGAAGACGCTGGCGCCGCTGGAATTTAGCAATGTGATGCTGTCTTCCCCACTATCGAACAGCTCACAGTAAATCTTCCACCGGTATGTGAGCGAATGGACGGAAGTGTCGATGCACTTAAAAACAGATTCGTAGCTCGTGCTCATGGTTTTTCCAAAGCTAACTCAGAGCTAGGCCGTGGGACGCCCCGCGCAGCGAAACTCGCCGATCCCCAACAATTTCAAGCCACCGGCCCAACCTCCACTACAAGCCCGGACAGCTCCGCGCCCATCTTGATCTGACAGGAGAGACGCGAGGTCGGCCGTACTTCGACAAGTTCACCAATCGCGTCGAGCATCATTTGCTCGTCTTCGGTTCTCGGAGGCAGGCGTTCCACCCAGGCCGGATTGATGTAGACGTGGCAGGTGCCGCAGCTGCAGGTGCCGCCGCAGATGCCTTCCACGCCGAAATTAGCATCGCGCAGAGTTTCCATCAGCAGGCGTCCGTCGGTTGCATCAAGTGTGGTCTGGGCGCCATCGCGGGCGGTCACGCTTATTTCAGCCATTACAGCTTCTCCAAAAAAATCGGGCTCGCACGAGACTGCTCGCGCGAGCCCTCTATGACGAACTCTATAGATGTTTTATTCGCTGCAAATCAAGCCTTCACGGCCGGTTCGACGTTCGGATAGAACTGCTTGAACCACTCACGGAATTTCACGATCGGACCATCGCCGTCGCACAGCAGCGGATTCGGACGATACTTCTTGTTGTTCCAGACGATGAAGTCCACGCTCTCGAAGCCCGCGCTTTCTTCGCCTTCCGCCGCGCCAATCATGTGATCGACGATCTTCTTCGCGATCTTGTCTTCCTTGCTGCCCTCGGGATATTTCCGGTGGGTGAAGCTCATGTTCATCTGACTCTTCTCGCGCGTGACCGGCACGCTGTAAGAGATCATCGTGGCGGTGATGCCTTCCTGCGTGAAATAGAACACGTTGAGGCCGGGACCAAAACCCTTGCCGACGATGTAGCCGTTGCCCATGTTGACGCTGAAGATGTGCTTGTCGAAGCCGACTTCGGCGGGCGGAATCACGGGTGCGCCGTGCAGGAACTTGAGATGCGCGAAGTCGACACCGTTTTCGGCGACTTCCTGAATACAAGTGTTTACCGACCAAGTACCGCGGCGTGCTTTGACGTAATCATCAGTGGTCAATTCCTCGATTTCCGGCAGTTCCCAGGACGGGGGCTCGCAGGTCGGGTGATACCAGGACCAGATCATCCCGTACTTCTCGACGGTTGGCAGCATCCTGAGGATTGGTGCCTTCTTTGTGATCGGCGGTGCCACTTTGCCGTAGGGAATGTTTTTGCACCAGCCGGCGGTATCGTATTCCCAGTGATGGAAGGGGCAGCGCAGATTCTCGCCCACGACTTTGCCGCCGTGGCCGATGTGCGCGCCAAGATGGGGGCAATAGGGATCGGACACGCTCGGCGTGCCGGCTTCGGTGCGGAACAGGACCCACTCCTGGCCGAAGACGTTGATGTTGCGCATTTCCGCCGGTTTGAGGTTCTCGGAGAAATCGACGAAGAACCAGCCGCTTGGAATCGGGAACGGGCTGCGTTCCAGACTTTGTGATTCCAGCAGCATCTGCAAGTTGATGATACCCATGTTTCCCATTCTCCTAAGCTTGGGCGTCAACGTGTCTGCGCACGAATAGCCAGTTTATTAACGCTCTTAGAATGGAGGCCGATCGAGCTTCGCGCATCGCAGGAATGTAGGTTGCGCTCGCGACTTACTTGAGGCAGGCGATGGCCCATAAGCAGGTTGACGGGACCCGCAGATCTGCATCAGACGCCCCCAATTATACCTGCATCAGCGCCCCGTGGACGGATTTTTCAGCCGCGCGCAGCGTTTTCGGAAATCAGCTCGGCCCAGCGCGGCATCAGCGGCTTTGGAAAATCGTGGCCCATGCCCGGCAGCAATTCGATGCGGGCGCCGCGGATGAGTCTGGCCGAGCGCCGGCCGCAGGCCGGACGCAGCAGAGGATCAGAAAGTCCGTGAATGATTTGCGCCGGCGCTTTCACGGTTGCCAGACAGTGCTCGAAGCTGCCGGTGGCGACGATGGCGTGGGTTTGCCTGAGGGTGCCGCCGGGCCGGAACGCGCGGCTGTAGGCGATGTTTGCCAATCTGTGCAGCTCCGCTTCTGGGGTGGGATAGCCGGGGCTGCCGATCAGCTTGAAGGTACGCACCGCGCGTTGCACCATCGCTTCGCGCGAGATCGCGCGACTCTGCTTCCCGAACATGTGCCACAGCACATTCATGCGCGGGGGTGGCAAGCGCGGATGGTTGGTCGTGGACATGATCGAAGTCAGGCTGCGCACGCGGCGCGGATAACGGCCAGCGGTGATTTGCGAAATCATGCCGCCCATCGATGCGCCGACCAGATGCGCGCTGCGGATGTTCATGGCATCCATCAGGCCGACGGTATCGGCGGACATGTCGTAGAGCGTGTAGTTGGTTCGCGCGTGCAGGCCGAGGCGCGAACGCAGCATGTCCTTGCGCACGCTGAAGCGGATGCCGCTATTGGCTTTGTCGGAAAGGCCGGAGTCGCGATTATCGAAGCGCACGACGCGGAAACCGCATGCGACCAGTGCAGCGCAGAATGGTTCGGGCCACAGAATCAATTGCCCGCCGAGACCCATCACCAGCAGCAGCGGTTCACCGTTTTCCGGGCCGGTCTCTTCCCAGGCCAGGGTTATGCCGTTGGCCCGGACTGTTCCGGTGCGCCACACCAATCCCATCGCGATCCTCCAGATACCTAAGCCGTTATTTGCGAAACGGCTTCCGGAGCGACTGTCGGTTTAACGTCGCGCCGCTGCCTATCGGTTAGTTGAAGTACACGACAGACAAGATTTGTGCCCGGGATTTGTCGACAAGTGCTTTGGTCACGGTGACCAGCACTTGTCGACAGATCCCGGGGATTCCACGCGAATGAAAAAGCTTCTGCCGGTGAGTGCCCGGAGAGCTCCGCTTTTTTAGGAAGAAGTGAAGCCGCTTCTAGTCGTTATCCCGGATCCCGTCCGGGTCAGATCGGGCACTGTTTCGGATCGGGAATTGGGTCCGTGCTCAGGAAGTGCGGTTCTCCCGGCAGATCGATCTGCTGGCCATCCGCCGTCGTCAGATGGTAATGGCCTTCCTCGATCTCGACGCAATTATTCGACGAAGCATCCTGCGGACTGGATTCCGTACACAGCCCCTTGCTGCCGACCGAGATCCGTCCTTTGACTACGCCAGTGACCAGTCCGCCTTCTGCCGATACGCCCGGTGGTAGTGAGCCGACCACGACTGGATCACGCGCGCAGATCGCGTCGCAGAGAACGCCGATGTAGTCGGTGCCGCGGATGCCGATGGTCGCGACCGGGGTAGCCAGCGAATAGTCATCGTGATTAACTTTGCCGATCAGCCCGCTGACGGCGCGAAAGCCGCCCTTGAGCAGGCTCAGCAGCACCCGCGAGCCAGGACCCGGGGGCTCGGTAATCAGCTTGGCCAAAGGTGCCGATGCTGCGGCCGGCGTAGGTACAGTGACAGCAGGGGCAGCGGGAGCCTTAGGCGCAACCGGAGCTGCGATCGAGCCCGTTTTCGCTGTCTGCACGACATGGTAGTCCTCGATCTGGAAGCGGCTGCGTGGTCGCAGCAGAATGAAACCGCTATCGGTGAAGCGGATGTTTACGTAGCTGTTCACGCCTGAGGAAATCACATCCCCCGCGTGAACTGCGTCCCCCTTGAACAGCGGGCGCACCGTGCCGTCGGCGGTGCTGACGGTGCCGCGGCCCGTGAGCATCGTGATACTGCCCGCCACCGGTGCATCCGCGTTCGCGAGCGCGGGAAGCGTCAATAATGCGGCGGCCAACACATGGCGCAGTGGCAGATGCTTTCTGACGAGATTGAACGAAATCATTGGACGCCTCCGCATACCAGTGCCGCTTCAGCGTCGCTCTGCGGTTCGATGAGTCCTTCGTTGCTGTCATTGACCCCGGCGTAGTAGATGTCGCCGGGTGCCGGCAGCCAACCGATGCCGTGGTCGAAACCGGGCTTGTAGTTCTGCGGCAGCAGTGGAACCTCGTCGAGTCCGGTAATGACGTGGCCGAGCAGAACGATGCTCCCTGTAGTGCTCAGCGCGTTGGCATTGGCGATGGTGCCCTGCGTGGCGAATACGAGATTGGTGGTGTCGGGGCTTATCACCGTGCCGGGTGGAACGACGATATTGCCGGTGAACGCCGAACCGCCAAAGGCGACGGTGGCGATGCCCGGCGGAATGACGAGCGTCGGCTGGCCGGCGGCGGTGGTCGTGGCTGCGGTCGCGCTGGTTTGCCCTGCGACTGTGCCGGACGCGAGCAGACCAGTCGCCACCAATTGCACACCCGGAATGGTCCAATTGCTCTGTGCAGAGTAGGGAAGCACATTGAGTAGCGTGTTCGGTGTGGAACTGCTCACCTGCCCGATGCTGTAGTTGTCCGCCTGTACATACAGATAACCACCGCCGACGGTAATCGTTCCGATCTGCACCGATTGCGCCTTGAACGCCGCGTTGGGCGAGGGTGAAGTCGGCAGTTGAATCCCCTGACCGTGGGGATCGCTACGGATAGCGTTGAGCAATGCGGGATCGGCGCCAAAACTTGCGGCGCCACTCCCAACGGTGACCGTCGCCTTCGTAATATCGATTGTCCCACCGGACTTGATCGACAGGGCATTGGCGTTGATCGCAGAGCCGCTGCCGGCCGTGACATTGCCGGCGACGTCAATGGATAGTCCGCCAGTGGTTGCGTTGAGTCCGCCCGCATCCAAGTTACCGGATCCATTGCGCAGCGAAATCGTGCCGGCGGTGAGCCCGATTTTGGAAGAGTTGGCATACGACAGCGTTCCCGACGCATCGAGTGTTAGATGAGTGAGCTCACCACTGGGGCCGATAACTTGACCCTGAGTTTTCACCGAATCGGAGCCGCGTATCGACGCGCCGCTGCTGACCGTAATCCCGGCCAGCGATCCTAAACTGATGTTGTGGCCGCTCACCGTGATGCTGGCAGAAGTCGCATTCAGGTCGCCGGTGTTGACATCGCCGGTGGCATTGATCACAACGTCGTTGGTCAGCGTGCCGGTGCCGAAAGCCTTAGTTAGGATACTTGACGTCGTGACATTGCCGGTGGCTTTGATGACGACGTCACCGGCCACCGCGCCGCTGCCGGAAGCACGCGTAAAGATGCTCGATGTGGTGATATCACCCCCATCGTCGGTGATGGATACGGTTGCCTTGCTGCCGGCCGGTACGCCGTTGCCATTAAAGGTCGCAGCATCCGTGGAGATGACGCCGTTGACATTGATGGGTCCGCCTTTAGTGCTCAACGTGACTGAACCATTGGCAATGGTGCCCTGTCCCGAGGCGGATGCAAAAGTGGAGATGTTGCCGACCGTAATACCCGTCGCGGCGGAGACCGTTACGCTGGCGTCCGCGACGAAGTCGTCGGTCGATACATTGCCCAAGGTGACAGAACTCTTGTCGCTGATGACTGAGACTGTGCCCTTGTTCGCAATGAGATCACCGGTGGTGACACTGCCATTGACCATGTGAATGCCGACCCCGTCGGCATCGATGCTTCCGGTCACCAGGTTCAGGTTCTGCGCGTTGAACGAGAGCGGGCCGCCGAGGTAAGAAATGTTGCCGATCGTCGTGGTTTGGCCAGCGACATCGCCCTCGAGCACGCTGAAAGTGCCGCTGCCGAGGGTGAGGTTGCCCACGGTCAGCGTGCCGCCCGTCGTGCCGGGTCCGTTCGCGACGCTTACATCGATGCCTTTGGCGGTGACATTGCCGATATCGATGGAACCGCCGGTAGTGCCACCGCGCACCGTGAGCGTGCCATCCAGGTAGATGGTGTTGGCTTTGTTAACGAAAGTAATTGTGCCGCCGGTTCCTTCGGTGAATATGCCGGAAGCAAGGTTCACCGTTCCAATGCCCATGAGCAGATTGCCGCCGCCCCCGGGAATCTGCAGATCACGCCCATCGAGTGCGCCGTCGGTCAGCGCGTTCAGAGTGATGGAGTTAGTGGCGACCAGATTGACGTTCGTACCATTCTGCAGCTGACCTTCAATGGTTTGTTCGTAGACGGTTGCCGACGAACCACTGCCGGTGCCATCGGCGATGATCAGATTGGTCGGGTCGAGCGTTAGCGTGCCGCCGCGGCCGAGATTGACGGCGCCCCGCAACTTCATGCTGCCGTGCCCCGACAATTCCACGTTGCCGCCGATGCTGCTGCCCGTCGCGGTGATCGACGAACCTGACCGCACCTGCAGATCACCATCCGCCACTACGCGCACGCTGCCTCCCTGCGTCGAGCCGGAGGCAAGAATCTGTGCGCCGGACTGCAAATCGATGTTGCCGTTGCCGGTGATCTCGATCTTGCCGCCGCTGCCGGTGGTGTTGCTTACGTCCAGCGTGCCGCTGTCAACGACATCGCCGCCATCAGCGGTCAGTTCGATCTCGCCGTTGTGGTCGACAATCCCCTGCGCGCTGATGCGTCCCGTGTTGTTGACCGCGGTGGAAACAAGGCCGCGCGCGACTTTCGCGGTCATCAATACCCTGCCGCCGTCGGCGATGATGTCGCCGGTATTGCTGGCGCCCGCTTGTGCGGAAACTGCGGCCTCATCGACTGCGAAACTCACCAGCCCGTTGCTGCCCAGTGTCAACGTGGTCGCGGAGCCGCCGGCCAGCACCACTTGTCCCAGCTTCGCCTGGACGATGCCGGTGTTGTGTGCGTAGTCGCCTTGCAGCACGACAAAACCACCATCGGCGGCGTGGATCGTACCTTCGTTGGTGACGCCTCCGCCGGCAGTGCCGCCGGAGAACACATAGCGGCCGGCGAGGAAATCCTCATTCTTGATATCGAGCGTCGAGGCCACAAGCGCGCCGACATCGACCTGAGCCCCGGGTGCGAACAGCACGCCCTGCGTGTTGACCAGAAATACGCGTCCGTTGGCGCGGATGCTGCCGAAAATTTCCGACGGCGCGCCGCCGATCACGCGATTCAGAATCACCGCGCTCGACGAGGGCTGCGCGAACTGCACGTACTCATTGCCGGCGACATTGAACTGCTGCCAGTTGACGATCGCCGATTGCGAGCTTTGCGTAACGAGCGTGCCGTTTGCGGCCGGGTTGCTGATGGCGACCTGACCGGCGACGACTTGGCCACCAGTCGGGTTGGCCAGCGCGAAGCCCGGTGCCAGCGCGGCAGCGCCAACGAAGCAGCGGCGTAGCGCGGCGGGGATGGCAAGTTTTTGGGGAAGCGTTCGATTCATGATCGGGTCCTCAGAAGCTCGCGGAAATCGCGGCGTAGATGCGACCGGAATCCTTGCCGTCGCTGACCGGCTTGCTGTCCATCGGATGCGCCCAGTCCACTTTGGCGCCGAATGCTCGATATGTCATATCAAACCCGACGCCGAGGCTGGTCAGGCTGTTCTCTGCGCTGCTGCCGGGCGCCGCATTGGCGGCCTCGACCATGCCGGTGTCGCCGAAAATGCGCGGAACCAGCACCAGCGAGCGCACTGCGAACGGACGGCGCAGCGTGAGCTGGCCGAAGTAACCGCGATCGCCACGCGTTTCGGTGGGTGGGAAGCCGCGAATCGAAGTCGGGCCGCCGATACCGAACTGCTCCGTGTCGGCGAGCGTATCGGGCGAATAGGCACCGTCGAGTTGTACCAACCCTTGGAACTTCCACCACAGCGGCTGCAGATGCTGCGCGTCGATTTCGATGCGATAGCGTTCGCGATTGTGATCGGCGTCCGTCGCCGTCCGGAAATTGCTGTGCAGGCTCGCGGTGACCTGTGTCACTGCTGTGTTCGACCAGGCATGCGATTCGGAAACGCCCAGGTTAAGCAGCGAGATATTGGTCGCTGCGATCGGGACACCGCTGGCATCGGCATTCGCATGCGTATAAAGATAGCCAGCCGAGCTTTCGAGCCGGTCGGTGCCGTCGCGTAGCCAAGGATAGGACACGGCCGCGTTGACGTTCTCGTTCTTGCCGGTGGAGCTGAACGGCGGCGCCACGTCGAAACGCGCATACCCGAAATCCGTGTCGAAATGCAGGCCGCTGTAGCCGATCGGAAATCCGTAGGCGAGATCCCCGTAATTGAGCCGTCCGGTGTTGGAATGCAACCCCAGCACTTGCAAGCGGTCGCCGTAGCCCAGCGGATTATTGATCGCGGCCTGTGCGGAATAACGATATTCGCCGACATCTTTGCGGCCGTAATTGTCGATCAGGCCATTGAGCTGGACGCGCTTTTCCTCGGTTTTCACGATCACGTCGCTGCTGCCATATTGCGCGCCGGGCTTGAGCACCGCGCGCGTGGCCAGCCCCGGCAGATCGTTGAGCGCTTGTAGGTCCTGTCGCAGGTTGTCGTCGAGATAGGGGTGATCGGGCTTGGTTTGTCGCATGAAGCGCTTCAGCCGGTCGGCCGAATAACTGTGGTTGCCATCGAACTGGATGGCGCCGATGCGGCCTTCGACGACTTCCAGATTGACGACGCCATCGACGATTTTCTGCGGCGGTAGCGTGACGCTGGCGAGCGTATAGCCGTGCGCGGCGTAATAGTCGGACAGGCGATCCGCCGCGTCGTGCAGCTGCTCGATGGCGATCGGCTTACCGGTGAAATCCGCAATCTGCGCAGCAAGCTGTTGCTCGCTGTAAACGGTATTACCCGAAAACGTGAAACGCTTGACCACGAGGGTTGGGCCGCCGCTGCCGGCTTTTGACGCCGGCCGTTCCGGCGCGGCGATGGACGGCATTGCCGACGGTGGCCTCAGCTCGGGCGGCTTCTTCAGCGTGTCACCGATACTGCCAGGTGTCGGCGGATCTGCCAGCGCGGCCGCGGCAGGCAGCAGGATCAGAGCAATAGCCAACGCACCATTCCAACGATCACGGATAAGCATCTGTCCCCCAATGGCTGGACGCCGGAATCGCCGGCAGCCGCGAGTGTACAAACGGCTTTTTTCGGCGAAGGGCGACATTATGGCCAATCTGATTGGCGTCTGTCTGCCACGGAACGGCCTAGAACCGCTCAAAGGCAACGCCTTTGACGAGCGCATAGACATTATGTGCCGGCTGCAGATCAAGCCGCTCGGCCGATAGTTTTGTCACCCGCGCGAGCAGGGGAGCGCCATTGCACTCCAGACGTACGTCCATCGTTGCGCCGTCGCCGGCGGCGAGTTCGACGACGCGGGCCGGGAGAATGTTCAGGATGCTGGTTCCCTCAGGACATTCGGCGGCCAGTGAAACGTCGCGCGCACGAACCCAGATGCGCAGGCGCGTACCCATCGGTAGACCGACCTTCGGCACGCGCATCGCGCCGGCGGCGGAGTCGAGTGTCGTCAGCTGCCAGTGTTCGTCGTGCGCGGCGATCTGCGCATCCAGCACCACGCCAGCATCGGGCCGGCGTGTCAGGATCGGCAGATCCATGCGGCTGAGTACTTCAGTAATCGCGCCCGCCGCCGCGACGCGACCGCGATCGATGACGACCAGCGTTGTCGCAAGCCGCACGATCTCATCGAGTGCGTGGCTGACGTAAACGATCGGAATCCGCAATTCATCGCGCAGCCGTTCGACGTAGGGCAGTATTTCCGCTTTGCGCAATTCGTCGATAGATGCGAGCGGTTCATCCATCAGCAGCAGGCGCGGTTTCGACAACAGTGCGCGGCCAATGGCGACACGTTGCGCTTCGCCGCCGGACAGCGTCCCTGGATGTCGTTGCAGCAGCGCGCCGATATCGAGCAATTGCACGACACGCTCGAGATCGATAGCGGATCCACGGTTTCGCGCGAACCAGTGCCCGTAGAGCAGGTTGTGTCGCACCGATAGATGCGGAAGCAGCCGCGGTTCCTGGAATATGTAACCGACGCCGCGCTGGTGCGCAGCGATGAACTTCTTTGCGGCAGTGTCGACCAGCACGGTATCGCCGACGGCGACACGGCCTCGTTCGGGGCGCACCAAGCCGGCGATCACACGCACCAGCGAGGTCTTGCCCGCGCCGGACGCACCGAACAGCGCGGTCAAGCCACCGGGGCTGTCGAATGTGGCATCCAGTTCGAAGTTGCCGAAGCGATGATGGGCGGAGACCGATAGCGTCATCGGCCACGTATCCGTCGTCGGCCTCGGCGATCCAGTCGCTCGGAAATCAAGAGTGCCGCGAGCGACAGCACGATCGAAACTGCGACCAGCCGGAGTGCGGAAGCGTCGCCGCCCGGTGTCTGCGTGAACGTGTAGATTGCTGTCGCCAGAGTTTGCGTTTCGCCCGGGATATTGGAGACGAACGTGATGGTCGCGCCGAATTCGCCCATCGAACGCGCGAACGCGAGGACGGCGCCGGAGACGAGTCCGGGTCCAATCAGTGGCAGGGTGACGGTCGCGAATACCCACGGCGGTGCGGCGCCGAGCGTGGCGGCGGCTTCCTCAAGGCGTTCGTCAACGCCTTCGAGCGACAGGCGTATCGCGCGGACAAACAATGGAAATCCCATCACCGCTGCAGCCAGCGCTGCGCCGGTCCAGCGGAACGCGAAGACGATGCCGAAATGCTTTTCCAGAAATGCGCCGATCAGACCGGAATGTCCAAATAACAGCAGCAAGAGGTAGCCGGTGACGACCGGCGGCAGCGTCAGCGGCAGATGTACCAATCCCTCCAGCAGCGTGATGCCGGCGAAGCGACGTCGTGCCAGCAGCCATGCCGTAGCGATCGCGAATGGCAGACTCGCTGCAACCGCAACGACGGAGACGCGCAACGAAAGATGGATGGCGGTCAGCTCATCCGGCGAAAGATGAAGCATGCCAGCCTCGACCTGGGATAAGTGCTGTGTGCCGGGCTATTGGGCGAGCCGGGTGAATCCCTGCAGTTCTTGCCGGCAGCGCAACGACGGGCGGCATGCACAGCGCGGAGGCGATTGGGTTATGGCGTTAGCGTAAAAACGTTTCATGCTCGTTCAACTCCCGAATGAGGTTTCAATTCGCTACGAATCTCGCCAAGCTCACTTCAATTAACGTTTTCGCCGTAGCTTGCGTTCGGGGATTCTATCGAGATTCATAAATGTCGCGGGCTGCGTGGCCGGCAGCCCGCGAACACCTAGGATTCCGCAGTTCCCAAAAGGGGAATTAGAACCGGTTTTACGGTCCTTACTTCGGGCCGGTCTTATTTTCAACCTTTACATTGGCCGGTGTGCTGAGGACTTTGAACTCGACGCGACGGTTCTGCGCTTGGCCTTCAGCAGTCTTGTTGCTGGCGATCGGCTGTTGGTCCCCGAATCCGTGCGAGGTCAGATTTGCCGCATTGACGCCCTTGGCGATCAGGTAGCTGCGAACCGATGCCGCGCGGCGTTCGGACAGCTTGAGGTTGTACGCCTTCGCTCCGCGCGAGTCGGTGTGTCCGCCAATCTCGACCTTCAGATCCGGTTGGCCGAGCAAGCCCGGAATGATCTCATCGAGTCGGACTTTCGCAACATCCGTGAGCTGGTCTGAATTGGTCACGAAGTTGACCGACTGCAGAATCAACGTCTGCTCGACGATACAGCCGTTGGCATCGACCTTGAAGCCCTTCGGTGTGTTGGGACACTTGTCGAGATCATCCGTCACGCCATCGCCATCGCCGTCGCTATCGATTGACGCTGGTGCCGCGGGAGGTGGCGGAGCCGGAGCCGCTTCCGGTTGCACGGCGGCCTGTACTGGCTGCGGGGCAGGCGCCTCCGCGGGAGCGCCGAACGAATAGCGCAGACCAAGCATGGCCGTGTGTGCGCGATAACGGGCATCGTCGGCCGTGCCGAGTGTTTCGAAATTCGAGCGATTGGTCTGGATGAAGCGATAGTCCGCCGATGCTGTCAGGTTCGGCGCGAGTTCGAAGCCCACGCCCGCACCAAGCTGGTAGGCGAATGCCGTTTGGTAATTGTTGATGTCTTCCGGGGTCCTCGGAAGATAGCAGCAAGGCAGGGAGTAATTAAAATTTAAGCCCCGGACGCCCAGGCGGGCAGCGCCTACGCCGCCACCGAGATAGGGACGTACCGTTTTCAGAAGACCGCTGGACGACTTGAGGTCGTACCAGAGATTTGTCATCAACGCGTATGCCTCTTCGCGACCACTGAGGTTGGTGGCAGATCCGATCGGAAGTGACGCAGAGTCGAAGCTGTTGCGGCGGTAATCCAGCGCCAGTTCCGGACGCAGGCCGTTCGGCATCGCATAGCCCGCCGTCAATCCCATCAGATAGCTGTCGGAGTAGTGAGCATTGAAAACAGGCTGCCCTTGGTAATTGAAATCCTCGGAATTGAGCCAGTTGATGCCGCCCTCTGCGCCTGCGTACCAGCCATCGCCGGCATGTGCGGCTAAGGGGGCGAGTGATATAGCGGTCAATCCAATTGCGAAATGGCCAAACATCTTCTTGTTCTGTTTCATCAAAAAATCCTGAGTCGTGGAAGGTATGACGGATCGAAACCCAAGCGAAGAAGCCCAACGAGGAAAACTCAACGTGCCAGGCAAGCGAAAAGGCTATAGGATCGCCGCTAGGCTTCTATCCATTGCGTTTGGAGATGCTGTGCTTGGAATACGAATGCTGTTCCCCCAGATGTTCCCCTGAATCCTGCTAGGGGTCGTCGGGACCCTGCAAAGGGTAGTCACAGCGGACCGCGATTCTAGCCGGTTTCCACGGAGAGCAGTCGACGAAACAGGAGAGTGCGCAGGGTGTCAAAGCTGCTCACCGAGTGGAAAGTCAAGAATGCCAAGACCAAGCTTGGTGAGAAGCTGCTTTTCGAAGCTCAGACAATTCTGCACAGTGGTGTGTAGATGAACGTGCTGGTGCGAAAACTGCGCAGATCACTGCGCATCCAATACCCGCGCGCGAGCAGGCGCACGCAGAAGCCAGCGACGATTCGAGCGCACTAGCTGTTGCTCGCCCTTTCGATGTGCGAGTGCCCAGCATTTCGACCCCGCCACGTTTCCAGTCTCCGCGACTTCAAACGCGGCGGGCGAGTTTGTTGCGCCACGCTCGCCGACGTTGCAGCCGCTGATGGGCTGCTAGGGGTTTGTGGTTTCTGTACCGGTGCGACTTTCGACCCTGCGATCGTCACGGCGCCCATTGCGGCGCTCGATTCCCGTGTCCAGACCAGGCGTGCCTACCGCATTGGCGCCGGTTTCGCGGCGCTCTACGCGGTTTCCGGTGCGGGCATCCGTGTTGCGGTTAATGCGATCTGTCCGGGCATTTACAGCTGCTCCTGAACCGGGACTGCTTGCCGCTGCATCGCGCCGCTCAACTTGGTTATTGACCCGGGCGTCGATGTTGCGGTTGATGCGATCCGCCCGCACTGCTCCGGCCGTGGATGGGGTTTCGTTGGCAGCCATTTGTGGGGTCGGCATGAAAGCGAAAGGATCGGGCTGGCTAGTCGCCTGCGCAACACCGCTGACCAGAATGAGTGCAGCTAGAAGCTTTATTGGTTTCATGGCATTTCTCTATTGTTATTAACTTTTCGTCTGCTGGTCGATGACGTGCGACTGCTGCAGAACATAGAGAATGGGCGCAAGCGCCGACCATGTCGGTACGGTGGCACACCCAACGACGATCTTGGACGATTTTGCAACCGCGCTCAGAGCAGAGCGTCGACGCTGGCTTTCGAACGGAAGCGCCGTGCAGGAGGCTCGATCATGGACGCGTCAGCCCTGTGTAATCACCGATCACTTTCGCGTCATAGGGTGCATTCAGCAGGCCCGAACCAATGCCGGCAATGCCGATTTGGCCCAGACCAAGTTGAATCGTGCCGCTCGGATCGATCTCGATAATTTGATCGTTGAATTGATCGCTGATCAAGGTATTGCCGCTGCGCAGTCGAACAGCACGCGTGGGATTGGGATTGCTTACGCTGCCTGAGCGTGTATTGGTCGTGTAGGTGAACACGACTTTCTTCAGCGTATTGACCTCGACCACGCGGTTGTTGTTCGAATCCGTGATAAGGGTATTGCCGTTGGCCAGACGGCTAGCGAATGCCGCCCCGTTCAAGGTTGTCGTGTCGTCGGGACTGCCGTATTGCCACACGATATTTTTGGCGCAATCCACTTCGATGACGCGATTGTTGGCTTCGTCTGCAATCAGAATATCGCCGTTCTCCAGCGGCTCAGCGCTATTGGGATTGTTGAGCTGATTTGCGCCGACGCCGCTGGCTCCGGTAGTGCCGTACTGCCAGACGATGCCATGGCTCGCGTTCACTTCGATGACGCGCTGATTGCCCTGATCCGCGATTAGCACATGCCCGTTGGGAAGAGTTGTGGAAAACACAGGCGCGTTGAGCTGGTTGAATCCCGCTCCGGCTACTCCAGCTCTTCCGTACTGCCAGACGATCTCGCTCTTCTCGTTCACGAGGATGACGCGATTGTCCTGACATCCGTCTGGACACATGGGCTCTGCACCTACTGGAGCGCCGGTGCCGGTAATCAGCGTGAACGAGCCGACGCGCTCAGCGTCGTTGGGCGCCACGACAGACGTGGGCCCGGCAGTGCTGGAAAGATCACCGAAAGTCCAGACGATATTGTTGTTCTTGTCGAGTTCGATGACGCGATTGTTGAATTGATCGGCGATGAGAATATTGCCCGGCGTATTGAACCGCCCTGGGAGATTGTCACTGCGGGTGGGATTGCGGTGACCTTGCATAATCCCCATTTGAACCCCGCTCGGTACCACGACGGTGATGGCGATGCTTTGGGGTGTGCTGGTAATCGATCCGGCAGTCGCAGATACGTGAATCGTGCGAAGCGTTGGATTGCCGCCCGTCGTCAGCACCGACTGCTGCTGCCCGTTGGCCCCAGTGATGTTCCCGTTCGGAATCAAGGTTCCCGAGTCCGCATTGAAGAGGACCACTACGCCCGATACAGGATTGTTGTTTGCGTCGGTGGTGGTTGCAATGATCGTGATTCCGGTTGCCTGAGTCGTTGCGTTGGAAGGCAAACTGGTTGCGCTGCTGGTCAGCGCAAGATGCGCGACCGCGCCTTGTCCACCACTGCTTCCGCCGCTACTGCTACTTCCGCTCGATCCGCCACTACTTCCTCCGCTGCTACTGCCACCACCACTGCTGCTCGATGTCCCTGGTACAAAAGTCAAAGAGCCTGAATTGCATGCCACAAGTAGCGCGGCGATAAGCATGCTTCCCGAACGCAACACTTGACGGATAATTATTTGCATCGCATCTCCTCCCGCCTCAAGTAGAGTTGACATGCCGCGTGAATCGAGGACCCCGATAATATCAAGTGATCATCTGATGATTGCCAACGCGGTCAACGGATCTGACTTCCGCGCGTTTTGCACCGTGGGCGCCTGGAGCGCGTGCAACAGCGTACCTTAGTGCGGAAAACTGACCTGAATTTCCTGACGCCGGCATCACGACTCAAAGGTTGTGCAAGATAGACATGAAGGCATCACGAACAAAATATACATTTCCGATCATCGCAGCGATCATAGGGTTGCTGTTCAGCGCGTCTTTGTTTTCTGGCCCGCTCGGCCTTTTTTCCGGGCGCGGGCATGGTGATGCCAGCACATCTGACAACACCGTCACGGCGCCAGGCGTCACCACCGAGAGTTACGACGGTCGCAACATACTGGTATTCGCTCCATCTCAATTGCCCGCGAAAGGCGTGCGGCCGCTCGTTATCGTTCTGCATGGCGGGCTCGGCAGCGCCGAGCATATCGAAGGCGATGGAGCGGAAAAGGCCTTGAGCATGGATACGGTCGCCGCGAAAAACGGCTTTATCGTCGCCTATCTGAACGGCACTGTGGCAACGCGAAGGTTCGGTGCGGACAGACTAGCCTGGAACGCGGGCGGCGGCTGTTGCGGGCAACCGGCTGCAAACAACGTGGATGATGTCGGCTATATCAGCGGTGCCATCAATTTCCTGGTCAGCAAATACGGTGTCGATCCTAAGCATATTTACGGCATGGGGCATTCCAACGGTGCCATGATGACTCAGCGCCTCATGTGCGAAACCAACCTTTATGCCGCGGCTGTAGTCATCTCCGGCCCGCTTAACACCAAGACCAGCAATTGTCCCTCTCCCCGTGGGAAACACATACTCGCCATCCATGGAGCAGAGGATGAGAACGTCCCCATCGCGGGCGGACAAGGCACCCAAGGCATGTCGAAGGCGAGCTATAACTCGGAAGCGTATACGCAGCAGGTTTATGCCAATTCCGGCGCGGATTACCGCCTGCAGATCGTGCAGGGAGCCGATCACAAGGTTGAGAATCTTAACGGCAGGATCATGCAGACCGAAGGCATTTCGATTGCGGAAAAAGCCGCTCGTTTCTTCGGGTTGGCTAAGTGAGCGCCCTGCGAAAAGCAGCGAGGAATTCAGCGCCGACCACGGCAAGGGTATCGACAAATTAATCGGACAGTGTCCAAGTATTCGACTCGCCTACCGCGAGTATCACACTGCATCCGTTGCAATACATGGGCAACGCCATGATGGGGAACCGGGGTGACAGTCACCAAGGCTGAACTGGCCGAAGCATTATTTGAAGAGATCGGGCTCAACAAGCGCGAGGCGAAGGAATTTGTCGACTCGTTTTTCGAGGAGATCCGCAGCCAGCTGCAAGCCGGCCACGAGGTGAAATTGTCGGGCTTCGGCAATTTCGAGCTACGCATAAAAAAGCAGCGACCAGGGCGGAATCCGAAAACCAGGCAGGAGATTCCAATTTCGGCGCGCCGCGTAGTGGTGTTTCGTCCGGGACTGAAACTTCGGTTCAGATGTGGTTCGGAAACATGACTGCGAAATATGACTGCTGTATCACAAGGGCAAACGACGACGGTCACGCCCGCATGCTGGTCCTGTATCTTGCGGGAACGGCGCGATGTCCGCGCTGCTCGTTACGGCTCGCCGCGCGTTAATCTCCAGGCTGACCGCGCTATAAGTTCAAGAGCGCGGCATGCACACCTGCAATGCTTACGTCGCACTGCTTTGCATCCTTGTCGCAGACGGCAACAACGGGCAATTGGGCGATGGTACTGTTCATCGTGATCACGTGCGACCAGAAGTAAGATTGCCCAGTCAGCACCTCACGGCCATTGACCGACACAGCCGCCTCCCACGTGAACAGGTCCATCGTCATTTTCGCGGACAGCACGTAGTTGCCCCAAACACCGGGAAGCTTCCAATGGCGGTCGGTCGAATAAAGCGTTACGCAGCCACTCAAGGCGACCGTCAACACACCAATTAAAAGGGCCTTCGTCCGCATCGGTGTGTCCTTCGCAGATCGATGGTCGCAATGGATTTGGGCGTGCCCGCCCCGGAAATGGAGGTACGTACTGTTCGAGCAATACACCTGACGCATTCGCGCTCTACGGCTTCGGCTGCTCCTTTAATTCTTTGTGTTCCGCATGAAGCTGCTTCAATGCCGCTGCACAATTCGGCGAAGGTTTGAAGCTCGGGTTCGCCTTTTTGTAGGCGTGAATGCATTTGAGCAGGCCAGTACCGACTTGATCCTGGCCGCAATTCGCGGTGGCTGCCTCTGCTGTGCAGGCTTGGTCGACGCCTTGCTTGCCTGCCTGGATCTGAGCATTGGCGGCAAGTGCGCCGGTCGAGATCACCATGATTCCGGCAAGGACGAGATGCTGCGTTGTTTTCATCGTGAGCTCCGAACTTGTGAATTGGGACTTCACACGATCAACGCCCTTCGATCGAAATCGATGACGCCTTCCATCGTGCCCATTGCGGAGCCAGCTCGTCTCAGTGATCCCCAGGCACTTGCAAAGGCGCTTCCGCTTGTCGTGGAAACCATCATCCCGGCGGCATTGCCCGCAACTTATGGGCCCTGAAAAACCCGCGCCTTGACCGTTCCCCATACCACGGTGAGATTGTTATTTGCGTCGGTCACCGTGTTGATCGGAGCAATTCCATTGTTTCCCGGCTCCGTGTACGTGGCGACATTGAACGTCGTTTGCAACTCATTCTCTGCGTTATAAACCTGAGTCGCGATCGATACGTCGAAGGGACTTCCTGTTTGATTGGGAGAAGCAACAAGACCATACGTCAGCATAAAGCCGTTATCCGATGTTGTGCTGAGAGCCTCTGGCCCCATGGCTAATTCGGGGCCCTGAATAGCTGTGAGAGGCTGGCCTTTCCGAACACCATACTTTGAATAGCGGTACACGGAGATGCTCTCGGGGAAGGTGTAGCTCCGGAAGGCGAGCAGGACGTCTCCGTTAGGCGCAATCGCTTCGCTAACGCCCAACAATGGACTGCTCGAGCTATTGGGTCCCCCTGGAATGGTGATGGTCAGTGATGTTGGAGCGCCGGACTTGCTGTAGAACTTGGCTTGATTGTTCCTTCCGTACCCGAGCACACTCGCCACCAAGGCATAAGCACCATCGCGGGCCACCGCAAGACCGCCCATGACCGCGTGTCCGTAGCCGTTGTATATCCCGTACGTGACGCCGTTGAACACGGTGGTGTTGGCGGGGGAGACAGCGGTTCCGTCGAGATGATAAGTGCGCGTGAATGCAATCTGGCGAGCGTAATAAGCGTAATACTGGTAGTAATCGCTTTCAGCCCACGCGACGGTAAAATCTCCCGAGCCGCTCATCCCGACAGAGGTCCCTTGCAAATTGATTTGGACTGAGGCAGAAGGAGGCGCGCCGAAGGCGTATTGGATTTCGGCGCTGATCGGGATCCCAGAAGAGTTGTACGTCTGGGCGCAGAAAATGCGCGGAGACGAGCCGCAGTTGTAGACCACAACAGCATCGCCAGCATCGTCCATCCCCAGTCCCAGCGGCAGATTCGGAAGCGGCACGGCTGCCGTCAATGGCGTCCCATCAGTCGCAAACCAACGGATGTAGCCAGTGGTGTCTGCGACTGTACGGCCGACGCTCCAGGCGACTGCAAAATTGCCGAGCACATCCCGTGCGATCCAATTTTCAGGAGATGAGGGTGGCGAGGTAGGATCCGGCGATATCTCAATAACAGGTGTGAGCGGCGAACCGACAGCCGCCGCCGCCGAAGTCGAAGCGATCAGCAGGGCTACGCTGGTAATAGGGGCAAGACAAAGAATGCAGGCATCGGCCGCGCGGTTTCGCTTTTGTTGCATGGCGTAACTCCCGCCTAGTTATGATTGAATGCGTTAGGCGGCTTTCTGCGTCTGTTTGGCCCAGCATTGATGCAGGCGCAACCGAGCCCACGGATCCCCAAATCGGCCTGACGCAAAACGCTCATCAGTCGCCGGTAGTGTAGGAGGTTTCGAGTCGAGTAAATAATTTCGCGGATGCCGCAACACAGAGCTAGCTGGAACGAACCGGCCTGCAGGGCAAGCCCGGCTGGTTTTCCCCAAAGCCACACCACCGCAATAGCGATACTCATTGGCATCGGAGTGGCAACCACAATCCTAGGCCATTTGTGTATCTCTAAACCACTTCTATTTATCCTAAATGGGAAAATAAAAGCGCCCAGTTAGGGGACTGTCACAAAATATCCCTTTCGGGATAATTTATTGATTTTGGCGCTCAAAAAGCCTATAGTTTTCCCATTTGGGATAATTTAAATATGGGCAATCGAGCCGCTATCGACATGCCAGCCGATCTCGGGCGCGCTATTCGAAGCGCCCGGAAGAAGCACAAACTCACGCTCCTCCTATGCGCAGCGGCGAATGGCGTCAGCGTTCGCTTTCTGTCCGAGCTGGAGCGAGGCAAGCCCGGTGCATCCATTGGCGCCGCGCTCAAGATTGCACGTTCCGTCGGCCTGCGAGTTTCCATCGAGGAAATTGACTAATGGTCTCCCGACTCTGGGTATTCCTATCGGATCGCCGCATCGGTTCACTGGATGATCGCTCGGGCGACATGCAGTTCACCTACGAGCCCGGTGTCCAGACACCGCTTTCAGTCAACCTGCCCGTCCGCGCCGAGCCTTACGACAATTCCGACTGCCGCGCCTTCTTCGACAACTTGTTGCCCGAAGGGAGCTGGCGGCAGTCGATCTGTCGCCAACTCCGTATCGACGAAAAGAACGATTTTCAGCTCTTGGTCGCCATCGGCACTGAATGTGCCGGTGCGGTGGCCCTGCATCCTGACGCTGACTGGACTCCTGCGCAGGGTTCATACAAAGAAACCACCGAGGCGGAACTTCGCAAGTGGGCGCTGAACCCGGCTTCAAGGCCCAGCCTGGAGGCGAGCCCTGGCTTGCGCCTGTCCCTGGCAGGCGCGCAGGACAAGATGCTGTTCCGTTTGGACGGAGCTATTCCCTACCTGTGCGAGGGTGGCGCGCCCAGCACCGTCATTCTCAAACCTGATATCCGGGATAGCCTAAACGCGGTCGAATTCAGCGCACTCAACGAACTGCTGAGCGCGCACCTGGCCAGGAAGTGCGGCCTCAATGCCGTAGAAGCGTTCTGGTATGCCGGCGCATACGCCGTGAGACGTTACGATCGCATCTTGGTTGACGGAGCATGGAAACGGTTACAACAGGAGGACTTCGCGCAGATCACGCGTGTGCCGTCCGCGTCCAAGTATGAAGAGCATGGTGGTCCGGGCTGGCGCACTTGTTTTGAAATTCTGGACACCAAAGTAGTGGCCCCGGCCACGCAGAGAATCGAACTGATCGATCGACTTTTTTTCAATCTCTGCCTGGGCAACAACGATGCGCACGCCAAAAATTTCGCATTGCTGCATCGGCATGATGGCGGTCCCCGCTTGGCACCCGCATACGATCTGCTCTGCACTCAGATGTATGGAACACTCTCCGCAACGATGGCTATGACCATCGGTGCAGAGAGCCACCCAGGCAAGTTACGGCCCGAAGTTTGGGCCAAGTTCGCCGCCGATACGGGCTTCGGTCTGCCGGCGTTGCGGCGGTTTGGCACCGACATGGCGGATCGGGCGAAGGGCGCACTTGCCGATCTGCTGTCGGAGGTCGAGGCCGCTTGCCCCGCCATCAAATCCGACGTGTATCCCATAACGCGCAGAGCCAAATTCTTCAAACGCTATGCCGCAATCGTTGAGAAAAATTGCGCCGGTCTGATCAATTCATTTGCGGACGCTGGCTGAGACACTGGAGCACACGGGCGGGCATGTCCTATGGCTTTTGGTCTTTGCTGTCTCGGTGCAAAGCGTCGGCGGCGCAGTCGGGAGTGCACGACGCCCCCAGAAAAATGTCCCACATTTTGCGAATCCGCGCCTTCACTCTTTTGCCCACTCTTTGCCCGCCCCTCCATCTTGAAGCTATAGGGGACACAGACGCTCAGGGAGAAGGGGATGCGCAGAACAATTACCGCGGCGTTCCTGGTGCTCAGCATTGTCAGCCCGTTTTGCTCTTGGGCAGATGCCACTCAGCCGCCCGCACCAACGAAGCCAAGCCAAACGGCAACAATTCCAGACGACGGTCACGGCTATGTGAATTCCGACGGCAATTTGGTGCGGTCACCGATTCGCGCAGATGCGCCGCCTGCCGGTGCCTCGGCGCAATGCCGTGATGGCACGTATAGTTTCAGTCAGCATCACCGAGGCCCCTGCTCACATCATGGAGGTGTGGCGAAGTGGCTCTGATACAACGCATTTTCAATATTGGAGGGGAACGACACTATGGACGAGGCACGTCTACAGCAAGCTCGCGAATTGATTCGGCACTATTCAAATATATCAGACGCGCTTGGAGCACTCGAAAATTTCAAAACAGCTCTAACGAATATTAATCTAGCTAGTGATGAAATCGTGCACCTTTTGGCTACGGATATCGAGGCAATGGGGGGAAAACATAAGGGACAGATTTAGGCAACTTTTTCGGACAACCCTCGATTTGCAGCTTGTTCGCGAGCAGGTTGAAGCTCAAAGAGAAATGTCAAAATATTCGGATAATCTTGCAAAGCGTGTGTATTGGCTAACGATAGTCAGTATCGCTCTCGCAGGCATTCAGGCGGTTGCCGCAGTGGTACAGATATTTAAGGGACGAGCAGCCAATATGCAGGTACGTTGCGTGTGGTCCGTAGATTAAACCAACTTTTTGAAGGGTAATTTATGCATCCTCAGGCATGGCGAAAACACTGGGCTGCCGAAAAATGCCGAATTGCTGTGCGGTTATCAAAAGGAGAAGTGGGCGGAAGCTATGCTGAAGCTGTCATTATTGTCTGCGCAATTTTGAGTGCCTTAGCGGCTGATATCTGGAGCGGCAAAAGAATAGATCGATTCCGTTTTATCGAGATGCTGGTTCGAATCACCCCACACGCCGCCATTTTCGGCATGATCAGTACACCAATATTGGTGCAGCACTTGCACGATGAGTCGATAAAGTTGAAGAACACTCAGCCGAAGGAAGCCGAAGGACTAATTTCGCAAGCGATCCTGCTTCAACAAGCTTGCCGCATTACAGATAAAAGTCTCGTCGTAACGGGTTCAGAGGTAGATCGGAATGAGTCCGATATTTTGTCTATTTGTCCAAATATTGGGCGCACAATGCTTAGACGTTTTTCCTACGCGTCCCTTCTTTATGATGACGTGAGGTTGTCGTACGCACATGAGTACAGACCCGGCGAGCGTGCGGAATCCAATCCGATGACTATGCGGAATGATCAGGCGGTCAGCTACATTAACAGGCTCTACATCGATCCCAGTACACAGGACAATATCGAGGACCTGCCAGTGCGCCGCCGTGGATGGACACGAGCAATCCCCCGCTGCTTCAACAAAGCGATCTTCAGAGGAAATCGTCTGGAGGCATCGCCTCAAAAGCAAAGCCGCAAACCGATACCGGATTGGCTGTATGTTTCCAGAAGAACATAGCACAACGTTGAAACCTTTCGTCCTAGCGGTGCGTAGGCGCGTGACGAGGACAATGATGCGCGCCGACCTTTCATCCGGACTTCGGCAACGAGACCTGGAGCCAGGATCACTTTTCCCAAGCAGAGGTGCGGTGCCGTTTGTCCGATTGTTGGCAGCGTGTGCTAACGCACCGACATTTAGGAGTCGATCGTTGATGATAACGATCCTCCAACCATAAGTACGAAGTCCCGAAATGACCGACAATAAAAGGATATCGCTCGCCCTGATCACGGCCAGTGCGTTGAGCATGGCCGTTGCTGCCTGTGAACAGCATGCATCGCCGGCAGAGACTCAGGCGGCTGTTGCGAAAGCGCAGGTCGCGGGTGCCAAGAATGTCGCAGAGGCGCGCCGCGACGCTACTGACAGCACGATGGACGCGCAGAAAGATGCTAACAAGGCCAACGAACAGTTGGCACACGAGTCGGCTGAGGCAAATCAGAATGTCAGGCTCGCCGAGGCCGATGCAGGATACAAAGTCGCCATCGAGAAGTGCAATTCGGTTACTGGAGATGTTCGAGTGGCTTGCACCAAACAGGCTGACGCCGACATCGCTGCCGCAAAGGTAGGCGCGAAATCGGCCGAACTAGCTGCAGATCCGAAACCCTAGTGTCAACGTTTTAGCAGTCAAGGTAACGGTCGCAATCGGTTATCGGATTCGACTCAGCCTCCGGATGAAAGTTTAGCTGGAAGGCCATGTACCTGAATTGACTTTCCAAGACGTGAATGGGCAAACGTACTTCCCTCTACTTCAAGTACACCATATTACTCGTTCTTGGCGCGGCGCCCGCGCCGACTCCTGGATACCGTCGAGCAGAATTTGTTGGCGAAGTTTGACACTCGCGTGAATCGCGGTGAAGGTCGTTGACTGATTAAGGGCACGTCGATTTTATGCTTTGGGCCTGTACGTTATTCGGATGGTCCTGCGCAATCGGAACGCCGACGATATCCATTATTCAATCCGCCTATGAGCGGGAAATCTCCAGCGGCAGCTCGCTGCATGATAAAGGCCTTCGGGTACTTGAGGCCAGCTGTAATGGCGGCGTCGATGGACGCTTTCTCTGCCAAATCACGTTTCTACTGAAAGAGGATCCGAACCAGCGGCTATATTTCGATGTTATCGCGGTCGCGCGCACCAAGCTGGGCTGGGAACTCAAAAGCGGATTGTGTAAGCGCTGACGCGTCACGCGCCTCTCAGCGCTTTTCTTCATGCGAAGCGCCTGCGATTTAGATGCACTCATCCTTGGAATCGGATGAGAGATGAGCATGTTGTGGTTGCACTGAATTGCAGCGACGAGAACCGACGGGGAACTGTTGCGACTAAGCTGTAGTCACGCGGATGAAGAGCGTTCAGTCGAACGGCCGAAGCTTGTGCTGGGCTGAGTAGTCGCCTGCCAGTGCAATTGCATACCGTGCGATATCGAACAGAACACTGCATGCTTTGCCTCTATAGTTTTGGTCAGTGTGTGACGACATTTTGAAGGCGTATGTTGCTGTGTGTCTAAGGATGGAGTCCGTGAGTCAGACAAAGCAACAAGCGATTAGAGAGGCTCAGGACGATGCGGTCATTGGGACGCTCAGGTCCCTACAATTCAGGGGCGTTCAGCCCAATACTGACCGAAAAGCCACAGAAGTTCCGCATACGACTTGGGGCGATAGGCGTTTGTCGAAATGACAGCTTTGTATCTGCGCTTGACGCGAGCCAAATGCAGGCAAATATCAGCCGCAAAGCAATTCGTCTCCCTCACAGAAATGAATGTCGGTTTGCGGCGCAAGCTGAAGCGACAATTGCCAATTGTCGGACCGAGCACGTCACAGCGCCGATCACGATGCACTGATTGGTTTGCCCAATCGCAGAATGCTGCTCGTTCGATTCAAACACGTCACCCTCCGGGCTATACGGAGAGGATAACAAGTCGCCCTGCTGATATTGCATCGCGGTCCGATGCGGCCAGATTCTTGGCGGGAAGCGCCCGACCGAGCAATGCATGTCCAATATTTCAAGCTAACTTGAATGAGATCGAAATGAATACGCTCGAATTGAATTCCCCGTCATTCAAAATCGGATTGGCCAAGCCCGGATATCTAATAGCAAAGTCGTCGCATAAATGGTCGGCACGTTTGGCCTGCGGTGCCGCGGCGCTGCTGTGCGGAGTACACGCGGTGAGGGCGGCGGATTTCGTCGAGCCACCGGTGTTTTCCAGCCAGAATGGTGTGTTGGATCTTCTCATGGTCGCGAAATCCATGCCGGTGCCGACCATTTCATTTCAACCGCCAGATGGGCAGGCGGTTATTCATCCGATCGGCTGGGTTTATGAATTCTGCCGCGCGCCAGTGCCGCCCAGTACCCAGTGCCCGGCGGAGGCCAGTGTAGTCGCGAGTTACGGCGGCGTGCGCCTAGCTCTGCAGAAGGGGGACGCCGTGAAGCTGCGCCTCGTAAATCAGTTGCCGAAGCTCGATCCCGTCAAGGTCACCCATTCGGTCGATCCAGGCGCCGCGAATCTGCCGCTCAATCTCACCAATCTGCATACCCATGGCATGGTGGTTCCGGCGCGAGCTCCGACGCTCGCCAATCCGACCTTCGGCGATTATATTTTTGTCGAGATCTATAATTCCGCGAACGGCACGCCTATACCGCAGACGACGCATCAGCATGGCTCGATCGTCAAGGACTACGCCAATTATCGAATTGACGTTCCGTCTAATCATCCGTCGGGCGCCTTCTGGTTCCACCCACATGTGCACGGACTTGCGCTCAATCAGGTGTCAAGTGGCCTTTCCGGCATCATTTCGGTGGGCCAGGTGGGTGACTACGCCCAGGGCGACGTGAGCCACGCAGCGTTTCCCGAAGCTAACGTCCGCCATCTCATTCTCAAAGACCTGCAGGTACTGGCAGCTGGCAATATCGAGTTCGACAATGGTCCGGCGAATGTCGCCAATGGCGAGGTGCTGAATCAGCAAGATGCGGCCTTCTGCAATCAATTTCCCGCTGCGTCATCGGAGGTCCGTCACGGATCGTGCCCGGGCGCGAATGACGCCGCCGAAGGCGGCAACAATTATACGGGCGGACAATGGTTCTTTACAGTGAGCGGCCAGCAATTCCCAACCTTGCGTATGACCGAGCCGGACGGCGAAGTCTGGCGGCTGACCAATGCCTCGGGCAGTGTCTCCTATGACCTAAAGCTGATCGATGATCAAAGCCATTTGCCGATGATCATGCAGCTCGTTTCAGTCGATGGGATAAGCATTAATGTCCTTCCAGGAACAGCGCTCGGCACCATTGCCCAACTCGGCGGCGCGCGCTTCAGAATCGCGGCTTGTCCACCGAGCCCGGGCGTCGGCCTCAGCTCGGCGCCGGTCTGCGTAACCGAATTCGTCATGATGCCGAGCTCGCGTGCCGAAGTGTGGGTCACCTATCGCGACCCGGCCGGCAATATCGTCCCGTCGCCGAGCGGCGCCAGCGCGACCTTGAAGACAATCGGGTTGACCACGGGTGCGGCCGGAGATTCGTGGCCGGCAATTGATCTCGCTCAGGTGGCCTTCGCACAAACCGGCCCACGCAATCTCGCCGCATTCGCCCTCGACATTCGCGGGGACGCGCTCCTCGCCAATTTGCCGACCGGCATCTTCTCCGCACCGGTGCCGGCCGCGAAGGCGGCGGCATTGCCCACGGGCTGCCATGCATTGCCCGCCGGACATCGCCGACGGATATTCTTCGGTCTGCCCGATCCCAGTAACAACCCGGACTCGTTTGGCCTGGGCTATGAGGAGATCGACCAGAACGGCGCGGTGGTGGCTGGCTCGCAGGTTCCGGTCAGTTCGTTTGATCCGTCGAACAACACGATCTGCCTGCCGCTCGGAAGGGGCCAGATTCCCGCGCATGAGATCTGGGAGCTCGTCAATCTGGGGACCGAGACCCACAATTTCCATATGCACCAGACCAAGTTCCGCTTGTTTCAGACCGCGCCGAATGCGCCGTTTGGCATCAATCTCAATCCAATGAATGGCGGGGCCAGCGTTATGGAGGACAATGTTCCGTTGCCGGCTGCAACGCCGAATACGCCCGATGTTGCCGACAACCAGAATGGCTATTGCACGATCGCCCAATGGCATGACCAGCAATGCACTTCGACACCGATCGTCGCCGACATTCCATTCTCACAGCTCGGCCAGTTCGTTTTCCACTGCCACATCCTCGAGCATGAGGATGGTGGCATGATGGCGAAAATTCAGGTTGTGCCATCACCCTATTAAAGGGCGCTTATTGATCCGGCCGTTGATTGTTTGAACACAATGCGTAGGAGCCGTTGCTTTATATCGTTCCAACTTCTCATGGCCGGAGCAATAAACAAACGACAGAAAGGTTACGAAGGATTTCGCGTCAACCCGCAGCAGTCAAGCTCTCCTCAATGTGCAATATCGAACAGGCTGCGCGCCGGGGCTGAGCCTCTTGCGATGCCAACCAGCGCCAGGCCGAACCTACTACTAACTATGTGCGATGCCGTACAGCACTATTCCCGCATCGACGCCAATCTGGCGGCATTACCTGATCAAGGCGGAGTCTCGATGAGTAAGAAGAAATAAGCGAACATGGATGCAAAGATTTCTGATCTGGTGACTTTCAATGAAGACAATGCCGATCAATACCTGACCACCGATCAGGGTCTGCGCATCAACCCTAAGCACATCGAAATAATGAGAATGTGTGGATTCACAGAATGTGCCAGTCTACAGATTTGACCAGACTCCACTATTGCTCTGCTTCGCGCCGGTTGCGCCGATCGATGTAGAGACCGGCGAAAGCATTCAGCAACATGAGCGCGTTGGTGATCACGAAAGCCAAATTGCCCACCAGCACGCTGTATATCGTGAAACCGATTGACGCTCCTATCTGACCGACGAAGAGCCATCGCGAGACGCCTCCGGCTTTATGGTCGTTCCACTGTGTCCACACCTGCCGCATCATCGTCGCGAGCAATATAACCGAAGCCGAGCAGCCCACCGCTTCGGTTGTCATCTTCGACGCATCCATAACGTGACTGGCCAGTGCGCCGACGATCAGAGTTGGACGAGGAACTTCCCGCATCGCCTGCACCGGATGCTCTTCAGGCGATGCGCGGAAGTTCAGAGTTACAGAGTGCCCTTCACTAATAAAGTGAAACGGACTAGACCACAGCAGTGGCCTTTTCGCTCGTCGTCGAGATGTCCTCCGCCCCGGCGTTTTTCATGATGTCCTTGATACGGTCTGTATCATCGCCATTCTCGGAATGGACGGACATCAGGATGTTGCCGCCCTTGACCTTATCCGCGTAGCGCTTGGCTTCGAATTCCGGAATGCCCATCCCGATGAGCCCACCAGCAATGCCGCCGACGGCTGCGCCGACCGCAACGCCGCTGAGCGCAGCCATGATCGGCCCCGCCGCGATCAGCGGACCAACGCCGGGGATTGCAAGCGCGCCGATGCCGGCAAGCAGGCCGAGCACGCCGCCGGTGACACCACCAGCGCCAGCGCCAGTTACAGCACCCTCCGGCGCCTTGGTGTTGTGTTCATGTGCAAAGTCACGGGTGCCGCCGCGATCCGGCATCAGCACGGAGATGCTTTTTTCGTGGACGCCGCCAGGTGCGCGCAGTAATTCGACGATACGTTCGGCCTGGGTGGGTGACTTGGCGATGCAATAGATGGCTGTAGCCATTGGGATGCTCCTTGTTGAGGGTGGTTTATTTGACTTCGAGCTGGTTGTCGACGGAGGCGTTGCCTGCCACCTGTCGCACGGTTTTCTCGATCGAGGCACGCTCCGCCTCATCCTTGACCGGACCGCGCAGTGTCACACGGCCATCCTGCGTCATGATCTTGATGTTTTGCCCGGCGGTGGAGATACCCGCTTGCGCGACCACTGCCCGGCGAACCGTCGCGTCAAGCTTGATATCGTTTTTGGATTCCGACTGGTTGCCAGGCGTCAACGTCTGGCCGGAGCGGTCGCGTTGATTCACAGCCGTATTGTCCGGCGGGGCAACCGTATCCGCAGCCTGCACTGAACATGCGGTCAACAGTATGCCTATAAAAAGTAAACTTGATTTTTGCATTTGATTTCTCCTTGGGAAATGGATCGATGCGGTGCGGACAGCCATCCACTGATGTTCCACGACGGGCCAGCCAGTGATATCCGGCGAAGCACCGCATCACTACTACTTTCCCCGAACCTCGTTGATCTTGTCCTTGACCACGGCGACGCCGGCTTTCACCGTGTCCTTGGCGTCTTCGATCTTTTCCTTGATCTCTCCTTTCATCCGATCCGTCTTGCCATCGGCATTCTGCAAATGCCCCTTGGCCTCAAGCTTGTGGTCGCCAACCAGGCTTCCCACCTTTTCCTTTATCGAACCGATCACTTCTTTGGTGTGGCCTTTTGCCTTATCGACGTTTCCACTGTGGACGACATCGTCAGCGGCATCTTTCGCACGCGTTTTGGTTTCATTTGAATTCATTGAAAACTCCGTAGTGACTTTGGGTGAACAGATACTCATTCATTGCCTGATGTCCCGCATTTGAGAAGCTGCAGGAGGACGGGTGATAGACCGCTTAAACGATCTCATGAGGCGCAGCTTAGTTACTGCGACCGACTTGAGTCTGTTCGACTGTGCACACAACGCGTTGGTTCCGGAGGACTCGACACGTCGCCGCAGTTTGTTGCTGCTCGGCTTGAATTGACTGGAGTGCCTACGAAACGACTGACCAGATCCGCGATCGAACATTCTGAAGTCATCAAGATGCTAATGCATCTCCAAATGATCATCCGATCATGAGCACGACCGACCCGAAATGGTCATTTCAGAATCGGCAACAACATCCCGGCGGTGAAAAGCGCCTTCGACTCGGCGGTGCCACAGCCGCCATTTCATCGATATCCGATCTCGCGCAAAGCCGCTGACGGCGTGAGCAGCGAGAATCCCTGGAGGAAATTGTTTTGCACCTTGCTGGCCGATCTCCGCCAAGTCGCCAGATCCTGTTCTCTGCCCGAGGGTCAGCAGTGGGAGCGTGTCATTGAGATCGAGACGCGCTATAGCGGGTGCTCGGCAATCTATACAGCCGCCCAGAATGTGAAACTGCTCCTTTGTCGACCCAATGTGCGCAAACGCACAGCGCCTTGTATCCAGGAGTGCTCCAATCACATTCGTAAGCTGTTGCTCCAGCATCTCTGTGAGCAAGCTCTAGCGTAGGAGATTCCAATGGTAATCGGTGGCGGACTTCTCGGAACGATTTTGGTGGTTTGTCTTATCGTTTTTGTCGTGCGGCGCATGTAGGCCATTCTGGCGACTGATATTTACGGCACGGATAGTGCCGTCAGAAAGAGCGGGCGCGGAGGACCAGAACTTCGCGACGTGCGTTTACGGGTGGCTTTCAGTTACTGCGGCGGTAGTTTCCTGATTTGGGAAATTATTAAATTGACGTAGTGAAGTCATGAGCGGGCCCGTTATCGTCCTTCCACTTTTCGAGTGGCAACCATTTCTCGCACAAGCTGTGCGAGAAACTGCGGAGATCCTGAATGTGGAGCTTATCCAGCGCGATAGACATCAGCGCGCGCGACTTGCCCGATGCCGGAGACGATTGAGCAGGAGATATTGCTCGCCACGCTCGGCACAGGCGCGCGCCTGTCAGGGGTGAAGGTGGCGACATCGACCCTAAAAATTGGTGAACTTGAACAACTTCTAGATAACTGTCTCGACAAACAGACGTACTATTACGATGTTGTCAGCAAGCTCGACCGCGCCGTATATCAACCCGTAATTGTTTCGGTCGAAACTTAGTTACAGGCGCAATCTCGGCTTTGGTGGGCGCTGTTGCCGATTCCCGCTGGCGGTGCCGCACTGCAAGGAGGCCAGGACAAAATGGTTCAAGTATGCCGCCAATGTGACGGATCGCGATTGGCTGTTTTGAGTTTATCTGACTGGTGACTGATTTAGTTGCGACGTGGATTTGCTGATGGTGGCGCGCCCGAATCCGAAAGCATCTAAATCAGTCTGGCCCTGCGCAACTCGCTGCGGAATAATGACCCGGCCGTCATTGAGCCGGTCTAACTGCTGCTTTGTTTGATCGTGAGATTTTGAATCGGCCGGCGTTTGCGGAATTGCCTTGCCGATCTGTAGCGCAGCGGCCGATGCAGTGTTTACTCACTACCGCATTCTAAGGATAAGTGCCTAATTTTATTTGGTCGGGGCGACAGGATTCGAACCTGCGACCTCTTGCTCCCGAAGCAAGCGCTCTACCAAGCTGAGCTACGCCCCGATTGGGCTTATATCCGTCAGTACAGACGGTCGACGGCGAAACAGGCCAGATTTCGCAGTGCTTCCTTGAAAGGGGATTCGGGAATTCCGCCGAGCGCCGCGATCGCTGAATCACGGTGGGATTCAGCGAGGGCGCGAGTGTACGGGATCGCATCAGTGGCTTCAACCGCAGCTAACACGTCGGCCATGCGGTCCGCCTGTCCTTCGCGGATCGCGCAGCTGATCAATTCTGCCTGCTCCGGCGTGCCGCTGAGTGCGGCCCGGATCAAGGGCAGCGTCGGCTTGCCTTCGGCGAGGTCGGTGCCGAGGTTCTTACCGCTGGTTTCCGGGTCGGCCAGATAGTCGAGAAGGTCGTCGATCAATTGATAGGCGACGCCCAGCTCGTGTCCGTAACTGGCCATGCAGTCCCGGACCGGGGCGGGCGCGTCCGCGGCAATCGCACCGAGCTGCGCCGCCGCCCTGAACAGGCGGGCGGTTTTGCGTTCGATGACGCCGAGATAGCGCTGCTCGGTGACATCCGGATCGCCAAGATTCAGCAATTGCAGCACTTCGCCTTCGGCAATGGCGTTGGTGGTGTCAGCCATGACCTGCATGACGTCGGGAATGCCGGCTTTAACCATCATCTGGAAGCTGCGGGAATACAGGAAATCGCCCGATAGGACCGCTCCAGAATTGCCCCAGACGGTGTTGGCAGTCTTGCGGCCACGACGCCGGTCGGAACCATCCACGACGTCATCGTGCAGCAATGTCGCGGTATGGATGAATTCGACGACTGCCGCCAGCAGCTGCGGTACTTCGCCCTCGCTGCCGAGCGCACGGGCGCTCATCAGCACCAGCGCCGGTCGCAGCCGCTTGCCGCCCGCGGCTACGATGTAGTGGCCGATCTGGTCGATCAGCACGACATCGGATTTCAGCCATGTGCGAATCAGGGCGTCGGTGCCGTCGAGGTCCGCGGCAATCGGCGCAAGGACTTGTTTTAGCTGCATTGAGGGGGTGCGAGAGCGAGCCGCGATGCTAGGGGGGCTTTGCGCGTGAGTCAATTTTTTCAAATCCGGGCGGGTGAATTGCGATATTCCTGCGGCGCCGCTACAATTTGCGGCTCCATTGGCGCTGTTGCAAGGCAGCGCCCGACAGTCAGGAACAAGACAAAATGTACGCGGTCATCAAGTCTGGCGGCAAGCAATATAGAGTAACACCGGGCGACCAGATCAAGCTGGAGTCGCTCGCGGGTGAACCCGGTGCGGTGATTTCCTTTGACGAAGTGCTGATGGTAGCCAACGGCGATTCCGTCAAAGTGGGTGCGCCGACAGTCGCCGGCGGTGTGGTCAAGGCGGAAATCGTTGCGCATGGTCGTGGCGACAAGATCCGTATCATCAAGCATCGTCGCCGCAAGCACTATCACAAAGAACAGGGTCACCGGCAGAATTACACGCAGGTGAAGATCACCGAGATCGTCGGCGCCTGAGCGGCGGCCGCATCGTATTCCAGGAGTTTGAGTCATGGCACATAAAAAGGCAGGCGGCAGTACCCGTAACGGCCGCGATTCGCAGTCCAAGCGACTTGGCGTCAAGCGCTTTGGCGGTGAACAGGTCATCGCTGGCAACATCATCGTGCGTCAGCGCGGCACGCGCTTCCACGCCGGCGTCAACGCCGGTCTCGGCAGGGATCACACGATCTTTGCGAAGGCCGATGGCAAGGTGACGTTCAGTGAGCGCGGTCCGAAAAGCCGCACCTACATCGACATCGTTGCCGGCTGAGGTCGAAGCAGCTGAAAAAGCCCCGGCATCCCGGGGCTTTTTTGTGTCTGGGGTCTGTTAACCATGACTTTGATCGCTGCGTTGCTGCCCAAAACGGCGCCGGGCAAGGCGCGGACCGCAGGGCATGGTGGTTTCCACGGTCAAGGTCCGCAACGCCGGCCGGCGCCGTTTTGGGCGCAACCCGAAGGGACGCGGTCTGGGAATGCCCATCGCCGCGTCACGGGCTCCTCGCGTACATTCAGTACGCCACGTCGCTCGTTCCTTGCCCTGGGCGTTCCCAGACGACGTCGCAGCGTTCAAAGTCATGGTTAACAAACCCTAACGAGAAATCATGAAATTCGTAGACGAAGCTGAAATCAGAGTCGAAGCCGGCAATGGCGGCAACGGCTGTGTCAGCTTTCGTCGCGAGAAAGGAATTCCATTCGGCGGTCCGGACGGCGGCGACGGCGGTGACGGCGGCAGCGTATATGTGATCGCTGATCCGAATCTGAACACATTGGCCGACTTCCGCTACACACGCACGTTTCGCGCCGTGCGCGGCGAGAACGGTTCGGGGGCCAATTGCCGCGGCGCCAGCGGCAGCGATCTGGAAATCCCGATGCCACTCGGTACGCGCGTGTTTGACGACGACACGGCCGAACTGATCGGCGAGCTGACCCATGCCGGCGCGCGTCTGCGCCTCGCGCAAGGCGGCTTTCACGGTCTTGGCAATACGCGCTTCAAGAGCAGCATCAACCGTGCGCCGCGGCAGAGCTCACCCGGTTCGCTTGGCGAGCAGCGCAATATCAAGCTCGAACTCAGTTTGATGGCCGATGTGGGCTTGCTCGGCATGCCCAACGCCGGCAAGTCCACGTTGCTGTCGTCGGTGTCGGCGGCGCGTCCGAAGATCGCGGATTATCCGTTCACGACCTTGTATCCGCAGCCGGGCGTCGTCTCCGTCGGCCCGCTGCGCAGCTTTACGATGGTGGATATTCCGGGCCTGATCGAAGGTGCCGCCCAAGGCGCCGGGCTCGGCATCCGCTTTTTGAAACACTTACAGCGCACGCGTCTGCTATTGCACCTCGTCGATCTGCTGCCGCCGGACGGTGCCGACGCGGCCGAGCGCATCCGCACGATCAACGCGGAGCTGGTGGAATTCAGCGAGGAACTCCGCGACCGCGAGCAATGGCTGGTTTTCAACAAGGCCGATCTGCTGCTGCCGGACGAGGCGCGTCAGCGTGTCGAGGACGCATTGCGCGACCTTGACTGGAAAGGACGCTGGTATTTGATTTCGGCCGTCTCCCGCCAGGGGCTAGACCCGCTGTGCGAGGATGCAATGGCCTGGGTCGAAGCGCATGTGGTGCCGCGCGCGCCGGACATCGACGACAACACTCCCGAAACGGGATCCGGATTGGGATCTGATACAGGATCTAGCGATGAGCCGCGAGAAGCTTGAATCGAGTCGCCGCTGGGTAATCAAGGTTGGCAGCTCGCTGGTGACGGCGCGCGGCCGCGGGCTTGATCACGAAGCGATTGCCGACTGGTGTGCGCAGATCGCGGCCCTACGCAAGGAAGGTCGCGAGATTGTGTTGGTCTCATCAGGCGCGGTTGCCGAAGGCATGGCGCGGCTTGGTTTGAGCAAGCGGCCAGATACGCTGCATGACTTGCAGGCCGCCGCTGCTGTCGGCCAGATGGGGCTGGTCCACGCCTACGAGGTGATGTTCGCCAGGCACGGCATTCGTGCCGCGCAGATTCTGCTGACGCACGAAGACGTATCGGATCGCGGCCGTTATCTCAACGCGCGCGGCACCCTGAACAGCCTGCTGGCGATGGGCGTGGTGCCGGTCGTCAACGAGAACGACACTGTCGCCACCGACGAAATTCGGCTCGGCGATAACGACACGCTCGGTGCGCTGACCGTCAACCTGATCGAGGCCGATCTGCTGGTCATTCTCACCGATCAGGAAGGCTTGTTCGATACCGATCCACGCGTAAATCCGGACGCGAAGCTGGTGTCGGAAGCAGATCTGTCCGATCCCAAGCTGCAGGCCATGGCCGGCGACAGCAAGGGCGCGCTCGGCCGCGGCGGCATGCGCACCAAGCTCACCGCTGCGATCTGGGCAGCGCGTTCCGGTGCATCCACGGTAATCGCGTACGGGCGCACGCCCGACGCGCTGCTGCAGATCGCGCGCGGCGACCGCATCGGTACGCTGCTCAATTCCGCGCAGAACACGATGGCGGCGCGCAAGCGCTGGATCGCCGGGCAGCTGCAGCTGCGCGGAAACTTATTTCTCGACGATGGCGCGGTGCGCGTTTTGCGCGAACAGGGACGCAGCCTGCTACCGGTCGGCGTCAAGCGCGTCGAAGGCCAGTTCGAGCGTGGCGATCTCGTCGCCTGCGTTGATGCGGACGGACGCGAGGTTGCGCGCGGGCTCAGCAACTACAGTGCGGTTGAAGCGGCGCGCATTGCCGGCGCGCCGAGCGCCGAAATCGCGCAGCGGCTTGGCTATCCCGGCGATACCGAGTTGATTCACCGTGACAACCTCGTGCTCGCGAGCTGATTCGCGCGCAATGGACATGGATCGTCCGCTAAACTTCGTCGACATCAATAGTTCTTGTCGCGCGCCGGCTGGTCCGGCTCTAGCCCCATCCATCCTGCCGCTAAATACGCCATGCGCCTGAGTCAGTTCCCGCTTGTCACTGCCAAGGAAACACCCGCCGATGCCGAGGTTGTCAGCCACCGTTTGATGCTGCGTGCGGGCATGATCCGCAAACTCGGTTCCGGCATTTACACCTGGCTGCCGCTCGGCCTACGGGTGCTGCGCAAGGTCGAAGCGATCGTGCGCGACGAAATGAACCGCGCCGGTGCGCAGGAGTTGTTGATGCCGGCGGTGATTCCGGCGGAGCTGTGGCAGCAGACCGGACGCTGGGACAAGTATGGTCCCGAGCTGTTGCGCTTCAAGGATCGCCACCAGCGCGATTTCGTGATCGGCCCGACGCACGAGGAAGTGATCACCGATCTGATCGGCCGCGAGGTGCAGAGCTATCGCCAGTTGCCGGTGAATTATTACCAGATCCAGACCAAGTTTCGCGACGAAATTCGCCCGCGCTTCGGCGTGATGCGCGGCCGCGAGTTTCTGATGAAGGACGCATACAGCTTTCACGTCGATGCGGCGGATCTGGAGCGCGAATATCAGAATATGCGCGCGACCTACATTCGCATCTTCACGCGCGTCGGTGTCGAATTCCGTGTGGTTAAGGCGGATTCCGGCGCCATCGGCGGTGACCGCAGCGAAGAATTCCACGTGCTCGCGAATTCCGGTGAGGACTTGCTTGCCGTGAGCGACGGTTCTGACTACGCAGCAAACGTCGAAGCCGCCGAGACGCGAGCCGTAGGTTCGCGTGCGCCGGCAACGGCGGCGATGACAAAGGTTGCAACTCCGACGCAGAAGACTTGTGAAGAAGTCGCGGCGCTGCTGAAGCTGCCACTGGAGCGCACGCTCAAGCTGATCGTGGTCAAGGGTCGCGACGGCGGGCTTGTCGCACTGGCCGTACGTGGCGATCACGCGCTCAATGCGATCAAGGCCGAGAAGCACCCGAAAGTGGCGTCGCCGCTGGCGCTCGCCAGCGATGCCGAGATCCGCAACGTATTCGGCTGCGAGCCTGGCTTTCTCGGCCCGGTCGGGGCGAAGGTTCCGATCGTCGCTGACCATGCGGCGGTCGCGCTCGCGGATTTCGTGTGTGGCGCGAATGAAACCGGTTATCACATCACTGGCGCGAACTGGGTGCGCGATGCGGCGGAGCCGGAAGCGGCCGATCTGCGCAATATTCTCGCCGGCGATCCGAGCCCGGATGGCAAGGGCCGTGTGAAACTGGTGCGTGGTATCGAGGTCGGGCACATCTTCCAGCTGCGCGACAAGTACACCAAGGCCATGAATGTGCGTGTACTCGACGATCAGGGTCGCGAGTTCGCCCCCGAATCGGGCTGCTACGGCATCGGCGTGTCACGGGTGGTCGCGGCCGTCATCGAGCAGCGCAACGATGCCAACGGCATTCTCTGGCCGGATGCGATCGCACCGTTCCGCGTGATCATCGCGCCGATCGGGCTCGAAAAATCGGCGGCGGTCAAAGAAGCCGCCGAAAAGCTCTATGTGGAACTGAATGCGGCCGGCATTGAAGTCGCTTTCGACGATCGCGGCCTGCGTCCTGGCGTGATGTTCGCGGATGCGGATCTGATCGGTGTTCCGCATCGCATCGTTGTCGGCGACAAGGGACTAGCGAACGGCCAGTTCGAATACAAGCGCCGTGATGCTGCCGCTGCCGAAATGATTCCGGCGAGCGCGGCTGCCGTTCTGCAAAAACTCGGCTCGTGAATCGCGGAATACGGAGCTATTTTGCGGCGGTCTGCGTAAGCGCTGCGGCGCTGCTGCTTGCGGCACCCGCGTATGCCGGTCCGACCGGCGAACCGTCGCCGGAATTGCGTGCACGATTGACCAAGGCAATCCGCTCGGCGGACAGCTTCGACGACCGCTACGTCGCCGAAGTCTGGCTCACCGACATGTCCTCGCGGCTGTCGCACTATTTGCCGAAGGTGATGCCGGAACCCTTGCAGCGCGTCGACTTCCTGCGGCAGGTCCATGCCGAAGCGGCGCGCGCGAAAGTATCGCCGGAGCTGGTGCTCGCGGTCATCCAGATCGAGAGCCGTTTCAACCGTTATGCAATCTCGAAATCGGGTGCGCAGGGTTATATGCAAATCATGCCGTTCTGGCTCAACGAGATCGGCCAGAAGGGTGACAACCTGTTTCATCCGCAGACCAATTTGCGCATGGGTTGCACGATCCTGCGTTACTACCTCGATCAGGAGCGTGACAGTTACGTGCATGCGCTGGCGCGTTACAACGGCAGCTACGGTAAGCCGGATTATCCGTATCTAGTGCTCAGCGCGCTGAACAAGCGCTGGTCGCCAAGCTGAGCGGAGAGGCCGATGAATTCCGTCGCGCTGTTCGTTGTCGGTGATGAATTGCTTTCCGGAAAGCGCATCGACCGCCATTTTTCGCACGTCGTCGGATTGTTGCGGGCACGCGGTATGGAGCTTTCCAGAGCGGAGTTCCTGCCGGACGACGAAGCCTGTATTGCCGAAGCCATCGCCCGTGTGCACGCTCAAGGCGATGTGCTGCTGTCCTGCGGCGGCATCGGCGCGACGCCTGACGATTGCACGCGTCAGGCAGCGGCACGCGCATTCAGAGTCCCGATCCAGCGCCACACCGAAGCCGAGGCGCTGATCGTCACTGAATATGGGGCGCGCGCGTTTCCAAATCGGGTGTTGATGGCGGATTTTCCGGTCGGAGCGGACCTCATTCCCAATCCGGTGAATCATGTCGCCGGTTTCTCGATGGAACGCTGCTACTTCGTGCCCGGTTTTCCGGAAATGGCGTGGCCGATGCTCGAATGGGTGCTCGACGGGCCATTGCGGGCACTGCATAACGCGGAGCCGCCGGTGGAGTTGCGTTTGCGTGCGATCGGCACCAGCGGCGAGGGCGATCTGCTACCCCTGATGGAAACACTGCTGCGCGAATTCCCGGAGGTGAAGCTGTCGAGCCTGCCGTTCCGCGGCGACGGCTTGCGGCCGCGGCATATCGAATTCGGTATCAAGGGGATGCGGACATGCGCGGAAGCGGCGTTTACCCATTTCCGTGCGCAACTGATCGCGCGTGGGGATGTGATCGTTGAGGATATTCAGAACGGGTGAAGCGCCCGATTGTGCTTCAAGACTTTCCCAGCGGGATCACATCCACCGGCAGTGCTGAGTACCACGGCATGCCATTGATCGGTTCCGCGTACTCGGTGGTCGATGGAATCAGGTCGTTGGTGGACGCACCGTGGAGTTCGTAGGACTCCTGATCCATCGGCAGGCTGCCCCAGCCGTGACACATCGATACGACGCCAGGACGCATGCTGTCGTCTGCCTTCACACAGGCGCGAATGCGTCCGTGCAGCGAGACGATTTCGACGTGTGCGCCGGCTTCGATCCCCACGGCGGCGATGTCATCGGGATGCATGTTGAGCGGGTTGAATGGCATCCGCTTGCGGATTTCGGGCACGTCGCGATACGTGGTGTTGATGACGTGGCGCGAGCGCCGCACCGACAGGCGGAAGCGGAAATGCCGTCCGTCACGCAAGAGCCCATGGTCGGGCGCTGACTCGGCGGCAACCTCCTTGAGTTCAGCAGCGACGTCGGGTGGCATCACTTCGAATCGATTGCCGGCGCGCTTCGCCTGCGGCGGTTCTGCATAGAGCGGCTCCAGTTCGAAGGATTTCCCGGACGGATATTTCTTGATCTCCTCGAGCGGAACCTGGGCGTCGCGGACGATGATTGCCAGCAGTTCTTCGCTGGAGGGCGCGGTGCGCATGTCGAGCGGCTGGCCCGCGACTTCGAGTTGCAGTCCGAGCCGTTTGGCGAGACCCCAGAACACGTACCAGTCGTCCACCAGCTCCGAGCCTGCTGGCGGTTTGATGATCGCGGGACTGTATTGCGCGAACGGTTCAGGGTAGGCGGTCTTCTCGAAGAACAGTGGCATGTCCGGGCGCTCGAACATCATGATCGGCGGCAGGATGTAGTGAGCGAGCTGCGCAGTTTCCGTCATGAACGGCTCGATCGTGACTAGCAGGTCGAGCGACGATAGAGCCTTCACTGCCTTCGGCCGGTCGGGCAATGCGTTAGCCGGATTAGCGCCGTCGACGATCAAGCAGCGCAGCTGTCCTTCGCCCGGCGTGAGGATTTCGTCCGCCAGCGCGCCGGACATTTTCTGGCCGTACATCATGCCGAGGCCGCGGACGCGGCTCTTATAGCCATTTTCCCAGGAGCGTGTCGGCGCAATCACTTCGGCGCGTACCGGGCGACGCGGACTCATCGCTCCGGGATTCGCGACGCGCCCGCCCGCCCGCAGGTAGCGCCCGCAGACCACGTTGAGCGCTTCAATGAGGTGTTCTGCCAAATTGGAGCGCGGTGCCATATCCGGTCCGGTGCCGCTGACAGCGGCGCCGCTCTTGCTGGTGGATGCGAACAGTTTCGCGGCGGCGTACAACTGATCCGCGGGTACGCCCGCCCGACGCGCGACATAGTCCGGCGTGAACGGTTCGACGGCGCGACGCAGATCTTCAACGCCGTTGACGAATTGCGTGCAGAACTCGCGATCCTGCCAACTTTCGGCGAGGATGATGCGCAGCAGACCGGCCATGACCGTCGGGTCTTCGCCGGGATAGGGCTGGAGATGCACGTCGGCGAAATGCGCGGTCTCTGTGCGGCGCGGATCGATGACGATGAATTTCATGCCGCGGGCCTTGGCATCCTTCATGCGTATCGTCGGGTTCAGCGCTAGAAAACCGTAGGTCGGCTGCACCGATACCAGTGGGTTGTAGCCGACGAACATCCACACGTCCGATTCGAGGAAGCGGTGCCGTCCGGCGGCCCACGCGCCCATCCGTAACTCGGCCACCCATTTGGCCGATTGATCGATGGTCATCGTCGAGTAGCAGGAGCGGGTATTCGCGGCTTGCACGAAGGCGGGTAGTACCCACGACGCGGTCGAGTTGGCGTAATGCTGGGTGCCGTGAAATGTGCCGAGGGCGTCGGCGCCGTGACGCTCGGTGATCTGCCGGATGCGCTCCGCGATCTCGTCAAGTGCTTGTTCCAGTGGAATTTTCGCAAACGTGCCATCGACCTGCCGCTTCAACGGATGCAGCAGACGATTCGGTCCGTGATGGATTGCGGGGGACTGCAAACCCTTGATGCAGGCATAGCCGGAGGTCATTGCATGGGATTGGTCGCCGCGTGCGTCGACGATGCGGTTCTGCTCATCGTCGACCAGCAGCCGCATGCCGCACTTGCCGTAGCAAATCCTGCAGAACGAAAACGCTTCGCGCAGACTCATGACACTTCCCCCATTAATACTTTTCACGTTCGTCGGCGCGTGGCAGCGCGGGTACTTTTTTTAAACGAATATCAGGACCGGAATTGTCTTATGCAACCGATGCATCCACAAGCAAGCGCGGACGAGACGGTTGAAATTGGACCAGCGGTGGTGCAGGCCTGATGAACGGGAGCAATTTAATCCGCGATTGGTCGAAATAATCCTAGAGTTCCCATTGCGGGATGTTGCCATGCTGGACTGCAGGCCGCTTGGCGGCTGGGAGGCAGGGGATGCAAACGGTTCATCGTCGGCCATTGCCGCCGTGCGGACGGAGCGCGGCTTGAACGCGTTTGCGCGCGCGTGTGCGGTTGGTTTTCTGCGGCGGCGGATCGATTTCGACGCGTTCGTGATGCTGATCCCGGCGCCGCTTGATTTCTTGCGGAGTCGGATTTTGCCGTTCCATACGTTCGTACTGGTCGACCGGTGACGATAGTGATTGAGCGGATGCCCGTCGGACCGTCCTCCGATATCGAAGCGACGGCCCGGAAGCTGTCGGTGCTGGTCGTCGAGGATTCCGGCGGCGCCGAGCACTGGATCGACAAGACATTGCGTCCCGCATGCAATCGCGGCGCGATGGTGCTGCGCACCGCACGGAATCTGGCCGAAGCCACCACCGCTTTAAAGGATCTCGCCGCTGATTGCGTATTGATCGACTTCGATCTTGCCAACGCGGGGGGAGCATTCTGTATCGAGGCGATCAGAGCGGCTGACGCTGATGTGGCGGTCGTGGTGATGTCTCGTTTCGACGAGGACAACTACGCCGGCTACGCATTCAAGTTTGGTGCGCAGGATTATGTCGTCAAGGGCGAACTTGACGGCGATCAGTTGCTGCGCCGGCTGCGTTTCGCTGTGCGGCGCCATCGTCACGTGCGCGAGAACGCGAACAATGAAGGTTCCGATCTAACCACCATTCGCGATCCTCTGACAGGACTGCCTAACCTGCAGCTGTTCGAAGATCACGCGCGAGTTGCTATCGCGCAGGCGCGGCGCTTGGGTTCGCATCTGGGGCTCATCAGTATCGAGGTCGAGGGGATTTATACCGCCAGCGATCTGCACGGCGAGGCGGCGGGACACAACCTGCTGCGTCACGTGACACAGGTCATCTGCGAAACGGTGCGCGGGTCGGACATCGTGGCGCGTACTGGCGGCAATGAATTCGCACTGTTACTGTCGATGTCGGACACCTCACCCGATCCGACGCTGATTGCGCAACGGTTGGTCGATCGTCTCGGCAGTGTGCGTCAGGTCGGCGATAACAGCGTGCAATTGATATGCAGTGCCGGTATCGCCGTATTTCCGGAACACGGCTCAACGGTGGAAACACTGCTGTACAGTGGCGCGGCTGCAAGTTACGAAGCGCGCCGACGCGGCGGTGGCGTATGGCGTTTTGTTCCCGAGTTCGTGCAGACGCGAACCAGCCGCCTGATCCAGAGCGAAATCGCCGAGGCGCTGGAGGGTGATCAGTTCACGCTTTATTTCCAGCCGTGGTGTGATGCGGAGCAGCGTGCGTGGGCCGGCGTCGAGGTGCTGCTGCGGTGGAAGGACGAGCGCCGCCTGCGTAGCGCCGCCGAATTCATTGCCGAGGCCGAACGCTCGGGACAGATCCGCGATCTCGGCGCGATCGTCATGCAGCGCGCTTGCGAACAATGGCATCGCTGGCGTGCCGCCGGATTGGACGTGGGTACCCTGGCGCTGAATATTTCGGATGCAGAACTCAGGGACGCGCGCCATCTTGCGAATCTGGTCGGCAACGTCGCTGCCAGCGGCTTGCCGCCGAGCCGTCTGCAACTGGAACTGCGTGCCGCCGCGTTCACACCCGGTGACGAGGAACTCGCGCGCAGCGTCGCCGTACTGCGCGAAAACGGTTTCCGTGTCGTTGCCGATGGCGTCACTGCGGAGACGTCGGCGCTGGATGCGCTGACGGCGATCCCGATAGATGGCATCAAGTTCGATCGTGGCGTGACGCGGGCCCTGGTGACCGAGGGTGTGAGCGGTCGTCTGCATCGTTTCGTCGGCGCGGTGCTTAGCGCAGCATCGCATCTTGATGTCGATGTTGCGGCCACGGGCGTCGAATCCGAATATGACTGTGCTGCCTTGATGAGCACCGGCTGCCGCTGGCTTCAGGGCCGCTGGCTGGGCGAGGCGACTTCCTCAGCCGGGATGCCGAAGGTCTGGCGCCGGCGCGTGGTGCTGCCGAAGCTGTAACCCCAGAACCTGCTTTTCACTCAAAGAGTGGGAAGCTGCTTGCGCTGATCGAGCTGCGGGCTCGCCGAGAATCGATCCGCAATTGCCGTTTCTAGGGTAACCATTTACAGCCGCAGAGGAACAAACTGAGTTGCCCGTCGCCTTGTGATCCGGAACTGGATGCGCGCGATCCATCGCGGGTTCCAATCCTGCCTGCCGACAGGCAACATAGGGTCCGTCCACAGGGGCAGGAGAGCGCGCGATGGACGCTGTCGTCAGGACATTGGGGGAAGCGAGCGGCGGGGCATCACTGACGCGGGCGCAATCCTTTCTGGAGCGCGCGGACCTGATCCGGCTGCACGCGGTTGGCGACACGCTCATTGCGTTGTCGTATTTCCTGATTCCGGCGATGCTGATCATGGCGGTGCGGCGGTCGCGCGCACTGGCTGCGGCGAGTTGGGCCCTCAACTTGTTCGCAGCCTTCATTCTGTTGTGCGGCATCAGTCACGCGCTTGATGTCGTCGCCTTGTGGTATCCCGCCTATCTGGTGCAGGGGTGGGAAAAAATTCTGGCCGGCACGGTGTCGCTGGTCACGGCGTTCATGCTGTTTCCGGCCATCGCCAAGCTCGACGCGATGCCTTCGCATGAAGAATTGGAAGCGGCCAACGCGCGGTTGGCGGCGGAGGTGGCGGCGCGTGAAAGCGCGGAGAAGGAGTTGCGTCTCTCGCTGGCCGATCTCGGCCAAGCTGTGCAGGAACTCGAACAGTTCGCGTCGATTACTTCGCATGATCTGCAGGCGCCGTTGCGTACCATTTCCGGGTTTTCGCAATTATTGGTAAGCCGCTACCGCTCCAAGCTGGAAGGCGACGCGCTGGAGTTTCTCGATTACATTGAACAGGGAAGTCGCCAGATGCAGGCCCTGATCCAGGATCTGTTGGCGTTGTCACGGGCTGGCAATGTAACACCGAAGTTCGAGGAGCGGGCCCTGGTGACCACGCTCGACCGCGCGCTGATGTCGCTACGCGATACCGTCGAGAAGACGGGCGCGAGCATCGAGCATGGTGAACTTCCGTCCATAGTCGCCGCCCACGATCTGCTGACGCAGTTACTGCAGAACCTGTTCGCCAATGCACTCAAGTTTCAGAAATCAGGTGTTGCGCCGCAGATACGCGTCACCGCGGATCGCGATGGTGATGGCTGGTTGATCACAATCGCCGACAACGGGATCGGGATTCCAAAGGAACAGCTCGAAAATATCTTCGTCGTCTTCCGCCGGCTGCACCCGGTTCACGAGTACGAGGGCACCGGCATCGGGCTGGCAATCTGCCGCAAGATCGCTGCGCATCATGGCGGCCGCATCTGGGCCACGTCTGATGCTGAAGGCTCACAGTTCCATCTGTGGCTCCCCGTAGTGCCGAGCGCGCAGCCGCGCGTCGCGGCGCGGATGGCGCGAAAGACAGCACTGTAAGGTTGGCTTGGCGGATCCAGGCCGCGACAATCGTCACCATGAAAGGATAGGCGCGACGGCCGCCTTCTGGCATAGTTGCGCCCGTCGCGCGGTCCTGGTGTCGGCGGCGTCGACAGCGTTCATCTTTTTGCGAGACGGCTTCCGCAGATTCCCATGAAAAAAACCTCTTTTCCCAAGCAGGACATCAAGGTTTTGCTGCTCGAAGGGGTCAGCCAGACCGCGGTCGAAAGTTTCCGCAATGCCGGCTACACGAATATCGCATACCACGATAAATCGCTGCCGGAGGCCGATCTGGTGAAGGCGGTGGCCGATGCGCACATCGTCGGCATCCGCTCGCGCAGCCAACTGACGGCCGATGTGTTTCAGCATTCGCGGCGACTGATGGTGGTGGGCTGCTTCTGCATCGGCACCAACCAGGTCGATCTCGATGCCGCGCAGGCACGCGGCATTCCGGTTTTCAACGCTCCCTATTCGAATACGCGCAGCGTCGCCGAGCTGGTGATCGCGGAAGCGATCCTGCTGATGCGACGCATCCCGGAAAAGAACGCCGAATGCCATCGCGGCGGCTGGTCGAAGTCCGCTTCCGGCAGCTTCGAGGTGCGCGGCAAGGTGATCGGCATCGTTGGCTACGGCCACATCGGCACGCAGGTCGGTGTGCTCGCTGAATCGATGGGTATGCGCGTGATTTATCACGACATCGAAACCAAGCTCGCGCTCGGCAATGCCAGTCCCATGCACAGTCTCGGCGAACTGCTTGAGCGCGCGGATATCGTCACGCTGCATGTGCCGGAAACGCCGCAGACGAAATTGATGTTCGGTGCGGCCGAGATCGCGAAGATGAAGCGCGGCGCCACGCTCATCAATGCCTCGCGTGGCACCGTCGTCGATATTGACGCGCTCGCCGACGCATTGAAGGCCGGAAACCTGGCTGGCGCGGCGATCGACGTGTTTCCGAAAGAGCCGAAGGGCAACAACGAAGGTTTCGTATCGCCGCTGGTCGGCATGGACAACGTGATTCTGACTCCGCACATCGGCGGCAGTACGCTCGAAGCGCAGGAAAACATCGGTCTCGAAGTCGCCGCCAAGCTCCTGCGCTACAGCGACAATGGTTCGACGCTGTCGGCGGTCAACTTTCCGGAAGTTTCGCTGCCCGAGCACAGCGACAGCCGGCGCCTGCTGCACATCCATAAAAACGTGCCGGGTATGTTGTCGAAGATCAACGAGCTGTTCTCCGGCAGCGACGTCAACGTCGATGCTCAATTTCTGCAGACCAGCGGACAGGTCGGTTACGTGGTCATCGACATTACTGCGACCGAGGCGCTGGCGCAGCAGCTCAAGGATAAACTTTCCGCCATCCCCGGAACACTGCGCACACGTCTGCTGTATTGATTCAGATGCCGCGGTATTTCGATGGTGGCCCGGATTGGTGAGATATTTGCGTCTTAAAGGGGTGACAGGTTATATCTGCGCGCCGGGCAGCGCCGCGCCGTTCCCAACGGTCCACGCGCTCTGTCTGGTTTTTGAATTAAGAATTTGAATGAAAAAGAAATTTTGCGCAATCGATCGGGATTCCGGTATGCAGGTTGCGAGATAGTCCGCACACGGGGTCCAGGGATTGCGTTGTGAAAGAGAGTCATAGAGTTCCAGGATGGAATGGAAGATCGCGATCTGCGCGGCCCCTGCTTGCGCGCGCGCTTTGCGGCAGTGATGGAAAGGTTCGGCAACGGTTGATCCCCACCGTTGAGAAAGCGATATTCGCCGGCTTTATCGCAGCCACGGCTGCCCATGCGCAGGTTCCGGTTCCGGCCGTGCAACCGTCGGCGCAGCAATCCAATCCCGTTGATCGCGACTCGATTCGCCAGCACGATCAGGCGCTGGATCAGGTGCTTTCCCAAGTGCGAACGCATCTGATGGAGCAAGCGAAAGCCGGACACGACGAGGATGTCGTGAAACTGTTCGCCAGTCTGCCGCCGCATCAGCCGGAATTCATTGTTGCGACGGTGGCGCGCTCGCTGCGTAACCTGCATCGCTGGGACGAGGCGCTTGCTCTGTACCGAAACGGTGAGCGGCGCTTTCCGGAAATGCGGACATTCACGACCGGAGAAATCCTGACGCTCGCCGATTCCGGCAAGGCGAAGGAAGGCATGGCGGGTGCCGAGCGGCTGCTGAACGGCGGCAGCGCTTCGATCGATCTATTGTTTGCATCAGGCTATGCGGCGCGCAGGAGCGGCGATCTGGTCGATGCGCTGCGTTTCTACGACAGCATTCTCGATCGCGATCACCGCAATCGCGATGCGTTGCGTGAACGCATTTTCACGATCGAGCAGATGGGCGCTCCGCACGAGGCATTGGAGCTCGCACAGCGTGATCCAAGCCTGATCACTGCTGACGACATGCGCCGCCTGCTGGGCAGCGACGCCGCTCAACTCGTGCGTTTCGGTCCGACTGAGTCTGCGACACAGGCCGAACGCTATGCGACGACCGATCGCGCGATCGAACGGCTCGATCAACTCATCGCGCAATGGCAGCAGGAAGGTGCAGCTGCACAGGAGGCGCTGCTGCGTGCGCGCTTCGATCGGCTGGTCGCCTGGCGCGACCGCCAGCGTATGGACGATGTGGTCAAGGAGTACGACGCGCTGAAGGCGGAGAACGTTACGGTTCCCGATTACGCGCTGGCCGCCGTCGCCGACGCCTATCTGCATCTGCGCCACGCAGACACTGCATTGCCGCTATACCAGCAGGTCGTGCAACGCCAGCCGCAGGATTTCGACGCCAACATGGGATTGTTTTATGCGTTGATCGACACCGAGCAATTCGATGAAGCGATTAAGCACATCGATGCGCTGAATCAGGCGCAGCCGATCTGGATCTGGCTGAAGGGCGAGGTGGACCCGCTGCCGAACCCGAGGCGGGAGACCACGGAAGCGACGGTGGCTGACGCACGCTTCTATGCCGACGCGCTACCCGATGCGGACCGTCGCTTCAATGCGCTGCTCGACGCAGCGCCGAACAACCAGGATTTTCAGGGCGGACTCGCTGATACGTACGCCGCGCGCGACTGGCCGCGGCGCGCGAAGAACGAATATCAGATTGCAGAAGCGTTGAATCCGCAGTGGACGAACGAGAAAATCGCGGCGGCTGCGGCCATCAACGACCTGAGCTTGCAGGATTATCGTAGTGCGACGCGCCGGACCAACGATCTGACCGAGCGCTTCCCGGAAAATTCCGACGCGCGCCGTGCAAGCCGTGAGCTCGATTTATATAACCGTCCCGAGCTCATCATCACTTCGCTGGATCGTGCCTACGTGCCCTCCACCTCGGAGCGCGGCGGCGACGGAGTGACTTTCGATACGACGGTTTATTCGCCACCGATCGGTTACGACTGGCGGCTGTATGCCGGCGAGATGCTGGCTCACGAGCACGAACCCGACGGCATTATCACGCTCCGCCACTTCGTAGCGGGTGTCGAATATCGCCATGCCGGCCTTACGCTCAAGGTCGGACCGTCCTATAACAGCTACGGCGACTCGCGTGACGGCGCTGATCTTGACGCCATCTGGGAATTAAACGATGACTGGAAATTCAGTGGCGATGCTTCGGCGTTTTCGCCGGACACGCCACTGCGCGCGCTGCTGGCCGGCATCACTGCGGATTCCGGAAAGGTCAGCGCGACCTGGCGGCAAAGTGAACTGCGCAGCCTCACAGTGGGTGCTGATTTCATGAATTTCTCTGACGGCAACTTTAATTACGGCACCAATATCCGCTACCTGAATCGACTGCTTACGATGCCGCACCTGAAGATCGATGGGCGCATCGATCTGTCGGAGTCTCAGAATTCCTCGCCGAACCAGATTTACTACAGTCCAATCCAGGATTTCGAGGCGACTGCGGGCGCCGAAATCACGCATATGATTTACCGCCGCTACGAGCTTTACTACGAGCAGCAACTCACTCTGCTCGCCGGCAGCTATATCCAGCAGGATTTCGGCGGGCATCCAACTGAAACCGTCGAATACCGCTTCACGGTCCACACCAGCGATGCGTTCGAGGGCAGCCTCGGCGTGGGTTTCAACAGCACGGCCTACGATGGAGATTACGAAAACGGTTTCGATCTGCTTTTCGATCTCGATTGGAAATTTTGACGATCAATACGGCGCCGGAGACCCTCATGGACAAGCGAAACCGCAGAGCATTCTTCAACGGCCTTGCCGCCGTTGCGGCGTTCGCCGTCGTCGCATCTGCGTTCGCGGCAGATGGTGCTGGCGCGCCGGCATTGCCGCCGGTGGTCGCGCAGGAGACGGCCGCTGCGTCGCAAGTCGTGCCGAATCAACCAATACTCGCCATCTGTTATCACGCCGTCGAGGACACTGATCCCGACCAGACCTTCGTGGCTGTCGCCACCGCCAAGCTGGTCGAACAATTCGCTTGGCTGCGCGCCAACGGCTACCACGTGATTTCAGTGGACGATATTGTTGCGGCGCAAGCGGGCCAGCGCGCGCTGCCCGATAAGCCAGTGCTGATCACGTTCGATGACGGCTACGTCAATTTTTATACGCGCGCTTTACCAATCCTCAAGGCGTTCGGCTATCCCGCTGTATTGGCGATCGTCGGCGCATGGATGCCCGACAGCGGCAAAGCGGTCGTGAAGTACGGCGACGATTCCACGGAAATGCCGCGCAATATGTTTCTGAGCTGGGACCAAGTGCGCGAAATTGCGCGCTCCGGGCTCGTCGAAATCGCTGCGCACACCAATGCGCAGCACGAGGGCATTCTGGCGAATCCGCAAGGTAATCTTGAACCGGCTCTGGTTACGCGGCGATTCGATCCACCGTCCGGCACGTACGAGGGTGATGCTGCCTATCGCGCGCGTCTGAGCGCGGACGCGCAGTCGATCGCCGAACGCATCCATCGTGAAACCGGCCGCGCGCCGCGCGCCGTCGTATGGCCTTTCGGTGCCTACAACGGGATGGCTCTGTCGATCTACGGTGCCAGCGGCATGACGATGGCGCTCACGCTTGACGATGGTGTTGCCAAGCTCGATCAGCTGTCGACAATGCCGCGACTGTTCGTCGAGCATGATCCGGATATCGTCCACTACGCGATCCAAGCGCAGCATCCAGCGGAGAAGGAGCCAATCCGCGCAGTGCAGATCGATCTCGACAAAGTCTACGATTCCGATCCTGCGCAGCAGGCACGCAACGTCGACGCGCTCGTGCAGCGCCTTCACGATCTGACCATCAACGTCGTGATTCTGCAGGCGTTCGCTGATCCTGAAGGAACCGGACTGGCACGGCAGACCTATTTCCCGAACCGGCGGTTGCCGATGCGGGCGGATCTGTTCAACCGCGTCGCCTGGCAATTGAAAACGCGTGCCGGCTACAGCTTCAAGATCTACGGCTGGTTGCCGGTGCTGAGCTTCGATTTCGGCGCTCTGCCGTTGGTCGAACAACCGACGCTGGTGTCTGCTGTTGCAAAGGATGGAAGCGCCGCGAAAGGAGTGCCCGGACAGTACCATCGTCTGTCGCCTTTCGATCCCAAGGCTGCGTCGCTGATCGGCGACGTCTACGAGGATCTGGCTCGCAACGCGCCGATCGACGGATTTTTGTTTCACGACGATGCGCTGCTTTCCGATTTTGAGGACGCGAGTCCGCTGGCCCTGGAAGCCTACCGGCAGGCGGGCCTCCCGGATTCGGTTTCCGCGATCCGTGCCAATCCTGAACTGTTCGCCAAGTGGACCGAGCTGAAGACCACCCGACTCATCGATTTCACTCACGTGCTGACCGATCGCGCGCGGGTGTACCGCTCACCGCTGACGACAGTGCGCAACATTTACTCGAGAGTGGTGCTGGAGCCGCAGTCGCGCGACTGGTTCGCGCAGGACTTCGATCGCTTTCTCGATGCCTACGATTACACCGCAATTCTGGCGATGCCGCGGCTCGAAGGCATCGAGCCGGGCGAGGCGCGGAGCTGGCTGAGCCATCTGGTCGAAGTTGTCGGCGGCCACCCGAATGCGCTCGAAAAAACGATCTTCGAGGTGCAGGCGGTTGATTGGACGCAGCCGGGGACGAGTCGGGAGCGGATCATTCCGACGACGACACTGGTCGACGAGATGCGGATGTTCCTGCGCATGGGCGCTCGCAATTTCGGATATTACCCCGACGATTTTGTGATCGACGCGCCTACCGCCGCCAAGCTGCATCGCGGCATATCACTGCAGTCTTATCCATACCGGCCATGAGAGGGAGCGCACAGTCATGATTCCGGCCACCGAAGTGCATTCGACGATACTCTCGTGCGTCTACTATCTCGGCGCGCACTTCAGCAAATCTTTGCTCGCGTTCGTCTTCTTCTACCCGCTGTTCATGGCCTATATCTGGTCCGTCGGCAGCATCTATTATTTTTTTCATTGGGAGCGCGACGCCGGCATGCCGGACGACTCGCAACGGCCGCCACCCGACCCGCCGCTGGTGAGTGTTCTTGCGCCGTGTTTCAATGAAGCCGATAACATCGAGGAAACCATCGCCGCGCTCGTCGCGCAGACTTACCCCAATCTGGAAATCGTTGCAATCAACGACGGCTCCTCCGACCGCACCGGTGCCCTGCTCGATGCGATGCAGGCCCGCTATCCGACGCTACGGGTTGTGCATTTCGCCAGCAACCAGGGAAAAGCGATGGGGCTGCGGATGGGGGCCATGGTCGCGCGCGGCGAATATCTGGTCTGTATTGATGGCGACGCCGTCCTGCATCCCAACGCAGTGGGCCATCTGGTTCAGCATTTCCTCGATGGTCCACGTGTGGGCGCGGTGACCGGCAACCCACGCATCCGCACGCGCTCGCGCCTGCTCGGGCGTATCCAAGTCGGTGAATTCTCCTCGATCATCGGCCTCATCAAGCGCACCCAGCGCATCTACGGCAACGTCTTCACCGTGTCTGGTGTGATCTGTGCTTTCCGGCGTTCTGCTCTGCACATGAGTGGATACTGGAATCTCGATATGGTGACCGAGGATATCGACGTGAGCTGGATGCTCCAGCTCAACCACTGGAGTATTCGTTACGAGCCGAACGCTGTTGCCTGGATACTGATGCCGGAAACGATTTCCGGACTCTGGCGTCAACGGTTGCGCTGGGCGCAGGGCGGAGGCGAAGTGTTTTTGCGCTACTTCCGCAAGGTCAGCCACTGGCGTCACCGGCGCATGTGGATGCTGGTGCTCGAATATATGTTGAGCACGTTGTGGGCTTATGCGTTCGCGCTGTCGATTCTGCTATGGATGATCGGCAAGTTTGTGGCGATGCCGGAAGGTCTGAACGTGCCGTCGATCTGGCCGCCGGCGTTCTGGGGCCTGACGTTGATGACGACTTATCTGATCCAGAGCGCAGTGGCCATCGCCATCGAGCGCCATTACGATCACGCGTATTCGAAGACGCTGTTCTGGGTGATCTGGTATCCGATGGCGTTCTGGATGATCACCTGCGTGACTTCAGCGATCGGGTTCATTAAGGCGATTTTCAAGAAGCGGAATAAGCGAGCGACGTGGAAGAGCCCCGATAGAGGATTCCGGTCATTAATGACGAAATAATCATCCGGGACACGCCCGACCTCCCGGTCTGGCTCAGGTTCTTCGAGACGGTATTGACCGTGCTGCTGTGGTGCGCGTATCTATATCTGATTCGTCTGCCTGTCGCTGGTATCGCGTATGTGGCCCACGTTGCAGGATTGGACTGGGTCTATGACGCAGTCCGATCAATCCTGCCTTACACGATGGATTGGCGTGCCATTCCGACGTTTGTCGATTATCTACTGGTGATCGCCATCAACAGCGCAATTCTGGTGGTTTGGGGTCGCTATAACCTGGAGCGCTTCAAGAATGTGCGCCGACGCGCCCGCTTTTCGCAGGTTACAGCCACTGATCTCGCCGCGCTCTACGCGGTGCCCGAGGTGCAGGTGCTCGAATGGCAGTCCGCCAAGCGGCTGATAATCCTCCATGATCCGGGCGGCAATATTCTGTCGGTGCAGCTGCCAAAGACGTGGATGAACGGCTAGGGTCTGTCGTGTCGTCTCTAACGTGCGGCCAGCATCCTGGTCGCGTCGGCAGCCGGCACGCCGGGAGAAAACAGGAAACCCTGCAGCTCGTCGCAGCCAATCGCAATTAGGAAGTCGCGTTGCCGCGCGGTCTCCACACCTTCGGCGGAAACCCGCATCCGGAACTGATGGCCGACGCCGATGATGGTTCTGGCGATGGCAGCGTCATTCGCATCGTCGGGCAGGTCGCGAACGAACGATTTGTCGATCTTCAGCTTGTCCACTTGGAACTGCTTCAGGTAGGCGAGGCTGGAGTAGCCGGTACCGAAATCATCCAGGGCCAGACGTACGCCAAGCGCCTTCAGCGCGTGCAGCGTCAAATGCGTACGATCGACGTTTTCCATGGCGGTGCTTTCGGTCAACTCGATTTCGAGACGGTGCGCAGGAAGCTGGTATTCGTCGAGCGCGTTCTTGACGAGTTCCGCGAGTCCCGGACGCAATAATTGCTGCGCGGAGACATTGACCGAAACGACAAAGTTGTCGTGGCCCGCATCACGCCATTCACGCATCTGCCGGCAGGCTTCGCGAATGATCCATTGGCCCAATTCGGGCATCACGCCGATCGATTCCGCCACGGAGATGAAGCGGGACGGGAATACCAGCCCAAGCTCCGGGTTGCGCCAGCGTATCAACGCTTCGAATCCATCCAGCCGACGTGTTTCGGCGTCGTACTGGGGTTGGTAGTGAAGCACCATCTCGTTGCGCTCGACGGCGTCGCGCAAATGGTTTCCGAGCAATTGCCGATCCTGGATGTCGTGAACTTGCTCGGCGGTGAAGACGCAGATGGCGTCGCGGCCCTGACGCTTGGCATTGACCAGCGCGGCTTGCGCACGACGTACCAATTCCATTCCTGAAGCGCCATGCGCCGGATAAGCCGCGATGCCGATACTCACCGACAGCCGGATTCGGTAACCATCGATGGCAAAGGATTCCAGCAGCGCGCGACGGATCTGCTCGGCGATTTCGTGGGTCTGATCCGTCGTGAATCCCGGCAGCACCGCCAGGAATTCATCGCCCGACATGCGGCCGAGACTGCCATCCTTGGGGATGAACTGCAGAATACGCTGCGCGACCGCGCGTAGAACCCGATCCGCGGTCGCGTGTCCCATCAATTCGTTGATCGAGAAGAAGCGATCGAGATCCATGAACATGACTGAAACATTATCGTTGCTCTGGAATTCAATCCGCTTCCTCAGGTCTTCTTCGATTGCTTCTATGCGCGGCAAGTCAGTGACGGCGTCGTGCGTCATTGCGTGCGCGAGTTCGGCCTCAGCTTTTTGGCGCTCTGTAATGTCGCGTCCCACGGCGTATAAAAGCTTGTCGACGCCGACATACCAACTCCACTCGATGAACCGCCAGCTTCCATCCACGAGCAGATAGCGATAAAGCGTCTGATGAACGCCTCCGTTACCCGTCAGATAGGCTTCGCGAACGGTGCTGTGGAAAAACGCGCGATCGTCGGCATGGGCAAGGTGCTCCATGCCGTTTTTTATCAGGTATTCCCGCGTACGGCCCAATGCCTGACACAGGGCATCGTTCAGTTCGATCAGGCGATGATCTTCGAGGTTGTAGATGCAGAACGGTTCCAGTGACATTTCAAAGAAGCGGTCGCGCACCTGTAGGCGTGCGATCAGTTGCCGGCGCGCCACCGCCACCGAGATCATCTGCGCGAACTGGGTAGCGACCAATTCATCGTCGGCATTGAACTCGCCGTCCGCGGGATCGAACAGGTGCAGGAATCCGACATTCTGACCGTCGCGCGCGGTCAGCGGCATGCCCAGCCAGCCAGAGTGCGGCGCCAGTCCGCGTGCCTGACGGGTAAATGCGCGCCAGCCGGTATGAGCGGCGATCTGGTCGCGCGTCAATCTCGTCGGAGTTTGTCCGAGCGATTCCACGTTATGGAGTCCGCACTCTTGCAGCTGTGCGACATGCGGCGACCAGCGGGGCTGGCGCTCGGCAGGTGACACGGTGAAGCTCGCGGTCGAAATGGCGGTATCGGCGGTGACCATGGCCGCCTCGCGCGCGCCGATCGTTTCACGCAGCGCATCGATCAGGATTTGCAGAAGGCCTTCGTCGTCGGCCCGCACGTTCGCTTCGATCGCCGAATTCGAGAGATGACGCAGCTGTTCCGACAAGCGGATCGAATGCTTGAGGGAGCGTTGCAGCTCTTCCTGAGCGAGGTGCAGCGGCGTGACGTCGGTGACCACCGTGAACGCGCCGGTCACTTGTCCTGCGACCACGATCGGCAGCGTCGTCATGTCCACTTCGATGCGATTGCCCTGGCTGTCCACGGTGCCGAAGTGGCCTCGGCAGGTGCTGCGGTCAAGAACCATCGCCAGATGTCGCTTGGCTTCCGCGCGGAATTGCTTTGGCACCGCGTCATCAATCGAGTGGCCGATGTAGTGCTCGAGAGGACGTCCAGTGAGCTTTAAAAAATTGCTGTTGCATAAAGTAAAGCGGCCATCGCGGTCGACCGCGAACACCGAATCCGGATGCTGCTCGAACAGCGAAGTGAACTGTTGCCGACTGGTGTCGAGCCGCCCTAATGCGTGATGCTGATCGATGGCAATGCCGGCGATCGAAATCAGCGAATCGACATTCCGCAATTCCTCGTCCGAGGGCGAACGAGGTTCGCGATAGTAGATTCCGAAAGTGCCGAGGACGTTGCCTTCCGAGCTGATGATTGGCGTCGACCAGCAGGCGCGCAGGCCGTGCTGCAATGCTATATCTCGCGCCCCGGTCCAGACCGGATCCCTTCCGATATCGCCGCTGATAATGCGGCTGCGGCGCAGGATCGCTTCGCAGCAGGAACCAATGTTCGGCTCGATTCTCACGCCGTCGACGAGGCGGTTGTATTCCTCGGGCAGGCCGGGCGCCGCGCCGTGACGCAGGTGCTCCGAGGATTCGTCGAGAAGAAGAATAGATGTATAGGCGCCGGGATGGTTTCTGTCGTAGAGCTGGCACACGGATTCCAGGCTATTCGCTAGCGCAGCGTGCGATGCAATCCGCGCCAGTATCTCCTGCTTACCTTGTTCGAAAGTCTGCTTGCGCCGCTCGCCGTCGATGTCGCGTCCGACGCAGAACGTCATTCCGTCCAGTTCGGACCAGAATGCCTTCCATTGCATGGAAACGATGCTGCCGTCCTTGCGCAGATGGCGATTATCGAACCCGATCACGCGGTCGCCCGGCGCGCCTTTTTGCAGATGAAGAATGGTCCGCTCGCGATCATCCGGGTGGACGAGGAGACGAAAATCGGTTCCGCGCAACTCCGCCGAGGAATAGTTCCAGAGCCGCTTGCAGGCACCGCCGATGTTGAAAATGCGGCCGTCGCGGTGGATGGCGCACATCACGTCGGGGGCGCCATAGATGAACAGCTTTCTCAGATTCCGGGTGGCTGCGAGTTGACGGGAAAGCCGGCGTGTCAGATGTTCCCTGCGCAGTTGTTCCGTGACGTCGACGAGCACCGTCACCGCAAGTTGCGGTCGATCGCCGATTTCGGGAGTCAGCGAGCCGGTTTCACGCACCGTGCATTCCTTGCCATCCGGACGCACGATCCGATATTCGCAATACATGATGTCCTCGCCCGCATGCAGTCGCTTGCGGGCTGCTTCGACACGTGCGCGATCAGCCGGATGCACGCGCACGAGTACGGTTTCGAGCCGATGGTCGAACCGCGTCGCTTCCAGACATAGAAGCGCCAGCGCTTCGTCGGACGCGTGCAGGAACTTGGAGCGGGTATCGAAGGTAAGAGTGCCGGCGCCGGCTATCTTTCGCGAAGGGGGGCGGCTGTTTTTTGCCGCAGTTTCTGTACCGCTCGCAGTGGTTTGTTCAAAGGCTTGAGGCGTGTCGTCGTCCGCGATGCGATTCAGCCTCGATTGGGCGGTATTCGCGGCGCGCGCGGTGATCTGGCGCCGCAGCGCCATCGCAAGCATTAGTAGCGCCACCACAAAGCCGCCGACCAGCAACTGCTGTGGAAGTGCAGCCGGCGCCGATGGCCCCGCCTCGGCAAGTGCCGCCGCCATGACGGCGATCAGCACGATGAGCATTCCGCCAAAAAGTGGAAGCCAGGGGCGGAAGCGGGCGGGAAAGCGACGGCCCAGCTCGGCCCATTCCGCGTCGACGCGGTGGCGAGCGGATCCCCGGTACAGATCGTTGATGGTCTTTTCCATCATTATTCAAATTTACCCTTATTGCGTAGCCATCCTCGAAGGCCGCAAATTCCCTTGCTGCCATTTACCTCCCGGGAGGCCCAGCTTTACCAGATGGAATACCCATGAACGGCATGTTTTGGGCGACAAACGGACGCGGCGGTGTATGCTGCGATGCACAAGAGTGGTTGCCGGAAGTGGGCCGGAACGAGGTGGCCCGCCGATCCATCCACTCTGGCGCGCTGTCATCGCACATGATTTAATCGCGCCCCAACTCTCTTGGCCGCCCGCGGCCTCCGTTTGTGCCTAAAGGTGTTTCGTGAACAATGTTTTTCCGCGCATCCAGCGCCTGCCCCCTTATGTCTTCAGCATCGTCGGCGAATTGAAGAAGGCGGCCCGAGCTCGCGGCGAGGACATCATTGATTTCGGCATGGGCAATCCGGATCAGCCGACGCCGCGGCACATTGTGGACAAACTGGTCGAGGCAGTGGTGCGTGGCACTGACAGCGACTACGTCAAACCCGAGCACCACGACGAGGAAGGCACCCATACGCACCGTTACTCGGTGTCGCGGGGCATTCCGCGCCTGCGCCGTGCGATGGTGAACTGGTACCGCGCCCGCTACGACGTGCATCTCGATCCGGAGTCCGAGGTGATCGCGACGATCGGCTCGAAGGAAGGGCTCGCACACCTGGCATTCGCCACGCTTGGCCCCGGCGACACCGTGCTGGTGCCGAATCCGGCCTATCCGATCCATCCTTACGGCGCGATTCTCGCCGGCGCCGACGTGCGCCATGTACGCATGACGCCGGAAGTCGATTTCTTTGAGGAGCTGCACAAGGCGATCAAGGAAACCTGGCCGGCACCGAAGATGCTGATCCTGAATTTTCCGGGCAATCCGACGACGGCGACGGCGGATCTGGATTTCTTCCGCAAGGCGGTCGATATCTGCCGCGAGCACGGCATCTGGCTGATTCACGATCTGGCTTACGCGGACATCGTGTTCGATGGCTATACCGCGCCGAGCGTGCTGCAGATTCCCGGTGCAAAGGACGTCGCGGTGGAATTCTTCACGCTGTCCAAGAGCTACAACATGCCGGGCTGGCGCGTCGGCTTCATGTGCGGCAACCCGACGCTGGTCGCTGCGCTGGCGAAGATGAAGAGTTATCTCGACTACGGCATGTTCACGCCGATCCAGGTGGCCGCGATCGCCGCGCTGGAAGGCCCGCAGCAGTGCGTCGCCGAAATCCGCCACATGTACCAGAGCCGCCGCGATGTGCTCGTCGAAGGGCTCAACAAAGCCGGTTGGGACGTGGTCAAACCCAAGGCGACGATGTTCGTCTGGGCGCGGATTCCCGAGCACCTGCGTGCACTCGGTTCGATCGAATTCTCCAAGCGACTCCTGGAGGAAGCGAAGGTCGCGGTGTCGCCGGGCGTCGGTTTCGGCGAATATGGCGATGATCACGTTCGCTTCGCGTTGATCGAGAACGAGCACCGCACGCGGCAAGCACTGCGTGGTATCAGGAAGCTGCTGCACGAGCGGGGATGAGATCCTCCGCGGCCGTTTTTAAATGCAATCTGTCTGAATGAGCTGACGTATTCCATGACCGAACCTTTGAGAGTGGGACTGATCGGCCTGGGCACCGTAGGCCAGGGCGTCGTGCGCGTGCTGGCGCGCAACGGCGCGCAGATCGCGCGCCGCGCCGGCCGGCCGATCGAAATCGTCGCCGCGGCGACACGTGATCCGTCCAAGCCGCGCAACTGCGAGCTGAAGGGCATCAAGATCAGCGCCGATCCGTTCAGCGTGGTGCGCGCCGATGTCGATGTCGTCGTCGAATTGATCGGTGGTCTCGATCCGGCGGAACGCCTGATCGGCGAAGCGCTCGGTCGCGGCCGCCACGTCGTCACCGCCAACAAGGCGCTGCTCGCCGAGCGCGGTGTGGCTTTGTTCCAGCGCGCGCAGGCGGCCGGGTCGATTCTGGCGTTCGAGGCGGCAGTTGCCGGCGGCATCCCGATCATCAAGGTGCTGCGCGAAGGGCTCGTCGCCAATCGCGTCACCGGCATCGCCGGCATCATCAACGGCACCAGCAATTACATCCTCACGCAGATGCGCGAGCGCGAGGCCGCTTTCGCCGACGTGCTCGCGGAAGCGCAGAAGCTCGGCTACGCCGAGGCCGACCCGACCTTCGATGTCGAAGGCATCGATGCCGCGCACAAGTTGACCATCCTCGCGGCGATCGCGTTCGGCACGCCGCTCGCCAGCGGCATCGTGCGCGCGGAAGGCATTTCGCAGATTCAGGCGCAGGACATCGCGCTCGCCGGCGAGCTCGGCTATCGCATCAAGTCGCTCGGCATCGCCAAGCAGACCGGGCACGGTGTGGAACTGCGCGTGCACCCGACGCTGGTGCCCGAGGGCAAGCTGCTGGCCAAGGTAGACGGCGTGCTCAATGCGGTTCTCGTCGATGGCGACGCCATCGGCCAGACCGTGTATGTAGGGCGCGGTGCCGGCGCCGAAGCGACCGCTTCCGCCGTGATCGCCGATCTCGTCGATATCGCGCGTCTCCACGGCGCCGCCGCGCGCCACTGGGTTGCGCCGCTCGGCGTGACTGGCGCGACCGCACCGCCGCCGCTGCTGCCGATCGAAAATGTCGAGAGCGCTTACTACCTGCGTTTACGTGTCGCTGACGAGCCCGGCGTGCTGCGTGCACTGACTTCGATCCTCGCCGAAGCCGACATCAGCGTCGAAGCGATCCTGCAGAAAGAACCCAAGCCCGGCGCCGACGCGACCATCGCGATCATCACTTCCGTGGTGTCCGAAGCGCGCTTCCGCCAGGCGCTCGATCGCATGCAGCAGCTGCCGTTCCTGCGTCCCGGAACGGTGCGGCTACGCGTCGAGCATTTCGAGTAGTCCATTTCCCGAACCCTTCCCGAACCCGATTCCCGTGCCGTTCGCGGCGCGGTCGTCGAACAAAGAATAGCCACCATGACCCGCTATACCGGAATCATCGAAAACTACCGCCACCGCCTGCCGCTGGCTGTCAACGCTCGTCCAATCAGCCTCGGCGAAGGCCGCACACCGCTGATCCGGCTCGAAAACCTGCCGCGCTCGGAAGGTGTGGACGCCGAGCTGTACGTTAAATTCGAGGGCGCCAATCCGACCGGCTCGTTCAAGGATCGCGGCATGACCGTGGCCGTCACCCAGGCGGTTCACGAAGGCAGCCGCGCCATCATCTGCGCCTCCACCGGCAACACCTCCGCCGCCGCCGCCGCGTATGCCGCACGTGCTGGCATTACCGCGTTCGTGCTGATTCCCGAAGGCAAAATCGCGATGGGCAAGCTCGCGCAGGCGGTCGTGCATGGCGCCGTGGTCGTGCAGATCCGCGGCAACTTCGACGACGGCATGCGTCTGGTCAAGGAAGTCGCGCAGACCGCGCCGGTGACCATCGTCAATTCGATCAATCCGTTCCGCCTGCAAGGGCAGAAGACCGCCGCCTTCGAAATCACCGAAGCGCTCGGCCGCGCGCCGGATTTCCATTGCCTGCCCGTCGGCAACGCCGGCAACATCACCGCGCACTGGATCGGCTACTCCGAATGCGCCGGCGTCCAGACTCAGTCCTGCCTGCACTGCAACGGCCATTGCAGCTTCCTCGGCCCGGCGACGACGACCGCGCGTCCGCGCATGGTCGGCTATCAGGCCAGCGGCAGCGCACCGTTCATGCGTGGCGGACCGGTCAAGAATCCAGAAACCGTCGCCACCGCCATCCGCATCGGCGACCCGCAAAGCTGGGCACCGGCCTGGACCGTACAGAAGGAATCGAACGGCTGGTTCGACGAATGCAGTGACGGCGAAATCCTCGCGACGCAGCGCCTGCTCGCCAAGTACGAAGGCGTCTTCTGCGAACCCGCCTCCGCGACCTCGCTGGCCGGCGCATTGCGCGATCTCAAGAGCGGCAAGATTCCGGCCGGCTCCTCGATCGTCTGCACCCTCACCGGCAACGGCATGAAAGACCCGGATGTGATTCTCAAGGGTGGTGCGCCGGATTTGATTCAGGTTGATGCTGAGCGCGGTGCGGTTGAGCGGACGTTGGTGGAAAGGTTGCGCTGAGACTCCCTTTAGTGAAAGGTTTGTTTGCAAACGCGTATTCGGATTTTGTCAGGATATGGTGGTGTCATACGATCGGCCTAATTCGTTAGGTCGCAGGGAGAGTTGCAGTATAAAAATTGAGTATAGCCATCGTGTCGTCGCTGCTCTGGTCGAGTGGCTTCGCGTCGAACGCCCTCTCTTCGGATTACAGTTCGGTAAGTCAGGTAAGTCAGGTAAGTCAGGTAAGTCAGTCGTCGGTAGTGACTGCGTCTTCTGCCGAATTTCTTCGAGCGCGAAACGCAGCCTTAATGACTTCGTTCGGTTTGAAAAAATCCTTGATACCTGTGAGCATCAGAAGGCGCAGTACCAGCAATATCTTGACTCGCTGCCTAACAAAAAGGAGCCAAATTGAAAATATTCAATCTAGCCTCTTTTAGCTTTCCTCGTAGGCGGTACAAAACAAGGTTACATTCTATGAACATGGTCATGTACGCGTTACCAGGAACGTCATGAGATACCTCTTTATTTTATTAGCTGTTTTGCTGTCGAGCTGCGCACAAACGTATCACCCGGTGGAATATCAGCTTACTGATGACAGAATTTTCAACTTCGATACAACCGGCCCCGTCACCGTTTTGAATGGCCAGCACGATATTACAGCAGTGAAAATATTTGATGACAAAGTCACTTGGACTTCGTCCGATGCAGAGATATCAGAAGCGCTATCAAACCAGCTTCAGAAAGAAATAAATAAACACGGCCATACCAAGGGTGGGGAAGAAAAATTTTTAACCATCACCGTAATGAAATTCTATACAGATCGTTCAACCTTTGTATTTCACACTTCGGTTGACGTAAAGGTCGACGGTGGCAACGGTTTCGAAAAGATGCTGCATATTGAAGACGGAACAAATGGAAGTTTTGGCGGGAACATTGTGAGGTCATTTAACGGAGCAATTGCAGTGGCTGTAATACATATATTAGGTGACCAAGATGTTTTGTCTTATTTGGGAAGCTAAAGGTTGGCCAGCGTAGCGTGCGCACTGCGCACGACCGTTCCGTTATGACCCAACGGTGAACGTGCGCGCTGCGCACGCTACTGGTCAGAAATTGTAGGGTGCAATAAGCGCAGCCCATTGCACCGTTTACCACGAGTGGATGCGGGCTTCGCCTGCTGAATGCAGTGAAACTCTGAAGTTTTCCATTCCGCCCCTGTTGGGCGGGTTACTTTCTTTGCCACGCGGCAAAGAAATGTAACCAAAGAAAACGCGCCCCTGACCGCACCGACTCGCGAGAAGCCTGCGAGTCGGTGCCCTCCGCTCCTCGGCCGAGACGGGCTTCATCGACGCGACTTCCTGTCGCGACGAAGAAGGCTTCGGCTCCTGCCTCGCCCCGCGTTGCGCGCGGGCAGTTCCGCCTCGTCCTGCGGTGCTCGGCGCGGTCCGAAGGGGGTCGAAAAGCAACAGCACAAAGCAGCGCGATGCGTCGCTTTGCTTTTGATTTTCGCTTTTGACGTTGGGCCCCCTTGGGAGCGCTGAGCATCGCAGCGCGCGCAGGGGATGGCGGGCATGGATGCTCGCCAAGCACCGTCACGGCAGGAAGCCGTGTCGGTGCGGTTCCCCGAGCACGCGAGAAGCGCAAGGAACCGTGCGTAGCACGGCGCGGATATGGGGCGTGCTTTCTTTTGGCTACTTTTCTTTACACGAGTAAAGAAAAGTACGCCCGCCCAACAGGGGCGGAACAAAAGACCTCAAAGCCCCACCGCTTCAAGCAGGCGAAGCCCGCATCCACTCGCGGTAAACGGTGCAATGGGCTGCGCTTATTGCACCAGTCCAGCAGGTAAGCAACTGGGCGCGTTACTCAGTTATTCGGCGAACCCGAAGAGATACACACGCTGACGGTTGACCCCGGATCGACGATGGTTCCCGCCGCCGGTGACTGACCGCAGACGTGAAAGAGCGTCGCGGTGCTGGAGGTTTGAAAATACTGGGAGTCCACCAGGCCGGCGGTTTTCAGGGTATTGCGGGCTTGTGTGGCGGTCATTCCAGAAAGCGATGGAACGGTGGTCGCTACGGGAACCGTGCCGGGCGGGATATAGACGATATTGGCTTCCGCGGTGCAGGCCGGCTGTCCGTTGGTGGTTCCACCGGAACAGGAATTCAGAATCATGTTCCCGTATGAATCGACTGCCGTAAAAGCGGGATCGGGCATTACGTTGTCGTAAGGCACCAGCTTGTAGTTCGTGTACAAATCCCAAAGGATGGAATTCCAGGACTGGTAGGTGTGGGTTTGATAGCCGCCGCCGCGTCCCGATCCGCCGCACTTGGTCCAGGCGTAGACTTCGCCGGTGATGTTGCCACTGGCATCAAAGCCGGTGACATAGCTGGCGACGTGCACGCCGCCGCAGGATTCCCCTAGCAAAGTGGGGTAGCCTGGCGGAAGAGGTAAAGCTGTCTGTGCCTGTATAGCGGCCGGTAGCAGTAGAGCCAGAAGAGCGATTTTTTTCATTTCGTACCCCATGAGTTGCTGTGGCCCTCAGATTTACCCGCGCGGCTTTCTGCGTCAAGCCACTTTTGTGCGAATTTAGCTTCCGAGGAGTGTTTCTGAAATGCCAATTGATCCGTCCGCAGGCGCAAAAAACTCACGACGGCTGATTGCGCCCGAGTTACTGCCGGCGCTCAATCTTTTGCCGTCGTTTGATTTCAACGACGAAGTGCTTCGCGCCATACGCGCGGGCGCCAGTGTCGTCGAGGGGGTCAAGCCGCCGCCGCTGTCGCCCGCACAACAAGCCGTCGCTCGCGAGGAGCAGTTTGTGCCGGGGCCGCCAGGCGCGCCCAAGGTGCGGGTGTTGGTCTATACGCCGCCGGGGAAGGTTGTCGAGCCGCGTCCGGCTTATCTGCATATGCATGGCGGCGGATTCATGCTCGGAACGCCCGAGATTAACGATAGCTCGAATCGTACGCTCGCGACGGAACTGGACTGCGTCGTTGTCTCTGTCGATTATCGACTCGCCCCGGAGACCCGTTATCCCGGTGCCCTTGAAGACTGCTACGCCGCGTTGGTCTGGCTCCATGCGCATGCCGATCGGCTGGGGATCGATCGCAGCCACATCGCCATTGGTGGCGAGAGCGCTGGCGGCGGCCATGCCGCGGCGCTGGCGATCCTCGCGCGCAAGCGCCGCGAAGTGCCGATCTGCCTGCAGTTGCTCGATTCGCCGATGCTCGACGATCGCACTGGCAGCCATTCCGATCTCCATCCGTATTGCGGTGAATTCGTCTGGACTCCCGCGAGTAACCGCTTTGGCTGGAGCTCTCTGCTCGGCATGGAAGCGGGTGGGCCTTCAGTTCCAGCCGAAGCCGTGCCTGCGCGCGTCGCGGATTTGAGCGGCTTGCCGCCGGCTTTCATTGCCGTGGGTGCGCTCGATCTCTTTCTTGAGGAGGACCTGGAATACGCACGTCGGCTCGTGCGCGCCGGTGTGCCGACCGAGCTTCATGTCATTCCAGGCGCCTTTCACGGATTCGGGGCCGCAGGCGGCGATGCACCGCAGGTGCAAACCTGCCTGCGTCTACGCCGCGATGCACTTGCTCAGGTCTGGGCACGGCGAACCGCGGGCTGAGACGAACGGTCCTACAGGCAGCGCGACGGCTTGGGGCGGCTGAAATAGCTCAGGGGCTGCGCGACGTGAATACAGTCTCGGTTCCCGCAATCCAGTCATGCGGCGCACGTCGGCGGCTGTCGAGCTTTTGTGCAGCAAGTCCGATGACGGCGAGCGCAGCAGTAGTGAATGCGATGCCGGCACGATTGGCAATGTGCACGGCGTTCGGCAGCAGCAGCATGAAAAACGGTGTCAGCAGTGCTCCTGCCCACACCATCATGGCGGTATAACGCGCCGCGGCGACCGGCCAGCGCACGGCGGCGCCGTCGAGCCGACGCACATACAGGCGCCAGGCGCGCATGCCGACGGTCTGACCGCCATGCGTCCAGAACCAGCCGAAAAACAGCAGGCCGGCCAGAAACACCAATGCTTGCAACAGTGAACGGTGAGAGGGCAGCCCCAGCGCAAGACGGATCAGCGTCTCCCCCTCGGCGGTGATTGCCCAGATCGCGATAAAGATCAGCGCATCGTAAGTGGCCGCGGCAAAGCGTCGCCACAGCGGTGCGGGCGTGGTGAGTTCATTCATGGGGTTGATTCTGACGGGTAATGCCGGGACGTCGGCCGCGAACGGCCTGTTAGAATAATCCGCATTCAGACTGCACGTAATGGGTCGTCCCGTCCGGATGCTGCACGATCGTTGCTAGATCCGGGAAACGCCGCTTCAAGCCTATCGACGAAAGCCAGATTAATGAGCCGAATCGCGTGTTTCAAAGCCTATGACCTGCGCGGCCGCATACCGGACGAATTGAATGCCACGCTCGCTTACCGGCTTGGCGTCGCCTACGCCGAGCGCTTCCGTCCGTCCCGCATCGCCGTGGGTCGCGACGTGCGCCTGTCGAGTCCAGAACTGCTGCAGGCATTGGCGGACGGGCTGAATCACGGTGGCGCCATCGTCGAGGACATTGGCCTGTGCGGCACCGAGGAAGTGTACTTCGCGGCATTCCAGCCCGGCATCGACGGCGGCATCATGGTGACGGCTTCGCACAATCCGATCGATTACAACGGCATGAAACTCGTGCGCGGCGGCGCGCTGCCGATTTCCGGCGATTCCGGACTGCGTGATCTCGAAGCGGCGGTGGCGGCGATGAGGAGCGTGCCGTCCGGCAGCGCGGTGATGAAGTCAGTGTCCTACCGCGACGCTTATGTCCGTCATCTGCTCGGCTACGTCGATGTGAACGCGCTGAGGCCACTAAAGCTGGTGGTCAATGCCGGCAATGGCGGCGCTGGACTGATGATCGATGCGTTAGCGCCGCACCTGCCCTTGGATTTCGTGCGCGTGAACCATGAACCGGACGGAACGTTCCCGAACGGTATTCCGAATCCGCTACTGCCGGAAAACCGCGCCGCGACGGCGCAGGCGGTCGTTGCCAGCGGCGCCGATTTCGGCGTTGCCTGGGATGGCGATTTTGATCGTTGTTTCTTTTTCGACGAGTCCGGCATTTTCATCGAAGGCTATTACCTTGTCGGCCTGCTGGCGGAAGCGATGCTGGTGCGGGCGCCGGGCGCGAAGATCATTCACGATCCGCGACTCACCTGGAACACCATCGACGTGGTGACCGCGGCCGGCGGTGTGCCGGTGCAGTCGAAAACCGGCCATGCGTTCATCAAGGAGCGCATGCGCGCCGAGAACGCGGTCTACGGCGGCGAGATGAGCGCGCATCATTATTTCCGCGACTTCGCCTATTGCGATAACGGCACGATTCCGTGGCTGCTGGTGGCGTCGCTGGTGAGCGCGCAGGGGATTCCGCTGTCGAAGCTGGTCGGCGAGCGCCAGCGCCGGTTTCCGGCCAGCGGCGAGATCAACCGCCGCGTCATCGATATTCCGACGACGCTGGCACGCATCGAGACGCGCTACGCGACGGCGGCGGCGAAAGTCGAACATGTGGACGGTCTCAGTGTCGAATTCGACGACTGGCGTTTCAACCTGCGCGGTTCCAATACCGAACCGGTGATCCGCCTTAACGTCGAAAGCCGCGGCAATGAGACGCTGATGCACACTAAAACCGAAGAGCTGCTGAAACTGATCGGGGATGACCGCTGATGATTGTTCCATGCCTGCTCGCCGGAGGTTCCGGCACCCGCTTGTGGCCGCTGTCCCGCGAGTCCTATCCGAAGCAGTTCCTGAAACTGCTCGACGATCGTACGCTGTTGCAGTCCACCGCATTGCGCGCGAAGGCGGTGGAAGGCGCGGTGGCACCCATCGTCATTTGTGGCGAGGGGCACCGCTTCATTGTCGCCGAACAGCTGCGGGAAATCGGTGTCGAGGGCGCGACCATCGTGCTTGAGCCGGAGGGCCGCAATACGGCGCCGGCAATCGCGATTGCCGCGCTGCAAGTGCAGCAATTGCATGGTAACAACGCATTGCTGTTCGTGATGGCGGCCGACCACGCGGTCGCCGATCTCGATGCCTTCGTCGCCGCGTCGAAGCTGGCGGCGCAGACCGCGAGTGCCGGGCGTCTGACGGTATTCGGGATCAAGCCGACACGGCCGGAAACCGGCTATGGCTATATCCGCCGCGGCGCGGCGCTGCCGGGTGTTGGTTTCGAGGTCGCGGCGTTCGTCGAAAAGCCGGACGCCGATACGGCCGCCCGCTTCGTCGCATCGAAGGAATACGACTGGAATGGCGGGCTGTTCATGTTTCCGGTCGGCGTGCTGCTGGAGGAACTCACGCGGCTGGAGCCGGAAATGCTGGCTGCCTGCGAAAAGGCATTGGCGAAAGCTCGGCGCGATCTTGATTTCGTCCGCCTCGACGCGGAATCCTTCCGCGGTGCGCGCTCGGATTCGATCGACTACGCGGTGATGGAAAAAACCCGCCGCGCCGCGCTGGTACCGATGGACTGTGGCTGGGATGACGTTGGCTCGTGGAAGTACCTCGAAAACCTTCCGCAAGACGCGCGCGGCAATGTGCTGCGCGGCGATGTCATCAGCGAGGATTGCGACAACATTCTGGTGCAGGCGGAAGGACGGCTCGTCGCCACCGTTGGCCTGCGCGATACGGTTGTCGTCGAAACCGCCGATGCCGTGCTGGTCGGCCATCGTGATCGCGTGCAAGACGTCAAGCGCATCGTCGCGCGTCTGAAGAAGGAGAAACGCAGCCAGGCCGAATTTCACGCCGAGGTGCTGCGGCCCTGGGGCAGTTACGAAACGGTTGCCGACGGTTCGCGCTTCCAGGTCAAGCGCATCGTGGTCAAGCCTGGGCAGAAGCTCAGCTTGCAGATGCATCACCATCGCGCCGAGCACTGGGTCGTCGTCAGCGGCACCGCCAAGGTCACCTGCGGCGATCGCACCTTCCTGGTTTCGGAAAACGAATCGACTTACATCCCGCTGGGTTCTTCCCATCGCCTCGAAAATCCGGGAAAAGTGCCGCTACATCTGATCGAAGTGCAGTCCGGGTCCTACCTGGGCGAGGATGACATCGTGCGCTTCGACGATGTCTATGGGCGGGTCGAGGCGCAGGCCAAAAAATAGGCCCACGATTGCCCGGATCAATAAGACCGTTCCAGCGGCAAATCGCGGAACTGCTTGCGTAAAGTTTTACCCCCCTCAGCCGTAAACCAACTCGCAGTACCGATTTATTAAAGTCGGACGCATTGGCGTTCACGGCTATCTGTCGCCGGAATCGCGCTGCTTTCAGAGCCTCAAGCATGGCGATGACAACCTTGTCAGCGGCTGCTGGACGGGCAGTCAGGAGAAGAAGTGGATGTGCAAGCAACAGGCATGGAACTGTGGATCGCACTGTGAAGGTCATTTCCAAATGATCGGAACCAGTCGTCCGCTTGCTGCTACGCAAACTTATATCCACATCCGGCGAGTAGGTTATGCAGTCTGAATACGTGCCGGTCCCGACTCAAATCGACGTCAGCCTTCGTACGAAGGGCGAAGACTTGCCTATCCGGATTCGAATCGGCGCCGCCTTTGGTTTTATGGCGCTGCTGCTGATCATCGAGATGGTGATCGCGAGCTTCGAGATGTCGAAGATCCAGAAGAACTTCGAAAACGTCGTTCTGGACAAGAATGCGACCGTCGCGGCTGCCAACGACATGGCCAGCGGCATCCGCAACATCGGCCTGGGGGAACGGACGCTCGCGCTTTCGGTCGACGACGATACCATTCAGTTGATGCTGAATCAGATCGACGACAACGAGAAAAAATATGACGCCGCGGAAGCGAAGCTGAAAGACCGCGTGGCATCGGACGACAAGGGTAAAGAACTGCTCGAACAGATCGGCAAGACCAGGGAAAAGATCAGACCGATGGAAGACGCGCTGATCAAACTTGGCGCTTCGAAAGCGCAGGATAAGTATCACCAGGCGCTCGCGCAGATTCTCATGCTGCTGCCGGTCGAAGCGCAATGGCTGAAGAGTGTCAATGACGAAATCGACTATGAGTCGACGATCGCCCATGAGGCCATGGAAGTGTCGGCTAGTAGTTATGCGACGGCGCGACTGCTCATGATCGTGCTCGGCGTGCTCGCGGTTTTTCTGACCTGGTTCGCTGCTCGCCGGATCGGTCACAGCATTGTTGCACCGGTGCGGCTTGCCGCGCACGTTGCGGATTCGATCGCTAAAGGCGTGCTCGATGTACATATCGACTCGTCGGCGCAGAGCGAACTTGGACAGATGCTGCGCTCAATGAGTGCAATGCAACGTGAATTGCAACGGCTCGCTGCAGCTCAGAACACAATGGTGGACCAGCACGAAGCCGGCCACCTCAGCTACCGTATCCGTGCTACCGACTTTCCGGGCGCGTACGGTGAAATGGCGGGACGTGTCAACGATCTCGTCGCGACGCCCATTGCGGTTACGATGCGGCTGGTCGAAGTGGTCAGCGCTTACGCACGCGGAGATTTCTCCGTCGACATGGACCGTCTCAAGGGCGAAGCGGCTGTCGTCACCGAAGGCATCGATGGTGTGAAGGCCAGCTTTCTGGCGATCAACGGCGAAATTCTGAAGCTGGTCGAAGCCGCCGCACGCGGCGATTTCAGCGCCCGCGGCGATGGCGCGCGCTTCTCGAACGATTTCCGCAGGATGATCGACGGACTTAATCGGTTGATGGAAGTCAGCGATCACGGCCTCGGCGAAGTATCGAGAGTCCTGGCGCTGGTTTCCAAAGGCGATCTCACGTCGACGATGGAGGGCGATTATTCGGGCGCCTTTGCCGATCTCAAGAATCACGTGAACATGACCATCGAGCAACTGATCCGCATCGTCAATGAAATTGGCGACGCGACGGCGGCGATCAACCAGGTTGCGCGGGAAATGACGAGCGCCACTTCATCGATGTCAACACGTACGGAATCGCAGGCGGCGAGCCTTGAGGAAACCGCTTCCAGCATGGAAGAGATGACGGCGACGGTCAAAGCCAATGCGGACAATGCCAGGCAGGCGAGCCAGGTCGCTCAGAAATCCTCCGATGTCGCGGCAAAGGGCAGCGTGGCGGTGAATGAAGTCGTGAGAACGATGGATTCCATCGCCGACAGCTCCAAGAAAATCGTCGATATCATCGGCGCCATCGACGGTATCGCGTTCCAGACCAACATTCTCGCGCTCAATGCCGCCGTCGAGGCGGCACGCGCCGGCGAACAGGGCCGGGGTTTCGGAGTCGTCGCCTCGGAAGTCAGGCAGCTTGCCCATCGCAGTGCCGCGGCCGCCAAGGAAATCCGCATTCTCATCCAGGATTCGGCCGAGCGGGTCATGGAAGGTTCGCGGCTGGTCGGTGTCGCCGGCAAAACCATGGGCGAAGTGGGGGCAGAAGTTGGCCGCGTCACCACGATCATCAGCCAGATCGCCACCGCTTCGGCCGAGCAGTCGTCCGGAATCGATCAGGTGAACATGACCGTGACGCAAATGGATCAGGCGACCCAGCAGAATGCGGCGATGGTCGAAGAGGTTTCCGCGTCAGCCAAGCTTATGGAAGATCAATCGAAAGTGCTGGCACGTTCGTTTGCGGTGTTTCGCCTGCCAGGCGGTCACAAGGGAAGAGGCGACAACTCACAGCGTCCGCGGCAAGCTTCCGATGTATCGGGACCGGCGTCGCCGCCACGGGGATTCTCCGGTCCCCGGCGCAAGCGATCCGCAGTCCCCGCTTCCGGATCTTAATAGCAGTTCCCGGGAACGATTCCCAGCGCAGCCCCTCGCGGAAAATCCGCCAAGTTTGACGTGGGACATTGATCTGCATCAATAACCTCGTCAGCGCATCGCACGATACTGTTTCCCAGAGCGGTCTAACGCCGCCGGTAAGAGGGGAATGGCCAATGATGCATTTAAAACACTCCGATATTGAATTGATTCCGCTGATTTGTCCCGCTTGTGAAGCGGAAGTCGATGCTGCCGATGGTGAATGCGTTGAAGGTAACTTGGTGCGCTGTGAACACTGCGGCATCGAGGCGGCATTGACGCGCGAATGGGACGAGCGCATAGATACATACCACTGGATTCTGATTGACCTGGAAATGGAGGATGACGATGAACGCCGCTGAATCATCGAGAAGGGAAGTGTCCGGCTCTGCGCTGGTGCTGGTGGCCGATCACGCGCGCGTCCGCCTGTTCGCGGTGCCGGTGCCGGGTGCACCACTGCAAGAGATCGAGGATTTGGTGAATCCATCGGCGCGCCAGCACGAGGGCGATATTGTCAGCGATCGTTCCGGTCATCTCGACAAGGGACAGCACGGCGGCAGCTCCGCCGGTTCCGAAGACGGCGCCAAGAAGCATCAGGCAGACCAGTTCGCCAAGCGCGCAGGTGATCGTTTGACGGCTTTGCTGGCCACTGGAGCGTACCGGCGCATCTGTCTGGTCGCGGAGCCTGGCTTCCTCGGCCTGCTGCGTCCGCATCTGAGCACCGCCGCGCAGCGGGCAGTGGTTTCTGAGATCGCTAAGTCAATGGCGGGCAAGCCGACCGCGGAAATACGCTCGATCCTGCCGAAGAGCGTTTGACGACCGGCCCGCGCCTCCGAGCCCGCTGCCCGATCGTGGACGGCGGGCTTTATCATCCGTGGCGCGCCGTATTGTTTTACGATAGCCGCCGATGAACGCCCCCGCGCCCAAACAGCCGCCGCATTCGATGGAGGCGGAACAGTCCGTCCTCGGCGGGCTGCTGCTCGACAACGAGGCTTGGTTCGACATTGTCGAGAAGCTGGCGGAAGACGATTTCTACAGCCACGACCATAAGCTGATTTACCGCGCCATCGGCGAGGTGGTCAGCCAGAACAAACCCTGCGATTTCGTCACGTTGTCGGAGCATCTGCGCCATCAGGCCAAGCTCGACGAAGCGGGCGGTATCGCCTATTTGGGCATGCTCGCCGCCGATACGCCGAGTGCAGCCAACGTGCGCGCGTATGCGGATATCGTGCGCGAGCGCTCAGTGCTGCGCAGCCTAATCGCGGCGGGTAACCACATTGCAGATCTCGGCTACCGCCCGGACGGGCGTGAGCCCGCCGAACTGGTCGATTCCGCAGAACAGCAGGTATTCCGCATCCGCGAGCGCGGTGCGCGTGCAAAATCGGAGTGGTACGCGATGCCGCAGCTCATGGAGAAAATCCAGGAGCGCGTGGCGCTGTTGCGCAATAATCCGAAGGGGCTCGCTGGCCTGCCGACGGGTTTCAGCGCTTTCGATCGTCTGACCACCGGTTTGCATCCGGGCGATCTGGTGATCGTCGCGGGTCGCCCAAGCATGGGCAAAACCAGTTTCGCGATGAACATCGCGGAACACGCCGCCCTGATCGAACGCAAGGGGGTAGCGGTGTTCAGCATGGAAATGTCGGCTGAGCAGCTTGGTCTGCGCGTATTGTCTTCGTTCGGCCGCATCGATCAGCAGCACCTGCGCACCGGCGAACTCAATGATCTGGAAATGAGCAAGATGATCTCGCAGGCCGGGCTGATCGCTGACGCGCCGTTGTACATCGACGAAACCGGCTCGCTGGCGCCGCTGGAGTTGCGCGCGCGCGCACGGCGCCTGAAAGCGCGGCACGACATCAAGCTGGTCATCGTCGATTATCTGCAGCTCATGCAGGTGCCGGGTTCCAAGGAGAACCGCACCAACGAAATTTCCGAGATCAGCCGCAGTCTCAAGGGGCTCGCGAAGGAACTCAGCGTGCCGGTGATCGCGCTGTCGCAGCTCAACCGCGGCGTTGAGGCGCGCGACAACAAGCGTCCACGCATGGCCGATCTGCGTGAATCCGGGAGTATCGAGCAGGACGCCGACGTGATCGTGTTCATTTATCGCGACGAGGTCTACAACCGCGAATCGCCGGACCAGGGCATCGCCGAAATCATCATCGGCAAGCAGCGCAACGGCCCCATCGGCACAGTGAAGACAGCATTCCTCGGCCAGTACACGCGCTTCGACAATCTGGCCGATTCGTCGTACGCGCAATTCGGCTAGCGCTTATTCACGGGTACGCTCTCATGATCCCGCGCGTCACCGCCACCATCGATCTCACCGCGCTCCGCGACAACCTTGCGCGCGTGCGCCGTTACGCGCCGGGCTCGCATGTGATGGCGGCGGTCAAGGCGGACGGCTACGGCCACGGCGCGGTACCGGTCGCGCGCACGCTCGCTGATGCGGGCGTGGATGCGCTCGCGGTCGCCTGTCTTGAAGAAGCAGTGAAGCTGCGCGACGCCGGCATCGCCGCGCCGATCGCTTTGCTTGAAGGCGTGATGTCCGAGGACGAAGCGCGCGAGGCCGTACGCCAGCACTTGCAGATCGTCGTTCATGATCCGTGGCAGCTGGCACTGCTGGAATCGTTGCAGGATGCCACGCTATCACTCTGGTTCAAGATCGATACTGGAATGCACCGCCTCGGCTTTGCACCGACGGCAGTGCCGGTGCTCGCGAACGCGCTGCAACAGCGTCCCGCGTGGAATTTCTGTGGATGGATCACGCATCTTGCCTGCGCCGACGAAGCGGACAATCCGATGACGCAGCGTCAGATTGCGCTGTTCGACGAAATCCTCGGTACGCTGCCCGGCGCGCGCTCGATCGCGAATTCGGCTGGCCTGATCGCCTGGCCGCTGACGCGCCGCGAGTGGGTGCGTCCTGGTCTCGCCCTATATGGTGCGAGTCCGCTGCCGGAGCAGAGCGCCGCCGACCTCGGCCTGCGGCCGGCGATGCGCGTCGAAGGTCGCCTGCTGTCGATCCACGATGTGCCCGAAGGCGCGACGATCGGCTACGGCGCCACCTACCGCTGTCCGCAACTGATGCGCATTGGCGTCGTCGCTGTCGGCTATGCGGATGGTTACGATCGCAACCTGCCGACCGGCACACCGGTACTGGTCTGCGGCCGCCGCGCGCCGATGGTGGGACGCGTATCGATGGACATGATTACGATCGATCTGCGCGAAGTGCCGGAAGCGCGGGTCGGCGATACGGTCACGCTGTGGGGCGAGGGACTGCCCGCCGAGGAAATTGCGCGCTACGCGGGCACGCTCGTCTACGAATTGTTTTGCGGACTGACCAAGCGCGTGCATTTCAGCTATTCCGGATTTTGAAGAATCAGATCAGCTCCAGCACCCGTTTCTCCGTCCACGTCTCCATGGCGAAGTTCTCGATAAAGCCGCAGTGACCGCCGTACTCGGTGACGTCGTAGGCAACGCAGGAACCGACCGCGCGCAGACCATCGAAGCCGGCGATCGGGATCACTGGATCATCCTTCGATGTGATGACCGCCACTTGCGATGGCGCCTTCATCAGCATGTCGGGTGTCAGCGTATACGCGGCGAGGTAGTGGCGCAGTTCTCCAAATTCGGTGAATTCGGCGACGAATTGCGCGGTTGATTTTTCGATGCTGTTGATCGGCAGATGCATCGAGAAGTCGTAGTGGCCGGGCCACGCATCGGCCTTGGCGAGCATTGCTCGTTCCCAGTTTTCCGCGAAGTAGCGGCGGAAAAGTGCCGGACCATTGTCGATCGCCCGCAATGTGGCGCCCGGATCGATCGCCGGCGAGATGCCGATCGACAGCTTGGGAACGACGCCGACCGCCGGCCCATAGAGCCCGACGCGCAACGCGAAATTGCCGCCCAGCGAGAAGCCGACGACGACCAGCGGCCGTGCCGCGTCGAGTGTCAGGATTGCCTGCAATGCGCCGAGCACTTCGGCGATGCGCGCGGAGTGGAACATTTCCCGGTTCAAGTGATACGAATCACCGTGATCGCGCAGATTGAGACGGAACACATTCCAGCCGGCGGCGTGCAGCCGGCATGCCATCGAATACAGGTAATTGGAATCGTGGCTGCCTTCCCAGCCGTGGATCAATACTGCCAAACCACGCGCTTCCGTGCCGATCGGTTGCGGCGAGTGCCAGCCGCACAGCCGCACACCGTCCCCGCAATCGAGCTCGTGGAGTCGGGCCAGTGCTGCCATGCGACTGCCGCGCATCCGCCACAGCCAGCGGCGCGGACTTTTGCTGGCGAGGATCGTCTGGATTCGCGGATGCGCGAGCAGCGGATTCGGCCGGAAATCGGCTGCCGGCAGGACGCGCGCCCGCGACTCCGGCGCTACCGGCACGTCAGGCGCACAGCCGCCGCAGCACACCTTCGTAGATCGCGCTGAGCCGGTCGAGATCGGCGACGTTCACGTGCTCGTCGATCATGTGGATGCTGTCGTTGATCGGTCCGATCTCGACGACCTCGGTGCCCAGCGGCGCGATGAAACGTGCGTCAGATGTGCCGCCGCCGGTGAACAACTCTGGCTGTGCGATAGCAGTCACATCCGCAATCGCGGCCTTCGCGGCCTCGATCAGCCGGCCCTGTTTGGTCAGGAATGGTTCGCCGGTGTGCCACCAGTTTGCTTCGTAGCGCAGCCGATGCTTGTCGAGCACGTCTGTCACGCGCGACTTCAGACTCTCCGCGGTGGATTCAGTGCAATAGCGGAAATTGAAAATCACATCCGCTTCGCCGGGAATCACGTTGTTGGCGCCGGTGCCGGAGTGGAAGTTAGAAATCTGGAACGAGGTCGGCGGGAAATGCGCATTGCCGCGATCCCACTCCATCGTGGTTAATTCCGTCAGCGCCGGCACTAGGCGGTGGATCGGATTGTCGGCCTTCTGCGGATAAGCGACGTGACCCTGCTTGCCGAACACATGCAGATTGCAGCCGAGCGAACCACGGCGACCGACGACGATGCGATCGCCCAGCGTGAGGTGGCTGGAGGCTTCGCCGACGATCGCGAAATCCGGTTTGATCCCGCGCTCGCGCAGCACCCGAGCGACGTGCTTGGTGCCATGTTGCGCCATGCCTTCCTCATCGCTGGTGACGAGATAGGCGAGCGTGCCGCGCGGCTTGCCGTCCCGAAGCAGACGCTCAGTGGCGCCGACCATTGCTGCCAGCCCGCTCTTCATGTCGGCCGCACCGCGTCCGTAAAGCACGCCGTCGCGGATCTGCGGTTGGAACGGATCGCTGGCCCACTTCTCACGCGGGCCGGGCGGCACCACATCGGTATGCCCGGCGAGCACCACCAGCGGTCCGCTGTCGCCGAGCGTTGCCCATAGGTTGGTGACGCCCTCGCAATTCATCCATTCCAGCGTGAAGCCCAGCGCCGCGAGGCGGTCGCCGATCAGCGTGCAACAGCCGGCGTCGTCAGGGGTCAGGGAACGGCACGCAATCAGCGCGCGCGTGAATTCGAGCACGCCGGGAAAGGGAGTGTCTTCGGCCATGGATCGCAGGATTTCGCAGGAGATTCCGGGTATCTTACGACGCCGGCGTTGCCTGGCACAGAAACGTGCCTGTTGTCCGGTACCGGGTCGATTTATTGGATGCCTGCCGACTCCTGATAAATGTTCGGCTTAAACCTGGAGCCACGCAGCTATTAGTGTCGCTAAATGCGTTCCGCGGCGACGCGTCCTGCAGATGAGCATACCGCGCCGGGGATGTGTGCACTGACGTGTCTCTCAAAAACAGTCGATCGTGAATAGCAGAAGAGCTGCAGCCTACGACTTGTGCCAGCTCCTGCCGATGACAAACGGCAGCTTCCGGGGAAGGAAAGGACGCATATGTCTTTCGCTACACTTTGATCTTGTATAAGGCAGCGGCGCCCATTGTAAGTTTCTGCGAAATACTTTGGCGGGGCAGGATGTGCATTACGGCCGCAATCACAGACCCCACCGCGTACCACACGGGACGCTTACCCAACGACGCTAGGACCTCACGCGCTAACTCGTCGGGGTCTTTGGCGGCAAAGCCGCTGTTATTGACAGCCAAGATGCCTGACCGCGCCATTGCCGGTGTCGCGGTCAAGCCTGCCACGGCGCACAGGACATCTACGCCATCTCGCTTGAGTTCCCAGTGCAATCCTTCGGCGAGCGTCAACATAAATGCCTTGGTGGCGGCATAAACCGCAACCAGCCCACTGCCCGCCATAGCCGACATGGAGGACAGCAAAATGGCACCACCACGCCGGCGTGCTCGCATCGGCGCCAGCACGCGATGCAACAATGCGACCGGCGTTACGCAATTGAGATAGACCAGTGTCATCCCCTTGGCTTCAGGCTCGTCAAGGAAGAAACCTGCGCCGTGTGTTGCCCCCGCATTGTAGATCACCAGACCAATTTCCTGCGCGTCAACCAGTGCTGCAACTTGATCTGCCGCGCCGGATGTCGCAAGGTCAATCTGCGCCGTCGTAACCTTGACCGGGTGTGCAATACGAACTGCATTCGCAGTTGCGTTAAGCGGGCCGGCCGATCGAGCAACCAAGATCAAGTCAAGTCCTGCCGCTGCCAGCTGCTGCGCGAACGCCGCGCCTATACCTTCAGACCCGCCAAGGATCAGCGCACAAGGTCCATAGCGCCGGACGAAGTCAGCGTTCAACTTGCGTCTCCCGAGAGTCGACAAGGAACATGCGTGTAAACCCGGACTCGAGGAAATTCGCCTCGTCGGCTTCAATGGTCGATAGCACCTTGGGATCGGCGGCCTGTTTAAACATCGCCAGCCGGTCAGCGTCACTGGCAAAGAATATTTCTGTAACGATGTCGAAGTCGAACGGTGCGGCGAGTGGATTGACGAAGGCTGCGCCAAAATCCGCATAGTTTCGGCGATAAGCCGAAATAGTCGGGAACAAACTGAGTATCAGAGGAACATGCTTCGTTTCGTAGTAAGCGATCACGTCGGTACGCTTCATGTCCCGTCGCCCTCTCAACAATGCAATCAGCTTGATCTGATATTGGTTCACACGATCCCCTAGAGATGCGATTGCGAAAGGTGAACCTGAAAGTAGAAGGCTAACTCCGAGCATGCTTCATCCATGTGGGGGAGGTACCCATTCCCGATGGCCGCTGCGGGGCAGAGGTATAAAAAACTGGCCGGCCGCTATATCGGGCTGGGACCGTCGGGGATGAATTTTAACTTCGCGCCAGTTAATCGCTGTGGGCGCCGGCGAACTTGATCAACGCGGTTCCGCTTCACTCTACACATGCACGGGCTGGGACAAAATGCCGGCCTCAGTCCGCCGGGTTGCGATCCTTCACGAAGGCCACCGCAGCTTTCAGCATGGCGACGCGCGTGGCTTCGCGCGACAGCCAGTGATCCTCGCCGGGCATCACAACAAACTCGACCGGCTTTTGCGCACGTTTTAGCGCCGCGGCCATTTCCTCGCTCTGTGCGATCGGCACGACGGTGTCGTCCTTGCCGTGAATCAGTAGGATCGGTGCGTCCGCGCGATCCGCCAGCAGTGCCGGCGAGATGCTGCGCATCGCGTTGTCGCCTTCCTTATCGGCACCGGTGACGGCGCGCCAGTAACGCGTATCGCTGCTGATGTAGCCGTTCCGCTCGCTTTGCCAGTTAAAGAAGGAATGTAAATCCGAAGCACCTGCGACCGAGACTGCGCAACGGTAAATCCCGTGTTGCAAGGTCACGCCGGCCAATGCAGCGTAGCCACCGTAGCCGGCGCCGACGATGCAGACGCGCTTGGCATCGATGATGCCCTGCGCCGCCAGCGCTGCGACGCCGTCGGACAGATCGGTCTGCATCTTGCGACCCCATTGTCCGAACGCAGCTTGGCGGAACGGCGTGCCATAGCCGAATGAGCCGCGGTAATTGGGCTGAAACACCGCGTAACCTGCCGCAGCATAGGCCTGCGCCCACCAGTCGAAACCGATGCGGTTACGGACGCTGATCGGTCCGCCGTGCGGCAGCATCACCAGCGGCAGCTTTTCCGGCTTGCGGCGTGGCGGCAGCGTCAGCACGCCTTCAATATCCAGATCGTCCGCCGCTTTGTACTTCACCCAGCGCGTGAGGCCAACGTCGGCCGCATGAATCTCGGGATAGGGGTAGCCGATGGGATCGGCCTTGCCGCTCGCGATATCGACCAGCCAGTAAGTGCCGGGATCGTCTTTGCCGTCGGTCTTGACGATCATCCGGGTAAGATCGCGGCTAAAGGATCTGAGCTCGACTTCGTAACCGGGAAAGGCGTTGCGCGTGCCGTCATAGCGTGCTTGATACTTCCGGTCAAGAAAAATTGCGTGCGGCTCATTGTCGACGTCCGCACCAATCAGGTGTCCGTCATCGGGATCGACAAATGGGTTGTTCACGTTGTAGTCGCCGAAAAGCACTTCGACTTTACCGTCCACGATCGATATTTCTTCCAGCACATCTCGTTCGCCGGTCAAATCCCCAACCAGCACCGTGCGTGGTTTGCGCCCGCGTTCGACGAGCTCGATCTCACCGATAGGCGCCGACTTCTCGATTAGCGCCGTGCTGTGTTCCTTGCCGGCGAACAGTCGCCATTGGCCGGTTTTCTCGTCGTATTCCGAGTGTGCGACGACGTTGCCGTCCGCGCCTACTACCCAGCGACGATCTTTGCTGCGCCCCGCAGCTGCGAGCGTCGCTTGTCCGGAATCGAGATCGATGCGGTAGACATCTGCATAAGTGTGATCCAACTGCTCCACGTCAAGCAGGCGCGATTCGGCGTAGGTGATCCCGCCGAAATAGCCGTAGACGTGGCCGTCTAGCTGCACCGAACCGAAATAACCTCGGACCACCGCGGCAATTCGAAGCGCACCCTTGAATATGGGAAAGCTCTTGCCGTCCATTCCGAACACGAGGACCGCACCGGCTTCGAACGGCTGCACGAATTCGAACGGCTGATCGTTGGTTCCGCTTATGCTCACCAGCAAATGGGCGTCGTCGGCCCAGGTCAATTCGCGGACTTTGACATCACCGACGTCCGTAACGAACAACGGCTTGCCGTCGAAACTGGCGACGCCGAGCCGGCGCTTTTCGCCAATGACGGCGATGAACGCGTAACGCGCGCCCGACGGTGATAACTGCATCAACTCCACCGCCGGCAGGTGGCCGTAAGCATCGACTGGCGGCGCGGCTCGTGCCATGGTCATTGCCAACCATGCTGCGGCCACAACAATGCCGCTCACCAATTTTTTCATTTCCCCAACTCCCCCCGGTGCGACGTTCATTCTTGGATGGTGCTGTGTGGACGTAAGCAGGGATTGCTTCTGTCGATATGCGACGGATCAAGTCAGGACCCGCGTTGCTTTCACGCAAGTGCCTCGGCCCGCTAGCATTGTCGGCATAAGGTTATTTTTTGATTTGGCGAGACGAGCTTGGACCGTTGAAGCTTGCCATGCCAAGGGCCCTCCCGAAAACTGCCGTCCGCGAGTGTCGCTTAAGGGCTGCAAGTGACAGACATGGCTCAGCGTTTGACGCTGGCGAGAGCCTCTGCGATACGCAACGGCGCACGTGGCCGGGCATACATTCGTTTCACATAGGCTTCCAGGCAGGGCAGGTCGTCGAGCAAGTTCACCGCCTTGGCCCAGTCCAGCGTGTAAGCGAGCACAAAATCTCCGACAGTCACCGTATCACCCACGATGAAATCTCTCCCTTGCATATGCTCTTCCAGCACTTTCGCCATTGCTGCAAAGTCATTCCTGGCCAGCGCCACTTCCTGAGGCAACCGCTTATCCTCCGGGTATAGCGATGTATGGCGTGCGATGCGCCAAAGCGGCTGCTCAAGCTCCGTGGCCGTGAATAGGAGCCATCGGAAAAGTTGTGCGCGCTGCCGGAGATCTGTTGGGATCAGTTTTTTCTCAGGGTATTTCTCCGCCAAGTAAAGAACGATCGCGATCGACTCCGTGAGGACCATGTCACCATCAACGAGAACCGGGAGCTTTCCGGCCGGGTTGATCTTGAGAAACGCGGGGCTACGGTGTTCGCCGGCACGTAGATTGATGGTGACGGCTTCAAACTCAATGCCCAACTCCTGAAGCGTCCAGCGAACGCGAATGGAGCGGGTCGGCGCAAATTCGAATAGTTTCATTGCATTCTCCGGTCGGATAGGTCCGAATCAACACATAGGAAGTATGTGTCACAACTGCGCTCGGACGGTTCGGTTGCATAGTGGTCCTCCATCCATGCCGGAATTTCCGGCAAGACAGAGCACCCTGCGAGGTGATTCCTCTAAAAATCATGAGCCCTGCGTAGATAGTTTTACTCACAAACATAAACATTTGGTCAAAATCGCTGTCCTTGTATGATCGAGTTCGCTCCTTGAGGCCGGGCCAGCCTATGGTCGACGATTTGTAATGGTTTACATCCCGGCTGCCGGTTAAAATCGATTAACCGAGGTGCGCACTGCAACTCTGCTTAGGAATATTGTTGCGACTTTGGAGGCGTTTGAGAATGAGAGCAATAACGAGCGGTAAATTGTTCAAGGGGACTTTCGTAGCAGTAGCGAGCGCAAGCCTTTTCGCAACTGCCGCAATGGCGAGCACGATCGGCACCCCGCTGACGCCGGAAATCACGGTGGCCAACAACATACCACTGCCTTATTCCGGCTATACCTCCGTTGCACACGACGCGAACGGTAACTTCGTTGTCGCATGGTATGTGCCGCAACCCTACGTCGGAAATCAAGTCATCACCTTCCGGCGCTTCGCCGCAGACGGAACGCCGCTAGGCAATGCAGTCCAAGTGGCCGGCTCAAGTGTTGAAGGGACGCCAGCCCTCGCGATGGATGCTGACGGGGATTTCGTTATCGCTTGGCGTGATTTCGGCGATAGCTCGGGGGACTATCACATTTACGCGCAGGTCTTCTCTCCCGATGGTATCGCGGTGGGAGCCCCGGTGCTGGTTGCTCAGCTCAACGCCTCCATAACGAGGTTCTTGGATTCGAGCTTCAACACTGTGGCTGCAGCCATGAATACATTCGGCGATTTCGTCGTGGCTTGGGATAGCGAAGTCAGCCTTGGTGGCGCAAACGATGTCGTCGGCCGATGGACCATTCAGCTTCGGCGCTTCCACCTAAACGGCGCGCCCTACAGCGCCGCAGCGGTCGTCGAGCAGAAAACGTCTCTGCTTTCATACCATTATGTATCCAACGTGCACTTGTCGATGAATGATGCGGGCAATTTTGCCACCGTCTGGGGCGAACGCGGAGGTCCTTTCAAAGTGCGCTATTACGCCGCTGATGCGACTCCCACCTCTTCTGCTGCGGTGTTACCGGTCCAACCGCTGGAAAACAAGAACGACACCTATAACACCTTCGCCACGGCTTTGGAGAACAATGGCGAACTGCTGCTCGCATATACTATTCAGGTCTATCAAACAGGAATCATCGTCCAACCGCAGACGGTTTATCTGCAGCGCTATAGTGGCGCAACCCCGGATGGGCAGGTCGTCACCGTAGCAGCGCGCCAGCTCGCTGCCTCCGGTGAGGCCGGTGATCTCGCTATCACCGCTTTGCCATCAGGCGGCGGTGCGGTAGTGTGGAGTGATGATGCTTCGGCAATCAATGGCGTAACGGGCAGCATTAGCGCAGAAGTTTTTTCCGCTGCAAATTCCTCAATTGGAGCCTTTTCGGTCGGTTCGTACCCACAGGATCTTCCGCAAGCCGGTGCGGGCATCGGTATCGCTGGCTTAAGCGTGACCACGGACGCCAGCGGCAACCTTTGGGCGGTCTGGAATGCCGTCAAGGCGCGCTTGTTTTCGGCCTTTTGAAGCAAAGCTCCAAAAGGAGTAGTGAGCTGGGGCTGCGAACCCCCAGCCCGCTTGCTCTATGGGCAGGCGACTTATGACGTTGCTGTCAAATTACGGCATGCCGAGCATGTGATTCCAGATCATGAATATCGGAAAGACCGGCATCAAGAAGCTCCCACTATTGTAAAGATAAGAATCCACCGCATCGCGATTATGATTGAACAAAGCGGTGTGATTTCCTCCCGACGGCGCTGTCAGCTTATATCTCTGCGTGCTTCCAAGTGGAACCGTGCTGCCATCGCCCGCATTCCCTTCGGAGAGGCCGTTTCCCCCTAGGCCGTATGATGTCGACGTCCCACTGCCCAAATAGATCCAGTTGGTCGTAACGAAATCGCCGTAAGCGCCTTCGTCGGCATCGCCCTCGGCCGCATTCCGCAAACCCCAAAACGCAGACAGGCTCGTCGCAACCGGTGTCGTGGTAATCCAAGTCGCCGAAGTCCTCACGCTGTTGGTCGAGTAGAAATCTTGAGGCCCAGATAGCAAAAAGACTCGCTTGACGGCATTTGGCAGACGCATCGCCATGAATGCCGCCTCAGCTGCGCCTTGGGAGTGACCAGCTAAAACGATTCTCGACCAATCGACCCTCACATGCGTTGCGTAGTCAATATGCGCTGCATCCGAGTGAGGACGCGTATACGGTGACGAGGAATCGGTGATTAGAAAATGCGACCAGTAATTCGGATTAACATTGCCGTCAACGACTGTTGGTCCGTTGTACTGCAAGTAGTCAATCAGGCAGATGAGACGGTTCATAATCGAATCGCCTTGCGAAACCGGTGAATTCCCTCCTGAGGATTGGTTTCCGGTGACATACCCCGAGTCGTCATACGGACCGCCGGCGTACGTATTCGGACCAACAGGCGCTCCGCTCACCATATGCGTTTGTCCAAAAGCAGTTGTCCCCCGAGTTTGCGTCAAACATGCGTCTTGCGTAGCTGCGCTATAGCTGTTTGGATTGCAGCCGTATACTCCAGCTATCTCGGCGTTGTTGGGATAGGCAAGTGACAGCGCACTGAAACCCCGGTTTGCAGCGTTATCAATAAAGTGTTGATATGCGGACGGAGCCGATTGCGATCCTCCAAGGAAGACGACCAGTGTAGGGACAGCCATGCTGGTGGCGAGTGCATTCATGTTGACGTAGTGTTGACCGCCGTTGCCGTTGTTCGTGGTGATCTGATTGGCAGCGGGTGGAGTGCCTCCATCTGTTTGAGATGGATCAATGTTCACTCCCTGATTCATTGCGTAGGCGCCAACCGGACACATCAATCCGGCTGCGAAGGAAAGAGCAGCGATAACCACAATTTTTCTAGCGTTCATCTGTGAACTCCAATTTCTACGCGGGACTGCATCAGAAAATGTTTACATCTCCGATCATGGTTGCGATCAGGTCATGCATACGTCCAGTTCATTGCCCGGCAGGTGGTCCAAGGTCATCAATAGCTGGCGATGCTGCGTCGACCCGCTTTCACGGACAGATTTGGTCTGAATTCTCAATGAGTGACAGTTGGGTTGGCTAGAGGTTCTTTTGGTGGGTGGGGATGTCTCTTTTCGCAGTTGATGGCTGATTGGCGGACGCACGCCTATCTTCCGGCAGTGTTTGCCGAAGGCAATGCTGGTGTACCGATCTGATCGCTGTCATGGATCGCTTAACCGGGTTTGTGCTGCTGGGTCGCCACGTTCAGTGCCGAAAGCACCCACTCAGCGGTCGTCGCAGCGATCACGGAAATGCATAGCACGCTCTAAAGGCGGCCGCCTTCGCTATAGCGGGAGTGATCTCGGTCCGGAGTCGCCGCCCAGAAGCTGCCGGTCGCGGACTTTCTGGAACAGGCTGACTGCGATCCCCAGCGGCGTCGCGGTACGACCGGACGCTCGGGATCGTAACGACAAAGGCAGCTACGATTTCAGCTTCGCGTCGAACAGCGCCACCATCGTTTGCCAGTGCCGCTCGGCGGCATCGGCATCGTAGACCGGTGTGTCGCGGAACACCCAGCCGTGCTTGGCCTGATAGGTCTCGATCTTATGGTCGACGCCTGCACTGGTCAGCGCTTCCTCAAGCCGTGCCTTCATGTCATCGGGAAACGACGCGTCTTCGATCGCGCCTGCAATGTAGACCCGTGCTTTGATGTTTGGCGCCAGCCGGTGCGGGCTGTCCGGGGCGTCGGTCGCAAGCCGGCCGCCGTGATACGAGGCGGCGGCGGCGATATCGTTCGGATACGTACCCGCCGCAGTCAGCGACATCAAGCCGCCCATGCAATAGCCGGTGGTGCCGATAACACCCGGCTTCACGTCAGGTTGCGCCGCCAGGTAGTCGAGAAGCGCGCGCGTATCGGCCATGAAGTTGGCCGGCGACGCGTGCGCGAAAAACTTTTCCATCAGGATCTTGCGCTTTGCCGGGTCCGTAAACATCGTGTGCGGGTCCATCGGTTCATAGGGTCCGGACCTGTAGAACAGATCGGGCAGCAGCACGAAGTAGCCATGAGATGAAAGCCGCTCGCCGATCTCGAGCATCGCCGGACGAATGCCGAGCCCATCCATGTAGACGAGAACGGCCGGCCAGGGACCCTTGTCCGTCGGACGATATACATGGCTTGGGCAGCTCCCGTCTCGGGTTTTGATTTCGATCTTGTTCATGAGCGCGTTTTAGCATGATCCCCGAGAAAGTGCTCTTCAATTTCGGCGGTTCGCAGCAAACCACTGGACAGCGCCGATCCGCCACGTATCACCCCACTCGCCGAACGAACCGCGAACCCGCTACGATCGTCCCCACAACAATCCGGAGCTCCGCACAACTCCATGCAAGAGCGGCGAAAATCGGGACTGCCCAGCGGTCGTCGCACCGCCTACTTCGGGTTGTTGGCTGAACTGACCGAGGCATTCACGCGCTCGCATGATTTCCTGGCGACGTTGCTCGATGCACTGCAACGCATTGTCGACGAGATGGATGTCGAGGCCGGTTGCCTATTCCAGCTCGAAGGCGAATTCGAGGATCCTGCCGCGAGGCTCGTATGCCGCGCTAGCGTCGGACCAGTCGATATGCAGGGTGCGGAATTGCCGGCGCGCTCGGGAATCTCTGGCCGTACGCTGACGCAGGATGCGGTGCAGATCGTCAATGCGCCGCGCAGCGATCCGGATTTTGTTGCGCCCCGGACAGTCGGCATCGAGTTCGACGTGCGTTCGGTGTTGGCCGCGCCGGTGGTATTCCATGGCCGCCGCTTCGGTGTCGTGGAGTTGTTCAATCGTCGCGGCGACGAGCCATTCGGACGGCGCGACGCGTCGATCCTGGCGGCGCTGGCATCGGTTGCGGCGCTGGTCATTCTTAACGCCGAGCTGACCGAGGATCTGGTCGAGCAGGCGCGGCTCAAGCGCGAGCTCGAACTGGCGGCGGCGGTGCAGCGCAAGCTGCTGCCGACAGAGCTGCCGGTCACGGCGCCGATTCACGGGTTCAGCCGCGCCGCGCGCGACGTATCGGGCGATTTCTACGACGTGCTGCCGCTACGCGACGGGCGCTTTGCGTTCGCGCTCGCGGATGTCTCCGGCAAGGGTATGGATGCGGCGCTGATCATGGTACAGGTGGCGACGTTATTCCGCAGCTTCGCCAAGCGGGTTCACGGACCGGGACGTTTGCTGGCGCGCATCGAGGCAGAGCTCTGCGAGAGTCTGACCATGGGCATGTTCGTGACCATGGTCGTCGGCATCTACGATCCTCGTGCGCATGAAGTCCGCATCGCCAATGCCGGGCATTTGCCGCCGCTGCTGCGCGAGGCCGGCGGCGGGTTCACCAGCTTTGAGTCGCAAGACCCGCCGCTCGGCGTGCGTGGCCGCCTGGAGCACAATCGCTATCGCGAGAAGGCGTTCAGTATCGCTGGCAGTAGCCTGTACCTTTACACCGACGGCGCCACTGAAGCGCGCCATGCGGATGGCAGCCAGCTTGGCATCGACGGTTTGCAGTCGCTGATCGCACACAACGCGACGCTGCCTGCGGCCCGACGTCTCGATGCCATTGCCACTGCACTCGACGGCGATATCGCCGAGCTGCGCGATGATCTGACACTGCTGGTGATCGAGGATGTGCCGGGACGGGCGGCGGTGCCGCGCAAGCGGCCGCGTGGCACTCTGCTGGTCGAACAAGTGCTGCCGGCGCAGGCGCGGCAGCTGCGCATCGTGCGCAAGCTGATTCTGGCGGCGGCGAACGAGGCCGGCGCACCGCTGAGTTGGGCGCAGGATTTCGCGCTGGCGGTGGACGAGGCGTGCCAGAACATCATCCGTCATGGCTATCGCGGCCGCAGCGACGGCCTCATCGAGCTGCGCGTGCGGCGCGCGCGCGATGGACTATGCGCAGAGCTGGTGGACTTTGCGCCGCGGGTGAACGAAGATCGCTGCAAGGGTCGGCCAGCGGGCGAAATGGGACCGGGCGGGCTCGGCACGCAGTTCATGCGCGCGCTGACTGACCGGGTGCATTGGGGTAAGCCGCCGGCCGGAGCCGGCAACCGGTTGCTGCTGAGCAAGCGGCTGCCGCGGGGTGACAACGACGCGAAATCAACATGAGCTTCCACGTGAAAGAAGACGTTGATGCGGTTACGGTGTTCCTCGATGGGGAGATCGATCTCGACCGCTCGCCGGAGGCACGCAAGCTGCTGCTTGACGGACTGCGCGCAGGCAAGCCGCTACGTGTCGATCTGGCCGAGGTCGAATACATGGACTCGTCGGGCATCGCCAGTCTGGTTGAAACCTATCAGCGCGCGCGAGAGAAGAACCTCGATTTCACGCTGATACGCGTCAGCGAGCCGGTACTCAAGGTGCTCAAGCTGGCACGGCTCGACCAGGTGTTTTCCATCCGCTCAACTCCCTGAGTATCGGTAGGCAATGCGCAGGCTTGCTGAAACCGTCGGTCGCGTCACGATCGAAGGCGTCGCCGAAATCGGCCTTGGCGCCGTACTGTTTTTAGAGAGCCTGTTCTGGCTGGCCATCGGTCCGACGCGCAAGCAGCCGGTGCGGCTCGGCGCGGCGCTGGAACAGGCGCTGGAGATCGGCGTGCGCGGCCTGCCGATCGTCACCGCACTGTCGCTCGCGGTCGGCATGATGGTTGCCATCCAGGGCATTTATAGCCTTTCCGTATTCGGCGCGGAGAGCAAAGTCACGGTCGGTATTGCACTGTCGGTGACGCGTGAATTCGCACCGCTGATCACTGGAATCCTCATCGCCGGCCGCTCCGGCTCGTCGCTGGCGGCGCGTATCGGCAGCATGAAAATAAACGAGGAGATCAACGCGCTGCATGCGATGGGCATCAACCCGGTGCGTTATCTCGTGGCGCCCGCGCTGGTGGCGATGATCATCATGGTGCCGGCGCTGACCTGGTATGCGGACATGGTCGCGTTGGCTGGTGCGGGCATTTACGTCGTAGGCGATCTGGGCATTTCACCCGGCGCTTATATCTCTGAGTTGCAGTCCGCGTGCGGCGTCAATGACGTGATGCACGGCATCGGCAAGAGTGTGCTGTTCGGTGTCATCATCGCGATGGTCGGTGTCGTCAACGGCTCCCAGGCGGCCGGCGGCGCCGAAGGGATCGGACGTGCGACAACGCGTTCCGTCGTCAACGCGATTTCGGCCATCGTGGTTACCGACATGATCTTCGCCTTCGTTGTCACTCACACCTGAGAACGCCATGACGCCCGCTGCCGAAGTGCATGGATTGCGAGTCAGCTACGACGGTGTCGAGGTGCTCAAGGGCATCGATATGAGCGTTGCGTCCGGTGAGATTCGCGTGATCATGGGTGGATCGGGATCGGGCAAGTCGGCATTGCTACGCCAAATGTTGGCGCTGGAATATCCGGCGGCAGGCACCGTACGGCTGTTGGGGCAGGATATCTTCGCGCTGCGTGGCCGTGCGCGTGTCGAGCTGCGCAAGAAGATCGGCGTCGCGTTCCAATCGGGCGCGCTGTTTTCGTCGATGACCGTTGGCGAGAACGTGATGCTGCCGTTGCGCGAGCACGCCCGCCTCGACGAAAACACGATGCATATCATGATGCGGCTCAAGCTCGATTTCGTGAACCTCACCGGTTGCGAGGATCTGACGCCGTCGCAACTGTCGGGCGGCATGACCAAGCGCGCGGCGCTGGCGCGCGCGATCGTCATGGATCCGCGTTTGCTGTTTCTCGATGAACCGAGCGCCGGCCTCGATCCGGTGGTGTCCGCTTCGCTTGACGAACTGATCCTGCGGCTGCGCGAGGCAACCGGTATGACCATCATCGTCGTTACGCACGAGCTGGAAAGCGCATTCAAGATCGCGGATCGTATTTCGGTGCTCGATCGTGGCGAGATGCTCGTCACCGGCAGCATCGACGAGGTGCGTGCGAGCGCCAACGAGCGGGTGCAGGCACTGCTGAACCGGCGCGTGCAGCGGCTCGAACTGAATCCGGAAGAATATCTGAAGGAGTTGACTGGTCAGCGGCAGGTGCGGAGAGTCAACTGATGACGAATGTGAGGATCAATCTGGTGGTCGTGGGCGCCTTCGTTCTTGCCTCGCTGGCGTCGCTGATTATCGTGCTGGCAGTGCTGGCCGGACGTGCCGGCGCAACCGATGCGTACTACACGATCTACGCGAACGTCACCGGACTCAAGTACGGTTCGCAGGTGTTCTACGAAGGTTATCCGGTGGGGCAGGTGGAGAAGATCGTGCCCTTCAACGAAGCCGGTCGCGTCCGCTTCCGCGTCGACATGTCAGTGACGCATGGCTGGAAGATTCCCGACGATTCGGTTGCGCGTTCCGTCGTCACCAGCTTCCTGGCGCCGCAGACGATCGCCATCGACGCCGGCAAGAGCCACAATGTGCTGCCGCCCGGTGCAATGATCACGGCCGGTGGTGTCGGCGGCCTGCTCGACAGTTTGTCCGGCGTCGCCACCACTGTCGACAATTTCACGGCGCAGTCGCTGGTTCCGCTGGTCAGCAATCTCGATCGGGAGGTCAATATGGTGGGCGACATCATCGATCATGATCTGCGGCCGATTGTCGGCAATGCAAACACGATCATGGCCGCAGCTGCCGAACATGTACCGGGGATTCTGCACAATGTTGACAGAGCCTCCAGCGAATTTGCGGCGGCGAGCGGGCGATTCGATGCATTGCTGAGCCCGGAGCGGGTCGCTGCACTCGATCGTTTCATCGCCAACGCCGATCGCACCGCGCAGAACCTGCAAGCGACCAGCACCGACCTGCAGGCGCTGACGCACGATAGTGGCGATGATCTACGGGTTGGCATCGCCGACTTCCGCACGTCGATGGATATATTCGCCACCCGCGCCGACGTGATCGCCGATAACCTCTCGACTGCCAGCCGCAACTTCGAGGAATTCAGCCGACGGATCCGCGGTAATCCGGGCTTGCTGCTGCGCAATCCCGCGGCAGCTGATACGGCCGCACCTGATCCGCTGCCAGGGAGCGCACGATGAGCTCCGGCAACCATGTACGGCGCGCCGCATCGGTTCTGGCCCCTCTGTTCCTCGCCGGCTGCCTAGGCGGCGGCACATCTGAGCCACGGCAGCGTTATTACTCGATTGCGCCGACGGTTATTGAAACAACCGCGGCTGTTGCCGCGAGCGGGCCGCAAATCGCGCTCGACGCGGTCGATGCGAGGGGCATCTATGCGGAGCGGCCCCTCCTGTACCGGACAGCTGGAGAGTCCGCGCCGCTGGAGCAATACGCCTACGCGAGCTGGGCCGAGCCGCCCGACGTGATGCTGGAGGACGCCTTGCTCGCAGATCTTGGACGCGCGTTCGGCGCAACCAATGTCCGCCGTGCGCCGGTGCGTGGCGCGCCGGATATACGCATTGGCGTTCGCGTGCAAGCACTGGAACAGATCATCGACGGTTCGCGGGCGCAGGCGCATTTTGCCGCCGTCTATACCGTCGCCGACGCGGCTGGCGAATCCTTGCTGGTTTATCGATATGACCGCCAGAGCGATGCGGTTGGGCTGTCACCGCTGGAATTCGTGAAAGCGCTCGACGGGCTTGCTGCCGAAGCCGACCGTGCTCTGATCGACAAGCTGCGCACGCTGCCGGGGACAAAAAAAAGGCTGGGCGGTGAAGCCCAGCCAAAATAGCTCAGTTAAGGAGGGACGCCGTAGCCCGGAAATTGCGGTGGTGGAAATCTCTTTCCGTCGCGTTTACCACGCTACTGCACGATCAGGATAGAAGCGCCCACCGAAGAAATGAGTCTTTTGCGGACGAAGGGTTGGATTCGGGCGAATGGATGGTTTCAGCGTGATTATTTCTGTTCGATGCGATCGCTGCCGAGTCGTTCCTGGAATTTGCCGCAGCCAAAAAAGAAGGCCGGGCACGAAGCCCGGCCAAATCGCACCGCTCAGTTCAATGTGGGGGAGAGTGAGCGAGGTTGAGAGAAGACTACCCGCATGCCGCGCTCAAACCCGTCGCGACCGACGAATGGGTACGCGCCGCGACGCGAGCGGTTGCAGCGGTATTGCTGCTGGAGATGAGCGGTGTTGTATGGGGGAACGAGCGGTGTTTGCGCAAGAGCAATCCGCATGACGGCGGATTGTTTGGCTCTCAATTTTTGCCGCGCGGGCAGCAAAAAGGGGCCGCCTGCAGGCGGCCCCTAATCTCCTTGCTGCTGCCGTGGCGGCGGACGCCGCCGTCGGCGTGCTTATTACTGTGCGGGTGTGCTCTGCTGGAGCACCTTGACGTCCGGCGGCGGCGGATTGAGCACGATGAACTCGACACGCCGGTTCTGCGCACGTCCTTCTTCGGTGTCGTTACTGGCGATCGGCTTATCGAAGCCGAAGCCCTTGGATGCCAGGGTGTCCGGGTTCACCCCGTTGCTGACCAGATACCTCCGCACTGACGCGGCGCGGCGTTCGGAGAGTTTCTGGTTATGCGTCTGGGTGCCGCGTGAGTCGGTGTGGCCGTCAATCTCGATGCGTAGTGTCGGCTGGCCGACGAGGCCGGCCGAGACTTCGTCCAGCTTGCGCTGCGCCGATTCGGTCAGTTCATCGGAATTGGTCTTGAAATTGACCGACTGCAGGATCACGGTCTGTTGGATGATGCAGCCGTCCGCGTCGACCTTGAAGCCCTGCGGCGTGTTGGGGCACTTGTCCACATTGTCCGGGACGCCGTCGCCGTCGCTATCGACCGGCGCTACCGGTTCCGGCGGAGCGGGCGGCGGCTCCGGAGCGGGTGGCGGTACCGCAGCCTCGACAGGTTCCGGGGCGGCAGCGACTTCCAGAGGTTTGCCGAAGAAATACTCAAGATTGAGCAGCAGGCTCTGGGCTTCGTAGTGCGATTTCAATTGCAGCCCACCGACGGTGTCGAAGTGCATATCGTCGCTGCGCAGATAACGGTAGTCGAACGAAAACGCGAGACCCGGTACGAGGTCGAAAATCAGGCCGGTGCCGAACTGTAAGACTGGAGCCGTCTTATCTTGATCGATTGCGTTGGTCAGTTGATAAGTCGGGCCAAACGGAACGAGCTGGATGGATGCGTTCGGTACCGTCACTCCGTGCATGCCGATACGCGCCAGTCCCGCACCCCCGCCGATATACGGATGAACGGAGCTGAACAGGCCCTGTGATGACTTGACGTCGTACCACAGGTTGCCCAGGAGGGTGTAGGCGGTTTCATTACCCTGGATATCACTGGACGAGAACGGGCTGCCGTTCAGGTTCAACTGTGCCGAATCCAGCGTGTTGTGGTGGTAATCCAGTGCCACTTCCGGGCGCAGGCCGGAGGCGAAAGAATAGCCTCCCGTCAAACCGATGAGAAAGCCGTCCCCGAACTTGCCGTCGACGGTCAGTGCCGGTGATGCATCGAAATTCTGGGACGTCAGGAAATTGAGGCCGCCCTCGACGCCGACATAAAAGCCGTCATTGGCATGTGCGGCGACTGGCGCCAGTCCGGCCGCCGCGAGGCAGGCAAGCAATCTCAGCGGTTTGGGTTGCAACGACTTCATTATTTTCTCCCAGCGGTGCGGAAATGGAAGGACAAACGACCCGGGTACTTGGCCGGAGTCCGATCGCCGGCTTATTTCCCTATTTCAACTTCAGCGCCGGTCGATCCTTCAGTCCATAAGTATATCAATTGGAAGGTGAGCTCTTGCCAGCAGCTTCCACCGGCCAGGGAGCAGCCCGATTTGACTGCCGCGGACCGGCCGCAATCGTATCCCTCTCGCCATTACTGCGGACTCGTGACAAAGTTCACGTTCACGATCAAGGGAGATTTAACATGCCGCATATTTTGCCGGCGCTGGTTACGATTTTGTCATTGCTGCTGTTCTTTGTGTTTGGCGTGAACGTGGGTCGCGCTCGCGGGAAATATGGCGTGGAGGCTCCGGCGACGACGGGCAATCCGGCGTTCGAACGGGTGTTCCGTGTGCACTACAACACCATGGAAAGCCTGGTCATCTACTTGCCGGGGTTGTGGCTATTCGCTTTCTATGTTTCCGATCTCTGGGCGGCGGCGCTGGGCGTGGTGTGGATTGTCGGCCGTATTTTGTTCGCGGTCGGTTATTACGCCGATGCGAATAAGCGCGCTCCGGGCTTGGTGATTTCGATGCTGACCACCGTCGTCCTGCTGCTCGGCGCCCTCGTCGGTGTGGGATTGACCCTATTCAGGTAGTTTCGCAAGAGGCCGTTAAACGCGGATGGCCATGGAACGGATGCTGCACTGCGGCGAACCCCCTGAAGGGGATGATCGCGTGCTGGAATATCGGCTCAAGAAAGCCCGCCGACGGGCCGATAACACTGCCAAGTCTAAGTCTCAACGGGGCGCCCGCGCGCGACGCTGTGGCCGGGCATATCGGGGCGAAAAGAAATGAGTCTGCTTCAGCCGCTCGCTGAACATCTGAAGATCAACAAGCCGTTGCCGTGGAACGTGCTCGACGCCAATGGCACGTTGCTATTGAGCAAGGGTTACGTGATCGACGACGAACGCCAGATCAAGGCACTGCTGGCTCGTGGGCTCTATGTTGACGAGGATGAGTTCAAGGAATACTTGCGCCATCAACCGGAAAAGAATCCCTTCGATCCGTTCTGGGAATGGGAAGAGATTTACCTGGAAGTCGGAACAATCCTGCGTGATCACGAGAAGATGACCGATTTCCCCGCGCGTACCGCCAAGGTGTGCGCCCGCATCGACGAGATGATCGATCACGATGCCGATGTCGGCATCTTCGTCATGACCCAAATCGATGTTACGCGTTACCCGGTTGCGCATTCCCTGCAGACAGCATTTGTCTGCGCACTTCTTGCGCGGCGGTTGGAGCTGAGTGTTGAGGATCGCTCGCCGCTGATGAAGGCAGCGCTGACGATGAATATCGCGATGCTCGAATTGCAGAGCATGCTGTTCCAGCAGTCCGAGCCGCTGACGGCGGAGCAGCGTGCGCAGATCAATGAGCATCCGTTGCGGGGACGCGAGCGTCTGGAAAAACTCGGTGTTCGCGACGAGAAGTGGCTCCGGGCCGTTGCCGAGCATCACGAGAAGCGTGATGGCAGCGGCTATCCGAACCGGATCACCGATGTATTGTTATTGGCCGAAATTCTTCACTACACCGATATTTACTGTGCGCTGGTCAGCCCGCGCGCGTACCGCAAGGGCTTGCTGCCGCAGCAAGCGGCGCGGAGTCTGTATTTGTCGTGCACCGATTCCAATAGCACCATCGGCGCATTGATTATCAAGGAGATCGGTCTCTATCCGCCGGGCTATTTCGTGAAGCTCGCCAATGGCGATCTCGCCGTTGTCGTACGTCGCGGACGACAAGCCAATACGCCGCATGTGTGCAGCCTCGTCACCGGTTCCGGACTGACCTGCCTGGAACCTCTGCGGCGCGACACCTCGCTGCCGGATTTCGCCATCGTATCGAGCGCTCCCGCCGAGGACATTCTCGTGCAGGTACGGCCGGCCAAGCTCTTCGGGTATCGCGTTTAGCGAATTTCTGACATCGGACGTACTGCCGCGGCGCGGATGCCAGCGTTAGACAATTTCGCGCCGTTCACTTCGCTCCATTCACATGGAGCGGCAGCGTCAAGAACGATTCCGTGTCGCTTCCTGTGGCTCGTTCATCGAAGCCACGCTGTTGAGGATCACGCGCACCAACATCGTTTGCCGCGTCACACCGACCTTCGCGAAGATTGAGCGCAGATGCGCGCGCGCCGTATTGCGACGGATGTTCATCTGCTCGGAAGCTTCGTCGAGTGTTGCGCCATTGGCCAGCGCCAGTGCCAGTGCCGCTTCCGCTGGCGTCAGGTCGAACAATTGCATGATGGTCGCGTTTGACGGCTGCGCGCCGCGTTCCCAGTCGCGGATAAAGATCGCTACGGCGGGCCGGTGTTGTCCTTCCGACCACTCGCCAAGGGGAACGGAACGTATCAGCAGGCCCAGACGCGCCCGCCCGCTCTTGCGCGTCACTGCGATGGCCTCAGCGGCGATCGGCGGCGAACCGAACGGTATCGACAGGCAATGATTGATCACTCTCTGCAAGTCGCGATTTTCGGCGACGTTGTCGCAAACGATCTGCCCGTGCGCGACGCGCAGACCATCCTTGTCGCCGAAGATTTCATCGGCGGCCTGATTGGTTTTGATGATCGAGCCGCTTTCGTCAAGAATCGCGGTGCCGACGCGCAAGCCGTCGACCGCGGACACAAACAATTTCCGTTCCGACTCGATGGTCTCAAACCGTGAATGAATGTGCACCGCACGCTTGATGTGCGGCAGCAGCGCCTGGCAGTAGGCGCGATCGGCTTCTGAATACGGTTTGCCGCTTTCCAGTCTGCAGATCCGGAAACGGCATTCGATCCCGTTGCTGGTGCGCACGTCCGCGCCCAGTATGGGTCCGATACCGCGCGGTTTGACGAATTTCAGGTTGAATTCCGATTTCTGCCATTGCTCGCGGCCGAGAAATTCTTCGATCGTCATGACGCGATCGGTCGGCAGATTGACGAATGGATCGAGCGCAAACTGTGCATGGCTCGTGTACGGCGAACTATGGGCTGCGAAGACCGCGCCGAGTCTGGCGCCGATGATCAGCGCCGGCTGATTGACTGTCGCCGGACGCAGGATCAGCGCTGCCCAGTGCGCCTGCAGATCCCGCTGGATCAGCTTCAACGCCGTCGACCACAACGGCCGTTCAAACGGCCCTTCGTAAAGCGCCCCCAACAGCTCGTCGAACTGTGGCTGTACCAGACTGATTTGTGTTGTCTCAGGTTGTCCCGATGCGGCCTTGGGGCCGTCGTCCGAAACGTCCACGCCCGAGTTCATACGTTTCTCCGTTTTGCCCCTTGCCGTCCGCGTTTCGCCGGACGAATCCCACGACGATCATGATCGTTTGGAAGACTTGAGATCGTCCATGTCAATATAACCCTGTTTTATAACCCTGTTTGCCCAACCGAACGTATTTTTGCTGCGCCGCATGATTCAACTTCAAATAATCCGCGATCTTTCTCATGTCGTCGACTCTTATTGCGGCCGCGGCGGATGACGGCCTCGTTGGCGCTTACGCCGCGTTGCTGCTGGCGTCGCTCGACATGCCCATAAGCTTACCGGCGTTTGGCCCGGATCCGCATCCGGCGCTGGTATGTGCAGAGAGTGGCCTGATGGCGCTGACCGGTGAAGCCGCGGGGCCGCCGCAGTTGTGTCCGGCACCGATCGCGAGCTGTGCGAACGGCGTGCTGCGTGCGTGGCGTGCGGCGTTTGGGCCAAGCCGTCTGGATACGCTGGACGGTGCGCAATTGCTGACTGAGCGTGCCGCCATAATGGGACTTCAGCGCCAGGGCGCAATCGCACCCGGCGGTGGCTGCCGCCTGCTGCAGGCGGCGGACGGGTGGATCGCGCTCAATCTGGTGCGCGACGAGGATCGTCTCGCCGTGCCGGCGTGGCTCGAGTGTGAAAGCAACGGCGAATGGGATTCGATCGCGGCGATCCTGCCGCAGCGCCACTGTAAAGAGCTGGTGGAACGCGGATCCTTGCTCGGGCTCGCTGTCGCCGAAATGAAGCGTTCATCCACGCCGTCGGACGGCTGGTATCGGATTACGCATCGCGGGCGTGCCGAGCGCCGCGCCGCCGTCGTACGGCCGCCGCTGGTTGTGGATCTGTCGTCTTTGTGGGCCGGCCCGCTGTGCGGCCATTTGCTGCATCTGGCGGGTGCCAGGGTCATCAAGGTCGAGAGCCTGTCGCGCCCCGACGGCGCGCGGCGCGGCAACGAGGCTTTCTTCGATCTGCTCAATTGCGGTAAGGCGAGCGTCGCACTCGATCTCGGCGAACAGCGCGGCCGCGACACACTGCGCGAGTTACTGCGTCATGCAGATATCGTCATCGAGGCTTCACGTCCGCGCGCGCTGCGGCAGATGGGCATCGTCGCCGAAGAATTGATTGACGAGCGGCCGGGTCTGAGCTGGATCGCGATCAGCGGTTATGGCCGTGACGGCGGTGTGGAAAACCGGGTTGCTTTCGGCGACGATGCGGGTGTCGCCGCCGGCTTGTCCGCGCTGATGCACGAGGTGAGCGGCCTGCCGTTATTTTGCGGCGACGCGATCGCCGATCCGCTGACCGGCCTGCATGCCGCACTGCTGGCATGGAGCGCCTGGCGCGATGGCGGCGGACGTCTGCTGTCGATCAGCCTCTGCGATGTCGTGGCGCACTGCATCGGCGATGCGCTGACGATGGTCCCTCCCACGCTCAAGCAGCGTCATGCGGAATGGACCACTGTGCTGGCGACGAAAGGCGTCAGTGCGGCTGCACCACGCTCACGCGCGGTGACGGGAGCAGCACGTGCGCTGGGCGCCGATACGGACGCCGTGCTCAGCTTGCTCGGCATCCAGCGCTGATCGGAGTTGCGCGCATGCTGATCCGCAATGCCGATCTTTATTCCGCCGGTCTCAGCGACGTGCGCGTTGCCGGCACGCGCATTGTCGCGCTCGGACGCGGTCTGCCAACTCTGCCCGGCGAAGACGTGATTGACGCGCGCGGCGGTGCGCTGCTGCCGGGCTTGCATGATCATCATATTCATCTGGTCTCGCTGGCCGCCGCGCTGAATTCCGTGCACTGCGGGCCGCCGCATGTCCATCATGCCGACGAGCTTGCGGCCACGCTCGCGGCCGAGGAGCGGCGTGGTGGCGATTGGTTGCGCGGTGTTGGTTATCACGAATCGGTGGCTGGTGAGATCGATCGTCATTGGCTCGACCGCCACATTCCGTCGCGTCCGGTGCGTGTGCAACATCGCAGCGGCCAGATGTGGATACTCAACTCCTGCGCACTCGAACGCATCGGCGCCAATGATCCCGCCAGTCCAGCGGAACGCATCGGCGGTGTGTTGACCGGGCGTTTTTTTCGCAGCGACGACTGGCTGCGTTCGCGCCTGCGTGGCCAGTTCCCTGATCTGGCGCGCGTGAGCGCGCTGCTTGCCAGCCGCGGCGTTACCGGAGTCACCGAAACGTCAGCGTTGAACGACACCGCACAGGCGCGATTTCTGCAGGATGCGCAGATGCGCGGCGAGCTGAAGCAGAAGTTGATGGTGATGGGTACCGCCAGTCTCGACAATTGGCCGCAACAGGGTGCCTGCCGGCGTGGCCCAACCAAAATTCACCTCAACGAAACCGTGCTGCCGGATTTCGACACGCTGCTCACCACGATCCGTCGCAGTCATGCTGCCGGGCGCGCGATCGCGGTTCATTGCGTGACGCGCACAGAGTTGACGTTCGTGCTCGCTGCGATCGAGGAAGCGGTCGCATTGCCCGGCGACCGTATCGAACATGCTTCGGTCGCACCACCGGAAGCGGTGGACAAAATTGCCGAGCTCGGTCTGACTGTAGTCAGTCAGCCCAATTTTCTATGGGAGCGCGGCGATGCTTACCTTACGGACGTCGATCCGGCGGATCGTCAATGGCTTTATCGCGGACGCGAATTTCTCGATCGCGGCATTCCGCTTGCGGCCGGCACCGACGCGCCCTTCGGCGAGCCCGAGCCGTGGCGGGCCATGCACGCTGCGGTCACGCGGCGCACGCGCGCGGGCGTTGTTATTGCTGCGGAGGAAGCACTGAACCCAGAGCAAGCGCTCGCCCTGTATATCAGTGCGCCGGAGAATCCCGGTGGTCCGGTGCGCGAAGTCACCGTGGCTGCGGTTGCTGATCTATGCTTGCTGGATCGCCCGCTGGAGCACATGCGACAGGATCTCGCATCTGTCGCCGTACGGGCCACCTGGCGCGACGGCGAAATCATCTGGGGAACTGCGGAGGGGTAGCACAGTTTTTTCGGCTGAGCCCGTGTGCTTCAGGCAGCTGACTCTTGTTCCCGAGGCGTTCGCGCCTGGATCGACAACGCGTGAATATCCGTCCGCATCATGTCCGCCAGCGCGTCGTAAACCATGCGGTGGCGGGTGATCGGGGGTTTGTCTTCGAAGAGCTCGGCGACGATCTCGACGCGATAGTGTCCGCCTTGCCGCGCGCCCGCATGACCCGCATGCCGGGCGCTGTCATCATCGATCGCGAGATGCGACGGAGCGAACGCGGTTTCAAGGATGTCGCGAATGCGGTCGATGCGGTTCACTTGGGCGTGTCGGTCGGACTGTCTTCGAAGTAACGCATCAGGAATGGCGCTTGTGCCAGCGCGAAGACAAACGGCAGCGCGGTGAATGCGAGGAGCTTGAATTTCACCCAAGTCGCCTCATCGTAGTGACGTGCGACATAGAAATTGAGCACCGCGCAGAACACGAAAAACATCGCCCATGCGAAATTCAATTTTCGCCAGACCGTGCCGGGCAATGTCATCGTGGAATGGGCAACTCGCTCCATCAGCACACGGTCGCCAACGAAATGGCTGCCAAGCAGGGCCAGCGACATCAGGCCGTAAACAATGGTTGGCTTGAGTTTGATGAAGCCGGTGTCATGGAACGCGAACGTGAGGCTGCCGAGCACGGTCGCGACGATGGCCGCAAACAGCAGCATCTTGTTGAGCCGCCGGCTCAGCAGCCAGTCGAGCCCGAGCGCGGCGAACAACGAAACGATCAGCACGGCGGTGGCGACATAGATGCCGCCGAGCCAGTAGGCAAACGCGAACAAGGCCAGTGGGCCAAAGTCGATGAGCATTTTCATGGCGGGAGTATATGCCCGAAGTTGTAATGCGTAGACGGATAAAATGACGGATGACCGAATGGCTTGAACTTCATCCAGTGACGCCGCAGCGGCGCTGGCTTCAGCGCGCAGCGGAGCTGGTGGCCGGTGGCGCGGTGCTCGTGTATCCGACCGACTCCAGCTATGCGCTGGGCTGCCGCGTCGGCGATAAGGACGCGGCCGAGCGTATCCGTGCGATTCGTGGTTTTGATCGTCATCATCTGTTCACCCTGGTATGCCGCGATCTTTCCGAAATCGCGACCTATGCACGCGTCGATAATCACCAGTACCGCCTACTAAAATTGCTGACGCCTGGACCATACACATTTGTCCTTGAGGCCACGCGCGAATTGCCGCGGCGGCTTCTCCACGAAAAGCGCAAGACCATCGGTATTCGCATTCCGGATCACCCGGTGCCGCTCGCGCTGCTCGAACTGCTCGGTGCGCCGCTGATCAGCACGACGCTGTGGCTGCCCGATACTGACGGACCGGTCGGCAACATCGCGGATATCCGTGAGGAAATCGAGCCGCTGGTTGACGTGGTTCTCGACGGCGGTTCCTGCGGCATCGAACCGACCTCGGTGCTCGACGTCACCGGTCCCGCGCCGCGGTTGATCCGTCAGGGCAAGGGTGATCTCAGCGCGATTGGTTTGTAAGCGCAAAATCGGCCTTCTGCGTACAAAAGGACGCCCACTCGCCGGCTTGGCGATGTTTTTACTTGAAATGATCGGTTGGAAAGTATCGATATGACGGACTCAACTGTCCCGACGCCGGCTTGCACCGGTACGCCACCGATGGAACCATCCTCGAAGCCACGCTGGGGGCAGGTAGGTTTTGTTCATCGCACGTGGTTCTGGATGGTCTGTCTGGCGTCACTGTCCTATCTTGTCTTGCTGCCACCGTTTCAGAGCAACGACGAACCTAGTCACTGGTATCGAGCATGGTCCGTCGCCCAAGGGGAGCTCACATGCAAACGAATAATACCTAAGGCGGCTGAGGATTTACTCCTTGCCACCGATTCGGAACAGGTGCGTGCGAATCATCACAAATGGAGTCTGCAACAGATTGAGGATTCAACTTTCTTGCAAGGTTCACCGCAGGATATCGATGCTTACGGCGCATGTTTTTACTCGCCGATTTCGTATCTCCTGCCGGCGCTTGCGATCAAGTTGATCGCGCGGCCGCACGCGACGGGACTTTCCTACGTGAGCGAGGCCTTCTACGCGGCGCGGTTGGTCAATTTGCTGCTAATGGCGTTCGCGGTATCAATGTTCCTCATTCACGCGCCCGGCTTTCGCAATCTGACGCTGGTCCTCTACTCGCTGCCGATGGCGATTCAGCAGACCGTTTCGATCAACCAGGAAAGCATGATTTTCATGCTGATGTTTCTGATGCTCATCCTCTGGTGGCGTGTGCCATCGCGAGGACAGCTCGCGATGCTGCTCATTCCGATCGGACTGCTGATGGTGATGAAGGCTGTTTACGGCCTCATGCTGGGCCTCTGGCTGTGCGCGCTGATTCGTCTGTGGACCCAGGAGCGCAAGGCACCGGCATGGTGGTTGTTCGTTCTGCCTTTGATTCCGCTCTACCTCGCGTACCGCTGGGGCAGGATGTCGTCGTTCTGGATTTATGCCTTTCTTCCGCCCGGCGTGAATCCTGACCTGCAGATGGCGTTTCTGCGCGCGCATCCCGATCACATCCTTTTGCTCCTTGGCCGTCAATTCCTTGCTCTTTTCGGGCGCGGGCATATGACCGGGGGATGGACCAGCGTGCTCGGCGTACTAGGCTGGGCCAAGTACGAGATCGGCGATGGCGCGTATGCGCTGCTCGGCGCCGCGATCCTGGTTGCGATCGCGGCGGATCTGCTGTCATCGGAGCCGGCGCTCGCACCGGTCGGACAAAGCTGGATCGATCTTGCTTTCAGCCGGATTCTGCCGATGCTCTCGGCACTTGCGCTCGTTCCGGCAATCGCGTTGGTGATCGATATTATCTTCACTAGAGTGGGGCACGATCAGATCGGGGGCGTCCAGGGGCGATACCTCCATTTTCCCTATTTCGTGGCCCTGATTTTCGGCCTCGATTGGATCAAACACGCAATCGCGATCGACTGGCGATCACCCACAATCATGAGAACGAGCCAAGCGCTCACTACGTGCTGCATTCTTTTTTGCGTGCCCGCGATATGGTTGAGTATCCGCAAGATATTGTCGGTCTACTGGCTGCCGTGATCGATCAACGAGGCACGCTCACATTGAACGTGTCAGCGATTGGCCGTACTCGACGTTTCGCCGGTTGGTCGGTGATAGCGACTGGGAGCCGGCGGCGCGATTGCATATCATCCGTGAACTGGAATCGCGTTTTCGCACCGGATTCCGTTCATTCCGCGTGGTCGGAGCATGGTTTCAGAGCCTCAAGACAAGAGCAGCCAATCGCTCGGCAGCGGTGATTCGACGATGTATGTCGGACCTTCCAGCGGTGGTGCTGGTCCGACGGCGGTCGCCTCGCAGTCGACGGTGCGCTTGCCGGTCCAGGACGCCAATCGGCTGCCGATCGGTACCCGGCTGACGGAATTCGAGATCACGGGTGTCGTCGGCGAGGGCGGCTTCGGCATCGTTTACACCGCGCACGACCACTCGCTCGATCGCGAAGTCGCGATCAAGGAATACATGCCGACGTCGCTGGCCACGCGCTACGACCGCATCACCGTCACCCCACGTAGCGGAGACGCCGCGGAAACGTTCGACACCGGCCTGCGCAGCTTCGTCAACGAGGCGAAGATGTTGGCGCGCTTCGATCATCCTTCGCTGCTCAAGGTCTACCGCTTCTGGGAAGCCAACGGCACGGCCTATATGGCGATGCCGTACTACAAGGGCGTGACGCTCAGGCAGCGGCTGCGGCAAAGCGGTGCACCGGATGAGCGCTGGTTGCGCGCAATGCTGGAGCCGCTGTTGGATGCGCTCGATGTCATTCATCGCGAAAATATTTTTCATCGCGATATCGCGCCGGACAATATTTTCCTGCTCGCAGACGATCGGCCCGTATTGCTGGATTTCGGTGCGGCGCGGCGTGTCATCGGCGACAAGACACACGCGCTGACAGTGATTCTCAAGCCCGGCTTCGCGCCGGTCGAGCAATACGCTGACGTGCCCAAGCTCAAGCAGGGACCGTGGACCGATCTTTACGCGCTCGCCGCGGTGGTTTACTGCGCAGTCAGCGGCGAGAAGCCACCGCCTTCGATCGGCCGCTATGTCAGCGATTCGATGGCGCCGCTGTCCGAACTCGGCCGTGGCCGCTATAGCGCGGAATTCCTGACCGCGATCGACGTCGCTCTGCGCGTGCATCCCGATGAGCGGCCACAGAACGCAGATGAGTTTCGCGCATTGCTGGCCGTCGGTTCGCCGCGCCCAGCGATCGCAGCACTGCAGGACCGGTTCAGCGCATCACCGCCACCGTCGCAATCGGTTGCTGGCGCCGCCGCGCCGGAAGCAACCGTTCGCGTGAGGACGGAGGGTGTGGCGAAGACGGAAGTTCTGCCCGAAGTAGCAAAGATGCCGCCGCCCGCATCGGTTGCGTCGGCCGCGAGCGGCCGGACGGAGGTGATCCCACCGCGTGCAGCCCATATACCGGTTATCGAAACCGTTGCAGATATCCGTTCCCCGGATATGCAGCCACGATCCACCACGCTGATTCGAGTTGCTATCGTCATTGCCGCGTTAGCACTGCTTGCGGGTGGTGGCTTTTTTGCGATGAGTTTGCTGAATCGTCCCGGGTCCATGTCGCCAGTGGTATCGCAACCGATATCCCCGGTTGTGCAGGCGCCGTCACCGCAGCCAATGTCGCCCGTTACGCCTGCAAGCGCTAGCGTGTCGGCGACGAGACCCGAGCAGGCGTCGCCACCCGTTGCGGCACCGGCTCCGGTCACGGAATCAGCCACCGCCGCGCCGGCCGCAGCTGTCGTTAGGAAGTTGCCGATCGCGGCGAGCAAAAATGAGCGCCTGAACAGGCTGATCGCCGATGCGAACGCGAGCTTTTCCCACAGTGATTTCGCTAAGGCGCAGGGCTTTGCCACGCAGGCACTTGCGCTTGATCCGCACAATCCGGCGGCACTGGCGATTCGGGATAAGGCGCAGAAAGCCGCGTGGTCGGAAGTGCAGATTCAGTGAATAATTGGGCGGCACTGGGAATATGAACGGGGAGAGGTCCGATGCGCTCAATACTGAAGGCGCTGCTGGTCGCGATATCGATGCTGGCGGTTGCCTGCCAGAACACCGGAAGTAACAGCGGGAGTAATGGCGGCAGCAACGGCGGCGATCCATGCAATTCCGTCTATGGTGCGCTTGCGGGCGCAGCGCTCGGTGCGCTGGTCGGCGGTGCGACGGGAGATCATTCGGGCGGCAAGAAATACGCGATCGGCGCGGCCGTCGGCGCTGGCGCCGGCGCGCTCGCCTGCGTTGCCTTCAATGCCTATTCGCGGCAGACGCGCACCGCGCAGCAGGTGACGCAGGACTACGAGCAGCAACACCGTGGCCAGCAGCCCGCGCAGCCGGTTGTCACGGCCTACAACGTCAATGTTAGTCCGGCTAGCGGCGTGCAGCCCGGCAATACCGCCGCAGTAAGCTCGAACATGACGGTCGTCGATGGCACTTCGCAGCCGGTCGGCGAAATCAAGGAAGCGCTGACGCTCAGCGGACCAAACGGCGATATCCGCCACGAAAAGGTGGTCAATCCAGGCACGGGTGGCGGCGGTGCCTATCAGAACGAATTCAAGATCAAACTGCCGTCCGGTATCGCGCCCGGCGCTTACAAGGTGACCACGCAGCTCTACGTCAATGGGCAGGTGTTGGCGCAGCGACAACAGAATCTCGAAGTGGTCGCGGCGATCGGTGGATTGCGGGTGGCGCTGAGATAAGCGCCTCGACAGCGTCATGCATGCGGGCGGCGGCGCAGCAGGCGATATAATCCTGGTCTTGCCGTAATCGCGGTCCCTACCTATTCCGCACATGATCCCGCTGCGTATCGCCGCTGCCCAACTCAGTGCCCGCCTTGGCGATGTGGATGGTAATGCGACCCGTATCATCGCCGCCGCCGCGTGTGCGCGGGATGAGCTGAAGGCGGATTTGCTGGTTTGTCCCGAGCTATCGTTGCTCGGTTATCCGCCCGATGATCTGCTGCTGCGCTCGCGCCTGCCGCAGACGGTGGAGGCCGGCGTACAGCGCCTGTTGCGCGAGGTGAGCGGCATCACGCTGGTGGTTGGACTGCCGGAGTTCGCGGACGGCGGCATTTATAACGCAGCGCTGGTGATTCGCGATGGTGCCGTGGTCGCGCGCTATCGCAAGCAGTTGCTGCCGAATTACGGCGTGTTTGACGAGAAGCGCCATTTCCTGCCTGGCCGTGGTACCACCACCTTCGAGCTGAACGGCGTCCGCCTGGGGCTGTGCATTTGCGAAGACGTGTGGGGACCGGAACCAGCCGCCGGCGCGCGCGACGCCGGCGCGCAATTGCTGATCAACATCAACGCTTCGCCTTATGACATCGCGAAGTCGCGTGATCGTCTGCAGGTTCTGCGGACGCGGGCCGCCGAAACGGCGCTGCCGATCGTGTACGTGAATCTGGTTGGCGGTCAGGACGACATCGTTTTCGATGGCGCGTCGCTGGCGATCGACGCGGACGGCCGCCTGGCGTTTCGTGCACCGTCGTTCATGGAAGGCATTTACCTGGTGAGCTTCGACGGCGTTCGTTCTGGCGGTGATCTGGCACCGGAGCTCTCCGAGGAAGCCGCCGTATATTCGGCCCTGGTGCAGGCGACGCGCGATTACATCGATCGCAACGGCTTTCCAGGTGTGCTGATCGGAATGTCCGGCGGCATTGATTCGGCGCTGGTCGCGGCGATCGCGGTGGATGCGATCGGCCCGCAGCGCGTGTGGGGTGTGTCGCTGCCATCGCGCTATACAGCCGACATGTCCAACGAGGATGCGAAGCTGGAAGCTGAGGCGCTCGGCATTCGCTACTCGACGCTACCGATCGAGCCCGCGTTCGAGGCGTTCACCGCCACGCTGGCCGAGCCTTTCGCCGGCCGCGCAGCCGATCTCACTGAGGAGAACCTGCAGTCGCGCTGCCGCGGAATCCTGCTGATGGCTTTATCGAACAAGTTCGGCTACATGGTGCTGACCACCGGCAACAAGAGCGAAATGGCGGTCGGCTACGCGACGCTATACGGCGATATGTGCGGCGGCTTTGCGCCGATCAAGGATGTCTACAAGGGGCTCGTCTACCGGCTCGCGCGCTATCGCAACACGCTCGGCGCGGTGATTCCCGAGCGCGTGCTGACACGTCCACCGAGCGCGGAGCTGCGGCCAGACCAGAAAGACGAGGATTCGCTGCCGCCGTACGACGTGCTCGATCCGGTGCTCGAAGCCTATGTCGAGGATTCACGCTCGATCGTCGACATCGTCGCGATGGGCTACGACGAGGCAACGGTCCGGCGCATCGCGCGGCTCGTGCGCGGTGCGGAGTACAAGCGCCGGCAGGCGCCGCCAGGACCGAAGGTTACGCGCCATGCGTTCGGACGCGAACGGCGCTATCCGCTGACGGCTGTGTACGGCGATTTGTAGAGAGCGCCGTTCCTTACGACCGCCGAGCAAGCCGGATTATTGAGCGGGTTGCGGGTTCTGTGCGGGTTCGGCTGCGGGTGACGCGGGCTGCGCTGGGTCTTGAGCGGTCCCGGCGGCGGGTGGTGCCGACGGTTTCTTTTCGGCAGCAGCATTGCTCGGCGGAGGGGCCGTCGACAGTGAGTCGCTGAAGTGCAGAATCAGGCCGGATTTATGAGCGCCATCGCTTGTCCCGTCGGGCGCTGCGGGTGATGGCTGCGATGGAATCACCGCCGGCGCCGGCGTTCCAACACCGGATGCCGGGGCATCGATCGGATGCCATTCGTCGCCAGGCTCCGGTCCGATCGTCATGTGCAGGCCACGAGATTTCGGCTTGTCGCCATTATTGCCGGCTGCGGGCGCGGCCACGGCACCGCCCGGCGATGCGGCACCGGACGTTTCGGCCGGTGGCGCGGCAGGGGCGGGCGCGGCGGCCTGATCGCTGCCATGGGTCGGAATGACAATCTCGTATGTATTTTCGGGCCGTGTCGTATCCAGAAATGAGAACAGGCCAGCGAACCAGGAGAAAAATCCGTGGCTCTGTTTCACGGCGGGCTGCGCCTGCGGCGGCACTGGCGCCACTTCGGAGCCCGCCGCGATCGCAGGAGCAGCGGCGACAGCTTCGCTGCGCACCGGTTTGGACTCGACCGGTTTCAGCGCGCCTGGATTGGCGGCGATCAGCTTCGCCGCGTCGTCGGCTTCGTGGCTCAGGCCGATTTCGCGATAGCAGCGCTGCAGCAGCTTCAGCGCTTCGCCGGTGGCTGGCGCGCCGGGGTATTCGGCAATGATGGTTTCGGCGCGCTTGGCGGCTGCGACATAGGCCCCGCGCTTGATGTAGAAGGTGACGATGCTCAGTTCGTGCTGCGCGACGCGGTTGCGCAGCCAGACCATGCGCAGGCGCGCATCGGAGATATAGCGGCTGTTCGGATACTTGAGGACGAGTAGCGCGAAATCGTTGTATGCGAGCCGTTCGCTACTGACATCGTGCTTGCTGCTGTCGATCTGTAGAGAATCGAGAATGCCGGCATTGCGATCGAAGTCGATCAGGCCCTTCAGGTATTGCACGTAATCCGCCTTCGGATGGCGCGGATGGTCGCGCAGGAAGCGGTCGGCCGAGCTCAGCGCTTCGTCGTACTGATAGGTTTTGTATTGCGCGAATATTTTTTCCAGTTCCGCCTGCGTGCCGTAGTCGGTGAACGGATAGCGTGCGATGAGCTTGTCGTAGTCCGTGATGGCCGACGAGTACTCGCCGCTGTCCAGCGATTTGCGGGCATGGCGATACAATGTGTCGGCTTCCTGCCGGAGATCCTGCTCGCTGAGCTGGGGCTGCTTGCCCTTGCCATCGGCGGAGGCCGGCTTTTCATACGTCGTCTCGCGTTCCGAAGTCGAGGAACACGCGGCGACACTGAGGCAGCCCAGCAGCAGTATGCAGGTCAGGCGAGTTATTTTCATCGGGGGGCGCGTTGGCGGCGGGCGCAGTGACGAAGGAAAAAAAGGAGTATAGCCCAAGCGATTCACCGGCCGTGGATGTTGTCGTGCCGCCCGGGCTCGATGGCGAGCGGCTGGACCGCGCCGCGGCCGAATTGTTCCCGGATTATTCGCGTGCGCGGTTGCAGGCCTGGATCATCGAGGGAATGCTGATCTGCAACGGTGTGGCTGCTGCGCGGACGCGCGTTACCGTGCATGTGGGCGATCGCCTGCGTCTGACGATTCCCGAAATGGCCGGCACTGAGGCGCGCGCGCAGGCGATCACGCTCGAAGTGGTTTACGCCGATGACGCCATTGCAATCATCGACAAGCCGGCCGGCATGATCGTTCATCCCGGCGCCGGAGCTCCCGATGGGACCATGCAGAACGCATTGCTGCACCGCTTTCCGCAAACCGCGGCGATCCCACGCGCCGGCATTGTCCATCGTCTTGACAAGGATACTTCGGGATTGCTCGTCGTTGCACTCAATCTGAAGGCGCATGCGCGGCTGGTCGATGCGATGGCAGCGCGCGAGATCCGTCGCGAATACGAGGCGATCGTTAACGGCGTGTTGACCGCCGGCGGTACGGTCGACACACCGATCGGGCGCGATCCGCGCAATCGGGTGCGCATGGCGGTGCTCGCGCAGGGCCGGCGTGCGGTGACGCACTACCGCGTGATCGAACGTTTCGCCCATCACAGTCACTTGCGCGTGCGCTTGGAAACCGGCCGCACGCACCAGATTCGCGTGCATATGGCTCACATTCGCCATCCGATCGTCGGCGATACGCTTTACGGCGGCAGCGTGCAGCGCGGAACCTTGCTATCGGAGGCGCTGGGCCAGCGACTGCGGGCGTTTCCGCGGCAGGCGCTGCACGCCTGCGAACTGGCCTTGCACCATCCTGAGGACGGAAGCGAAAGGGTATTCCAGTCGCCGCTGCCGGCGGATATCCGCGGCTTGCTTGCGGCATTGCGGACGGGATAGAAATCGCCTCACTTCCTGCCTAATGCGCTTCCTATTTGCTGTCGCGGGGATTTTTCGTTCCGTAATACGCTGCAAACACAATGAAGCCGATCAACCCATATATCGACGTCGAATGGCCCGCGCCGCGCGGCGTGCGTGCGATCTGTACCACGCGCGTCGGCGGTGTCAGCCGTGGTATTTGTGCGAGCTTCAATATCGGCGCGCGCTGCGGTGACGATGCTGTGGCGGTCGCAGCCAATCGCCATCAGTTACGCGCGTCATTGGGCTTGCAACGAGAACCGGGATGGCTGCGACAGGTGCACGGTACATGTGTTGTACGCCTGCCGGCCGCGGAACCCGAACCCGAGGCGGATGCGAGTTTCACAACTGCACAGATGACTGCCTGCGTGGTGCTGTCGGCCGATTGCCTGCCGGTTCTCTTTTGTGCCGATGATGCGAGCGCCGTCGCCGCCGCACATGCCGGCTGGCGTGGATTGGCGGCGGGCGTTTTGGAGTCCACCGTCGCTGCATTGCCGGTGGCGCCCGCGAGACTACTCGCGTGGCTGGGTCCGGCCATCGGGCCGGACGCCTTTGAAGTCGGCGAAGATGTGTATTCGGCATTTGTGCGCGGAGATGCGGGCGCCGCGAACGCGTTCGCGACGACAGGGTTAGCCGGCAAATACCATGCGGATCTATTTGCGTTGGCGCGCCGCCGGTTGGCGGCGGCCGGTGTCACACAAGTCTATGGCGGTGGCGTCTGCACTTACGCGGATGCCAGTCGCTTTTTTTCCTTCCGCCGCGACGGCGTGACGGGTCGTCAGGCGGCGATGATCTGGCTTGAGCGCGCGATCGGCGGCAGTTAACCAGGAGAGCTGGCTTGGAAACTGTAAATTATTAAATCCCCGGGCTCTGCGGCCGGCATATTCGTATCCGGGACTGCAACCAATTCCGAGTGTTCGGCGTATCAGATACATATCTCTGTGCCGCCGGAGCATCCGCACCATGAGGCAAATTTTCCGTATTTGCAGCGCTATGGCCGTACTGTGCGCGGTGGTTATGAGCGGCACGGCCCGAGCCGATGCGCCGTACACGCCTGCCGATGCCGCTACCGTATTGGAACGCTTGCCCGCTGCGCGCGGCGCTGATGCGGCGCTCGCGGTGCTGCATGCCCGCAGCGTAGACAGTCCAGGCGATGTCGGAGCAGCGGTGGCATTTGCGCGTGCGGCCATTGAGCGCGGGCGCGAGGAGCAGGACCCACGCTATTTCGGTTACGCGGAGTGCGCGCTGCAGCGATGGTGGGCGCTGGCGAGTCCGCCGCCGTCGGTCGTTCTGTTGCGTGCCACCATCGCACAATGGCACCACGATTTTGCAGCTGCGGAGCGCGATCTCGATACGCTCATCAACACCGACGCCGACGAATCTACGCAGGCCCATCTGACGCGCGCGTCGGTGCGTGCCGTCACCGGCGATCCGATCGGTGCGTTGCGTGACTGTACTGCGCTGATCGGACGCACCGATTTGTTGACGGCCACGACCTGCATCGCCGCGGCCAACAGCTTGCGCGGACGCGCGAGCGCGAGTCTCACCAGTTTGCAGTCGGTCATTGCGCGCGATCCGCAGCGGACACCGGCTGCACTGCAGCTGTGGTCGCTGACTACCGCCGCTGAGATTGCCGAGCGGCTCGGATACGACGCGCAAGCCCAATCCCTGTACGACCAGGCACTCGTGACGATGGACCGCAGCGGTCAACGCGACGCTTATCTTCTCGCCGCGTTTTCTGATTTTGCGCTCGACCACGGACGACCGCGCGCAGTAGTGTCGCGCCTTGCCGGCGACGAGCGTATCGATAACCTGCTGCTGCGTTTGGCACTCGCGGAGCGCCGCTTGAGCGACGAAGGTGAGCACGCGTTCGACGCGCGCGTCGAAGATCATATCCGCCAGCTGGCGCAGCGCTTCGCGGAAACTCGCGAACGCGGTGATACCGTGCATTTGCGGGAAGAATCGCTGTTCGAACTCGAATTGCAGCGCAATCCGCAACGCGCATTGTCGCTGGCCGCAACGAATTGGACGGTGCAACGGGAGCCACTCGATGCGCGGGTGCTGCTCGCCGCCGCGCTTGCAAACCGTCAGCCGCGTGCGGCACAGCCAGTACTGCAATGGATGAGAGACACTCACATCGAGGACCGGCGACTGCAGGAACTGGCTCGGCAGCTTGCCGCCATAGGTGTCGCATGAGAGCGGCACGCAGCGGCGCAACGACGTACGCGCGGCTCGTATCGCGCGCGTTGGCGGCTCTGCTCTTGCTGATCATTGCAGGCACCGCACAAGCGCATAAAGCCAGCACCAGCTATCTGCAGCTTGCCGTCGACAACGCGACGCTCTCCGGGCGCTGGGATATCGCCTTGCGCGATCTGGATTACGTCATCGGCCTGGATGCAGACGGTGACGGCGCTCTGACCTGGGCCGAGGTCCGGCAAGCGCAGACACGAATCGGCGCCTACGCGCTGTCGCGTCTGAATGTGCGCGGTGACGACGTGAACTGTGCGTTGCGAGTCACCAATCTGCAGATCGCCGAGCACAGCGACGGGCACTATGCCGCTCTGGCCCTGGCCGGTAGCTGCCTGCGCGCGCCACGGAAGCTGTCACTGCGCTATGACCTCTTGTTCGAATTCGATGCCCTGCATCGCGGTCTGCTCAAGCTCGACTTCGCCGGTGCGCACAGCGGACTGTTCGCGCCCGACGAGCGTCGGCTTGAATTTGCCGGCAGCGGTGGTTGGTTCAGGGTATTCGGCGAATATTTCCGCGCTGGCCTGTTTCATGTGTGGAGCGGGCTTGATCATCTGCTGTTTCTGGCCGGTTTGTTCCTGCCGGCGATCCTGCGTCGCGAAAACGGACACTGGGTGCCGACGCAACGTCTGCGGCCGGCGTTGCGCGATACCACCATGATGGTGACAGCCTTCACGCTGGCCCATGCGTGCACACTCACGCTGGCTGCGACGGGCTGGTTTTCGCCGCCTTCGCGTCTTGTCGAATCCGCGGTAGCCGCTACGGTATTGTTCGCCGGTCTCAACAACCTGTTGCCTATGGTGTACCGGGAACTGTTCTGGCTCGCGGGCGTGTTCGGACTTGTCCACGGCGCTGCCGTGGCCGGTGCCCTGATCGAACTCGGTCTGCCCGCCGGTGCACGGGTCTGGGCGCTGCTGGCTTTCAATCTGGGCGTGGAAGCTGCCCAGCTGAGCGTATTGCTGGCCGTGATTCCAACCTGCTTCGCGCTACGGCGCTCGCCGTGGTATCCGCGGCTGGTGCTGGTTCCGGGAGCGGCGGCGGTATCCCTGGTCGGCGCGGTATGGCTGCTTGAGCGTGGCGCAGGACTCAGCCTTGGTGTGCCGCTGCCTTGAGGCCGGCAGCGACTTGGGCGTGACGTAGCGGCGAACGGAACAGCTTCCGCCCGCGAATGGTTTCAGGCGGCAAGATCGAGATGGGCGCGGATGAACATCAGTAGGCCGCTACGCGAACGAATCGGCTGATGCCGGGTGCCCGCATCGAGCCACTGATAATCGCCGGGCCCCAGCGTCATCCCATCTACCTCCACGTCACCCTCGAGCACGACGCATTCTTCGGGTTGCGGATGCATGTGCTCCGGGATCTGGCCGTTGGCCTGAAGACGAACGAGATAGGAGCAGATGCCGGTTTCGCTGTCGCGATTGAGAATTTTGATTTCGCAGTCAGGAGAGCGACGAATCCATTTGCCTTCCAGCAGGCGATGCGTCACTACACCGGTTGAAAAGCCGAGTTCGGCATCGACGCGGCTGCGGATGCGCTGCGAGCGTTCCGGTGACACCGGAATAGGTCTCAGCTCTGCGAACAGCGCGTTCTCTAACTCGGCTGGCAGCTCTTTAGACTTCTCTGAAGCAGCTATAGAACTAGACATTCATGACTCCAGGCTCACGCAAACGCGACCCGTTCGCGCTCGGGCCATCGAAGCTCAATCCCTGACGCATCGCCGTCAGCGCGCGGTGTATATGAGACTTTACCGTACCTAGTGGCATTCCGGTTGCAACGGCAATTTCGGAGTGACTCATATCATGGAAAAACGCCAGCCCGATCAATTTTCTCTGTTCCGAAGTCAGTTGCAGCAACAGAGGGTGTACGGAAGCATCCGCATCAAACATCGAGATCAGGCTCTCGGGCCCTTCCGCGGTATCCATGCCAGATTCGAGCTCGACGGCGTCGCCGAGTTCGCCGGTGCGCCGGTTGGTGCGCAGCTGGTCGAGCGCACGTGATCGACACATCGTGAAGAGCCACGCCATGGCGCAGCCGCGACCGGCATCGTACTTGGCTGCGTCACGCCAGACGCGAATATAGGTTTCGGCTGCGCAGTCGTCGGCGGCGTCTTCACTGCCGAGAATGCGCTGCGCAAACGCGAGTATGCGTGGCAGCGTCGCGGTATACAGCCGATCGAATGCAGCGCGATCGCCGCGGGCGATTGCATCTATCCAGCTCCCTAATTCTTCTTCGCTTGGCAATCCCACGTTTAGTCTCCCGCGCCTTCGTACGAAAGCTGCCATTCAAAGCGCTAGATACGTCCGCTGATTGGCTTTGGATGCAGGCGCCCTCACAAATTTTTCCGCAATTTCGTGCAACCGGGATTCTGTTCCGCGACGTAATGAAAGTGCAGCTCTTCATCTCACCGACTGGAGGTCACGATGTCTTACAAAAGAATCCTTGCCGCTACCGCGGCTGCATTGCTCACGGCCGGCGCGCAGGCGTCGAGCCACCGCGAAGCTCCTTTCATTGCGCAGCATCCTGCCGTCGACGGTACCGACTTCTATATGTTCCGTAGCTACGAAAATGGCCGCAGCGGATACGTCACTCTACTCGCCAATTACAATCCTCTGCAGGACGCTTATGGCGGTCCGAATTATTTTGCACTGGATCCAGACGCACTTTACGAGATCAGCATCGATAACAATGGCGATGCCATCGAGGATCTCACGTTCCAATTCCGTTTCAGGAACAGCTTCCAAGGCATCACTCTGCCGGTCGGCAATAACCTCAACCTGCCGATTCCTCTGATCAATGCGCCCGGCAGCAGCGGCGGTATGTCGACGCTCAATCGCAGCGAGGCTTATTCCATTGGAGTTGTTCGCGGCGGACGACGCAGCACTACGCCGAAACCGGTCACCGATGCGGCCACCGGCGCAGCGCAGTTCACCAAGCCGGTGGATAACATCGGCACGCGGTCCATCCCCAATTACGGCAGCTACGCCGGACAATATATGTATTCGGTGAACATTCCGGGATGCGCTACACCCGCTAGGGCTTTCGTCGGCCAACGCAAGGAGGGGTTTGCCGTCAATCTTGGCGAAGTGTTCGATCTGGTCAATCTGAATCCACTGGGTGCAGTAAACGGCGCCGCCAACACGGTCGGTGACAAGAACATCACCACCCTCGCGCTCGAAGTCCCAATTGCCTGCCTCACAGCAGACGGGCTCGACGCCAGCCACACGCAGACTCCGGTGATCGGAGCCTGGACCACCGCCAGCCTGCGCCAGGCCCGAATTCTCAACGCCAAGCCGAGTGCTCCGCAGACGGGCTCCACGCTGGTCGGACCGGAAATCGTTGGCGGGGCCTGGACGCAGGTTTCGCGCTTGTCTTCTCCCCTTGTCAACGAATTGGTGATTGGCATCACCGACAAGGACCGTTTCAACGGCAGCGAACCCAAGGACGATGCGCAGTTCGCCGCCTATGTGACGAATCCGACACTGCCAGTGCTGCTCAACGCGCTGTTCGGCGACGCTGCCAAGGTGCCGCCGACACCGCGAAACGACATCGTCGCCGCATTTCTCACTGGTGTGTCCGGTGTGAATCAGCCCGCACACGTTACTCCGGCTGAAATGTTGCGGCTCAACGTCGCACTGCCCGCAACCGCAGCTGGTGGCCAGAATAACCTCGGTGCGCTGCTGTGCTTCACCAATGACGGTGTCCTGAGCGTCTCCAATCCCGGATGCGATCCGGCCGGTTTCCCGAACGGCCGCCGTCCGGGCGACGATGTCGTGGACGTTGAGCTACGCGTAGTCGAAGGCGCCTTGCTCGGCAGTTCCGATCCAAACCGGAAAAATGATGGTTCCCATCCTGCTTATACCGACGGCACCACGCTCAGTGATGCCGATTTCGACGCGCAGTTTCCTTATCTGAAAGCGCCGACTCCCGGCTCCCCGAACGGCGCCAATGGCCTGCCCTCAGACCAATGACCTGGAGATCGGAAATGAAAAGATTACCCATGCTGGGGATCGCCGCCGTCACCGCGATACTCGCGGCCTGCGGCGGCGGGAGCAGTGGCAATAGTGCCAGTAGCGGCAACAATAGCGGCGGCCCCGAGCCGGTGCCGACCACCGTTTCGGCGCTGGCATTGTCCGAAATCGACCAAAGCACCTGCGAAACGGCGCAACCTGTCGCCCTTGATGCTTTCATGCCCACCGATGACGAATCTGAAATTGATCCCGCCACCGTCATGCCGGCCTGCTCTCATTGATAAGCGCTGATCGGGTGACGGCACAAACCTGATTTCGGCCCCGCGTATGCGGGGCCTTTTTTTGCGGACGTTGATTTCGTTCACGTGCAAGTTGGGGGGCTTTGGGGCCTGTCGTCAAATGCTTTGGTGGCAACGATCAAATCATTTGACGACAGGCCCAGGTATTTTTAAGCAATTTCTCAGGGAAAATATGCCGCAATGGCGGTTCATGTGGTGAATGATCACTAATTTACTTGCTTCGCTATCTCCGGTCTGTTCAAATCTCGAACTTACGTTCAGTGAAGCCTGTCGAAGCTCGCGGGAATGTTGAAGACAAGTTCCGGCTTGCTGCGATCTGGTTGCATCCGCTTCTACGGGTGCGTAGTGCGTTGGAGGAGCGCTGCGGGGAAAGCCGGGGGACTTTCGCCGCATGCCAGGCGGATTTTTCAGCTTAATTATTAGCCGTTCGGCAGTTCGGGGGCGGAGGATGAGAGTCGGATCGCGTGGGATTCTGTGTGCGTTGTTATCTGCACTGATGATATGTGCAGCAGCGGCTGCCGAAGACGGGGCGGCTGTCAAACCGCTGCCCGCGCAGATCATGCCGAACGCGGCGCGCAGCCTGCTGCTCGATGTGCAGCATGCCGGCGATCATCTGGTCGCTGTCGGCAGTCGCGGCCAGATTCTGTTGTCCGACGACGGCGAGCAGTGGAAACAAGTCGAAACCCCGGTGCGTTCCACGCTTACAGCGGTGTCCTTCGCTAATGCCGAACAGGGTTGGGCGGTCGGTCATGACGCCACCGTTCTGCATACGGCGGATGGCGGCGGCACATGGACGCTCCAAAATTTTCAGCCTGAATTGAACAAGCCATTTCTGGGCGTGTTGTTCGTCGATGCCAGCAAAGGCTTCGCCGTCGGTGCATTCGGTCTTTTTGAAAAAACCACCGACGGTGGCGCGCACTGGAGCACGGTGGAGGCACCCGAGATTCTCGCCGATAACCTGCATCTGTTTGGTATGCGCAAGCTCGGCAATGGCAATCTGTTCATCACCGGCGAGCAGGGCTTGCTGGGGCTGTCGATTGATGGCGGCACAACCTGGGCCAAGCTCAAATCGCCCTACGAGGGCACATTTTTTGGGTCGGTACCCGTCGGCGACAGCGGTGTTGCGGTTTGTGGTCTGCGCGGCAATGCGTGGTTCGCGGCTGATATTGCCGTGCCGAAATGGCAGAAGCTCGACACCGGTACGAGCGATTCTCTGTTCGGTTGTGCCTCCGCTGGTGATGGCCGCGTCGCAATGGCCGGGCTCAATGGCACGATCGTCATCGCCGATACGCGAAGTGGAAAGGTTGAGTCGGTCGATGGCGGCGTGGATTCCACACTATCCGCTATAACGCGGTGGAAGTCCGGTCTGGTCCTTGTCGGTGAATCGGGCATCCGCCAGGTTCCTGCGATCAAATAATTCCGCACCGCGAGCGGGGAGAAAATTACGCATGAGTCAGTCCAAAGCCCTTACTCGGGCCAACAACATACTGAGGCGTATCGAACCGCTGATCTATGGACGGCGTTGGCTGACCGCGGGCATTCTGCTGCTATTGACGGCTCTGCTGGCGATCGAGGCTTCGCATATCCAGCCTGATGCCGGTTTCGACAAGTCGATTCCGCTCGGCCATCCGTACATGCAGGTGTACAAGCAGTACGAGGCGGATTTCGGCGGCGCCAATCTGGTCCTGGTCGCGCTCGAAAACAAAAATGGCGACATTTACAACGAGAAATTCCTCACGCGCCTGAAGCAGGTCACGGACGCTGTGTTCTTTCTGCCGGGCGTAGATCGCTCGCACGTCTCGTCGCTGTTCACGCCGGATGTGCGTTTCATAGAAGTAGTCGAGGGCGGCTTCTTCGGCGCCAACGTGATTCCGTCGAACTACAAGCCGACGCCGGAGATGTTCGATAAGATTCGCGCGAACGTTGGCAAGGCCGACATCATCGGCCGCCTCGTCAGCAAGGACCAGCACGGCGCGATGGTGATGGCGCAGCTGCTCGAAGTCGATCCGGTCACCGGCAAGCGGCTCGATTATGGCGACGTCGCCAAGCGGCTCGAATCCGAAATCCGTGAGAAATACCAGGATCAGGATATTTCAGTTCACATCATCGGCTTCGCCAAGGTCATCGGCGACGTCATCGCCGAGACGCAAAACGTGGTGCTGTTCTTCGCACTGACGCTGGTGATGACGATGCTGCTGCTGTGGTGGTACGTCGGGTCGTTTCGGCTGGCACTGCTGCCGATGGTGTGCTCGATCACCGCGGTGATCTGGGAATTTGGATTGCTGAGGCTGTTCGGCTACGGACTGGATCCATTCGCGATTCTGGTGCCGTTCCTGATTCTGGCGGTGTCGGTCAGCCATGGCGTGCAGTACGTCAATGCCTGGGTCGGTGAAATTTCCGAGAACGGCCGCAACAGTTTTGACGCCTCCCTGAATACCTGGCGGCGGCTTGCGATCTACGGAACGATGGCGATCATGACCGACGTCGCCGGCTTCGCGATGATCGCGTTGATACCGATCGAGATTATTCAGGAAATGGCGTTAAACGCCTGTCTCGGCATGGGCGCGATCATTATCACCAACAAGGTCATGATGCCGATCTGGCTGACGGTGGTCGACGTCGGCGATATGAAAGCATTCCGCGTCAAACAGGATCGCCGCGATGCCATCTTCGACGGACTCTGGCGTCACGCAGTATCGAACATGGTGCGTCCATTGCCGGCAGTGATCGCGATCGCATTGAGTATCGGCTTGCTCGGCTGGAGTCTGCAGAAAGGCAAGGATCTGCAGATCGGCGATAGCCAGTCCGGCGTGCCGGAATTATTGCCGGACTCGCGCTTCAACAAAGACAACGCTGTCATCGTCTCCAATTTCTCGCTCGGCAGCGACCTCATCAAAGTGATCTCCGAGACCGATCCGGACGCTTGTACGCAATTCGGCGTCATGACGCAGATCGATGATCTGGAGTGGCAACTCCGCAACACGCCCGGCGTGCAGTCCACGCTGTCGCTGCCGTTCTTCGCCAAGAAACTCTATTCACTATTTACCGAAGGCAGCCCGAAGTTCAAAGTGCTGCCGCGCGACAAGGACGCAATGGTGCAGGCGATCACGCCGGTCACACCGCCCACCGGCATGCTCAATCCAAATTGTTCGGCAATGCCGATCTGGGCGTTCCTCAACGACCACCGCGCGACCACGATCAATCGCGTCGTCGATACCGTTGAAAAATTCAACCGCGAGAATGCCGCCGCGTACTTCCAGTCGCATTCCGAAGTGGATGCGAACTACTGCGGCGAGAAGACCGCGACCCGGCGCGAGATTGGTATCCAGCGCGTGCACCTGGATCTGCTGAGCGCCGACCTTCACAAGAAAGGCTTGACCGACGACAAGATTGCGAGTGATCCAGAGGTCGTCGCCTTGCAGAAGAAAGTTGATGACGCTCATACCAAACTGGCCGGCATGGATAAGCTGTGCCCGGTCAACTTCGCGCTGGCTTCCGGACCCGTCGGCGTGATGGCCGCATCGAATCAGATCGTCGAACATCTCGAAAAGCGTATTCTGATCTACGTTTACCTCGCGATCGTTGCCTGCGTTTATCTATCCTTTTTCGAGTGGCGCAGTATCGTCGCGATTATGTTGCCGCTGGCACTGGTGTCGTGGATGGCCTACGGCGTGATGGCGGTGCTTGGCATCGGTATGAAGGTAGCGACGCTGCCGGTTGTTGCGCTCGCCGTCGGCATCGGCGTCGACTACGGCATTTACGTGT
>CAZOOK010000002.1:0-258029 GCA_964581385.1 uncultured Salinisphaerales bacterium
GATTCGAACCTACGTAGGCGTAAGCCAGCAGATTTACAGTCTGCCCTCGTTGGCCGCTTGAGTACCCCTCCCGGCGATCCACACATCTGACCGGCATCTAACCGGAAGAGTCGGGTATTGTTCTGGACGCGACGAGCGCCTGTCAAGAACGAGCCGGCTGACAGCCGAGCGGCCGGGAAGGACGCCTCAGGGATGGCCGACCAACGTTCCCGCCTTCCCAAAATTGCAATGCGCAGCATATTGGCCGTGATTATTGACTATGGCGCCGCAAACGCGCGGCGCGTATAAAGGTCTTCGAAGATCAGTTGGCATAACAAAAAAATAAAGCTCTTTCTTGACGGCGCAATGCAGTCGTCACCCAAAAACGGGGGTTTGTCATGAAACATCTATGCAGCCAGGTTAAACGCGTTCTCCACATTGCGGCAGCCATCGGCATCGTATCGGGATGCGGCGCGACTACCGATGCCACCGCGAGCAGTCCCGCACCGGTGAAACACGTTTTCATCATCGTGCTGGAAAACGAAAACGGTAGCACCACTTTTGGTGCGCATTCGTCAGCCCCATTTCTCGCCCAGACGCTGACTGGCATGGGCGCCTATCTGCCGAATTACTACGGCATCGGGCATCACAGCCTCGATAACTACATCGCGATGATCAGCGGCCAGCCCCCAAATAGGAAAACTCAGGCGGATTGTTCTTATTTCACCGATTTCAACACCAAGTCATCAGGTGGCGAACCAGGCATTCCAGCTGGCAGCGGCTGCGTCTATCCAACCAGCGTACAAACCCTCGCCAGTCAGCTCGACACCGCCGGTTTCAACTGGAAGGGATACATGGAAGACATGGGCAATGACCCTTCGCGGGAATCGGCGACCTGCGGTCATCCAAAAATCGGTGCCAAAGATAATACCCAGTCCGCCGAAGCAAAGGATCAGTATGCGACGCGCCACGATCCATTCGTTTACTTTCACAGCGTCATCGATAACCAGACCTATTGCGACCAGCACGTGGTCAATCTGACGGCGCTGGGCACCGATTTGCAACGGATCGCCACGACGCCGAATTTCGTGTTCATCACCCCGAACCTCTGCAACGATGGCCACGACACGAATTGTAAGAACGGCGATGCCGGTGGCCTGCCACAAGCAGACGCGTTTCTGCAGCAATGGGTACCGCAAATCCTGCAATCACCCGCGTATCAGTCGGACGGCCTCTTGATCGTCATGTTCGATGAGGCGGAAAACGATAACAGCGCATGCTGCAACGAACCGACGGGCCCGAACACGAAAAAGCCAGGAAGGTCCGGTCCCGGCGGCGGCAAAACCGGCGCCGTGCTGCTATCTCCGTTCATTAGGCCCGGCACGGTTTCCAATACGGCATACAACCACTATTCGCTGCTGAATAGCATTGAAAGCACATTCGGCCTCGGCTACCTCGGGTACGCAGGACAGGCTGGCCTGCAAGGTTTCGGCAGCGACGTGTATACGAACCCGTAAAACGGGTGCTCTGTCCAAAGGCTTCTGCCCGCGCTTAACCGGATCCGATGCGGCAACAAGGTGTTGTGGCCAATCGCCAGCTTGCGCGTCCGCCCGGCACGAGCCATTGCACGAAATGCTTCTCCAAACCCCGGTCCGATGGGAAATGACGAGAATTGAATAACACGGTAAAAATAACCAAACCATCCAAATAAAGTGGTAGCTTGGCAAAATATCATCCGCGGACAAGGAGGACGCAATGAAAGCCGAGCGAAAATCCAAAGCGAGGAAGGTCATATCGGAGGTTGACGGCGAACTTCTGCGCGATGCGCGCGAGGTCACGACCATCGAGGAGCGCTGGCATGTACTGGGTGACAGCAAGCCACCCGGCCGCTCGCAAAAGAATTACAAATACCTCGACGAACTCGTCCGCTTGCAATTTGAACTGCTGAAGCTGCAGGAATGGGTCCGGGTGCAGGGGCTTAAGGTATGCGTACTCTTCGAGGGGCGCGATGCTGCCGGCAAGGGTGGCGTCATCAAGCGCATCACAGAAAGCCTGAATCCGCGCGTGTGCCGGGTGATTGCACTGGGGACACCGACCGAGCGCGAGCGTTCGCAGTGGTATTTCCAGCGCTACGTTCAGCATATGCCGGCGGCGGGCGAGATCGTGCTGTTCGATCGCAGCTGGTACAACCGCGCGGGCGTCGAACGCGTGATGGGCTTCTGCACGGACGCCGAATACGAAGAATTCCTGCGCTCCTGTCCGCTGTTCGAAGAGATGCTCGTGCACTCAGGCATTCACCTGATCAAATACTGGTTTTCGGTCAACGATGAGGAACAGGAGCGACGCTTCATCGAACGCATGCGCAATCCGATCAAGCGTTGGAAACTCAGTCCGATGGATATCGAAGCGCGCAAGCACTGGGTCGAATATTCAATGGCCAAGGATATGATGCTGAAGCACACCGATCGCAAGAAGACGCCCTGGTTCATCGTCAACGCGGACAACAAGAAGAAGGCACGACTGAACTGCATTGCGCACCTGCTATCCCAGATTCCATACAAGGATCTGCGCCCGATGGAAATGGATTTGCCGCCGCGTCAGCCGGACACCAGCTACAGACGACCCAAGAAATCCGGACAAAACTGGGTGCGCGAAATCTTTTGAAGCGTGACGAGGCAACATCCGGGCAATCGAGGCCGTCAGCTTGTAAATAGTTACTGGGCTTTTGTGATGCAGAACGCCGTCGCACATCCATCCGCAGGCGTCACTCACACTAACTGACGCAACGCAGTCGCGATCGGAAGGCACATTCGACGCTGCGCTCCCCCGGACAGCAACACGAGTCCATAGTGCTCGCAAAATCGCTGCGCCGCCGCGTCGCCGGCATCGACGAGCATGGCGAACATCCCGATCTCCGCGCGTGTGGTGCGAATCAGTGCGTCGCTCAGCAAAACGGAACTGAGCCCGATGCCCTGATAGATGCTGGCGACTGCGAGCCGTTCCAGCAGCGTGACTGGCACTACTGGATAGCGGGCCAGCTTCCTCGTCGCTTCCGGTGACACGGCATCGAGCGTAATGCTGGTAGCCATGAGCGTGTAATAGCCGGCTACCTCTTGAGTCTCCACGTTGACGGCGACAAAACATGCAGCATCTCCGCGTTCAATGTCCTGCGATGCCTGCTGGCGAAGGTAGCGATCCAGCGGTGCCGATCCACTCGCGAATTGCGACCGCTCGTGGATATCCGCCAATTGTTCGATGCGAAACACGCTTACCGACTCACTTCACAATCATCGAACGATGACGCGCGAAGGCCCGTGCAAGCGCGGGCGTATGGTCCGGCGGGGTCAGCAGCAGCGCCGCAAATTGTTCCTGCGCCTCATGCGGCAGTCGAAGAGTTTCAACTCCGGCGATCGCTTTCTGGGCAGCGTCCCGGGCCGCAGCCGAAATGAACTCGCCGACATCGGTCCCCCGAAGTTCGGCCGCGTGCTGAATAGCAGCAAGCACATCGGGCGCAACCTTAATCTCAATGTGAACGGGACCGGTAGTCTCTTTCCGCAACGTCATTATCTTGAAATCCGTGAACCTCTAAAAGCCAAGGGCCCGAGGGCCTAAAGTGCTGCAGAAATGCCGCACTACCAACGTTTCCAGCCACACAAGAGGCCTTCATACCAACCACGATATTGCAATACAAGAGTGTCTTGTTTTCCAAGCGCTCTTGCAAGCCTGTCTTCGCCCACTTTGATTGGCCATCAATCTTACTACGACGCCCCAGCTGCTCTACGACCGCGTCTGTTGTGCGCGCTTCTGGACTCAAGCTCTTCAGCTTGTGCGCTATATTGAAGAACACGAGTGGAGAATTCATGGTCGATTCCGAATGGGTCCCAGGGGATATGCTGGGCCTGCAGATTCCCGCGCACAGCGAATCCCTACGGGCCGGAGGAGAGTCTTTTCTCAACAAGGCGTTCCACGCTACCGGCGCGCTGGAAGCAGATAACCGAGTCACGCGAATCACTCAACTTGAGGCATGCCCTGGCGGCAGCACGGGCAGCAAGCTGCTGTTATCGGTCGCGTACGAAAAGCCGGCCCCTGACTTGCACACCGAGCTATTCGTGAAGTTCTCGCGCGACTTCGGTGATGCAATTCGGGACCGATCGAAGAATCAAATGGAGTCGGAAGTGCGGTTCGCGTTGCTGTCGAGAACTCCAGGGTTTCCGATCGCCGTACCCGCGTGTCTCTTCGCTGATTATCATCAGGACTCAGGCACCGGCATTTTGATCACTCAGCGTGTTGGGTTCGGGACAGGTGGAATCGAGCGTCCTTACGAGAAGTGCCTGGATTACGAAATGCCGGAGCAGTTGGAACACTACCGGGCTCTGCTCAAAGCCGTTGCCAGACTTGCGGGAACGCACAAAGCGGGTCGCCTTCCAGATAGTGTTTCCCGGCAATTTCCGTTCGATCAGAACAAAGCGTCCGCAAGTGATCGCATCCGCTACACAGAAAAACAACTGCTGAACAGAGTAGCCAGGTTCTCCGAGTTTTCTGCCAACTTTCCACAGCTCCTGCCCCGGAACATTACTTCTTCAGCGTTCCTCTCGCAGCTTGCGGACGAGGTCCCGCGTTATCTAAAACACGAACTCGCTATCAAACAGTTTCTGCACAGCAGGCCCGAGTTCATCGCCCTGTGTCACTGGAATGCCAATGTCGATAACGCATGGTTTTGGCGCGATGCTCACAGCGAGCTCGAATGTGGTCTTATGGATTGGGGCCGTGTCGGTCAAATGAATATCGCACTGGCAATCTTTGGTGCCTTGAGTGCGGCAGAAACTGAGCTCTGGGATAAAAGTCTCGCTGAGCTCTTGGCGCTCTTCGTGGCGGAATTTCATCGCTGCGGAGGGCCGGCTCTTGATGTTCAGGAATTGAAATTCCATTTGCTTCTGTTCGTAGCAATGATGGGGCTCGCATGGCTAATGGACGCGCCCGCACTCATTCAGGCACAAATACCCGAGCTTGCCGAGATGGAAAGCCGTTTCGATCCGCGATTCAAGGCGAATGAAACCGCGCGTGTACAGCTTCACATGATGACCACGGTTCTGAACCTGTGGCAAACCGAAGACTTCGGGGTAGTCCTCGATCAGTTTCTCAGCCGAACCTGAAGTTTCATATGCGATCAAGCCCACTGGACAGTGGTGCACCGCCCACACCGTCGCGCTCAAACTCAAAACCGGTGATTTCCAGATTCTCAGGCGCAACCTCACCCCGTCGATGTGCCCTCTCGGGCGACGAACCCGCGCACATTGCACGGACGCTGCCCTGCTCAACGCACGACAGCGCTATCACCTCGTCGGGTGAGGTTGAGCAATTTTCGAGAAATCATCGATGATCCGCGGCCGACTCCATATGAATAGCGCCGCGGATCATCCCTTCGACCGGTGCCTTATCCCCTGGTGACAGTCGACAGCCGTACGACATCGTCGATCAGCGAACTCAGAATCTCCGACACCGGTGCTGGAGTGGTACGCGCGAGCTGTTGGAGAACTGTCAGCTTTTCTCTAGAACGTTTGATCGGTGACAGCCGGATCAGCACCATATTAAGCGCTGCGTGCAACTCCCGTGGCACATGAACGGGCAGCGATGTCTTGGCGCGGCCAGCTTTGTATGGCTTGGAAGCGGCTGCTTTTTCGACAACCACACCCTCCAGCGGCTTTGTCGCCGATGCCAGACGCAGCTTGCGCGTCGCCGTGTCCTCTGCGATGAGTTGCTCATCGCGCAGCGACTTCAGGTTGAGATAAAGCGCGGCATCCGAAAACTTTCCGCGCTTCAATAATTCCGCGCGCGTCTTCGGACCACTGGCGAGAAGCTTCAATATCCGCTTTCGAACTCCGCCAACGCGGCGGCGGATGGGGGGCTTAGTTGTTTCGACAACCTTTTTCGACGGAGCAGGAGCGGCTGCTTTCGCTTTCGCTTTCACCTTCTTCTTTATCGGCATAGCGGGCCTCTGATGGCGGTCGGTGGATTCCGAGGTAGCGATTGTGTTCCGTATTGAGAATTTATGAAAGTTCGCCTGACCTGCGGGGCTTTGTGGAAGTATACATACGATAGTTGGTACTTCAGCATATTTTGCCCCATCCGTCTTCTCCAGCCATTCGGAACAGAGGCCAATACAGCTTCTGACAATACTTTATGCGCGATATCATTTTATATTACAGGGCTTCAAAACCCGATATATACAGCGGAACAAGGAGTGGTCTTTGAGCCTTGAACCAAGAGCTTAATGGAGGAGCGAACGGTCTCTCCGCTGGGGTGCTGATTGAACTTGTTTGGAATTGAATCATGGAATCGATTTCATCACCATCAAAATACATCAAGTCCATTTCCAATCAGCGTGGTCCAACACCATAACGAGCCGAAGTGGTACTCAAAGATCAGAAAGTAAGTCCGACAGGCTGCTAGGCCGCATTTCTCGCAGGGTCTCAGGAGAACCCGTGCACATGGCCGCACCGCGGTCTTTGAGTCGGGTTGTTTATAAAGGTGTCGGGTTTCTCCGGCGACCTTTGTGAGAAATGCGATTTATGGCCTATTAACACTGATTTTGATCGCTGCGACGGAGACCGTACGGGCACAGCGCAAGGAACGAACGACGTGGTGTACTTGAAGTACATGAGGAGTGAGAGACGTGGCGCTGTGCCCATACGGTCCCGTCCCTCCGGGTTGTGCCCAAAAGGGCGCCATGCCGCGTTGCGCCTCGCTCATGTGGAGTGACCACACTTCGCTCGCCGCGCCTTGCCTGGCGCCCCTTTGGGCGACAACGCAGCGATCAAAATCAGTGTTAACAGGCCCTAGCTATACAGCCAGCGCCGTACCTCTGCGGTTACCCACGCACCATCATCGAGCGGAAGATCATGTCCCGCGTCAGGATGCTCGGCGATGTCGCATTGCCATGCGTTTGCGAGTTGTCGCGAGCAGCGTGTGTCGACCAAGCCGTCCTGTGCGCTGGCCAGCACTAGCAGACGTGTCGAGGGGGGGGTTACCGGCGCACAGAAGCGCGCGGCTGCAAGCAACTGGCGCAAGGCATTCGCGCGAGATACCGGTTGTTCCAACCGCCACCGCTCCCAGTCATCAAGCACAGTGCGAGTGCGATCCAACCGCCGGCTAGTCAGCTGCAGAATCGTTTCCTCGCAGATACGTGCGCCAGGAGTGGTGAAGATCATGCGCAGCACTGGAAGGTAGGCTGCCGGACGTAACCGATGATGAAATGGACTGAATGGTCGCACGCTAGTGTTGATCAACACACAGGCCTGCAGTTCCTGCGGATAGCGGGCCGCCCAGGCGATCGTGACCATCGCACCGAGTGACATGGCCAGCACGTTCCACGGCGGCGGAATGCCGCGCCGGTGTAATTCCTCGCGACACCAAGTCGCCATGGCTTCCACGCCCGACGGGCTGGATTCACCATGCAGGTAACCATTGCCAGGCAGGTCAAGCGCCACCACTTCGGCATCCGGAATCTGCTGGCGGAACATCTGCGGAAAGCTTCCCCAATGACGACTGTCGCGCGTCAGACCGCGCAGGAAGATCCACGGCGTCGCTCGGCTCATTGCCTCGCCTTGCCGTACCAGCGTGCCATGGCCTGTTTCTGGTGCTGTTCACGTGCCTCGCCGGTCGGCAGCCAGAGCGGGTGACCACTCGCGGCGCGCGTGAGGAAATCCAGCAGCGCGATGTGACGGCGCATGACACGCTGCTGGCGGTGCGCGATGAGCGGATTGAAGATGCCGTGGCGCGAAAAGAGCTGGCGCGGATTTTTCTTGATCCACAGCCACGATCCCATTTCCAGTGTGAGCGGCAAGAAAATCCGATCGGGATCGCTGCTCGCGCGCAAGTAGAGATGGTCCCAGAGATCGCCGTGCGTGAGATATTGATGACTCTGCGGCTCGAACACATACGGGTGATGGGCATGGGTTTGCTCGAAGATCACCCGCAACGCGTGGACCTCCGCGAGATGCTTGATCGGTGTAGTGGTATGCGCGTAGGGAAACCAGATGCGGTCGTGCATGCCGAAACCGGAATGGCAATCCACGGCGAGGCTGAAGCGGTGGGTCAACAGCTCCTCTTCGACCAACGCGCATAGCGCGGCAGCTTCTATTTCCATCGGCGCACCGTGGTTGCCTCGATACCAAGGCAAGCTGGGGCTAATGCGGTGTCCTCCGAGCAGGAAAGGCACTTGCTCAGCTGCCTCAATAGGCGCATTACGCATGAGATCCACGCCACCCGGATTGGCGCGCGTCCGCAGCCAAAGGCCACCCGGATTCACCAGCGGCATAAATACCAGCCGCACACCTAGCAGGTGCTGGTGCAATACGGTGTCCCAGCGCAGACGCATCACCAAGCTGCGCACGAACGCCATAACCACTTCCGCGCCGATGCGTTCAAGTCCATGCACACCGCCGAAGAACCCCACCGCGGGGACGTCAGGCGACGGATTACCAAGCGTCAAGGCGTGGACGGGAAAATGTTGATCGCCCGCCCGCGCCTCGCATACGATGCGCGCCTGCAGCTGCGGACGACCTTCGTCGATAAGGCGTTGAAGCTCGATCAGCTCGGGCAGATCTTTGGCGATCACTCGGCGCGTTATGAATGGGATAACCATTTACCATATCGGGTTAATGTTTCACCTTGTTGACGTCTGGCTGACGGACGGTGCGCATCGTCACGAATCCGCCACTGCCATGTCACAGTCACTTGTTAAGCTGTGACATCGGCCCTTTTTCCGGCTTATCGGAAGCGGGCGGCAGGTGAGAAGTGACCATGCTCGAAATCGTTCGCAATATTAAGCCCTATCCTCCCATGGCTGTGGGTAGCGCCGTATTATGGGGAGTGATGGAATTTGTAGCGCTGCGGCGGGCGCAGTCGAGTGCACGCGCGCGTCACCAAGCGTAAACAGTAATATGGTCGACGTCCGCAGGGACTGCCGGCTCCGTTGCTCCTGAAACAGTAAAAAGGCCCCGCAATTGCGGGGCCTAAATGTTTACACGGACGTAATGTGGGAGTCGCGAAAGACGGGACCGCGGATTGGCGCCACGGTCCCGAATTCAGCCGGTCAGTACATGACCTCGCCCTGAATCACGCGCGGCGCATCAGTGACAACCGGTTTGCTTCCGATGTAAATGTCTGAGGCCGGGTCGGAAGGATTCTTCAGGTCCGCAGATGTTGGCAGTGTAATGTCGGATTGGGACGGGAGCGTAAGCGCGCTGCACGCTGACAGTGATTTGCTCGCGAAACGGATTTCCCGATCGAGCCACTTCACCAAATACGTGTTGCTGCCATCGCTGACTGTACCCAGTGTCGCGTCATATGGGATAGCGAATTGCGGCACATAACGGACATTATTGCCGGCATCGCAGCTGGCCGGTTGATTGGTCAGGCTGGACACGCAGTTGCCCGGAATGCCCCACAGATTGCCGAAACCGCCGTACTGAAGAACGATCGACTTGCCGGCGTACTGGCCGTAAGCGGAAGCGTTTGGTACGTTGTAAGTGACCTGCAGTGGCGGATCGAACATCACAAAACCGTTGTTCGAATCCGTGACCCCAGCGAACTGATTCCAGTTGTTCGGCCCGGTTTCCCATACGTAATAGTGATCGAGGTCGCTGGATTTGTAATAGCAGTAACTGCCGGCTGTACCCGGATTACATTCCGCGGTGGTGAGGTCGTCGAACAACGGTCCACTACGCACCCCACCCTGATATTGGGGTGACTGCTGATAGGCGCTCGCGTTCGTGAACACCGCTGCCTGGCCGCCACTGGTCAGCACGGCGCTCTGCGTGTCGCTGCTGTAGGTGACATAAGCCGAGGACGGATTCCAGTTGTTGAAACTGCTGCTTGTGTATGGAGAACTCGCGCTGGATCCCTGCGTAAAGAATGCCTGCAGCGAGGTCGCGGTCTGACAGTTCTGGACGCAATACAAGGTTGCTGGCATATCCGCCGGATAGACAATGTTCTGCGCGTGGTACACGACCGGCACCACCGAAGAGACGATCGGCGCGTTGGCATTGCTGAGATCCACGAACACGTCGCCACCGAGCGATTGCGAGAAGCCCTGCACGCCGTTCTGTGCCTGCTTCCAGAACGCTGGATCAACCGGTTGCGGCGTGTCGAGGGTATGCGCCTGGCAACCGTTCTGGCCGCAGTTCATTTGCGCATCCACAACGAACATGCCGGAAGCATCATCCCAGTGGATTTCATATTGGGTATTGGACGGCGCGCCCGCGTACAGGTTCGTTGCGTCATTAACCCAGGTGTCGATTTCGATCTGATCGATCGCGTTCAGCGTGGTGGCCTTGCGCGTGTACTTAGTCAACTTACCGCCGGCGAGCACTACACTGTAGTTGGTTAGTGTCGGCGCCGAATTATTGTTGTAGTCCACCTTTTGCACCGTGGAACCGGTGGTCAATGTGGCCAGCGCGTCCTGCGGCAGCGACAATCCCCAGTAGCCCATGAATCCCTGGAACATTTGGCCGTTGGACGTGTACTGGATCGGGAAGCCCGAGTTGAGGTTGACGCGGGCGCCGGAACTGGAGTTGTAGAGGCCATAGCTCCACACTGACATGCCCGTAGCTGGATCGCTCGCGTCGCGACTGAAGCATTGATCACCGCGCAGGAAGTTGTTCTGATCGTAGGCGAACAGGTAACTGGTGGTTACTGTTGTTCCACTGTCAGTTTGAATCGTGGTCAGGCCACCGGAACCGGAAGTGGTGCCGACGCTGCTCAACTCCAATGCCGTATTGCTTGCCTGCCCGGGACCGCGCTGCTCGTCTTGATAGAACTTGAGGCTGCCATCAGCGCCTTCCATGAAACCGCGCATGGAGCACGAACCAGGATTCGCGTCCATGAGACCGCAGAAATCGAGACGGAACTGTCCGTAGGGATTGGTATTGCTGGGTGCCTGCGTCGCGCTCAAGTGAACATAGATCGTACCGTGGCCACTGTCTCCATCGCTCTGGTCGACCCAAATGCCGGCGATCATAGGATCATTGAGCGAAGCACGCGTCGAATTAACCACAGTGGATTGATAATTCGCGGCCTGCGAGCCGTCGCTGGTGGAGCCGCCGTTGGATGCGCTCGACTGTGAGCTGGAATCGCACTTGTTCTGGTCAATCAGTGCGATGTACGGACCATCGTTCACTAGTGCGTCGGGCCGCATTGAGCTCATGTAACAAGTGATATTGTTCACTTGCTGGATACCGTCAGACGTGGCGTCCTCGACGTGACTCTGCTGCGGATCAGTGACATACGCCGAATCGGCGGCTGGCGCGGCGATGGCGGTTGCCGAATACGAGAACAGGGCGGCCAGGGAAATTTTTCCCGGCAACGAGAATTTGGGTGACATTGGAATACTCCCGGAGTGAGGCGTTGTTATTGCGCGTTGTTAGCGGTCACGACCGAGACGCTGCTCGGTGTCGCAACTCCCGCGATATGTCCCACCGGTGTACTGGATGAAGAACTGCTTCCGCCGCCGCCACAGCCTGCGATTCCCGCGATCAGCATCGCTACGGCCGCGATGTGCCATGCCCGATTTCTCTGCTTCATTGGTTTCCCCTGTTGGTGTCGTTAAAAACCACAGATGTGCCCCGATGCGGCGCGCGCGGCTTTACCCCGTCCTGCTCGCCCATCTCCCATAGCGGCTTGCCGGGACACAATTTCAGGTTCTTCGATAGAGGATCGGGGGTGGATCGATGAAAGGTGGCCGCCCAGACGACGGTCGGTGATGGCGCGCACAATTTTGAGACTTGGCCACAGTTCAAACGGTGCGGGAGGTACCGTATGCGCGCCGCCAGCGAAATAGTGCGAATCGATTCGCTCTTTCCGGATTCGTATCCACTGAGATTTCGGGAATGCGGCCGCAGAGACTGAATGGCGGATCTGAAACGACGAACGGCTGCTTCACCAACTTCCTTGTTTCGAGCGATGACGCACGCCGCCTGCGATGCGGACGTTTCAAGAAGCAAAAAATGCGAAGCCGGTGCTATGAAATTCGCGTTCAGCGGAAGCGTGTAACCGCACACCGTTCGATCGCGAGCGTGGTTGGCAGACCGGTCAGCAGCTCCGTCACGAGCTGTGCCGTGATCGCCGACAGACTCACACCGAGCATGCCGTGCCCGGTTGCGAGTGTGAGGTTCTCAAGCGGTAATGCACGTCCGATGATTGGCAGATCATCCGGTGTCATCGGCCGCCAGCCATACCACTCCTCCTCGATTTTCGGACCGACCGGTTCGTGCAGGTATTCGGCGGCGGCGCGGGCGAGCGCGTCCAATCGTGTGCGGTTCAGCGTGCTGTCGTAGCCGGAGAATTCCATCGTGCTGCCGAGCCGGTAGCCGCTGGCCCAGGCAGTGACGCAGACGCTGCGTTCCTTCAACGTCACCGGAATCGTTGGCGCCCGCACTGGCCGGGCGTAGGTGATCGAGTAGCCTTTGCCGGGCTGGATCGGCAGGCGCAGGCCGAGTTGCCTGCCTATGCGCGGCGACCATGCGCCGAGCGCAAAGACGATTTCGGCAGCGCTGAATTTTTCGCGAACGCTGACGACGGTTTCGACGCGATTGCTGCCGATGCGAAAGCCGGTGATTTCGGTGTTTTCTCGGATCTCGCCGCCGGCAGCGCACACGGCGCGGGCAAGTTCAGCAACATAGCGGTTCGGGCGCAGTCGCGCATCGCCGGGGTGATGGTGCGCGCCGATAATTGAATCGTTGAGCGCGGGTTCCAGCGTACGCGCAGCGGCACCGTCGAGCACTTGCACCGGCACGCCGAGCTCGCGCAGCAGCTTGGCTTCGGGTGCCGCTTTTTCGAACTCAGCGGCATCGCGATAGACCGACAGCGTGCCGCTGTCCTCGAATTCACAATCGAGCCCTTCGTCGCGAACTAGCTGTGCAAGCCGTTCACGCGACGCGAGCAACAACTTCGCCTTGAGCTCCGCGGTGCGCCTGTAGTCGCGTGCGTTGCAGTGGCCTGCGAAGGCGAACAGCCACGCAAGTAGCTCCGGATTCAGCGTCGGTTTGATGCGCAGCGGCGCGTCCGGCTTCAGCAACCATTTCAATCCTTTGGCAATGGTGCCCGGCGCGGGCAACGGCAGCAGGCCTGGCGTGATCGTGCCGCAATTGCCATGCGAACTGCCGCTACCGATGCGGTTCATCTCCAGCACCCTGACACTGCGGCCCGCGCGCAGCAAAAACAGAGCGCAGGCAAGGCCGATGACGCCACCGCCGAGGATCAGAACATCCGGGCGTTGGGCGCTCATCGCGAAAACTCAGGCGGCGCGTTCATTGGGCCCGCATTGTGCCGCTGCAGACGCCATTGCGCATCTGTGCCTGAGATAATACGGTCATGAATTCGGAACCTATCGATCCGGGTGCCGTTGCTGCGACAGCTCGCGTTTTCGCTGCAAGCCCGTTCGTCGCGGCGGTCGTGCGCAGCGACGCAACGTTGGTGGCGCGCTGGTTGATGGAGCCGCCGCTGGCATCTGCGGATGTCGAACGGAATCTTTCCGAGACGGTGGCCAATCTTAGCGACGAGCCGATGTTCATGCGTGAACTGCGCCGCTTTCGCAATGCCGAGATGGCGCGCATCGCCGCACGCGCAATTGCCGAAATCGCTCCGCTCGACGAGACCCTTGGCGACTTGTCCAATCTTGCCGATGCCTGCTGTGCACAGACGCTGGCCTGGGCGCAGCGGCGGTTGAGCGCGCGTTACGGTACACCACGCGACGTCACGAACAAGGAGGCGCGTGCGATTGTGCTCGGCATGGGGAAGCTTGGCGGGCGCGAACTCAATTTCTCGTCCGATATCGATCTGATTTTTGTCCACACCGCAGAAGGCGAAACCGACGGTGTCGCCATTATCACCAACGGCGAGTTCTTCTCGAAACTCGCCCAAGACACGTCGCGACTGCTGGCCAGCGCGACAGAGGATGGATTCGTATTTCGTGTGGACACCATGTTGCGGCCGTTCGGCAGTGTCGGCGCGCTGGCAATCACTGCCGACGCCATGGAACAGTATTACCAGACGCACGGCCGCGAGTGGGAACGCTACGCGCTGATCAAGGCGCGGCCGATCGCGGGCGACATCGAAGCGGGCCGTATTCTGCTCGCAACGCTGCGGCCGTTCGTGTATCGCCGCTATCTCGATTTCAGCGCGATCGGCGCGCTGCGCGAGCTCAAACGCATGATTGACGCTGATGCGCGCAAGCGCGGCGCCGAGGACGATCTGAAGCTGGGTCCCGGCGGTATCCGCGAGCTGGAGTTCATTGTGCAATTGTTCCAGCTCGTACGCGGCGGGCAGGATGCGAAGTTGCGCGACAATCGCTTGCGACCGGTGCTGCACCATCTGGGCGAAGCTGGTTTGCTGCCTCCGGAATCGACACGCGCGCTTGACGACGCCTATGTTTTCCTACGCCGCTGCGAAAACGCCATCCAGATGTATGGCGATTTGCAGACTCACAAGTTGCCGCGCGAGAACAAAGCCCGCGACGCGCTGCGGGTTGCTCTGGGCTTCGCCGACGAACCAGAGCTGCGCGCGGCGCTCGATGCGGTCCGCGGTCGCGTGCACGCGGAATTCAGGCGCTTATTCGCGGACGAAGACGACCGAACCGGTGCTGTACGTGTTGACGCCGAACGCTTGTGGCATGGCGAAGCCCCGGAGCGTGAATCGATACTCGCGGCTCATGGTTTCACGCGTCAACGTGAAGTTGCCGCAGCAATCGCGGAACTGATCAGTTCCCGCCTCGTGCGCATGCTCGGCGATCCGGCACGCGTGCGCCTGCAGACTGTGCTGGGCCTGCTAGCCGAAGCGGTGACGGAGGAATCGGATCGCGATACCGCACTGATCCGCTCATTGCGTGTGCTCGCCGCGATTGCTGGGCGCAGTACCTATGTGGCACTCCTGCGCGAACAACCGCGCGCACGCCAGCAACTCGTACGTCTGTGTGCGGCGAGTCCGTGGATCGCGGAATTGCTCGCGCAGACGCCGGCGTTGCTCGACACGCTGCTCGACGAACGCCTCGCCAGTGAGGCGCCGGATCGCGAGTTGCTGGCGACGCAACTTCAGCGTCTCGCCAGCCTTGTTGCCGCTGACGACACCGAAGCAGTGATGGATCTGCTGCGTCGCTATCGTCAGGAGATGACGCTGCGCATCGCCGCCGCGGATCTTTCCGGCGCGCTGCCGCTGGTGCAGGTCAGCGACCGGCTGACCTGGCTTGCCGAGGCTATCGTGGCACAGACCCTGATCTACGCGCGTGTGCAGCTGCAATCACAGTACGGCGCGCCGCATCGCGCTGACGGTTCGGCCGCCGGATTCGCGGTGATCGCCTACGGCAAGTTCGGCAGCATCGAGCTTGGGTACGGTTCTGACCTCGATCTCGTCTTTGTCTACGACGTCGACGATGCGGACGCCGCAACGGTCGGTGGCAAGCGCGCGCTGGCCGCGTCGGATTTCTTTTCGCGGCTCGGACAGCGCGTGGTGCAATTGCTATCGGCACAAACCGGCGCCGGCCGCGCATACGAGATCGATCTGCAATTGCGTCCGAGCGGCAATTCGGGACTGGTCGTCACCCGACTGGCCGGCTTCGCGCGCTATCAGCAAGAGAGTGCGTGGACATGGGAGCACCAGGCGCTGCTGCGTGCGCGTACGGTCGCTGGTGACGCAGTGTTGTGCGCGGCGATCGAAAGGGTGCGCCGCGAAGTCCTGATACGTCCGCAGGATCCGCAGGTATTGCGCGGTGAAGTCGCCGCGATGCGCGCGAAAATGCGCGTGAACCTCGAGAAGCATACCCCCGGCCGTTGGGATGTAAAACAGGGAAGCGGCGGACTCATCGACGCGGAATTCCTGACCCAGTATCTGTGCCTGCTGCATGCGCATGCGCGGGCTTCGCTGGTCGAATACACCGATAACTGGCGACAACTCGAAGCGCTGGCGGCAGCGGGTCTGATCGACATCGCACAAAAGGACGTGCTGCTGGCAGCGGAGCGCGCATATCGCGGCTGGCTGCATCGCCGTGCGTTGCAGCAACAGGACGGCTTGGCGGATGATGCACTCTTTACCAAACACCGTGGCGAGGTGACGGCGTTATGGACCCATTTTCTTGGCGGAGGCTGAAGTGATTGTCGTAACCGGTGCGACGGGTTTTATCGGCTCGAATCTGGTGATGGGACTCAATGCGACAGGCGCATCGAATATTCTCGCCGTCGATGATCTGACCGACGGCACCAAGTTCCGCAATCTTGCGGACGCTGATATCGCGGACTATCTCGACAAGGACGAATTCATCGCGCGCGTCGACAGTGGTGATTTACCGCCTGTGAGCGTCGTTTTCCATCAGGGTGCGTGCTCGACCACCACCGAGTGGAACGGCAAGTTCATGATGGAAGTCAACTACCGTTACTCGCAGCGTCTGCTGGCGTTCTGCCAGTCGCGCGGCATTCCATTCATTTATGCCTCCAGCGCGTCGGTGTATGGCAACGGCGCGTCCGGATTTCGCGAAGAGCGCGACTGCGAGCGGCCGCTGAACATGTATGCCTACTCCAAATTCCAGTTCGACCAATACGTGCGCCGGCAGGAGCTTGGTGCGCAGGTGGTTGGCCTGCGTTATTTCAATGTGTACGGCCCGCGCGAGCAGCACAAGGGCGGCATGGCGAGCACTGCGTTCCACTTCAACAATCAGCTGATGAAGGACAGTGAGTGCAGGTTGTTCGTTGGCTGCGACGGCTACGGCGATGGTGAGCAACGGCGCGATTTCATCCATGTCGACGACGTCGTCGCGATGAATATCTGGTTCTGGGAAAACCGCAATAAGTCCGGCATCTTCAACTGCGGCACTGGCCGCTCGCAGCCGTTCAACGACGTCGCGCGCGCGGTGATCGCCTGGCACGGCAAGGGCGCGATCAAATACATCCCGTTTCCAGAGAATCTGGTCGGCCGCTATCAGTCATTCACGGAAGCCGATCTCGCCAGGCTGCGCAAGATCGGTTATGGCCGGCCATTCCTGACGGTGGAGCAAGGTGTCAGGAAATATCTTGACTGGCTGAACCACTAGAGCGTGTTGTACAGAGGCTCAAACCCTCATTTGAGCTTCCACGAAATTTTGACCAACAGCCGAGCGGCCTCTGGTTTGCCGTTGAGCATGCCGGGTTTCCATTTGCAGCGACTAAACCCCGCGCGGGCGGCTTGGTCGAGATCGTAATAACCGCTCGAATCAGCGACGCGGCTATCGGTGACGCTGCCGTCGACGTCGATGGACAGCTCAACCACCGAAGTCCCGGCTTCGCTCGCGAACCGGGCTCCACTGGGATATTGCGGAGCCGCACAGGGGTGTGACGGATCGCGCGAAGGTGGAGTCCGCACTGCCGGAGCTTCAGCGACAGCGGTACTGGCGGGCATCGTCGCGGGCGCCGCCGGCACGGGTGTCCGCGCGGCGGGGGCCGCAGACTGCTGTGCCGTGCCATTTGCGCGAGCGCTGGGGGCCGGCGTCGGCATTGTCGCAGTTGCTGCCTGTACGGGCGTCCGAGCGGCTGGGACCGCCGGCTGCTGTGCCGTTCCGCTTGCTTGAGCACCAGCACTTGGACTCGGTGTCGTGCTCGAAGCTGGCGTGGTTGCCGCCTGGACAGGCGTCTGAACAGCTTGAACCGCCGGCTGCTGCACCGTTCCATTTGCTTGAACGCCGGATTCCAAGGTCGGCTTGCCGTTCGCCGGCGCTTGCTGCGTCCGCAGCGCAGCGCTGCGCTGGGCTTTCTCCTGCTCCTTCGCCGCGTCCAATTTGCGCAGGCGTTCATTCTCCCGCGCCTGGTCGGCGGCCTGCGCCCGCGCCACAATCTCGTCCTGGCTAGTGCTCGCGAAGAGTTGATCGTGCGGCGCAGCGGACGCGGGCGGCGATGCTCGTTCCGCGGGTGCGGGTCCGGGTGCGGGTGCTGCGGCAGGCGCCTGAGATGGCGTTGCCACCTTTGGTCCCTCAGCAACCGTTATGGGAGCCGCGGGGCTCTTGCGGTGTATCACGAACACAACAACCGCGAGCACCAAAAATAGCGCGCAGCCGGCAACCATCATCATGCCCAGCGGCTTCGATTGAGGCCGGAAGGCGGGGGCCGGTCCCAGTAGTGCGATCTCGGCATCCGCAGTGCGCGTCGACGGATAATCAGCATCTGCGTCCGGCGGTGTCGCTGGCGTAGGTGCCGGTGGCTCGGATATCGGTAACGCAGGGATCGCTGACGCAGGTGTTGCTGGCGAAGGAGCTGCGACTCTCGGTGCAGCCACCACGGGTGCGGTAGATCCAGCTTTTGGCGCAGATGCCGCCGGCGCGGGAGATGCAGCTCTCGGCGCGGGTGCCGCTGGTACAGTTCTCGGTGCAGCTGCCACGGGTGCTGTAGATCCAATTTTTGGCGCCGGCACCGGCGCGCGTCCCGCCAGGGCTTCGCGCCATTCCGCTGCGCTTTTCGGACGCTGTTCAGCATCGAGGCGCAATCCCCAATCCACTGCTTTGAGAAACTCCGACGGAAAGCTGTTGTATCCGATCTTAAGTGCTGGCGTTAATGCTGCTTCGCCACGACTCAGTCGCAGCGAATCCGCCGGCACGGCTCCGCTGAGTGCGCGGTAAATCGTTGCCGCAACACTGTACAGATCCGTCGTCGGCCCAGGACGCGCGGAGGCGGAATAAACTTCCGGCGGCGCATATCCCGGCATCACTACGCTGTAGATCGAGCGGAATTTAAAGCGCATGACGAAGCGCGCCGCACCGAAATCCACCAGCCATGGTGAACCGTCGCTATCGATCAGGATGTTTTCCGGCCGTATATCCCAGTGCAGCAGGCCGGCCGTGTGAATTTGCGCCAGCGGCTCCAATAGCTGATCTACCAGCGGAAGTAGCACGGTCGATGGCAGTGTTTGCTCGCGATCGAGCCGCGCCGCGAGCGTTTCACCGCTCAGAGGCGCTGAGGCGTAATACGCGGTTCCATTGGCTTCCACCACCTGCAAGACTTGCAGCACGTGAGGCAGCCGCAACGATTGCAATCCAGCCGCCTGATCGGCAAACCCGCGCAAGCCCCAATGAATCGTGCGCCGGGCATCTTCACTGCGCGCGCGCAACTCAAGACCTTCGCGCACCATGAATTCCGCAGGGGCAAATTCCTTGAGCAGAACCTCGGCGTTGCTGATGGTGTCGCGTGCCCGATACAGCAGACTAAAGTGATCGGAGCGCGCATCGAATTGTTCGATCCGGTAGCGATCGATCAATGTGCCAATCGGAAGTGGGGCGACTGGTGCTTCGGTGTTGTCCGCGACCATGTTACGAGCTCCCCACTCGTCCCGCGCCCGTCCAGAACTGCCATCCGCGTTCGCCGCCATCATAGATCCGCCGTTCCGTAGATCCGCCGCTTTCGAACGGCCAAAATCCGGACTCAACACATTGATCTGCTAAATAATTACAGTCACGTGTCCGAGTGCAACCCAAACGCTGCGTACCAGCTGAATCCAGAATGGATCTGAAAGTCAGACGAACAGCAATATGCGGAGTTGCTGTTTCACTTAGCGACATTTGCCGACAGATCTTGAATATTTATTGTGCACAATACTAAACCGGCCGTGGCATGAAACTGCGGTCAATGGTTTGTCGCGCACATGGATCAGAGGCATTCCGACATGCATCTTGGCGAGTCGCCAGTATGAGGCGCGGAACAAATCGAAGCCATTGATTGCTATTTGTCCGCATTTCCTCGGCGTCTTCGAAGCGCTTTCCTTTCGATTTTTGGCAGCTCGATCTCGTCCAGATCGATTCTCTGCTTGCCCAGCACTTTCATGATCGCCACATACAGTTGAGCGCTCATTCCGCCGCGGCCGACCTTGGTGCTTAGGTTGGTCGCGGATTGCCCGATGCCGCGGGCGCGCAGCGCGGCCGACAAATCCTCGAAGGTCAGATTCTGACGCGCCTTCTCGGCGCGGATCGAGCTCTGGATGAACCGTTGCAACTCTGGATGGTTGGCCATGGAAGAACCAGATAATTCATTGAATGTATAGTGACATACGTCACTAATAGTTGACAATGTTGTCCCCGGATCCGAGCATAGAGCCCGTCACGTATTTGTGACGAACATATCGGTAGTGTGACTCTAGCCACACCTCAGGGAGGTGGTCGGTCATGTTGCCAGCACCTTAGATGTAGCGCGCCGCCCAAGCTGACGCGCCATGCACAGCGGTTTCCCTCATTTAATCCAGGAGTCACATATATGGACATTTCGTCCCTGTCTCACTATGCCCTCATGGGCGCGCTTGTAATCCTTGCGCTATATCTTGTCTACGCGTCGCGGATCATCGTCTTCATCGGCAATGATTCGATCGGTATCATCGAAAAGCTGTGGAGCCTGAACGGCTCGCTGAAAGCGGGATTCATCGCGCTTGATGAAAGCGCTGGCTTCCAGCCCGAGATCCTGCGCGGCGGCATTCATTTCTTCCCGCCCTTTCAATATCGCATCCATGTGCGTCCGCTGCCGACAGTGCCGCAGGGCACGATCGGCTACGTCTTCGCGCGCAGTGGCGCCAATCTGGGCGCGGGCCAGACGCTCGGTTCGCTGCCGGCAGGCACCTCCTTCGAGGGCGCGCGCGGCTTCATCGAGAATGGGGGCCAGCGCGGCCCGCAGCGCCAAATCCTGCGCGAGGGTGTCTATGCGATCAACGTCGCGCAGTTCGTGATCCTCACCAGCGAAGGCACTCACGCCATTACTATGGCGGGCGATGCCGCGGCGATCGAAGTGATGCGCCATGCCATTGAACAGCGCGACGGCTTCAGTCCGGCGGTGTTGCGCGGACAGGAAGATCTGGTTGGCGTGGTGACGGTGCACGATGGTCCGTCACTGGAACACGGACAGATCATTGCGGCAACGGTGGGTACCGATTCCAAGATTACGCAGACCTACCACAACTGTTTTCAGGATCCGGAGCGCTTTTTGGTTGCCGGCGGTCGGCGCGGCCGCCAGGAGCAGGTGCTGGTCGAAGGCACCTACTACCTGAACTGTTTGTTCGCCACTGTCGAACGTATGCCGAAGACCATTATCGACATCGGCAAGGTGGGCGTAGTTGTGTCCTATACCGGCGAGGAAGGTGACGATCTCACCGGTAAGGACTACAAGCACGGCGAGCTGGTCGAAACCGGCAAGCGCGGTGTGTGGACCCATGCCCTGCAGGCCGGCAAGTACGCACTGAATCCGCACGGTATAAAAGTCATTCCAGTGCCGACCACGAACTTCGTGCTGCGCTGGATAGCGGGCAGCAGCGAGGAGCACGGCTATGACTCCAATCTGGCCGAGATCCAGTTGATCACCAAAGACGCGTTCGAACCGATCCTGCCGTTATCGATCGTGGTGCACATCGCCTACGAAGACGCACCTCGCGTCGTCCAGCAGTTCGCGGACCTCAAACTGCTGGTCGAGCAGACGCTTGATCCGATGGTATCGGCTTACTTCAAGGACGCGGCACAGCAGTGCACATTACTGGAGCTGGTCAACCGGCGCGCGGAGATTCAGCGCCGTGCAACTGAGGAAATGCAGGCGCGTTTCGCTCGTTACCATCTGGATCTGATGGAAGTCATGATCGGAACGCCGCGTCCGGCATCCGGCGACAAACACATGGCCACGATCCTCGACCAGCTGCGCGCGCGCCAAGTCGCAGACGAGCAAGCAGTCACTTACGCGAATCAGCGCAAGGCAGCGGAAAAAGAGCGTGAAATACGCGAAGCCGCAGCAGCAGCCGAAGCCCAGGGCGACCTTACCCGCTCGACGGTGCAGATCAAGATCTCGGAGAACCAGGGCCAGGCACAATTGCGCTTGCGTGAGCGCGAAGCCGAGGGTATCAAAATCACCGCCAGCGCCCAGGCCGAAGCGGTCAAACTCGCCGCCGGCGCCAACGCTGAGAAGATCCGTGTGGAGGGCCAGGCCGAGGCCGATCGCGTGGCTGCGGTTGGTAAAGCCAACGCCGTATCGGTTGAAGCCCAAGTCAAAGCGTTCGGCGGACCCGAATTTCAGCTCAAAAAAGAGCTAGCACAGATTCTCCAGACGGCGATCCGCGAATCAAAGATTCCGCTCGTGCCGCAGGTGGTCATAGGCCAATCGGACGGCCGCGGTGGCACAGCGGTGGATGCGCTGCTGGGACTAGCGCTCGGTGGGAAGCTTCCGGTCTCTGTACCTTCCACCCAAACTTGACCCTCACTGCAAGATGCGACTCGATGAAGCTGGTACAACTTCCGACGATCGCAAAGCCCCACATTCCCACTGTAGACGGTCGCACCCGTCTGCAGTGGATTTTCTGGTCTGGCTCGAAATTCATCGCAGACTCAAGGTCTGCTGCTTCCAGGTTGGCGACTGCCAGCGATAGAACAAATTCAGCGCGCTCGGGCTGTCGGCCTGCTTGTCGGTATTCAGCGTGTCCATGCGGACGACTTCAAAACGACGTATCCAGCGACCGTTGACCTTGGCTTCGCGCACCGTGAGCATGTGCATATTGCCGGGAACCCAGCCTGCGAACTCGGCGTAGCCGATACTGGGATCGGTATTGGCCGGCGGCAGCACATCGACGGTCCAACCTTCGACGCCCTTGCGAAAAATCCATAGCTCGCGCCAGGTGTCGAGAGGCTGTACGGCCAAGGCCAATGCGGTCCCCGCCGGGTTGATGGTGGCCGATGCCCGCCACACTGTGCCAATAGTGCAGTGCTTGAGCAGCGGATCGTTGGTACCGCGCTTGGCGTCGACAAGCAGTACGCAGGTCTCGCCCGGCTCGCCAGGGGCAGTCACAATTCCGAGCCGCGGGTTTGGAGCAGGCGCAGGTTCCGCCGCCCAACGCGAGGCGCTGACGCGCACCGCTGCTTCCGTATAACGCGCGAAGTCTTCATCCGCGAGCTCGGTCTTGTTGATGACAGCCAACTCCTGCAACGCGCGAATGGCGCTGTCCGTAGCCGGTTCGCCGCGCCGGCTTCTTTCGAACGCCAGGCCCGCCCAGACTCCCGCACGACGCAGATGGACCCGGTTCTTCACCATTTCCGGGAGGTCCGCTGTATCGACACTATCCAGCAATTCCGCGCGCCATTGGTCGAGGACATAGCGCTCCGCCGGCGGCAGATTGGGATCCACACATTGGTCGCGGGTCAGCGCCAAAGCCGCATGGGCGCGCTGCTCGGCGCTGGCGGGGAGTGCGAGCACGCGCCGGAACGCGTCGCCGTCATAACACAGCTGTATCTGCCCGTCGCGCTCAAAGCTGGTCATGACGACTCCGTAGCTGGCTGCGACATCTAGGTAGGCGGCGAGCTTGGAACCGTCAACCTTGCCCTGACGCGCTGAAGCTCGCAGAGCAAGGCGTTCCGCCATATCGCCGAGTGCATCGAAAGGCTCGGCAGTGATGGCCTCAGCCGGCGCCGCCTTCAGATAGGCCGCGGCATATGCGATTCCCAGAGACTCAGCACCGGGAGTATCACGGACGAAGCGGAGCACGGCGAGCAGTTGGGATGCATCGGCAGCCACCAGTGAAGTCGCACGCAACTGCGTTGCCCGGATGTAGCCGCCACGTTCGAGACGGTGGTCATACACCTGCAGATAGTCCGCACGCGCACCGCGAATCTCCAGCGTATCGCCTTGCCAAAGCACGGCCTGCTGCTGTGCTGAGTCATGCGGTGCCGCGCGTAGCGCGGCCTGGTCCTGGGTAACGATGGCAACAGAGGCCAACGCGGCGAGCAACATCACTGGCTTTCTCCCTGACTGGCGACATTATCTGTGCGCACACCAGCGCTCTGACCGAGCAGGGCGGAGCCGATAAACCCTCCGCTGGCCGGAGGCGGTGCAATGATGACCTGGACTTTGTCCGAGAGCTTGTCGGCCATGGTCTTCTGGATCAGCAGGGGATTTTTCGTCAGCAGTTCACCGTCCCGCTCCAACTGGGCGCTGGAAATCTTGCCCAGTCGTTCCTGCCGATAGGCCTCGGCCTCCGCGAGCTTCACGCGGGAATCCGCTTCGCCTTGCGCTTCGATCCTTCGCGCTTCGGCGCTGCCCTCGGCGACCTTGATGCGGGAAACCTTGTCCGCTTCGGCTTCGAGCTGGCGCTGCTCGACCTGTTTCTGTTTGAACGGCAGCACATGCTTCATGGCCTCTTCCTGGGCGCGTGCAGCAATAATCTGCTCGTTGCCCGCGGCTTCCGCTGCGGTTTCGCGCCTGATCTTTTCGGCCTGAGCTTCGAGCTCGGATTGCTTGACCTGTTTTTCCTTCAGCTCCAGTGTAAAGCGCATCTTTTCCGCTTCCAGCTCTTCGGCCAGCAGCTTCTCCATGCCTTCACGATATTCAGTCGGCAGATCAACTTTGCCCATCTGCACGTTGCGCAGCATGATGCCGTCGCTTGCGAGTCGCGGCCGGAGTTCGTCTTCGATTGTTTGCTGGATTTCGGCACGCTTGGTGGAGAAAATTTCGCGAACCGTATAGCGCGTGAGAACCTTGTAAATCACCCCCTGGACAGCAGGTTCGACGATTTCGGCGGAAATGTTGTCCGGCAACCGCTTAGCGATGCTCAGAATCTTGCTCGGATCGAGCGCATAACGGATCGAGAGATCCACGCCCAGTGACAGCCCTTCCTCGGACTGGAACGGCGCGGAGCCGCCGGCTTCGCTACTTTGCAGTGGACGGTAGATCTGGTCGCGAAGCGGGTACTGGCGCAGCCGGTGGATACCGGGCAGCACCAGCACCGCACCTTCGCGGAACTCACTAACAGTGCCGAGCAATTCGTTCGTGCGGATGCCAATGTCGCCATTGTTCAGCCTTTGCATCGGCGGATATTTGTAGACCGCGTACCCCGCCACGCCCAACAGCACCGTTAAGACGAGCGCGTATCGCGCCGCGCGGATGACCCGCGCACATGCGGCCGTGGTGCGGCCGATTCCGACGACGGTATATCCAACCGCGTCTCTCACTGCTTGAATGATCTGTTCGATCTGCGTTCCCATGACCATGACTCCCTTATTGCTTGGTTTCAACTCTTCGCTAACTACGGGTTCCGGCCGAAAAGCCGGCGCCGGAAGGAAGCCAGCCTCATTTCCTTCCGTGACGGCATAGTGCGTAGGGCGTACCGGAGGGCTCAATGCTGGCGCCGGGTCACATTCGTGCGCCGCCGCCGGTGGGAACTCCGCCGCAGGAGCAATTACTCGACCTTCGGAAGAAAAACTCACAACCTTCGCCGGGGCCGGTCCCCGATAATGCGAGCATTGGGTACTCTCGGTTTTGCGGAGCGCGGTATGGCAAAAGTCGCAGTTATTGAGGACGATCTCCCTACCAGCAATCAGTTGAAGGGCTGGATCGAAGCGGCACGACCTGGCATCCAGGTGGACCAGTGGTTCACACGTGACGCCGCGGAAATCGCACTCGCCCGCGAGACTTATGACGTGGTCGTTCTGGACATCGAGCTGGGGCGCGAACGCCACGCGGGCGTTGCGCTGATCAACGCCATCAACAAGCGGCGCGGCACGCCAGTACTCGTGGTGTCGGCGATGCCGGCGACGATCTATCGCAGCATCATGCGGGCTTTGGACGCCTGGGACTATCTGCAGAAAGCCACGTTCGAGGAAGCAGATTTCGTGGATACCTTTCTGGAAATTCTGCGCGCAGCCAAAAACGAAAACGGGCTCAAGGAACCAGCCGCGGTTCCGACCGAAGATGAATTGTCTCTTGACCCGCTGCGCCAGCGGTCCCCGATGTGGCGAGACCAGCGCATCAATCTGCCGCTGACTGCCCAGAGAATTCTCGCTGCGTTGTACCAGCACCGCGGTGAAGTGGTGTCTTACGAAGACCTGTTCGAAGTGGTCAAGAGCGGACGCACCCGCGACAACATCCGCAAGCACGTAAGCACCATCCGCGACGCGTTCCGGGATATCGATCCGGCGTTCGACAACATCGAAAATGTGCCGATGCGTGGCTTCCGCTGGGTCAGCCCAATGCCGGCTGCGGGACGGAAACCGCGGTGAATTGGCGGCTCCTGAGTCCCGCACCGTATCGCCTGCGCCTCCTATTTCGTGGCGCTTTCCTGTTGCTGATCTTCGCGACCGTTGCGATGGCCCTGTACATGCTGCAGCAGGAACAGCAACTCAGTTACCGAAATTACGAAGATGGCTTCCACAAAAATGAGGCACAGATCGCAGCGCGCCTGCGCCACCCGGCCGGTCAGCTGGCTTTACTGAATCCGCCGTCTGCGCCAGCTGACGGTGAACCGCTCAATTCCTCCGCTCCGACTCAGCTGCATCCGCTGCTGCTGCCATTCTCCGCTCTGGATTTTGATGATCAGGGCAAAGTCCAGCAAGCGATCGAGATGGCTGGCTGCATGGTGCAATACGCGTCCTATGGTGAGATTTGCGTGGCGATCGGCAACAACCCCTGGGCCGGCGGCTTCATCTATGTAGCCGGCAGTTTCGCTGCTGGCGACCTGGCGGAACATCGGCGTGGCGACCGTGACCTCGGACACGCGCACCGCGTGCGCATATCAGTCGACCTGCGCGGCAAACACTACCGCTGGATTGCGCCGTTCGAGAGCAGCGGACCTGCCGACGCCTCCGGTTTGCGCGGCCGACTGACCGGCTTCACCGATACCGGCGGCAGCCAAGCTGCGACTCGCCCGATCAAAGATTTTCGCGGCTGGCTGTGGCAGGCGAGCGATTGTCTCGACACCCAGGTCGAAGCCGCGCCCGCCGGGTGCAACAAGCGCTCCTTTTTTTCGGTGCGTCTGCCGGTGGAAGTGCTGCGAGATGCGTTGTTTGCCAAAAGCCGCCCGGTCTGGCCGCCCGCGGATCTGCACCAAATTGACGTCCGCGTCGAGGTGCTGCCACCGGAAGATGGATCCGCCTTGCTCGATAGCACCAGTCCACACGCAACGCCGCCATTCTCACTGAATGATCTCGCTCCGCTTTTGCTCCCGGGGGAAACCCTGCGGATCCGCAAGCTGACTCAGAACGGCGGCAGTGACATCGTCACCCTCGCCGGCGCCGAAAGGACTCTGCAACCGACATCCCGTCATATCGACAAGGTGCTCCACTACCTGATGCCCGATCGTCCCGACAAACCGATCGAAAGCCGCGAAACCATCGCAACCCCACTCGGCGGCTACGAGCTGAGCCTGACCGGCGATGTGCGCACCGCAAACAAGGCCATCAGCGCCGTGGCCGCGCGTGTGTCGTGGTTTGTCGGTGCGATGCTGATTGCGATCATGCTGGCCTGGCTGGTGATCGAGATCGGCATCATCAGCCGCATCACTTTACTGACCAAGCGTGCCGCCTCGCTATCCAAGACCGTCAAGGCCACGGACGGACTCGGCGATTTCGATCTCAGCGATCTGCGCGGAGCCGATGAGCTCGGCGTGCTGGCCGTCTGCCTCTCCGATCTGCTCCAGCGCGTGCGGGAAGACGTCGACCGCGAACATATACGCGCCGAGCAGGAAAAAGACATGTGGCACGCCGTGGGGCACGAGATCATGTCGCCGCTGCAATCACTGATGGCCCTACATAGCGACAGTGGCAGCAGCAGTCGACGTTACATCGACCGCATGCAGCAGGCGATCCGCGTCCTTTACGGCAGTGCTTCGCCGAGCGAAGCATTTCAGTCTACGGCCCTCAAAGTCGGCGCAATGGATTTGGGCGGCTTTCTGAGCCACGTCGCGCAGAATGCATCGTGCGTCGGCATCGAAAACGTCGTGTTCAATGACTGCGGCGAGACCGTCATCGTGCGCGTCAATGAACATTCCCTCGAAGATGTCGTGACGCATGTGCTACGCAACGCTGAACGCTACCGCGTCAAGGGCACGCCGATCAGCATCCGTCTGAGCGCAAACGAGACCGCCGTCAGCGTCGCCATTCATAACCAAGGGAGTGCCATCGCTGAGAATCTGATCGACAAAATCTTCGAATATGGAGTATCTGATCTCCAGGATGCGGGGGCTCAGGGAAATCGCGGTCAAGGCCTGTTCGTCGCCAAAACCTACATGGCCAAGATGGCAGGTAGCATCAGTGCGCAAAACGCAGCGGACGGCGTTAATTTTCTGCTCACTCAGCCGCGTGTAACTGGCGAAGTTTTGGGCTAGTAACTGAGGCCGGAGCGTCAACGAATCGGCATATGCGACGTTTAGAAAGTTGCCACCGCTATTCATCACCGCGCTTGTCATTTCGTATACATCAGACGCGGGGCGGTGGTTTCCACATCTTCCTGGAGAATAACTATGAACAAACGTTTCGGACTGGTCGTGTTTGTGAGTGGTGCAATGTTGTCGAGCGTGGTTCTTGCCGAACCTCCACCGCCGGATAACGTCAGCGGCAAACGGCATCCGAACTTGGCACACGCCCAGAAAGCCATCGACAAGGCGTTCAGCGATCTAAGCGCCGCGCAACAGGCCAACGAATTCGACATGAATGGACATGCCGCCAAGGCCAAGGAATTGTTGGAACAAGCCGACACCGAGATCAAACAGGCGGCCGGCGCCGCGAACCACGCGCACAAGTAAATGCTTTGGAGACGCCCTGCCGCGCACGGGCGGCAGGGTGCCGGGACTCATCTTCTAATTGCTTTAAAAGCCATTCATGCGCGCATCTGAATTAGGGAATGCCTGAATTCAATCGGCCGCCGAACGTCCAATCAGAATATGCCCCGAGACCTTGGTTCCGTTCAAAACGGCGTCGCGCAATGCGATGTCGATTGCCGTGGCTTCGATGCCGCCAACGACGAAGCTGCAACCTTGAGCATTGATGCAATCGACCGTTCCCCGCGTCAATTCCTGGTCGAGCGTGATGGTGACAGTGGGACTATCGTAGAGCACGGTATTTGGTGCGGCTATACCGGAGAACGTTAAAGTCCGACTGCCGACCAAAGTGCCGCCAATCGACAAGGAACCGAAGCTCACCTGACTATCGGTGGAACCCGCACTTGGAAAGACCAGTGAGTAGGACGCCGCAGCGCTGATATCGCTGGCATTGATGTTCAGGAATGGTTCTGGAAACGGGATCGTTGACGCTGTAGCGACCGGCGGTGGCGGATAGTCGATCAAGCTCAAGGTAAATGTCTTGATCGCAGTATTGGCCGTTGCCGACACCGAATCAATAGCGATGCCTGAAGATGTGGCCTGCGACTTGATTCCCAAAGCGTCAATGACCAGCTCGGGTATTGGCGGCGTGCCGGCGAACAGGAACAAACTCTCGTTGTCGGTCTTTGCGTGGGTGGCATTTTTGTAAGCTGGTGGTGCACTGCCTTTGACCTGCCCAACCGGCGCGAGCAATGTCGCCTGGCCGTTGACCACGAACTTGGCGCTGAATCCGTAAGCCTCACTCGACGCCGCCGATTGTGCGTGAACCGGCAACGCCGCGGCCAAAGCAGCCCAGCCCGCGCCGCAAGCAATACGGATTTTGTTCGAAAATGTCAGGGTATTCTGCATAGCTTTACTCCATGAGTTCTTTAATGCCCCGATTAACAATACTCACCCCCTCCATCGTGTATACCGCGAAGCGATAGCTGCCGATGGACTGCCTCATAGAAACGCGTCCGGAAAGGAGCCGATGACACAAGCTTGTTCGAGAGTCGTCTTATCCTGCACAGCGTCAACGAAAAACGTATCCGTGGTCTTACCGCGGCGGCGGTTTGGGTTGCGGCGCTTTTCGGCGCGTCCTGCGGCGCCGGAATATTCAAACCGGTATTCGTGGCGTTCGTATTGTTGATATTGGTTCTCACACTTGGTGGAACATTCGAGCGTGCCGTTCACCGGCGGCTCCACCCCGGCAACGATCACACCACACCGCCGAATTCCCAATTGATGAATTCAGGACAGCGATGAAGTCAGCGGCGGCGTTGTCCTTTTTTTGCTGTCGTCTGAACGGGAGTCGGCGGCCGATTTGATCCGAAAGATCAAGTAGCCGACGACGAGAACGTTCAGTGCTAATGCGAGCGCTTTGGGCAACGTCGTATGCGCAAACAGTTCCCAAATCTCCACGGGGATGAGCGATGCCGTTGCGATGGTCGTTAACCACTCCGCCCAGCGCTTCCGAAACCAAAGTCCAATCCCCTCTGTAAAGAACAGGCCAGCGACAACGAAGGCGCCAAGACCCAGCGCTTTGATTCGCAGCGGACTCAGTCCCGTGAGCCAGCCGAGAACATGCAGCGCAACGTGCTGTTCCGCACCGTGGGGTAATGCGTCAGCCCAGGCATTCAAGAAATCAACGACGGTGGGATTCAGCAGCTCCAAGGCTGCGGACCCGGTGCCAACGAGTGTCATCGCCTTTATGAATTTGAAGATCGCGATGACTCGCAAGAGACCCGCTGACTCGCTCTCGCGCCGGGGCGATTGGATATCCATGGGATAGGGTATTGGTGCGTGTCTTAAATTTTGATCGCCGAGCGAATCTGCGGCATGCCGGACACTGCATTCTTCACTTCCGGCGTGGAGGCGATAACCTCCGCCAGCTTGCGCGTGACTTGCTCATCGATCTCCGACGCGCGAAGCATCTCCACCGGATAGCGCACCGCGAATTCGAGCCCGCTGCTCGTCAACTGTAAGTGAGCTCGGGGCGCCGGCGTTGAGATTTCAAAATCGAAAAGTTGTTCGATCGAGCTGTGCTGATGTTCGAGGTTGCTGCGATACCCGCCGTAAATCGCATTGACCACTTCCAGAATCTGACGCTCTGCTGCCGAGAAATCGCTATCGGGTAGGAATGTCACCACCACTTCGCGCCAAGTGTACGACGTGCCTGGGATCTGCTTGAAAAACGGCGTGCTTTGAAACAGCACGGAATTGGAAAAGGCGACGACGCGTCCCGTTGGATACAGCTCGATTCCGCTGGTCGCAAGTTCCAACAGGTAAATCCGCACCAGGCCGATTTCGACAACATCTCCAGTAATGCCTGACACTGTGATCCGATCGCCGATCCGTACACCGTAACGGCCGATAAGAAAGAAGTACGCCGCCACCGACAATAGAACCGTTTGCAGCGCCACAGCGACGCCGGCGGTGAGAAATCCGGCAAACGTTGCCAGCGAACCAATTTCGCGCACGAAGCCGCCGATGATCACCATTCCCATCAGAACGCCACAGACGCTTCGCCGCAGTATTGTGAACTGACGCCGGCGCCGTAAATCCCGCACGTAGCGGAAAGTGGCACGTCGCCACAGCTCCGACAGCAACAGGACAACTCCGAGCGCGGCAAGAATCACCGCGAGTTGCGTCAATACATTCCTCAGAGCGTGACCGTATTCTTTGTGAACCGAGCTGCGCCATTGGTCGAGTGCGGCCTGGCTTTGGTCCAGCAGCATCGCTTCCTGATGCAGCGGCAAGGCGGCGGCGGACAGTTGTTTGAACTGCGTCGTGAGCTGGTTCAGCTGCCGCCGGATCGTATCCACCTGTGCTGGTGTCAGTGCCGCAGACTGCTGTGTCGCATCGTTGCCCCTTTTGATGATGTCCTTGATCGAAGCGCGCAATGGCGCTAGCAGTTGCTGCACACCGTCCCGCAACTTGGCGGCTGCCTTAGACATTTGTTCCGCATCGTGCAGTTGGTGCACACGCGTCATCAACAGCGAGGCATCTGCGACAAGGCCGCCCGATTCCGGAGCAGTGCGCGTTGGCGCTGCCTTGTCGGCCGTCACATCCGACGTCGCAGAAGCTGACGATGCCTCGGGCAAGGAACGCTTGATTTCGCCGATCTTGCCAAGCAGGCCGGGAGGTCCGCTGTCGTTGGCATCGGCGAGCATGGCGATGTTGTGAAGTGCCTCCCGCAATGCATTCGCCAGTTGCAGATCTGCCTGGAGTTTCTCCTTCTGGGCAACCACATCGCCGCGCTTTCGTGATGGCGTATTCGGAATCTTCTTGTTGAGCGCATCAATTTGCACCTGTAATTGATGGGCGTGATCGTCTGCCGCGGCTACGGCTTTGGCGAGCCGCGCCTCCTGGGAGGAGGCGTCCGACTCGCTGGCGCTTGGTTGCTGCGCCGTTTGCTCAAGAGCATCGACAATCGGCGCCTGTGCCTCCGCAGCCTGGAAAGCGATCTGTAGACTCCTGCGGGCAAGGGTGCGCGCATTGTCGAGGTAGACCACATCGCCGGGCTGCCCCGCCGCGGAATCCGCCGTCTTCACTTGGCGATACCAAGTGATGACGGCGTTCAGATGGTCGAGCACCGCATCCGCAGAAGGCTTCGGAACATCGGCCGCGGACACGGCCGCGACTGCCAGCGTCAGTACCAATCCCAATAACTTGCGTCTGTGCGCGACAAAAGTGCACCACATCGATCGCCCGATCGTCGAAAGCCCCATAGTCGCCCTTGTTCTCCGAATCAACCCGCCAGGAAGCCGGGATCATATGCGCATCCGGCAAGAAAATACTGACTCCGCGACGGAATACAAAAAACATCAAACGAAACTTGAGATCCGTGCACTGCCGATGGTCTTGCCCGATGACGTTGTTTCCGTTTCCGGAGATGACGACGGTGACCGCGCCGCCGGCTTGTAACGCCCTGGCACGCTGCGCATTGCAATCGACAGGCGATTCCAGGCATTGATGGTCATCGCCAGATAAGTGAGATCGACCAGTTGCCGGTCATCGAAATGACAGCGCGCTTCTTCGTAAACAGCGTCTGGCACGTGATCCTCGGCTACCAGAGTCAGCGCTTCGATCCAGGCCAGAGCTGCGCGTTCGCGTTCATCGAAAAATGGCGTCTCGCGCCAGGCATTGAGCGCATATAGACGCTGCTCGGTCTCGCCCTGCGCGCGGGCGTCGATTGAATGCATATCGATGCAATACGCACAACCGTTGATCTGCGATGCACGCAGCTTGAGCAGGTGCAGGAGCTTGGGTTCCAGCCCGCAACCATGCAAATACTCTTCGAGCGCAAGCATTGCCTTGAGCGCGGCTGGTGCATATCTTTGAACATCAATTCGAGCTTCCATATCAGTCCTCCGTGATGACTGTTAACGTTTGATACCCGACGACGCGTGTAGTTCAATGCGCCGGGCCGCCCGCGTAGCTGACGTATAACAATTGGTACGATGAATTCAATCGGCTGCGGCATGCGCGAATTGCGATGACGCCTCGGCGGCGAGCATCTCGAATTCCTCTGCGTAGCCGAGTAGGCGTTCGCGCAGATGTTTGCGCTGCGCTGGCTCCAGCGTGGCCGAGATGTCAGCCATTAGCTGTATCCAGCGCTTCTTCTCCACCGCATCCACCGATTGGCTCTTATCACTATTGTCTTGCGTCAGAAGAAAGTTGCGCATTCGATCCTCGAAGCCGATTTGACTGCTGCTTGCCAGCAAAACGGCATAGCGGTCGAGGACGGCATGCTGTTCGGTTGCCCATGCCGATGTCTCCGGTAGAGCCTCCGCTCCCCACTGCGCCACCAATTGACGCTGCCGAGTGTTCAGCCTGCCGATCCAATCGCTCAGCTGCTGATTCATATCGTTGACCAGATGCTTCTGCCGATCCTGCAAACTCCGCTTTTCGCGGCGACGCTCGGCCTCGTCGATGTCTTTGCTCATCTTCTGGATCACACCTTCGATCTGCGCATCGTTAAGTCCCGCATTCAATCTGATATAGCCGGGCAACGTCTCCATGACCAGATCCTGCCAGTGCTGAGCGACATGTGCGCTGAAAATTTCAATCTGCTCCACGCTGAGCGGTCCCGACTGCACCGCATCGGCCAGCTGCCTCAAGTCCGCTGCGTACAGCGGCAGTTGCGTGCGACGGTGCCAACTCCACAGCGGGTATAGATCGGCATCGAGGGATTTTCGCTGCTGCGCAGTCAGATCGACATAATCTGAAATCTCCCAGCGCAGCAGGATATCGAGATGGTCGTATGCCAGCCGCGTAGTGCTGCAAGCGGTCAGCAGCAGTACGCAACAACCACAGGCCAGTCTGATCAGCACACGCATCGTCACGTCCGTTCAGCCGATTGAGCTTCCAGTGAAAACGTCGCAAATGGCGACACGCGATAGCCATAAGATCTTGGACCTTGAGGCAAGAGATCTCGTCGCGCCACGGAACTCGATCACGCTTAAGATACTGGAGCCGTCTTTTCCCGTGGTCAAATTGTCCGAGGAATTCGCTACACGTCACTCCACCGCACGTTGTTTGGCTCGATTTGATGTGCGCATATATCCGACGCTCCTCGCGTCCAGACACTTTCTTTGTTCAGTGAAATCTTAGCGATCCCAGATTGGCGCTTTCGTCGCTGTCTTCATAAGAGGGGGAAGTCCACACCTATCGACCTACATGAGTTTGACCCGTGGACTTGGCGGCAGAGGATGTTTATTCTTGCTAGATTCCTCACTTCCATATCCCTATGACCCACATCGATCGTGGCTGGATTGCTATAACGGTGCCGCTTTTGATGTGCAGTTTCTCGTCGGCAGTCGCTGGCAACGACCAGACAGACTGGTCCGTCACCGCATTCGGCGGCCCATGGACGCAGAGGATTGTTTCGGAGATTGTGATTGATGGAAATTACGACGTAAGTGGTGGACTGATCGGCGTCGCCGTAGACCGCCACCTCGCGCGCTTGGGCTGGGGGTTCTCGCTAGCCGGGGAAGGGGTGCTCACGCAGAACTTCGACGGGCCGGTATTTACGACCGTCGGCGCCGGGCTCGGATTACGATTCGATTCCATTGCAGGACATATACCAATCAGCGTTGCCGCATACACCGGCCCGTCTTACGCGTTTCACCCGCCGGTCGAGCAATATAATACCGATCGACGCCAGCACCCGTTCTTAAACTACGTCGCTGTCGAACTCGCGATTGGAATTCCTCGTCACGAGAACCATTGGGACGCGGTTTTACGAATATTCCATCGATCGGGCGCTTGGGGCTTGTACTCGCCCAACGCTGACGAGGGTAGTACGGTCGGCGTCGGGCTCCGTGCAAAATTCTGAGACTTGGTCTGTCGGTCCCGCCAGAAAAAGCGCGCTGCGCAAGTCGTTTCGATCCGGTATTGGATCGACCGCTCCAGGCGTCGGCTGAAGCCGTGCAGAAGTGGCCTCTTGGGCGTATGTTGTCGCATCGACAGGCGAACGCCGACTAGATTGCCGATTTGATGGTATTTCGCCTTCTACAATACCACCGCCCTCGCCGCTTGACGGGCAGACCCCGGATGCCATGTCCTTCAATCTATTGCAACAACAAGCCGCAGCCTGCCCGCAGAGATTCCACTTATTTTCCACAATATCTGTCCAAATTTCGGGAGCCAGCGCTGCACTGCTCTCTGCCCTCGTACTATCAGCCTGCAGTGTTTTTCCCTGGGAATCCGACACGCCTGAGCTTGCAGCAGAAGCAGAGCCCACAACCGAACACCTGAAGCTTCTCGACTCTAGTCGCATCGACGCTAGACTGGTCGCACTGACACTACAGACGCCCGCCCTGTCCGAACCGACGCGGGTGCAAATCCTGTTGCCGGAGCGCTACGACTCCACACCGGCAACACGCTATCCGGTCGTATACCTGCTGCAAGGCGCGGTCGACGACTACACCGCCTGGATCCGTGAAGGCAATGCCGAAGCGCTGACTGCCGGCTATCCCATGATCATTGTCATGCCGGATGCCGGAAAAGACGGCTTCTATAGCGACTGGTACAACGGCGGCGCCTTCGGACCACCGGAGTGGGAGACCTACCACATTCACCTGCTGATTCCATGGATCGACGCGCACTACCGGACAATCGCGGCGCGGCGCGGGCGCGCGGTGGGCGGCGTCTCCATGGGCGGCTTCGGCGCGCTCAGCTATGCCGCCCGCCACCCCGACCTGTTCGCCGCGGTGCTGAGCTTTTCCGGCCTGGTCAATAGCAATTCCCTGGCCGGCCAAAGCATCATCCCGGACCAGGTGTTTGGCCCACGTGCCACCCAGGAGGTGCGCTGGCGCGGCCACAATCCCTGGGATCTCGCCGGCAATCTGCGCGGCATGGATGTGAGCCTGTATACGCGTGATGGTCTGCCGGGCAAGGATTGGGTGGGCATCGATCCGACCGAGATCATCGTCCACCGGCAGAGCGTCGAGCTGCACGAGCAACTGCTGGCTGAGAACGTACCGCACCATTGGGAATACCAGGGTGCCGGTGCACACAAGTGGCCGACTTGGCAGGACGATCTAAGCCGGGCCCTGCTCAGCCTGGCGACGGTTTTCTCCGATCCACCGGCCGAGCCTTCGCCGGTTTCGTTCAAGACGATCGAGACCGACTATCGAATTTACGGTTGGCACGTAGTGCTCGAGCGGCCAGCCCTCGAATTCAGCGAACTGACGAATGCGGACGCACACGGCTTCAGCTTGAGCGGCAGCGGCATCGGGGTCGTCACTACCCCGCCGATCTATACGCCGCACGCCAAATTCGTGTTAACGCTGAATGCTGGCGATGGCCCGCGAGCAAGCACGTTGCACAGCACTGCCAACGGACGGCTGAATATCCGAGTACCGCTGGGTCCGGCCAACCCCGACCAGCAGTACACCAGGGTCGCTAAGGATTCCGAGGCCACCAAGACCAATGTCGTCACCGTAACCATCGAGCCCGCCACAGCTCGTGCTGAAACAGAACATCCGACCGCCAATCCCTGAGCGGTTTCCCGACAGCGTCAGTCAGCACATTCCGGTCCTGCTAAGTGCAGCCCAAAACACTCCTTGACCGGTGCCGCTTTCGGAAAGCTCAGTGGCGAAGTAGCCATGGTAACTAAACGGATCCGAGGCAGATGCGACGGCGGCGAGTACCAGCAAATATAGGCCGCCTTTCTAGTGATTCCAGCATCGCGTAGCGCTCCATGCGGACCACACGCGAAGAGGTCTTACTGCAGCATGAACGTATGATATTCGAGCGATTCGAATTTCCGGCTTAACAAATAAAAGCTGATCATCACGGTCAACAGTAACGCGGATGCAAATCCGTATCCGTAATAGAGCGGACCGACAATGAGCGTAGCCAGCGTAAATAACCCATTGCTTAAAACGAATAAAGCAGTAAGTGCAAGAACGACGATCCGCTGATCGAGATAGAAAAAGACGTTAATGGTCGCAAGGAACACGACCTGCAGCCCCGCGGAAACGAGATTCACGAACAGCAGGGGCAGATAAAGACGCGAGATGCCCAGGCTGTCGACAATCGCTGGAGCCATCGCAAACACCAGCAGCGCGGTGATCGACTGGATCTTTATGATCTGCAGTATGCTGCTTCGAGCGGAGGCGATCATCTTCATGCGCGACGTTTCGATCTGCCGTAACGATCCGCCGAGCCTTACCGCATTGTAGAAGCCTTCGTGGCACTGAACAAAATCAGTTTCCACTTTAATCAGATATACCGCCATCCCTGGAATGATCGACAGATACCCCATGAACACGGGAATATCGTAGATCATCGAGGCCCGCAGAGGGCCAATGATCGCCTGGCTCGTGGGGCCGTAAAACCAGAACATCAATTTATCGATCCAGAGGCTCAGGTTGTACAGCAAGCCGACACCGATCAAGCTTGGATAGAATCGCCCCTTCCGCATGAAATCGAAGTCGACCAATCGGTTCGATGGGTATTGATGGAATACCACGAGAATGAGTCCGAAAAGGATCACTGCCTGTCCTGCGATGAAGCCTCCGAGCAACCCCGCCAGACCCAGATGTTCGAGTGCGAGTGCGCAGAAAACCGTGATGCCGTAGCCGAGCGCAAAAAGTGCAACGATCGCCTTATACCGCTTTGCTCCTGCAAGAAAGATCGTTCCGATCCAAATGTCGCTGACGATAACGAAGCTGGACACAACCAGCATCCGGTAAAGAGGATCCGTGCCCGCGAAAGCGAGAGCAACCACACCAATCGATATTGCACCGCTGACTCCGGTGGTCAGCAGCAATGCGCCATTGAAATTCGGCAGAACAACACTGTCCTGCTTTTCAAATAATCGATCGGCGGTATAGCGGGTGAATACCAGCTGCAAAGCGCCGGTCAGCATCAAACTGAATGCGATGATATAAGTAATCGTGACTTGAAACTGAGTGACGATAAATTTGCTGTGAGCTCCGGCAAGACTCAGAAGTCCAATCAGCAGCACGGCGACGATCGAGAGCACCCAAGGTCCCGAAGCGATGATTCCGGCGTAGGTATATGCCTGCAACGTGCCGAGGAGGCTGTCGCGGCGTAACAGCCGGCGTAATTCGAATCCGATGCCCGCCATCAGCGCGAACTTCCGGATGCACTTGCAGACAAAGCGGTCTTGTACAGTAAGGCATAGCTGGCGAACATCTGTTCCTGCGTGTAGTAACGCTCCACGCGGGTGATCGCCGCGTCGCGCGCCTGCCGCCAGCGGGCCGGATCCAGCAAGATCGCCATTATGGCCTCCGCCAGAGCCTCCGGATCCGCAATCCTCACCACTGCTCCGGCGGAACCAAGGGCAGAATCTTCCGGGGTGAATCCCTCGATCAATTGACGACAGCCTCCGACGTCGGTGGTGACGCAGGGTACGCCGGCAGCGAAGCTTTCCAGGACTACTAGAGGCTGCGCCTCCGAAATCGAACTCAAAACCAGGAGCCCGACGCGCGGCAATAGCGCTTCCATTTTTTGAAAGCCAAGGAATTCGACATTGCCTTCCAGTCCGAGACTGGCAACCAGGCTGCGGCATTCGCTGCTGTAACTGGGATCTTCGTCTTCCGGACCCGCGATCCAGATCCGCACCGCAGGATACTTCGAAACCACCGTCCGCATCGCTCGGATGAAGGTGCCGACATCTTTGATGGGAACGATGCGTCCAACCAGACCGACATACAGGGGGATTTCGAGCTCGCGGGATTCGCGCAGCGGCTTGAAACGCGATAAATCGATGCCGTTGGGAATAACGAGAGTCCGATCCGCGGGCGCCCCGTCCTGGATCTGCCGCTGGCGATTAGCCTCGAAGAGCGCGACGATCCGGTCGGCACTGTAATAGCACTCGCGCCCCAACGCCCCGAAGAAGCGCACCCAAAGATCGCGAAAATAGGGAACGTCAGCGTTGCTGCGTTCCAAGAAACTTCGATTGTCGCGGATCCACAGCGTTTGCAAGAGATCGATTTTTCGCTCCTTTGTGTAGATACCGTGTTCAGACAACAACAGAGGCCGGTTGTGAAGACGCTTCAGAACCGCCCCCAGAAAGCCGGCATAGCCGGTGGAGATTGTGTGATAGGCGCGAACGGGAATGAACTCCCGGGCGATGTCGAACAGAAACCATAGCGGCGCATGCATGTTGCGCACCGTCCAGAAATAGTCGAGGAAGGATGGATCGGTGCAATGCTGTTCGTATTGGGAGCGGATGAATCCCCACGAATCGCTGCCGTAGAGAAAGTCCTCATATCCATACCGTCCATCGCGCACCTGCGCTAAAACTTCGGTGAATGCAGTATGTGCCTCGATATCCCGGCGCGTCCGAAAATTCTTATGCAGAGCTGAAATCGACGCCAGCATTCCAGGATCGCTGCGTTTGGCATGGACAGGCGGATGAGGCTTGTCGTCGTGAATGTAGTGCGTCTCCAGATGAACAACATTGTCGGGAAGGGCATAGCGGAGATCGCCATAGTCCTGCCGCTGGCTGCCGATAAAACACACCGCGAAAGTTAACTGTGGAAAACCGCGGATGATCTGATTCACCCAAGATGACACGCCACCGCTGACGTAGGGGAATGTCCCCTCCAGCAGGAGGCCGATATCCGCCGAATCGCCTTGCCGAATGACCGTCATCGTTCACCAATAGTCGATGGCTGACTGCCACGAACCCAAAGTCCCTTGTTGCCGCAGGTCGGCAGCGATGCGCCGGACGGCACCGAATTCCTGCCGCTGAAAAGCCAACTCGGCGAGATAAATCCTCACTTTCTGATCGGGAATGCCATTCTCAATAGCGCGCGAAAATGCGTGTTCAGCCGCTTGATAATCATTCGCCAGCATGCAGGCCCGACCTCGAATCACCCACAAACCCGCATCGTTGGGTAGCGTGGCGGTCGCCTCCAACGAATAGTGCATCGCCTGCTCAAGCGCATAACGACGCATTTGGCCCTCGACCAGATTCTGATAGATCAACTCAACATACAGTTCGGTTATCGATTTGGCGGCCACCGCCTTGGTTTGCGTGTCCGCGGAAGCTTCGTATTTTTCCGACATACGATGGATGCGTTCCATCAGACGCTTCTCATAGGATTCCCGGATTCTATAGGCCAGCAGTCTCAGCTCGTCCACGGGCTCCGCCATGGCTTCGCGCAAGTCTCTGGCCGCATAGCGGATGGGCATGTGCTGCATCGACAGCAGTGCCCGAATACGAGTATCGACCGGAGCGCCCGACGTAATGTGGGTTCGCAACCGCACCGACGACGGCGGAGCATCGCGTTCATTGAAGAGTTCGAAGGTCGGTAATGGCACCAGCGTGAATTGGCGCCCAAGGCGAGGGCCGTAATTCCGGCGCAGAAATACGGCGACGAGCGTGACTCCCACGCACCCCAGACCCGGAATAAAGAAGCTCAACATGCCGAACAACAGTGCGGTGTACTTTTTGGGCCGGCGCAGGACAGCAGGCAGCAATGCCCAAGTCCCCTGTGACAGCAGTCCACACGCCAACGTGTGAAGGGCCAGAAACACGGCAAGCATGCTCCATCCCTGATTGCCGGCAGCAAGAAAAAACAGGGAACCGGCTTCGAGCGCGAACGCGGGCACCAGCAACAGAGGCCCGACCACTAGCGACACCGTGCCATTAAATCGGAAAGCACCACAATTGGAGGCGTACCTCCGATCTGCGCTTCATGCAGACGCAGGCCGGTCGGCTCCAGAACGCTTTCACCCAATAGCTGGCGCAGCCACACTTCAGTGCGGATTCGATAGCCTTCGACGTTGGCGTATCCGGCAAGAGGCATCAATGTCACCAGTATTTTTCCGTGATCGTTCTCGGTTTGCCAATAACTGTCGCCCTGGCGTACGCGCCGCAGGGCCTCCATATATAAGCGATCCTGGTCCGGTCCCTTCTGGCACACCAGCGCGACCAATCTCGATTCCAGACCGACGGTTCGATACAACCGATCCAATCTCATGATCTCGGCGGCGAAGTCCAGCGGACAGCCGGGAAGTTGCGCGGTAATCAAGGCGGCCTCCGGGCTGGTCTGTACCAGATCGGCGTAATAGCCGAGAATGACGGTCAAGAGCTGCAGCGTTTCGGAATTCAGCGCGAGAAATGGCATGCGCTCAACAGTCAGTACAGCGATCATCTGCTTTGCGCTGGTAAGAACCGGCGCGGCAATAAGATAAGGCGAACGTGTCTCCTGCAGTTCTTCTGTCTGAACGTGGGCCAGCGCCTTACTCTCCAAGGCATAGTGCAACAGCGCATCAGTGGTATCCAGCGGCTGGGGCAGACCCAGCAACGCCGCCGCAGACGGCACGGGCTGTTCCTGTTTGCAGGGATAGAGACTGGCGACTTCCATCCGGCACGCTTTGCCCAGCATCTGCATGAGCCCTGCCGCCGCCGGCAGCACGGATTTCGCGCCGGCCGGCTGAATCATCAGCGTTCTTAGTTCGAGCAGAGACTCGCGCAGCGTCTTTGGCTTCTCGACGAGTTCCTGCTCCAGCTGATCGTGCGATAGCTTGAGGAGGTAATGCCGCCGCGTGAGATGTTCGAATTTCTCGCTCAGATACAGGTTGACTTCAGTCACTCGTCGCAGCCGCGCCACCCAGATATCGCAGAACTCGCCGCAGATCAGAGCAACCGCCGATACGCCAAGAAAGTAACGCCCTGCGAAATCAAGCGCCACATCGGGATGGAACCGCGCGAAAGCAAACCACGCCGCCGCCGCCAGCACCATCGCACCCGCCGCAGCCGCGCTGCCGTAGCGCAGGGCAGGAACAATAAGGGCGATCCACACCCAGGGGACGTCGGCCCGTGCCGAAAACCACGCTTCTGGCTCGAACCATATGCCCGCAGCGACGATCAGCAATACGAATATCGGAACTTCGATGGCGGCCTGCCACAGCGGTCGCTTCGGGGCGACCCACGCAGCCAGATCGGCAGGCTTCACGGCGCGAACTAGGGACTTTTAGTGAGATGAAGCAAGCGCAGCACCGAGCAGCTGATCGATCAGATCCTGCGCCACAGCACTCACCGCCTGCCGGCTCCATCCGGTCTTGGCGGCGGTGCCGGACCATAAGATCTTACCGGTCCCGACATCGATCACCGAGAGCGTCAGCGAAACCGCCGGCTCGCCATCCAGGCCGACCTTGTAACGCCATTCGTCGACGGTACCGGCAAAGGCATAGCGGGCACCCTCCTTCCGCGCCCACTCGAGGGCAGCCTGCTGGGCTTTGAAATCGGGAACTACAGGGAGATCGGCGGACGATCCATCGACCATCGGCGCCACCGTCAGGTCACTGATGCCGTGAATGCGTATCAGGCTATTCAATACTGCGTCCATGCGTGCGCCGGCGGCAGGCGTCTCGGTATCGTTGACGCTCGGCAGTAAGACCCAGCGTGCGCTGCGATCGAGCGCTACCGGCGATGCCGTGTGCACCGAGGAACAAGCTCCGAGACAGAGAATGAAGAGCAGGCTGACCGCGCGAACAACTGCCATTTTCATGTGTGCCCTCGTATTCAGCTTCGATGACGACGTACTTAGAAAAGTAAGAAGTAGCACAATCGAACCAGGAATGACGTTTCACCCTGGGTCACTCCACCGCGTCCTCCTTCGGCGCCGAGGCTCAGACGATCGCCACCGATTACGGAGCCGCCAAGGCCGGTGCGATAGTTATAACCCCAGCCCGAGGGATCGGTGTAGTCGACACCGAGCGCGAGATACGGACGCCAGCGACGTTCATAATGATCGGGGTCGCTTTCATTGACCGACCAATCCAAGCCAACCTGCGAAAAGCTCGACGGCATGAAAAACGACGGCGACGGCGCTTCACCGGCCGGGATCAAAGGCAGCAGCGAAGAACTGATCTGCCCCCCATCCGTCGTATACCAGCCGCGCGTAGCGGTGAGTGTAACCGTCTCCCGGTGAACTTCGTTCAGGCGATAGGAAACGCTGCCGCTAAACACGTAGCCGCTGCCCAGTGCACTGCCATCTTGTCCCGAGAAGTGATCCTTCGCCATGCTCGCCGTCATCACCAGCCTGGGCAAGAGCGCCCATTTCAAATGCAGGTCGGCACGGTCGCGGTAGCCGGCCACTCGCAAGCGAACCGACTCGGTCGCTTCTTCGCCGCGTGCCACGCCGACCCCCACTTCGATAGCCTTCGCGGCCTTGAGATTAAATGCAAGCTTCAGATGGGTCCAATCCGTCATGCCCTGACGTGCTCCGACGGTGAGATGCGCATCGCCGCGCGGCAAGGTTTGTATCAACGAGACATCGGCACCCGTCTGTCCGGAAATCGCCGATCCCAATTGGTTCGTATCCAGACTCCGCGGCCGCAGTGACGACAGACGCGCCTCGACGCGCGTGTTTTCGGCCAGACGATGCTCCCCACTCATCCCGTATTGCCACCAAGACAACGGACCTTGCCTGCCGAACTCAGTCGAAGCACCGCCTGCATTGGCTGCGTTCGTCAAAAGGTCCTGCAGCTGCTCGCTTTGCTGGTCGTCGTTCGGTGATTGCTCGGCGCCCTCGTACGCGAGCTGCACAGCGGTCCTCCGGTGACCGAGGACGAGCGCCGCTTCGGCACGATCCGCATCGCTCAGCTTGGAGAATCGCGCGCTCTGCATGATGCGGGAAATCTGTCCGGTATCGCCGTTCGCGCTGGCTTCACCGAAGGCAATGTATTCGGGAATGGACGCCGGATCCGGATACAGCCGGCGAATTGCCGCGCTCGTCGCTTCCCCGTCAGCGACGCCTTGCAGCCAGTCGATGAACATGTTCCGGTACTCGGCACTCCACGCCGCCGGGATGTCATTTTGCGCGGATAGCACGTGGCGCCAGGCAATCAGCGCGGCGTCGGGAGACAACCGATCAAGCCGATCCGCGAACAATGCAGCTTCCAGTTCACGGCGATCGTTGGGTGACATGTCCCGCTTGCGCGATCCGTATCCCGCCGCGACACGCCGCATTAGAGCCGACGCACGATCGGGATATCCCGCAGCTTTTAAGGCAACAGCCAGAGACGTCTGTGCAAGCAGGTTGCGCGGCTGCGCGCGATAGCGAGCTGTAGCGTAGGGAATCGCCGACGCCGGTTCGTGGAGCGCCATCCATCCATCTGCCCAAGTGCTCCAGAGACCGGCATCGCTATGAGCCGGTCGCTCATACCGGATGAGAACGCGGCGCAGGGCTGGCAGATCGTTTTGTCTCTGCAGCAGGGAAACCAGATTCGCGAGGAGTGAGGTTCGACTCGGATCGACCTGCAGTCCACGATAGTAGTCGTTTCGGGCGGCGGCAAACTCCCCGACCTGCTCGTGATAAACACCGCGTTGGATCAGGAAGTCGGGGTTCTTTTCAAGGATCTCGATCTCGCGGGGCGTTAACGCAGCGAGAAATGCGGCGCTACGCGCCGGGGCATGGGCTTCGTTCCAGATATCCAAAGCTGCGACCGCCTCGAACGGGTGGCCGAAACGCCGGAACAAATCCACGTGCAGTGGTGCTGCCGCCAGAGGTTCTTTCCATCCCAGCAACGAGGCATAGTTAAAGAGATCGATCTCGCGCGCTCGGCCGGACGAAACGAGAACCCGATATGCGGAGCGGGCCTGGTCATCGTGACCCAGCAGGCGCGACAGATCGCTATACATCTGCCAGTAACCCACATCCGAAGTTGCCATGCGCGGCGCCACCGATGCCAGGCTGATATAGGCCGAACGCAACTCACCATCGCCATAGAGCAAACCCGCCCGCCGCACGACCCAGGCCTCTGCGGGCCCATAAGTGTCGATCAAGTGATCCAGGGCCTTTATCGCCAGAGCATCCTGACCGGATCGCTCCGCCAGCCCGGCGATGCTCTCGTCACGCGCGCGCGTGGATGGCAGTGATTGCAGAAAACCGATCCCCTCCATCGGCCGGCCGACTTGCTCATAGGCATCGACGACGTGGACCACTACCTCAGGATTGTGCGAGTGTCCGGCCGCGAAATGCGCCCAATAGGCCAGCAGGGCTTCATCGTCATACACGCTCGGCGCCAGCCGTTTGATCGCCTCCCAGGCTGCACTTTCATCGTCTTTGCGCGCGATCACTTGCCATGCCGCGAGCGCTTCGACCGGATGTCCTGACCACTCCGCCGACTGCGCCAGTCGATGCCGCCAGACAGAATCGTCCGGACGCTGCGCGACTGCGACAGATGCCACGCTGTACGCGGCGCTGACTTCGCTATGCTCGATGAATGCTTGATAGCTCAGCGTGTAAGCCGTGTCGTCGAACCGCTGTTCCGGCGCCAGCGCTTCCAGCATCCGCGCGGCAGTAAACGCCGCGACATCGGGACGATTCGCGGCGCGCGCAACCTGGACCACCAATTCCTGCGCCTGCCAGTCGTCAGAGAAATCTTTGACGTGGCTTTGCGCAGCCTGCAGCGCTTCGTTGACGAGTCCATCAGCCTGCAAAGCGTGCAAACCTTGCTCAAATGCACCTCGTCGCGCATCACCGGTCGGCGCGTCACGCAATGATGCCAGCCAGTTGGCGGCGGCATCGCGATACAGACCTTGCGACAGATCCGCTTCGGCAAGCTTGCCGTAAAGGCGGAACCTGCCGAGAGCGCTTCCCTGCCAGCGATTGATGAACCGCAGAGCCAGTGTCGGCGCTCCCACAGCCGTGGACTGTTGCGCAAGCCTTTGCAAATAATTGTCGTCCCAATCGTAAGCACTCAAGCGCTGCAAATAGTAGCGGCAGTCGGAACGGGCCCGGCTGCTGGCCGGACTGCCCGCCGGAGCGCTCCATAACTGCTGCCATCGGACATCCAGCATCGTCAACTCAGCGTCGCGGCGAAATGGACTGCCCGCCGCTGTCGATTCCAAAAGGGGAATCAGGAGGCGCTCGGCTTTGTCCAGCGCTCCTTGCGCAATCAGTCTGCGGACCAGCGCCACTCTGATCTCGCCGTCATTCGGCTGAGCACGCAGCCACGCGTTCAGATAGGCGACGGTCAGCGGATCCAGCGCCACCGCCTCTGCGGAAATTTTGCGCTGAAATCCCGCTCCCGGAAAAAGCGCAACCATCACCAGCAGAATCACGCCTCCAAGAATCGCCAATTCCGGGAGGGTGATAAAGCGCTCGCGGCTACGAGGTGGGACAGCGGAATTTAAGCGTGACGCTTTCATGCGCCTCCACTCGGTAGCTGGACTGCGTGCCGATCGTTCGAAATGGGGCTAGAGAACCGTCGCTTGAGAACGCCTGACAGCGCTGGCCGTCGGCCATTTCGAACTCGATCGGCTGGTACCCGCGCAACTGCAGCTCAAGCTGGTTGCCTTTATGTTCGATCTTCTCAACCCGGCCGTTGACGGACACCAGGTGTGGAACCGGCGTCAAATCAGCCGTCGTCGCAAGCTCGGCGTGACCCTGCGATAGGGTGATGTAACGTGCACCGTCTGCGTCGGCGATGCCTGCAACATTTGAACTTTTGGTCCAATCGATTCCGGTGGATCCGGCCGCAATCCTCACGGTCCGGATGCTGCCGTCTCCCCGCAGACGATAGCTGCCGTCGAGATTCCGGGCGACGGCGAAATGATTGAAATCGAGCACCTTGCGGATGTAGTCGGACGCGAAGACGGGGGTGACCTGCTGACTCAGTGCCCAGTCATAGACTTTCCGGAGCGCCGCAAGGGAAGCCGTCTTGGTTGCCGAATAGAAGTGGTAATAGATATCGATCGGCTTGAACCGATACGGATGTCCAGTCAACTCGAAAGTTTCGATATCGCGCTCGAACCCGTAGAACGGACCGTTCCACAAATGGGTGTAGACGTTCTCATTCTGGTTTGGCGCGAAAACCTGAAAGCCATCACCGCGCGGCAAGCCGGGACCGGCCATCTGCGTCCACGAATTCGCCGATCGGGTGATGGTGGTCTCGCCGCCATTCATGTTGAGCACGCCGAGCCGATGGACTTCTTGCAAAGCGTCGGCTGTGGCGACGCAATTGCCCGTCCACAGAAATATGGCGACGGTCTTGCCCGTGGGTAGCAGTCGCTTATTGATGTAGTTGATCGATCCTGCGATTTCACGGTCCACCGAGTAGACGTAATTCGGGATCGGCAGGTGATAGGACTCCGCGTTATCAGACGGATCCTCGGCGAATCCCCAGTTGAAAGGATGAGAGTAGGAATGGCTGGCGGCTTCCACCCACGGCAGCGCAAATATCTTCCGCGCAGCGGCCTCGAGACGCGGCGATTGCTGCGGGTACAACCCGTCGGGCCCAATCTCTCCTTCGATCACCGAGACTGTAGTGGGAATGCGATAGCGCATCAGGACATCGCTGTACAACGCCTCGCCCGCAACGGCGTGATCGGAGCGCTCCGCAACATTCATGAAGCCATCGCCGTCGATATGCACCATCAGCATTCGACGACCGCCTTCGGTAGTGATGTCCGGAACGGGAGCGTCTCTGGGCAAGGCTAAAGCCGCCGACAGAAAGTCCAGTGGATTGACGAACCAGCGCTCCTTGCCGGAACCAGCCAGAGAATCCTCCACGTAGGGCGCCAGTACATATCCTCCCCAAGGCATCAGTGCCGCCGGGTGGTAGGTGACGGCGGGGTCGCCGGCCGACTGCAGCGTAATCAACGGCCGCCCCAGCCCCTTCAGGCGTACCGGAAATATGTCGCTTTCCCGGGGCCCCACCGGGAGCTCGAAATTCATCATCGGATCGGTGGCAGCCACGGCCAGCCGCTCGGCCTTGTTTCTTTCCGAAACGCCAAGACCGAGTTTTTCCCACATCGGACTCTCGATCGGGACACCGAAACGACCGATGACCGCCAGATGCAGCCCCTCGTCGATATTTTCCAGTAACCAGGGAACCAGACGTTTGCTGGAAGCAACCTCATCGCTGCCGAACCACATGATGAGACCCGCGTACCTGTCGGCAAGATGGCCGCCCGGCAAAGGGTCTTCAATCGATCGGTACTCGGGCACCAACCCCAAGTAGGCGAACGGCGCACCGAGGAAGCGCTGCGCATCCAAGTACACCACGTCGGATGCCTCCCTGGGGTCATACAAGACCAATACCTTGCGCGGAATCACTTCCACTTCGCCGACACCCAGCGCATCGAGATCCGGCGTGGCAACCCATGGGATATAGCCCAAGGCACGAATATGGCGCGCGGTCTCGCGCGCCAGAGGGCGCTCTCGAAACGGCACATAATCGATGACGATCACCGGAAGACCGTAGCGCCGGTGAGCGTCTTCAAGCCGCGGCAACAACCACTCGCGGTCCTGTTGACCGACTTCGATAAAACGCCGCTGCGCCGGATCCCATCCGCGGAAGAGAGATTCCGCCGCCAGCATGTATACGCTGTCATGGATTTCCGGCAATAACTCAAAGCCGCGATTGAAAATCAAAGCCGCATCGGGAAAACGGCGTTTGATTGCGCGGACGACGGCGATCAAACCCGCCTGCTGCGCCTGTCGGGCATCGGCAGACGCAGCGAAGCGCTGATAGCTATCGAGGTTATCCAGAAAAAAACCCCGGTATCCTTGCTGCCAGAGCGGCGCGATGACGTGTTCGACAAAAAAAACCGGCCACTGCGGCTCAGATTCGTCGATCAGCGCCGAATCCCAATTTTCATTGCGACCACGTAGCCAAGCAGCGGGAATGTCCTGGAAATAACTCCGGCTGCGCTCGACTTCCCCGACGCTGGCGTAGGCAAACAAGCGATGATCGGGGTCCTCGTGAGGCGAAGGATCTGGCACATTTTCCGGCTGAACGACGACGACATCGAAAACCCGCAGCTCGTTCCAGGGAGGGTGACTGCCGTAATAAAACGCGACCGCGGGCGAAGGCGCCGCGCTGACTTCAGCGCTGTACAGGAACGGCAGCCCACTCAATCCAAGGAAAAACGCCGCAGCGGCGAATATGCCTCGATATCGACCCTTTGCAATCGATCGGATGTGCATTGCCAATGGTCGGCACGAGGGCCTGGTACGGTGGACGGGAACACTTAAACCGCATTGTTCAAAAAGAGAGCATCTGCAAGGAATCATTTGCCGGCTCCCGATAACCGTCGGGATTATTAACCTGCCAGCGCCAGGCATCCCTGCAGATATCCTCGATCGAACTGGTGGTGCGCCAGTTGAGCAGTTGTTTGGCGCGCGCCACGCTCGCGTAACACACCGGCGCGTCACCGCAAGCACGGCGCGGCGCTATCTTGTGAGGAATCGGTTGCCCGCTAACCCGACGGAAAGCCTGCAGCACCTCCATAACGCTGTAGCCTCGGCCGGTGCCGAGATTCACGGTCAACTGCGCCTCATGTTCGAGGATATAACGCAGCGCCGCGACGTGCCCCTCCGCCAGATCCATGACATGAATGAAGTCTCGGATACAGGTACCGTCCGGCGTCGCATAGTTGTCGCCGAATACATTGAGGTATTGATGCCGGCCGGCCGCAACTTGTGTAATGAACGGCACCAGATTAGCCGGAATACCCCTTGGATCTTCGCCGATGAGTCCGGAACGGTGAGCACCCGCGGGGTTAAAGTATCGCAAGATGCCGATACGCCATGAGGGATCGGAAACTTTGAGATCGCCCAGGATCGATTCGATCATGGCCTTACTGCAACCGTAGGGACCGACTGGCCTCAGCGGCGATTCTTCGTTGATCGGAACCTGGTCAGGTATACCGTAAACCGTAGCGGACGAGCTGAATAGAAATTTTTTGATCCCCTGCTGCTGCAGACACTCGAGTAGCTTGACCGTTCCAGAGACGTTGTGGTCGTAATACTTCAGCGGCTCGCGAACGGACTCTTCGAGCGATTTCACACCGGCAAAATGAATTGCGGCACAAACCGGGTAAGTCGATATGATGCGCCGGATCGCTGCACAGTCGCGGATATCGGAATGACAAAAGATGGGGCGGTGTCCCGTCACCGTTTCCAGACGATCTATCACCCGGCCGTCGGCATTGCTGAGATTATCCACAATGATCGGTTCGAATCCCGCCGCCAGAAGCGCGACGCAGGTGTGGGACCCGATGTAGCCGGCTCCGCCTGTGACGAGCACTCGCTTCGAAATATTTACAGTCATGCGATCAACCTCTTACGTGCACGCAGAGCGGAAGACCGAATTGGAATGCGATCACTAGTGCCCAAAGTTTGATCCCGCTCCGCCGTAACGCGTCATATCCCCTTCCGCTCCGTTTGGAGCTCCCACCCATGGAATAGATGAGCGGCATTTCGTCTTTAAAGTTGGATATCGGCAAAATGCCGGTTAGCTTGAGTCAGCCAGTTGCACGGGAATGTGCGGATACCGAACAAAGCGTTTCGGGCCAGGCACCTGCGGCGTTCCTGCCCGCCGAGCCACTCCGAGTGCAATGCAACACCGGTCAGCAACTCAACTGTAGTGGATCGGCCGACACATTACCGTGATGCAGTTCACACTGACCATGATGAGATTCGGCGATATCGACGGACCGGAACGCGGTACGGATGAAGTGGGCGTACCCGTTCTCATGGTGGCGTAGCCCGGAGAAGTGGATAGAGGTAACAAGCATCAATGCCACGGCCGGTCACGTCTTCGATCGACGTAATCCGCGAGCGCTCTTTTCGCCGGTCCTAGCTGTTGTCGACATTCCAGAGCTTCCCCGCCAACCGCTATAGCGATTGTTCGCTAGGCCGGCGGAAACACCCAGGATTCGACTACGCACATCTCAATGTTGCGACAGAAAATCAGCCGGCAGGGCTCTTCTGCTCCTTGTAGAAATAGCCGATCCGCTCCTGGAGCCCGAGGTATTCATACATCCGTTCTGGAACCTGTTTCGGTTTGAGCACCGCCTTCACCTGCAGGTCGGGACGCTCGCACAAGTTGACCATCAACGCTTCCTTCGGCGGAATGTCCGGGTTGTAGAGAATTACGAGCGGTCGCAACGACTGCGCGGCATCAACCGACACCACCATGCCGATATTGTCATCGGTAAGCTGTACGACCGTGCCCGGTGGATAGACCCCCATCGCCTTGATGAAAACAGCGATCAGGTCGCGATCGATCTTGCCCGCATAGGTCTTGAACAAATGCGCCATCGCATCGCGCGGCGACATGGCGCGGGCCGGATCGACAGGATTGCACAGATTGTCGTAGATATTGGCGATCGCCACGATGCGCACCAGGGGCGACAGCACGTTGCCCTGCAATTTCTGTGGATAGCCGGAACCGTCCTCATACTCATGATGCTGGGCAATGATGGAGACAGCCGCGGGTGAAAGTGTGCCCAGCTTCTGTGCCAGCTTGGCGCCGTGTGTGGTGTGCGTGCGCAACAGCGCTTCCTCGCTCGCATTCAGCGGTTGGGTCTTGCTGGTGATCTGAGTGGGAATTTCGATCTTGCCAACGTCGTGGATCAATGCGCCCATGCCGAGCGAGCGCATATCCTCACCGCGCAATTTCAGCTGACGGCCGAGCATCATTGACAGCACCGCCACATTCAGCGAGTGACTGTACATCGTGAAGCTGGCGTCGCTCAGATTGACGAGATTGAGCAGGACGTCCGAGTCCTTATCAAAAACGGCGGCCATCTCGTCGATGATTTCTCCCGCCGCGTGCATCGCATTTGCCGGTGCGCTGCGCAGATCGCGAGAAAAAGCGGTGATCTTTCTGACAGTCTCTTTGTAGCGGGTCGCCGCCTGCTGACGCTCGTTGCGATAGCCGGACGCGCGCTCTACCAGCTCTTCCTTCCCGCTCCACAGCTCCTGTCGTACGCTCGCGTCCGCAAGCTCCTCGACAGCGGATACGGTAGCGGTGGTTTCCGCGACCGAATCACTGCGGCTTGGCAGCACAGTGACTTCAGTCAATCCCATCTTGCGTATTGCAGCAATTTCCGCTTGCGACGTGATCTTGAAGCGCGAGAACAGAAACGGATGATCTCTCCATGAGCATTCGAGGTCGACAAAGTGGCCGACGCGCAATTCGGAAACGCTAATCTTGATGTTCTGTACTTCTTTTTCGCTCATGGCCCCGATCGGTTTCCAGTATCACTTCTTCTGTACTTGTCCGGAGATGAGCATATCGACGTGATCGGGCAAAGGGCAAACCAATATCTCGCCGCCTAATATCTGCCGTTTCCACAGTAGGCGAGCCGGAAGCCGGACGTTGTTTGCCGTGGAGGCAGCTTCGCGCTTGCGAAGCTCTTCAGCGCGCGAGCAATTGCTGTAAGAAAGCCCTGCGGGACCGAGCGGCAAGCGGTGAAGGCTTGCCGCAGGTCCTCGCCGCCCGTCGCGACGAATCAGATGATTGTTCCGATGTCGTTCTGTACGATCTGGTCGAGCGCTCGTTCGACGACCGCGGCAATCGTCATCGACGGGTTACACGCACAGGTGGTCCCCGGCATCAGCGCTCCGTCGAGGACGTAGAGACCCCGCTGCTCCTTGACCCGTCCCTCCAGGTCGCAGACCACGTCGATGCACGCGCCGCCAAGGGAGTGCCAGGTTGTGTTGACGACGTTGTTCGTGTTGATCAGCTTGCTGCCACTGCCCGCGACCGTAGCGATGCGCTCGTGAATGCGTCCGGCGAGCGTGGCGTCGCCGCCTGACGGCCACTCCAGTTCGACCCGATCCGTTCGCGAGTGATAGACGAACTCGCCGCGACCGCTGCTGATTCCGTAGCCGACCAGCATCGTGGAATGCGTTTTCGAAGCCGAGCTCGTCAGCTGGTTTGCGTCGGGAAACAACGCGGAAGGCAGCGCGCTGCCGCTCAAGAGCTTGGCAGACGGCGGTAGCGACGCCTGAATGATTGTATTCGCGGGCTGGTTCGGGTCATTCCACTCGAAGCTGCCGTAGACGACAGGGCCGCCTTGCGGGGCGCCCGGATCCTCGGGCATTTTCGTCCAGACGTAGATCTGATCGCCGTTGGTCCCGTATCCCTGTCCGAGTGCGTCAGGCAGACCGGTAATCTTTCCGCGGGCGGAAGCGTGCACGAGCAGCTTAGATGTGTTCACCGTTCCGGCAGAAAGTATGAGTGCTGTGGTGGTGATGATCTTGCGCTCGAGCACCGTGCCGGTCTCATCGGTCACGTCGACGTGTACCGTCCAGGCGCCATTGGCGGCGCGGGCGATGTCGGTGACGTTGTGCTGCGCCGCGACGGTGACATTGCCGGTGGCGAGCGCCTGGGCGATGTAGGTCACATCGACGGAGTGCTTGCCGCCGTTGTTGACCCCGAGTGCACAATCACCGTTCGTGTAGGAGGGCTTCATATCTCCATTCAACTCAGCGAGCGCGTACGTCCAGTCGATCGGCATCGGTATCTTGGAGAGCTCGTAGCCGGCAGACTGAACATTCGCGGCGAATATTCGCGACGCCAGATACGTCGGACTGTTGATCAGCTCATCGGGTGCCGTCTCGATCTGCAGCATCTGCGCTACGCGCGGGTAGTAGACGGAGTTCATCTGCGCATAGTCGATGCCCGCCGGAAACCACGTGCTGAAGAGTTCCTCCGAGGGCTGTAGCGTCATTCCCTGGTAGACGAGCGAGCCGCCGCCGACTCCGGCAGCGACAATCGCGGTCAGGTTCTTGCCAAACACCGGCTCGAGCAAGCCCACATAGGGATTGGCGCCGAGGCGCCGGCCGTTTATCTCGGGGTGGATGGAGTAGAAAAGATCACGCTTGTCTGGGATCGAAGCGTGCGGAAAGGTCTCGGCGTTCGGCCCTGTCGGCCACCATTTCCCGCGTTCCAGCACCAACACCGGCACGCCCGCCTGAGCGAGCCGCAGTGCGGCGACACCACCTCCAAAGCCCGACCCGATCACCACCACGCGCTGCTGCGAGCGCGTCACTGGAATGCGGCGGGCGAAGGCGGCGCCCGGAATTGCAGTGCTTGCAGCAGCAGCGACAGCGCCGCCCAAAAAACTGCGTCGAGTGAATCCGCGCATCGGTACTCCCCCAATCTATAAATTATGTGCAGATGCAACAGTCAGGGCCGCGCGGCTCACTGACAGTGAAATAGTCAGAGCCACACAGCTCGTCGACGGGGCATTTGCGCCTTATTTTGATTGAGGCCTAACGGTAGACCGGGCGCTTCCAAGGAATATGTTGTTTCAAATTTGGCCGGGAATATATACAACTAAGATCGTAGTGTGGCTACTGACATCGCCTTGTGCTGTGTGACTGATTTTGTTGGCTTAATTTAACTCCGCTTCGTGCAGAAGGCACCATATAGGTATTCATGACCGATGCCGGAAAGCTGCTCGTCGATGCAACAGGCTTGGCCAAATGCAGGCCAGACCGACATCGGCGGAATACGTGGGAGCGTCCGCGGAAGGCGGATCATCGATCCGCCCTACACGAGCTGACCATTGATGCAAAGAGTATGCTGTGATATCAAAATCGCGATTGCTATTACGCGATCGATCGAAAGAAAAAACAGAATCTGGGGGAGTGGTCGTGGATACAACTCATCTTTTCAAGCGTACGTCGATTGCGGCCGTCCTCGGATTTTCTTATTCGGCAATCCCCGCCATTGCAGTGGCTGCGCCGCAGGTCGGTCCGCTGTTTACAATCGAAAACTCTGTATTTCATCACCAGAGCGGTTACCCCCAATTCCCGACTCTGGGCGTTGCGCGCGGTGCGAATGGACCATTCGTCGTGTACTGGCGGGAAGAGGACGGCACGACACCGTACAACGGGCCCAATATTGAGCTCGCCGCACAAACTTTCACGGCCGATGCCGCCCCGGCAAGCCCCGTATTCCAGATCGGCAAGAATGCATACGGTGCCGGCGTGGCCATGGATAGCGATGGCGATGTCGTAGCCGCGTGGTTCCAGCCCAATATCCCGTACGCAAACAGCGATTTCGGTTATGTCCTGAGCGCGGTCAGCGGCAAGCTGGTTGCCCAGCGCTACACGCCGGACGGCACGCTGCAGGGAAACCAGATCACGGTGGCCGGGATGGCGTCGTCAAAGGCGAACTGGTACGGCATGCGATCACTTCAGGTGGCTGCAGACGATGATGGTGATTTCAGGCTTGCTTGGACAACGGCTAACTATGTAGCAGTTCCCGCGGGTGGCAACCTCTATAATCTTCATTTTGACGCTTTTGAAGCGAGCGCGACCTATCTGAAAGCCTATGACAACAAGGGCAGGTTGAAACAGGCTGCGCGCCGTATCGACGGAACCCCGGTGCGGTTCACCTTCGATTTCGATGGTATTTTCAACCTCGACGTTATGCAGGACTTCGCGGCGAATGGCAAAGGCGATTCCGTCGCGGTTTTCGACGGCGAACGCAACGGCGTCGGGCTCGGTGGACGGGTACAGCGCTTCAACTCTGCTTCGCGCGCCATCACGCGTCAGATCGCGCTGCCGGCTCAAACCCCCTTTGCTCCCGGTTACATCCCGCCCCCGTATAGCGTGGGCATCGACGCATCCGGCAATTTTGCCGTGGGTTACAGCGTGGACGATGGCTTTCATTTGGCCCTCTACTCGGCCAATGGTGCTCTCCGGGGTACGATTGGGCCGATCATCGCGCGCTACAACAGAAACCTCGATCTGGCGATGCTGCCGTCTGGGGATTTCGTGGTCTCTTGGGGCCAGGGTGTGGAGCTTCCAAATTTCTTCGGCGACGGTTCCAGCGTAGAGTCCTGCGCGCAATACGCCCAGTATTTTCACAGTGACGGTACGGCCAACGGCCCCGCTGTCGTCGTCGATGACGGTACCGGCAGCGTGAACGAGTGCACGAGCACGGCTGCCGCTATCGACGCCACCGGCAATCTCGTCATGGTATGGCAAGGTGAGCGCGCGGATAAATCGACGTTCATCGGCGGCCACCTGGTGACAGCGCCCTGAAGGCGGATCATCGATCCGGCCCACACGAGCTAACGTCGAGTCTGACCCTAAGCCTACTCGAAGCGCACAAACATTCAAATGAGAATTTGCTTTATAACGGTCTCCATTCCGCTCGGTCGGTAGCCGTCATCCTTCATTCGCGAAAGAACAAGATTTCGAAATACTTCGTAAGAAACTTGGCTTGCGTGCTTCCCTGTAAACCGTCGAAGGACATCTCGCCCCCTAAATGTGTTGGTCCACGTCCCGTCGGCCAAGCTCTTGACGTACTTTTCGCGAGCTTTGGTCTCGACATCCATAAGTGCTTTCTTTGTGAGTTTTTTCTTGTGAATATTTTGTAATTTAGATAGCGAACGTTTCACAGCTTCTGACAGCAGCAGGGACAAATCGCTCCCCTTTGGATTTGTCCCAGTATCTATCGCACCCACCAATAGATCGTTAGCAAAGACCGAAAGTTCATGCCGAAGTAGTTGTGGAAGTGATTCAGTTGCACACTGCCGCAACTCGTCCCAGAGCAATTCATCAGTCTTGAACTTTTTTTGACCCAAAGATGAGATGACTCCTTGAATGTATTTCGGAACCAAGAGATAGTTTTCAATGTGGTATACGTCCCAATTAAAGCTGTTCACCGATGACGTCGTCGGAACGGGCCCCGAGTCTCTATCCGTTATAGAGTAAAATGTAAACGGAAGCTGGCCCTTCTTTTCTGCTCGTTCGAGCGTCTCGTGAAGAGCGCGAACCCTGACTTTATTGCTGCCGGAAATTAGGTTGGCTTGCTGTTGCAATTCGGGGAACAGCGTAGCTGTCATTTTTTGATCGAAGTCGGAGTCGCCACCACCCTCGAAAATAATGACTTTACCTCCTGGCCGATAAGCGGCCAGATCACCGACTAGATCGACGAGCGCGAGTTCGAGATCGGCCGTTACAGCGAGTGGCTTCAGCTGCCCCTCGCCTTTGGGGACATTTCCACATGGAAGCATGTGAAAAACGTTATAGTTCTCACGACCAACGACTTCGCGTAGTAGCGCATCTGAGTGAGTCACGAGCCAGATTTGGTTGCCGAGTGCTTCTCCGAGGTTTTTCTTGTAGAACTCAGGCAACCCTCGAATTAGTCGCGGATTGAGATGCAATTCTGGTTCGTCGAGAAGAATAATCGAATGCTTCGGAGCCGAGTTCCGGATTCGAAGGTACCCATAGAGAATCTCCTTTTCCCCAGCGCTCAAATCGTCGAGATCGTGCTGAGTACCCGCTTGTGTGATAACCGGGAACGCAAGGCGACCATCTTTGGTCGGCTGCGGGCCCAAAAAGGTCTTTTCTGGAAAAAAGGTTCCAAAGAGCTCTTTCAAAGTGTTCGTTAATGATAATTGAGTGCTTCTTGGCACGCCCGCCTGCTCCGCCAAAATCTCCTTAACATATGATGCCGCCATCTCTCCTTTGACATTTGTGTACTTGTTCGCAAAGTTATAAAGCGCATGCTGACTACGCTGTTGCTCAGCAGCGTCGAGGTTTAGGTTTATCCCCTGCACGTTCTCACGGCCGTAGTGGCGCTGCGCCCCGTGGTAGTCGATTACCCCAATTTCTGTGGGCCTATAGGTACTGAAAATAATTGATAGCGCATGTGAAATGGAGAATCTTGGGAAATCTCCGGGCTTGATAGCAAACGTTGCGGTAAGTAGTGGGGCCGCCAATTCACTCATCAGTGGTCCGTGCTCGGCCTCGGCACGCTGAGCAACCTCTGGCTCGCGATCGCGGAACTGAGCCGCGAACATTGCCATTCTATATCCGCCCCAGCCATAGGCTTCTGGAAGAATCGCCCTCCAGATCTTTTCGCGCAGCAGTTCGTCAGCGTGAGCTTGAATAAATGCTCGCTCTTCGGCGGCCAAACGAAAGTCGCAACTGATGATCAAGTCTCTCGATGAGTCATTCAGAATGGAAGCAAAGTCGCTCGATCGACTTGTAAGATTGATTTGGAACTCGCCCATCCATTGTTGCCACTCATTGGCTTGGTATCCGCCGTAGACGGACTTCAGAAGACGAATTGCATCAAATAGACACGACTTTCCGGAGCCATTCTGTCCGGCGATGATCACCATCGTTCCGAGGTTGGTAAGCGCGACGTCCTTTATACCGCGGAAGTTGGATATTCGAAGGGATTCGACTTTCATATTAGCTGCCAATTAGCGGTAAGAGCGCGCGCAGCGAGCGTAGGGTGGGCTAAGGCCGAAGGCTGTGCCCACGCGGGTCCAAACGGTGGGCACGCTGCGCTTTGCCCCCCTACGCGCTGATGTAATCACGCCGGCCCATAGATCAATAGAGAGTTACTCCACCGTCACCGACTTCGCCAAATTACGCGGCTGATCCACGTCCGTACCTTTGAGCACGGCGACGTGATATGCCAGCAATTGCAGCGGCACGGTGTAAACCAGCGGCGCCTGCAAGGGTTCGATGTGTTCCGGCATCACCATGACATCCACACCTTCGCTCGGCGTGAAGCCGGTATCCGGATCGGCGAAGACGAACAGTTGTCCGCCACGCGCGCGGACTTCTTGTAGATTGGATTTGAGTTTTTCCAGTAGCGCGTTGTTGGGTGCGACGGCGATGACGGGCATGTCGTCATCGACGAGTGCGAGCGGGCCGTGCTTGAGTTCGCCGGCGGGATAGGCTTCGGCGTGGATGTAGGAAATTTCCTTGAGCTTGAGCGCGCCTTCGAGCGCGACTGGATAGGTAGGACCGCGGCCGAGGAATAGAGCGTGGCGCTTGCCGGCAATGCGTGCAGCCCAGGCACGAATCTGTTTATCCAGATGCAGCACGTTCTCGACCTGGGCGGGCAGGTGCATCAGCTGGCGCGAGTAGAGCGCAAGCATGCGGCGATCGAGCAGCTTGCGCGCCTGCGCGATGGCGAAGCCGAACATGGCGAGCGCGACGAGTTGCGTGGTGAAGGCCTTGGTGCTGGCGACGCCCACTTCCGGTCCGGCGCGCGTCATCAGCACGATGTCCGCTTCGCGCACGATGGACGATTCCGGCACGTTGCAGATGGCGGCGGTGGCGACGTAGCCGATTTTTTTCGCTTCGCGCAGTGCGGCCAGTGTATCGGCGGTTTCACCGGACTGGGAAATCGCGAGGAACAGTGTGCCCGGCAGCACCACGGGATTGCGGTAGCGATATTCGCTGGCGACTTCGACGGTGCAAGGTACGCGTCCGCCCTGCTCGAAGTAATAACGGGCGACCAAGCCGGCGTGATAGCTGGTGCCACAGGCGACGATGTGGACTGCCTGTATCTTCGGCAGAATTCCTGGTGCGCGCGGACCCAACGCGGCTTCCAGCACATGATCGTGGACTAGGCGTTCCGACAGTGTGTCGCCGATTGCGCGCGGCTGCTCGTAAATTTCTTTGAGCATGTAGTGCGCATACTCGCCGCGCTCGACGGCGTCGGCTGAGAGTTGCGACTCGTGCACTTTGCGCTCGACGGTGCGGCCATCGGCATCGAAGATGGAAACGCCGTCGCGGCGGATTTCGGCGAGATCGCCTTCTTCGAGAAACTGGAAGCGGCGCGTCACCGGCAGCAGTGCCTGCACGTCGGAGGCGACGTAGTTCTCGCCGTTGCCGAGGCCAATCACGAGCGGACTGGCGATGCGCGCGACGACGAGACGGTCCGGCGTCTGCGCGTCGATGACGACGATCGCATAGGCCCCTTCGAAACGACGCACCGCGCGGCGCACGGCTTCGGCGAGCGTCAGCTTCTGCTTGAGGAAATCGAGCACCAGATGCGCGATGACTTCCGTATCCGTTTCCGACTTGAACTCATATCCCTTCGCGCGCAGCTCGTCGCGCAGCGCTTCGTAGTTTTCGATGATGCCGTTGTGGATCACTGCAACACGGCCGCCGGAAACGTGCGGATGCGCGTTCTCCTCGGTGACGCCGCCGTGCGTAGCCCAGCGCGAGTGGGCAATGCCGATGAGGCCATTGCAGGGTTCGGATTGCAGCTTCGCTTCCAATACCTCGACTTTGCCGACCGCGCGGCACAGCCCGATGCGGCCATCGGCGCCGACGACGGCGACTCCGGTCGAATCGTAGCCGCGATAACGGAGACGGCGAAGGCCTTCGATGAGAATCGGGGTGATGTTATGTGGAGCGACTGCGCCGACGATGCCGCACATGGAGAGCGTGTCCTGCCTTGAGGTCTAGGTAGCCTAGTTTCCGGCTTCTAGTTTGCAGTTTCTAGGGTCTGTTCCGGAACCGATCAATGTAAATTACTTCTTTTTCGGTTTCTTCCAGTTCGGAATCGACTTGTGATCGCGCGACCGGCAGATGGTCAGCGCACCGGCCAGTGCGTCCTTGGCGATCGTGCTGCCGGCAGCGATGTAAGCACCATCGCCGATGGTGACGGGTGCGACGAGTTGCGAATCGGTGCCGATGAAGGCGTCGTCGCCGATCACGGTCTGATGCTTGTTGGCGCCGTCGTAGTTGCAGGTGATGACGCCGGCGCCGATGTTGACGCGCGCGCCCACGGTCGCATCGCCGATATAAGCCAGATGATTGGCCTTGCTGCCGTTGCCGATGCTGCTCTTCTTGATCTCGACGAAATTGCCGATGTGGACGCCGTCTGCAAGCTTGGCACCGGGCCGCAGGCGCGCAAACGGTCCGATGTTGTTGTCGCGGCCAGCCTCCGCCTGATCGAGCACGCAATACGCATCGACGCGTGTGCCCGCGCCGAGCTTTACATTGCGCAGCACGACGTAAGGGCCGATCGAGACGTTGTCGCCAAGCTCGACTTCCCCTTCGACGACGACGCCGACGTCGATGTGCACATCGCGTCCGAAGCGCAGCGTGCCGCGCAGATCGAAGCGCGCCGGGTCAGCGAGGAACAGGCCGTCGCGCGCCATATGTTCCGCGCGAATGCGTTGGAACGTGCGCTCCGCTCGCGCGAGTTGCAGCGGATCATTGACGCCTTCGACTTCTCTGGGACTGGCAGCCGCAACAGTTGTAACGCGGACGGCGTCGCGCACGGCGAGGTTGACGATATCAGTGAGGTAATACTCACCTTTCGCGTTGTCGTTCCGTACCTGCGACAGCCAATGCCGAAGACGGGCGGCCGGTGCGGCAATCAGCCCTGTGTTGATTTCGTGGATTTGTTTCTGCTCGGCCGTTGCGTCGCTTTCCTCGACGATGTGCACGACACGACCGGCTTGGTCGCGGATGATGCGCCCATATCCGCGTGGATTGGGCAGATTCACCGTCACCAGCGCAAGACCATCATGGACGGCGTCGATCAGATGCCGCAGGGTTTCAGCGGAAACCAGCGGCACGTCGCCGTAGAGAATCATGGCGATCGCATCGTCGGGAACGTCGGGCAGCGCTTGCTGCACAGCGTGGCCGGTGCCGAGTTGCTGGGCCTGGATGGCGATGCGCGGGACTTCGCTCAGCCACTTCGCCAGCGCTGCGCGCACCGGCTCGGCACTGTGTCCCAGCACGACATGGGATGTCGTCACGCCGGCGGCGGCGGCGGTCTCCAGCACGTGAACGAGCATCGGCTTGCCGCCGACCGGCTGCAGCACCTTCGGCAGCGCACTCTTCATGCGCGTTCCCTGGCCGGCGGCGAGGATGATGGCGTGGATGGGCTTGGTCATGACCGATTCCCGGAACAGATCGCGTAAATAAAAATCCCGCCCAAGCTAGGGCGTGTCATCAATTACCCGATCGTTGCGACGGTCCTGGGAGGGGCCCATCGCAAGGAACGGGCGACGCGGTGTACTGAATGTACACGAGGAGCCCGTGACGCGGCGCTGGGCCCCTCCCAGGACCGTCCCTTCGGGTTGCGCCCAAAACGGCGCCATTCTGCGTTGCACCTCGCTCATGTGCTTCAGCACACTTCGCTCGGCGCGCCTGGCCTGGTGCCGTTTTGGGCAGCAACGCAACGATCGGGTAATTGATGACACGCCCTAGCGGAGCCGGGCGGGATCGACAACCAAGCGATCCGGACCGAGAACTTAATGTGTCGTCTTCTTGAGCTTCTGCAGGAAGCTGACAAGAGCTGCTGCCTGCGCGAGTTCGGCTTGAGCACGGGCCATGTCGATATCGCTCTTGGCCTGCGACATCGCTTCCTCGGCCTTGCGCTTGGCTTCAACCGCCGCGGCCTCGTCGACATCCTTGGCCCGGATCGCAGTATCGGCAAGCACAGTGACGAGATTCGGCTGCACTTCGAGGATGCCGCCGCTGACGAAGAATTGCAGCTCGGAACCGTCGGCCTGCTTTACGCGGACTTCGCCGGGTTTCATGCGCGTGAGCAGCGGCGCATGACGCGGCGCGATGCCGACCTCGCCCATCTCCGCCGGCGCGAATACCATCGCGGCCTCGCCATGATGGATATGGCCTTCGGCGCTGACGATGTCGACGTGTAGTTGTGCCATTTTCAACTCCTCGCGAGGTCGGGTGCTTCGCACCCTGCAAGGTCGCGCCTCCGGCGCTGTGAGGAGTGAGGAGAGACGCGCATCTCCTCACAGCTCGCGTAGCGAGCAACCTCACTCCTTACAGCGAGCGCAGCGAGCGGCCTCACAATTTCTTCGCCTTCTCGACCACTTCGTCGATCGAGCCGACCATGTAAAACGCCTGTTCCGGCAGGTGATCCAGCTCGCCGTCGACGATCTGGCGGAAGCCGCGGATCGTCTCTTTGAGCGGAACGTACTTGCCCGGCGAACCGGTGAACACTTCGGCGACGTGGAACGGTTGCGACAGGAAGCGCTGGATCTTGCGCGCGCGCGAGACCGCCTTCTTGTCATCTTCCGACAGTTCGTCCATGCCGAGGATCGCGATGATGTCCTTCAGTTCCTTGTAGCGCTGCAGCACGCCCTGCACGTCGCGGGCGGTCGCGTAATGCGCCTGACCGATGACGTTCGGGTCGAGCTGGCGGCTCGTGGAGTCGAGCGGATCGACGGCCGGATAGATGCCGAGCGAGGCGATGTCACGCGACAGCACGACGGTCGCGTCCAAATGCGCGAAGGTCGTCGCCGGCGACGGGTCGGTCAAATCGTCCGCGGGCACGTAAACGGCCTGGATCGAAGTGATCGAGCCCTTCTTGGTGGAAGTGATGCGCTCTTGGAGCACGCCCATTTCCTCGGCCAGCGTCGGCTGATAACCCACCGCCGACGGCATACGGCCGAGCAGTGCAGACACTTCGGTACCAGCCAGTGTGTAGCGATAGATGTTGTCGACGAAGAACAGCACGTCACGGCCTTCATCGCGGAAAAACTCGGCCATGGTCAGACCGGTCAGCGCGACGCGCAGACGGTTGCCCGGCGGTTCGTTCATCTGGCCGTAGACCATCGCGACCTTGTCGAGAACGTTCGACTCTTTCATTTCATGATAGAAGTCGTTGCCTTCGCGGGTGCGCTCGCCGACGCCGGCGAATACCGACAAGCCCGAGTGCTCCTTCGCGATGTTGTTGATCAGCTCCATCATGTTGACGGTCTTGCCGACACCGGCGCCGCCGAACAGACCGACCTTGCCGCCCTTGGCGAACGGGCACATCAGGTCGATGACCTTGATGCCGGTTTCCAACAGCTCGGTCGAACCGGCCTGGTCCTCGTAGCTCGGCGCGGCGCGGTGGATCGCCCATTGCTGCTCGGCACCGACATCGCCGGCATCGTCGATCGGCATGCCGAGCACATCCATGATGCGGCCCAGTGTTTTCTGGCCGACCGGCACCGAGATCGGCGCGCCGGTGTTGCTGACCGCCATGCCGCGCTTGACGCCTTCGGAAGCACCGAGCGCGATGGTGCGCACGACGCCGTCGCCGAGCTGCTGCTGCACTTCCAGCGTCAGCGGGCTGCCCTGAATCTTCAGCGCGTCATAAATGTTGGGGATGGCGTCGCGTGGAAACTCGACGTCGATGACCGCGCCGATGACCTGCACAATCTTGCCGGTGCTCATCTGTGTTCCTCTTCTCAAATCTGGTTTAACCAACCGCGGCGGCGCCGCCGACAATTTCCGCCAGCTCCTTGGTGATGCTGGCCTGGCGGGCCTTGTTGTACGCAAGCTGCAATTGACTGATGATCTTGCCCGCGTTATCGGACGCGGATTTCATCGCTACCATGCGCGCACTCTGCTCGCAGGCGGCGTTTTCGACGACAGCCTGATAGACCTGTGATTCGACGTAGCGCTCAAGCACGGTGTCGAGCAGCGCGACCGAATCCGGTTCGTAGATGTAGTCCCATTTCTGCAGCAGGCCTTCGGACTTTACCGGCTGCAGCGGCAGCAACTGACGAATCAGCGGCTTCTGCGTCATCGTGTTGACGAACGTCGACGACACCAGATAAACGCGATCCACTTCACCGCTGCGGAAGGCATCCGCGAGCACCTTGATGGTGCCGATCAGTTGATCCAGATGCGGCTTGTCGCCGAGCTGCCCGGTATTGGCGAGCGATTTGCCGCCGACACGACGGAAAAACGAAATCGCCTTGTTGCCGACCAGCGCGAATCTGGATTCGACGCCGCGATCCTTCAGCTCCTTGACCTCGCGCACGACCGCGCGAAAGGTGTTCATGTTGAGACCACCGCAAAGTCCGCGATCTGTCGATACGACGAGAAACGCGACCGTCTTGACCTCACGCTCGACTGTGAACGGATGCTTGTATTCCGGCGTCGCCTGCGTGAGATGGCCGATGGTGCGGCGGATCGCCTCGGCGTAGGGACGCGCATGCGTCATGCGCTCCTGCGCCTTGCGCATTTTCGACATCGCCACCTTTTCCATCGCGCGCGTGATCTTCTGCGTGTTCTTCACGCTCTTGATCTTGGTGCGAATCTCTTTTGCGCTGGCCATTGCTTAATTCCGGGACTCGGGACTCGGCCTACGCATCACACCGACGCCTGCTTCACGTAAGCGTCCATCGCAGTCTTCAGTTCGCCTTCGATGCCGTCGTTCCAGTCACCGGTGTTGAGCTTGTCGAGCAACGATTTGTTGTTGCCGACGAAACGATGCAACCCTTCTTCCCAGGCCAGAACGTTGGCGACCGGCACGACGTCGATGTAGCCCTTTTCCACCGCGTACAGCGTCGCGGCCATCTGGCCGACGGACAGCGGCTGGTATTGCTTCTGTTTCATCAGCTCGGTCACGCGCTGGCCGCGTTCAATCTGCTTGCGCGTGGCTTCGTCGAGATCGGAGGCGAACTGCGCGAAGGCCGCGAGCTCGCGGTATTGCGCGAGCGCCAGACGGACACCGCCGCCGAGCTTCTTGATGACTTTGGTCTGTGCCGCACCACCAACGCGCGACACCGAAATACCGGCGTTCATGGCGGGGCGGATGCCGGCGTTGAATAAATCGGTTTCGAGGAAGATCTGGCCGTCGGTGATCGAAATCACGTTGGTCGGCACGAAGGCCGAGACGTCACCGGCCTGCGTCTCGATGATCGGCAGCGCGGTCAGCGAGCCGGTCTTGCCCTTCACCGCGCCATTGGTGAACTTCTCGACATACGCTTCGTTGACGCGCGCGGCGCGTTCCAGCAGACGGGAGTGGAGATAGAACACGTCGCCTGGAAACGCTTCGCGACCCGGCGGACGGCGCAGCAGCAGCGATACCTGACGATAGGCCACGGCCTGCTTGGAAAGATCGTCGTAGATGATCAGCGCGTCTTCGCCTTTGTCACGGAAGTATTCGCCCATCGAGCAGCCGGAATACGGTGCGATGAACTGCAATGCGGGCGACTCGGAAGCGGACGCGGCGACGACGATGGTATGCGCCATCGCGCCGTGCTCTTCGAGCTTGCGCACGACGTTGGCGATCGAGCTGGCCTTCTGGCCGATCGCCACATAAATGCACTTAATGCCCGAGGTCTTCTGATTGATGATGGTATCGATGGCCATCGCGGTCTTGCCGGTCTGGCGATCGCCGATGATCAGCTCGCGCTGGCCGCGGCCGATCGGCACCATCGCGTCGACGGCCTTGTAGCCCGTCTGCACCGGCTGACTCACCGACTTGCGGGTGATCACGCCGGGCGCGACCTTCTCGATCGGCGCAACGCCTGAGGCCTTGATCTCACCCTTGCCGTCGATCGGACGGCCGAGAGCATCGACGACGCGGCCGAGCAGCGCTTCGCCGATCGGCACTTCGAGAACGCGCCCGGTGGTCTTGACCGTGTCGCCTTCCTTCAAGCCCTTGTAATCGCCGAGGACGACGGCGCCGACGGAATCACGCTCAAGATTGAGCGCAAGGCCGAAGGTCCCGCCCGGAAATTCGAGCATTTCGCCCTGCAGCGCATCGGACAGGCCATGGATGCGGACGATCCCGTCAGCGAGACTGACGATGACACCCGTGTTGCGCGCTTCGGAAACGGATTCGAAGTTCTTGATGCGCGCCTTGATAAGGTCGCTGATCTCGGACGGATTCAGTTGCATTCCTATACCTCAGGTAGGGTGCGCCAAGCGCACCATAAACTTTTCATTGACTTCGCCGGTGCACATCGCGCACCGACAAGACCCAACAAAACCGACTACGCGGCAATCACGTGGCGCAGACGTTCCAGCTCGCCGGCGACGGAACCGTCGATGACAAGATCTCCACAACGAACGATCGCGCCCGCCAGCAGCGCCGGATCGGTCTTCCACGACATCTTCACATCCAGCGAGAGACGGCGCTTGACGGCTTCCGCCAGTACCGTCTGCTGCGCAGCATCCACGGGCGCAGCCGCCGTCACTTCGACTTCGGCGCGCTTCTCGGCTTCCGCCTTGAACGCCTCGAACTCTTCGCGGATCAGCGGCAGCAGCTTGAGACGACCGTTTTCCGCCAGCAGGCGCACGAGGTTTTCACCTTCGTGATCGAGCTTGCCTTTGAGCACATCGCACAGCATCGCAGCGAGCTGCGGCCGCGTCAGTGCCGGATGCCCGATCAAGTCTGCAACCTGCGGCAGCTTCGCGGTATCCGCGAGCAGCGCCAGCGTTGCCGACCACGCGGGCAGACGCGACTCAGCGAGCGCAAGGCGAAACAACGCCTTGGCATACGGACGCGCGGCGGTGGAAAGTTCAGCCATGTCAGATCTGCGCGGCGAGCTGATTGATGAGATCGGCGTGCGCCTTGGCGTCGATTTCGCGCTTCAGGATGCGCGAGGCGCCGGCCACGGCGAGTTCACCGACCTGCTTGCGCAAGGCATCGCGGGCATGAGCGATTTCGCGCTCGACCTCAGCTTTGGCAGCGGTCTTGATCCGCTCGCCTTCGGCCTGAGCGGCGGTGCGCGCCTGCTCGACGATCTGCGCGGCCTGCTTATTCGCCGAACCCAGAATGTCCTGGGCCTGCGTGCGAGCGGCCTTCAGCGCTTCATCGCCCTTCGCGGACGCGTCCTGCAACGCCTTGGCACCTTTTTCCGCAGAGGCGAGGCCATCGGCGATACGCGCGCGGCGATCCTCCATGACCTTGAGCAGCGGCGGCCACACGAACTTCATCGTCAGGACGACGAAGATCGAGAAGGCGACCAACTGGAACAACAGCGTGATGTTGATATTCATCGCGTTCTACATCCCGTATGCAGCGAGCGCCGGCGACGGAGCCCGTGGACGGCGGGAATATTCCCGGCTCAACCGCCGACCGCGGCCTTGACCGCCGCCGCGAACGGGTTGGCGAACGTGAAGTACAGCGCGAAGCCGATGCCGATCATCGCGACCGCGTCGAGCAGACCGGCGACGAGGAACATACGGCCCATCAGCATGCCGCCCAGTTCGGGCTGGCGTGCGGTGCCTTCGATCAGCTTGCCGCCGAGCAGACCAAAGCCGATGGCGGTACCGGCAGCGCCCAATCCGAAGATCAGGCCGATCGCGAGAACGGTCGAGCTCTGGACTTGAGCGAGCAGGGTTGCGAATTCCATGAGGATCTCCTGTCAGGGTGACGCTTGGTTGTGTTGCTTGAGGGTTGAAGAAAGGATTAAGAGAGCTTAGTGGTGTTCCGAGGCGAGGCTCAGATAAACGACCGTCAGCACCATGAAGATAAACGCCTGCAGGGTGATGACAAGAATATGGAAACCGGCCCACACCAGGCTGAGCGCGATACCGCCGAGCCCGAGCGCCGCACCGCCGATACCGTTGCCGGCCTGTGCCATCAGGATGGCGATCAGCACGAAGATCAATTCACCGGCGAACAGATTACCGAACAGTCGCAGCGCCAGCGAAATCGGGCGCGCGAGTTCTTCGACGATGCGCAGGACGACATTGAACGGGATCAGAATGACATTGAGCACAACCAGCCATCCGCTCTTGATGAAGAACGGATGAGTCAGCGCTTCCTTGAGAAAGCCGATCGGCCCCTTGTAGACCATGTTGAACCCGAAGGTCAGCAGGAATACGGCAATTGACATGCCCAAAGTGATATTAACGTCGGTGCTGGGAACGATACGCAGTGCCGGCAATCCCGCGCCTTGTTCGGCGGCGTACGGCAGCAGATCGACCGGAAGCAGATCCATCAGATTCATCAGGAAGACCCAGACGAAAATCGTCAGCGCCAGCGGCGCGACCAGCTTGTTTTCCTGATGAAAGATTTCCTTCACCTGGCCATCGACGAAATCGACCAGCGCTTCGACGGCATTCTGCAATCCGCTCGGCACGCCGCTGGTGGCACGTACGGCGACACGGCGGAACACCACGAAGAAAATTGTGCCGAGGAGCAGTGAGAAGACCGCGCTGTCGAGATGCAACACCCAGAAACCGGTCGCATGTGGATCGATCTTCATCGTCTGCAAGTCCAGCTTCAAGTTGGACAAGTGATGCAGAACGTAGCTGCCAGAGTCGCGTGGGCTTTCCGCGGCTTCCATAATCTTTATCAGTCCGAACTGCCAGTCTCGTAAACAACCCACGCCATCACCAGCCAATACGCCGACAGGCAGGCAACGTAGGTCACTATCAATGCCAGAAATTGTTTTGCGAACATGTCCACACCGAACGCGAACAACAGTGCGGTCAAAGCCAGCTTACCAATCTCTCCCCGGTAAAACGCTCCGACCACTTCCTGCGGCATCCGGCCTCCCGGCCCGGTCAACGCACGCCGCGCGAAATAGATGGTCGGCACCACCGCGACGATACCGCCATACATCGCGGCGATCGCCGGCTCTCTTCCCGCCAGGGCGCCGGTTATGAGAGCGGCTGCAACAGCGATGGCGATTTGCGTCAGACATACGGCCTTTGCCACCGCCGCGCCGCCTGAGAGCTTGTGCATCGTCACGTCAACGCCCTGCCGCTGTTCCGCGTTACATCACTCCGGGGGCGAACCGCCCTGCGGGGCCGCGATTGTACCGGCTCGATTTAATCGCGGTCAATGCGACCATGTGAGAATAAGTCTCGTTGCGCTTGAGGCACGTAATGCACATCGGCGATCGCTACGCCGGCGGACAACTGTCTCGGCATTGAGACGGAACTTTTCCCGCTCGCGTGCCGGGCTCCGCGGGCTCCGTATATCGAACAATCCAACTGTGCAGCCGGATCGTGAAAACGGTCAGCGCAGAATTTTCAGTATCCGCTCAAGCTCGGCGCGATCGGCGAACCCGATCACCAGCCGGCCGGCACCAGTCGGTTTTTCCTCGACCCGGACCGGCAGTCCGACGCGCGCGGACAGCTGGGCATCGAGCGGCGAGCGCACGGGCTTCACGCGCGGCACCGCAGGCGCGGCGGCCGTGGCGGCGACCAATCGCTCGGTTTCGCGCACCGATAGTCCGCGCTCAACGACCTGCCTGGCCAGCACTACCTGCCGCTCACCTTCCACGGCGAGCAAAACCTTGGCGTGTCCCAGCGACAGCTCGTTTTCACGCACCAGCGCCTGTACCAGCGGCTGCAAATCCATGAGGCGCAGCAGATTACTGACCGCGGCGCGCGAACGGCCCACGGCGTCGGCGGTTTGTTCATGGGTCAGGCCGCATTCGTCGATGAGGCGCCGCAGCGCTTCGGCTTCTTCGAGCGGATTCAGATCCGCGCGCTGAATGTTTTCGACCAGCGCCACGGCCATCGCGGTGCGATCCGGCATCGCGCGGATCACGGCGGGAACGGTTTTCAAGCCGGCCAGCCGCGCGGCGCGCCAGCGGCGCTCACCGGCGACGATCTCATAGCGTCCGCCGTCACCTTCACGCGCGATGATGGGTTGCACGACACCCTGCGCGCGGATCGATTCCGCGAGCGCATCGAGCGCTTCGGCATCGAAGATCCGGCGCGGCTGGTGCCGGCCCGGCGTCAACGCATCGAGCGGCAGCTCGCGCAGTTCATCGCTGTGCCGGGCGCCGTCCATCGACACCACGTTGCCGAGCAAGGCATCGAGGCCGCGACCGAGACCGCGTTTCTTCGTCGTCATCAGATAATCCTAGAAACGGCAGTTGGTGATCGATTCTCGGTGAGCCCGCAGCTGCGTCGGACGCCGGACTGGAACGAAACCCATGGTTGTTCCATGGGTTGAGTGAAGTCCAAGTCCGACGCGCGAGGGCCGGCGAAAATCGATCAGTGCAAGCAGCTTCCCACCCTTCGAGTGAAGAGCAGATGGTTCAGAATTAATGGTAATCCACAACATGCGCTGGCTGCTTGCACGACCAACTGCCGTTTCTAGGATTATTCCTCCGAACTGTTTCGTCCGGTTTGCACTTATCACTTGATGGCTCTCACTGCGTGCTCCGCGAGCACGTCGATGAATGTCCGCGCGAAAGTATGCACGTCGCCGGGCCAGCGCGCCGAAACATAGGCCCCGTCGCGCACCACCCAGGCCGGACGTGCGTCCTCGGACGTATCGCGAAACAGGCCACCGCTTTTGCGGAAACGATCCGGCACGGCCGCCGGTACGTCGAGGAAATCCTCTCGCCGCGCCAGCGCACGCGTCACTTCCTGTTGCACACCGCGCCAGCCGTACGGCTCGCCCGGCGCTTCCACGTAGGTGCGGTAATAGTTTGGGTCCCAGAAGCGCGCGAAGTAACGCGTCAGATTCCACGCGCTCTTTTCCAGCGTCCAGGTCAGCGCCGTAGTGCGACGACCGTGAAGCACCGATCGGCCCGTACGTGGCGAGCAACTGCGCGCGGCCAGCACCACACCGTGGCAGATCGCTGCGACCGGTTTGCCGGCATCGAAGAATGCGGCGACAAGCCGCTGCAACGCAACGCTCTCGAGATACTCGCTGATGCCCTTGGCGTGCCCGCCGGGCAACAGCAGTGCGTCGAACGCGGCTGCATCGAGGCTATCCCAGGACAACGGATGCGCGAATGCTTCGTGGTGTTCGAGCATGAGATACGCGCGGCGCGCATCCGCGTTCGCGCGCAACGCCAGTCCAATCAGCTTCAGCTTATTGATCCCGGGAATGAATCCCCAGATATCGAGCCCTGCGCCGGACAGCATCATCGGATCGGCGTGGCCACGATGGCCGTCAGGTGTCGCGAACAATATTTCGTGACCCGCCTCGCGCAGCAGCTTCCAGGGAACCGAAACTTCACTCGGATCGAAGTCACGGCGCGGCAGCGGGCACAGAACCTTCACGGCGTCGCGATCAACAATTGCCCCCCGTCGTGACGACGCAAGACTTCCCCGGCCAGCGCAAGATAAGCCTTGGCGCCCGTTGAAGCCGGGTCGTAGCCGATCACCGGCACGCCGTGGCTCGGCGCTTCGGCGAGCCGCACGTTGCGCGGCACGATGGTGCGGTAGACCTTCTCGCCGAAGTGCTGAAGCAGCTGGGCGGATACATCGTTGGCGAGGTTATTGCGCGGATCGAACATGGTGCGCAGCAGGCCGTCGATCTCCAGCTTGGGGTTGATGACACGCTTGATCTTGTTAATGGTATCGACCAGCGCGGTAAGCCCTTCGAGCGCGTAATACTCGCACTGCATCGGGATCAGCACACTGTCGGCGGCGACGAAGGCGTTGACCGTCAGCTTCGACAACGCCGGCGGGCAGTCGAGCAGGATGTAGTCATAGTTACCGGCGATCGCACCTAGAGCGGATTTCAGCGCGAAATCGCCGGCCGGCATGTCGCGCAGCTTGATCTCCGCCTCGGTCATATCGCTGTTGGCCGGCAGAATCGAGAAACCAAGCTGCGGCAGCTCGCGCACCACTTCCTGCGGGGTCGCTTCTTCGAGCAGCACGTCGCGAGTGGTGTGCTTCAGGGTGTATTTGTCGACACCGACACCCATGGTGGCGTTGCCTTGTGCGTCCAGATCGACGAGCAGCACGCGCCGCTTGGTCGCTGCCAGCGATGCCGCAAGATTGATAGAGGTCGTCGTCTTGCCGACGCCGCCTTTCTGGTTGGCAACCGCGATGATGTGCGTCATGCGCGCCGCACCACGACCACGCTGCGCGCTTCGCGCAAACCGGGAACAGTGACCGGATAAACGCTTTCGATGGACATGCCGGGAGGTAATGCCTGGAGTTCTTCGTCCGCCACTTTACCCTTCATCGCCAGCCAACGGCCATCGGCGGCCAGCAGATGGCCCGTCAGACCGACGAAATCAGCGAGGCTGGCGAATGCGCGGCTGAGGATCAGAAAGAACTGTTGCGACGGCTGCCAGGACTCAACTCTCGACTCGACGACCTCTGCATTGGATAGACCCAGTGTGCGCAGCGCATGACGCTGGAAACGCGCCTTCTTGCCGTTGCTGTCGAGCAAGGTCACATGCCAGAGCGGACGGACGACGGCGAGCGGAATGCCCGGCAGACCTGCGCCGGAGCCGACATCCAGCAGCCGCACAGCCGACAAGCCCTGCTTTGCAACCAAGGCATCGATCAGCGGCAGGATGGCGAGCGAATCAAGCAGGTGGCGCGTGATCATTTCGTCCACTTCGCGCACGGCAGTGAGGTTGTAGGCCTTGTTCCATTTCTGCAGCTCTTCGAGATAGGCGGCCAGTGGCGGCACCGCATGCACCGGCAGACCAAGGCGCGCAATACCTTCGCCGATTTGTTCGGACAGCTGCGAGATCACTGCTCACCTGTGCGCATCGGTTCACACCGGCGGCGGATACCGTGCCGCGCGAACGACGGGAATATGGGAATCACGGTCGGCGGCTGTCCGGCAATCGGGATTTCGACGGGGCAGCAGGGTACCAGAAGCCGGCGGCCACGCCGCTTTACTGGCGCACGACCCTGGGACCCGTTAACAGATCGCCAAACAATGATCTGGTCTCTGTGATCAGCGCATCTTTTACGACTTTTGCGCATGGTGCAGTGCAGCTTCTTGGAGTCCCGGCTTCCAAGTAGAATAGCGGTAAGCCATGCGCCATGACCGATGTGGAATGGTGCAAAAAGGGACTCGATCCGCATGTGATCCATGCCGTGCGAAGTATCCGGGCATATAAAGGGGAATAGCCGGTGTCGGTAGCGTCATCCAGGACGCCTGGCTTCAGTGCCAAATTAAAAAAGGACTTTCATAGGGTTTGCCGTAGTTGGGGGAGTGTCCGCATGAAATTTCAGTTTTTGGCACTGGCCGCCGCAGTGACGGCGCTCGCCGGCTGCGGGGGTTCCGATAACAACAACAACGCGAGCAGTGGCGGATCCAGCAGCGGTGGCTCCAGCGGCGGCGGCACGCCGCCCAGCTACAGCGTCACGGTGACGCGCACGACATACGGCATTCCGCATATCAACGCCGCCGACTTCGGCAGCCTCGGCTACGGTTATGGCTTCGTGTTCGCACAGGACAATCTGTGCACGATGATGGACGACTTCATCACCATCCGTGGCGAGCGGTCCAAGTACTTCGGCGCGACCGGCACCTACTCGATTCCGTCCGTGCCGGTAACCGCCACCAATCTCGACAGCGATTTTTTCTGGAAGCTGATGGCGGACGCGGCGACCGTGCAGAAATTCAAGGACGGCACACGCACTGAAGCACAACAGATGACTGCCGGTTATGTCGCCGGCTTCAACCGCTACATCACGGAGTTGCAGTCTGGCCAGCACGCGGGCGAGCAAGCCGCATGCGCGAGCGAGCCGTGGCTGACAACGATCACCGAAGACGACTTATACCGTCGCTATATCCGGCTGGCACTGCTCGCCAGCTCGGAAGCGTTGATCACTGAAATCGCGACCGCCGCGCCGCCGGCCAGCGGCGCGGCTGCAGCGTCGGATACGGAAATGGCGGCCGCCCTGCGCAAGCTGACCCGCGACACGCAACCGTTCGCACGCCTCCGCGAAAAGAGGATGGGCAGTAACGCCTACGCGCTGGGACCCGACGTGACCGAAACCGGTTCACCGATCGTATTCGGCAATCCACACTTTCCGTGGACCGGCAGCGAGCGCTTCTATCTGGTGCATCTGACCGTGCCCGGGAAAATGGATATTGAAGGTGTTTCCTTGTACGGCACTCCGATCGTGCTGATCGGGTTCAACGATCACTTCGCCTGGAGCCACACGGTTTCCACCGCCTTTCGCTTCACGCTTTATCAGCTCTCCCTCAATGCCTCGAATCCGACGCAGTACCACTACACCGATGCGAGCGGGAATAGGAGCGTGCTGGACATGGAAGCGGTGCCGGTGTCGGTCGATGTGAAAAATCGCAACGGCTCCGTCACCACGCAGCAGCGCACGCTGTATCGCTCGATGTACGGCCCGATGCTGGAAATCAAACAGGGCAACATCCCGGTCCTGGGCTGGAACCGGACCACCGCCTTCACGCTGCGCGATGCCAATCTGGAAAACACCCGCCTGGTCAACCAGTTCTTCGACTGGGACTCCGCGCAGAGCTTCGATGAGTTCAAGCAACTTCACGCCAGCGTGCTCGGTACGCCGTGGGTCAATACCATTGCCGCCGGACCGGGCTCGGACGCTTACTACGGTGATATAAGCGTGGTGCCGAACGTTCCCGATGCGCTCGCCACGGCTTGCGCGACGCCGATCTTCAGCGCCTTGATCGGGGCGCTTGATCCGGGTCTGCCGCTGCTCGACGGCAGTAAGGCGACTTGCCAGTGGGGAACAGATGGAGATGCGCCGGCACCCGGCATCTTTGGACCGCAGCACCTTCCGACGCTGGAACGATCCGATTGGGTCGCCAACATGAACAACAGTTACTGGCTGACCAATCCCGCGGCGCCCGTAACCGGCTATGCGCACATCATCGGCGACGAAGGCACCGAACGCTCGCTGCGCACGCGTCTCGGGATATTGCAGATCCAGCGCCGTCTCGACGGCAGCGACGGCCTCGGCGGGCCGAACTCGTTCAATCTGTCGAATCTGCAGGACATCGTGCTGTCGTCCAATATCTACAGCGGCGAGCTTGCCCTCGATCCGGTATTGACTGACCTCTGTCCGTCCGCAGGACGCTATAACACTGCGTCGGCTTGTGCGGCACTCGGACAGTGGGACAAGAAAGCGACACTGGATTCGATCGGCCTGCCGGTATGGCAGGAATTCTGGAACAACGTCTCGGGCCTATCGGGAAGTTACTGGACCACTCCGTTCGACGTGGCCGACCCGGTCAATACGCCGCGCGACCTCGACACCAGCCTGCCCGGCGTGCAGAAAGCGCTATACGACGCGCAAACCCGCTTGCAAGGCCTGGATATCAATTACAACTCGGTGCTCGGCGGCCTGCAATACTCCGGCGTGGATAACACCGCCATTCCGATTTTCGGCGCCGAAGGCAAGATCGGCGCGTTCACCGTGGCCGATACCGTCGATGATTCCAGTCAGAGCGTGATCGACAGGACGAATGGCTATCCGATCGTATTCGGCAACAGTTATATCCAGACCGTGACCTGGGACAGCGGCGGCGTCCACGCCGAGGGTTTCCTGACCTACTCGGAATCGACCGATCCCGCCAGTCCCTACAATGACAATAACGACACGCTGCTGCCGCAGGCATACTCGGGGCAGACGCCGGGGCAGCCCTGGTATCAGTTCCCATTCCATGCGGACGAAATTTCGGCCGATACTCTCTTGGTTTTCACATTGACGAACAACTGACGCGGCGCTACCCGTACAAGCAGGCGTTCAGTTGCAAAACTTCGCTTGATTCTGCTGCGCCGTCTTGAGTTCCTGGTCGAACTGCTCGTCGGTCATGCGCGCCGGCTGGCCATCCGGTCCCTTGACCATCAGGCGATGCGCGGTTTTTTCCTCAAGATTGGCGATCCGCTCGCGTGCTTTGGCGCATTTCTCGGCGCTCTCGGCCTTGGCTTGCGTTGCAACCTGCTGAGCCTTGCCGGCAGCAGCATCGCGCTTGCCTTTATCACCGAGAAATTTGCCGGCAGAAGTAACACCACTGTCGGCACCGGTCGGCGACGTCTCTGGATTCAGTTGCTGGTAATTGCCCTGCTGCGGGGCGGATTCGGAGAAGTGCACGCCGCCGTTAGCATCGACCCAGCGATAAATGTCGGCCTGTGCCAGCAGCGGCAGGGTCGCGACCGTCAACAAAGTGAGAATAGGCAAGCGCATAGGATCATTAGTCTAAAGGAGTTTTCCTTCGCCAAGCCGCCGTCGCGACCAAAGGCGTAGAGACGCGCGCTTGCCGGCGATGACCAAGCCAGCGCAAAATCCGCGCTCGACAATACGGGTGCGTATGGCATGAGTGGTCAATCCAAGCAATCCGCCGCTCGCCAGAATCTGAGTTCAGAGCAATGGGCCGAAGCCGCTCTGGATACGATGGCGGCCGGCGGGCTCGATGCGATGGCGGTAGAGCCGCTGGCGCGCCGTCTCGGTGTCACCAAGGGCAGCTTCTATTGGCACTTCCCGAACCGGCTCGCATTGATCAAGGCGGCGCTGGCGCTGTGGGAAAAAAATGAAACGCTCGACATCCTGCGCGGCGTTGAGGATGAACCCGATCCCTACGAGCGCATTGTCAGGCTGTTCAAGCAGGCCGACTCGGGCTACCGCGCCGGACGCCTCTACCTGGCGATGGCCGCCGCCACGGATGACCCGATCGTCGGCGAAGTCGTGCATCGCGTTTCATCCCAGCGTATCCGCTACTTATACGACTGCTATCGCGCGCTGGGCTTACCCGAGCTCGAAGCACAGCTCTGGTCCACCTTCGCCTACGCCACCTTCATTGGCAACCAGCAGGTCCATCGCGATGTTCCGGACCGGTTTCCCGAAGGCCAGGACTTTCGCGAATACTTCAAGCTCATGGTGCGCACGCTGATTCCACGCCCATCGGGTTCGGGTGATCCTGGCGATAAAGCTACACATTCCGCGGTGGTGCCGCTGCGGAAGGCGGGAACGTAGGACAAGTATTGTATTGTCCAATCCGTTGATCGCTACGACCTCGCCTGCGTCCGTTGACAGCAACTCGATCGCACGCAAAAAAAACGGCGGCCCCTTCCGGAGCCGCCGCGTTCAGATATCAGAACCTGAATGGATTACTTGGCCTTTGCCGGCTTCGCCGGTTTTGCAGGAACGGCAGCGGGCTTCGATGCTTCGGCGGCAGCCGGCTTTGGCTCTTCCGGAGTCTGCACACTGAGCAGTTCAACTTCGAATACCAGCGTTGAGTTCGGTCCAATCTTCGGGCCCGCGCCGCGTTCGCCATAGGCGAGATTGGCCGGCACGTACAGCTTGTACTTGCCACCGACCTTCATCAGCTGCAAGCCTTCGGTCCAGCCCGGGATCACATTGCCGACCGGGAAGGTCGCCGGTTCCTTGCGATCATAGGAGCTGTCAAACACGCTGCCGTCGAGCAAGGTACCTTTGTAGTTCACCGTCGCCGTGTCTTTCGCCGTCGGCGTCGCACCGGTACCTTCCTGGATCACTTCGTATTGCAAACCGCTGGCGGTCGTCTTCACGCCCGGCTTCCTACCGTTGTCGGCCAGGAATTTCTCGCCATCGGTCTTGTTCTTCTCGCCCGCTTGCTTGCGTTCCTCGACCTGCTTCTGCTGAATCTTCTGCGCGACGCTGCGCACGATTTCCTCGCGCGCCTTGTCGTCAAGCTTGAGCGTGGAGCCTGCAAGCGCGTCCTCAAGACCCTGCTCCAGCGCCTTCTGATCCACTTCGTCCTTCGCTGTCTGCAACTGATGGCCGATGTTGGCGCCGATCGAGTAGCTGAACTTCTGCTGCTCCGTGGCCAGTTCACCCGGCTTGGTGGCATCGGTCTTGGCGGCATCGCCGGTTTTCGCGCAGGCAGACAGCAGCGCGACAGCTGAAATCATTGCGGTAAGGCTGGCACGGCTAACTGTCGACATGAAAAGGTTCCCCACTTATCGGTAATTTAGGATTAAAAGAGGCAGTCCAAGCCTCGGGACGCCGGATTATAACGAACTCATGTGTTAGCGCTAGGCCCTTGCCGAAGCCGTCCTGCGGCGGGCCAGAAGCTGCATCAGGGTCTGCCGCGTTTCATCCGAAAGCAATTCCAGCGAGCGCTCTGCCAAACGGTCCACACGCGGATCGAGTACCCACTCGCCGTCGCCTGGCTGCTGCACCAGTCCGAATTCGACAAGACTGTCGAGATAGCCCGCGAACAATGTGCGGTCGAAGAATTCAGGCGCCTCGCGGCCGGTCAGCACCGCCATGCGCTCGGCGATCAGACGGCAGTCCTCGACGAACGCAGAGCGGGAAAAGCTGGCGCCGCGCTGCGATTGATCCGCCAGTAGCAGCAGAGCGATGGTATAGCGTTCGAAAGTGTCGCCAAGAATCCGTCCAAGACCGGCAAGGCCGGCAAATGCCGGGCTGCTGACTTCCGGCCGTCGCAGATTGCCGTCGCCGATGCGCTGGAGCAGGCCGAGATCGACCATGCGCGCAATGAAGGCTCCCGCCACGCACTCGATCTCAGTCGCCGGCCACGGCAGGAAAAATTCGTTGCGCAGGAACGGATAAAGCGCGCGGCAGGCCGCGATAACCTGATCCTCGCCAAGCATGCTGCGCGTGCGGAACAGACGCGCGATCAGCGACGGCAACGCGAACAGATGCTGGATGTTGTTGCGCGCGTAAGTCAGCAGCACGCCGTCGCGGCCGTCGGCGACGAACAGGTCGCCCCAGGCGTGCGACACGCGCTTGACGCGCGCGATCGGCGCGGACCAGTCGATGATTTCCTGCGGCGAAGACATCGGCACCGTGATCTGCGCTCCCGGCCAGGTCTTGAGCAGCGCCGCCAGCAGTGCGAGCTGCTCGCGCAGATCGTCCTCGGCGGCGGCGCGCGCCGGTGCCGCCAGCAGCGCGCACGCAGTCAGCCCAAGCGGATTGGCGACGGCAGCGGCATTCACGCGCCGCATATGCTCGCGCGCGAGTCCTCGCACATATTCTGAAAACCCCGCCGCGCGCTCGTCGCCGGCATGTGTCATGACGTCGCGCCAGCCGGGAATTTGGGCGTCGGCGTGATCCTGCAGCACGATCGGCTCGCCGAAACTCACGTATGCCTTGCCATGTGAACGACCGAGGATGCGTGTCGCTTTCAGCAGCGCGCCGGCCGACTCACGCTCTTTGCTGCCGCCACTGAGTTCCTTGAAGTAGCTGTTCAATTCCCAGACCTTGTCGTAGCCGATATAAACCGGCACGAGCGCCACTTTGCGGCCGCGCGAGCGCAGCGCGGAATCGACGACCATCGACATCAGGCCTGCCTTCGGATGCATCAGCCGGCCCGTGCGCGAACGCGTTCCTTCCGGGTAGAAGCTGATCGAATAGCCGCGCCGGATCAATCCATCGACGTAGGCGCGGAACACAGCGGTGTAGAGCTTGTCGCCGGTGAAACTGCGGCGCATGAAGAACGCCCCGCAGCGACGCAGCAACGCACCGACCGGCCAGAAATTGAGATTGACGCCAGCGGCGATGTGCGGCGGCACCAGGCCGGCGTGATACAGCACGTAGGAAATCAGCAGATAGTCCGCATGGCTGCGGTGCGACGGCAGGTACAGCATTTCGTGTGATTGCGCGAGATCGCGCACGCGTTCCATTCCATAGGAGTCGACACCGCTGAACACCCGCGTCCACAGCGAAGCGAGAATGCGTTCCATGAAATTGACGAGCGCGGAACTGTAATCCGCCGAAATCTCGTAGGCATAGCGGCGCGCGCGCGCCTCGACCTGCGCTGGTGTCGCCTTCTTGTTCTTGCCTTCGCGCGTCTCGCGCTCGATGACTGCGCGCACGCCGGGTGACGCCAGCGCGGTCTCAATGACGATGCGCCGCGATACCAACCGCGGTCCCAGTGAAGCGCCGCGCGCGCGCAGAAAATGGAAACGCAGCGCGCGCGCCAACTTATGCTGCGCGCGCGCCGAATCGTCGGCGGCTGACGCATAGGCGCGCAACTGTAGCGGACGTCCGAAATTGGCCAGCAGATTGCGGCCGTTGACCAGCATCATAAAAAACTTCCGCAGTGCACCGGCCTGCGGGATATCCGCGAACAGCAATCGCAGCAGCGAGGTTTCCTGTCCCGGATCACGACCCCAGAAAATCGAGACCGGCACGATCTGCACGTCATAGTCGGTGGTCGCCAGGGCGATGTTCAGCAGATCCGACAGTTCGGTGGGACGCTTGCCCGCCTCGAACAGCGCCGGCAGATAAACGCAGGCGGCCCGTTCCGGCGTCGGCAGCGACGTCCCGCTCCGATAGGGATGCGGCAAACTCAGCTCGGCGCAGATACGCTCAAGTGCGAAAAGATCGATCCAACTGCGCTCCGGCAGCACGTAGCAGACCGCGCGCTGACGATCGAGCGCGAGCGCAGCCACCGGATCGGCCGGCGCCAAGCGATAGCGCATCACACGCATGAACGGAGACAGCACGAGGCGCACGAGCCAAAAGGCCGGCGCCGACAGACTCGGTTTCAAAAATGCGCCTCCTTCAGCGGAAGTTCCGGCATATCCATTCAACCCCGGTTCAAATGGTAAGCGTACCCGATACCACAGCGAGCACGGAGAATCGCTGTCCCGCATCATGGGGCGTTGACGTCCGCTTCGGCCGGCGGCGATAGTCTCGCTCATTACGGGCGCCCCGACGAGACAGCGTTAGCGCCTGTCGTCGAATTCCTTGGTCACCGCGAGGAGTTTGACGGCAGCCATAGGGCGCACCGCCAGGAGAAACAGAGCCGATGGGAAAAAAATTTGCCGGCCCGGCCATGGTCGCCGCGCTCGCCGCCGTCAGCATTGCCACGTGGGCGGAATCCCCGTTCACCAACAATCACGCCACATCGCCGTGGGAGCGCAAGGCGCTCCAGCACAAAACCACTCCGCCGGCACAGACGCGCGGCGCGCCGGCCGCCGCGGATGCCGCGAGCTTCGTCACGAAAGCGAATGCCGACAACAAGGACATGTATCCGGAAAACACCGCGGCGCAATGGATCGGCGAAACCTATATCACCGACGATACTCAGCTGATCAATGCTAAAGCCGGTGAACGCGCACTCGCGCTGCAGAGTCAGCAGATTGATGAAGCGAAGCACTTCAATGGTGTCGCGGGACTGACGCCTGATGTGGCGCGGCAACTGCTGCTCATCAGAACCTCCAGCTCGCTACCGCCACCAAGCGATCCCTTGCGCAGGCAGGAGCTGTCCCAGCTGGCGACAAAGCTCGACGCGGAATACGGCGCCGGCAAGTATTGCCCGCCAGGTGGCGGTGAATGCAAGAATCTGGATCAACTCGAAGCGGTTCTCGATCACAGCCGCGATCCCAAGGAACTCGCGGACGCCTGGGCCGGCTGGCACTTGATCGCAAAGCCAATGAAGTCCGACTACGTGCGCTTCGTGGATCTGATGAATCTCGGCGCGCATGAACTGGGTTACACGGATACCGGCGAGCTGTGGCGCGCCCGCTACGACATGCCGCCCGCACAGTTCGCGGTGGAAACAGAAAGACTGTGGGATCAGGTCAAACCGCTGTATACGCAACTGCATTGCTACGTGCGCGGACGCCTGCACCAGAAATACGGCGACCTGGTGCCAGAGAATGGCCTGATTCCGGCCGACCTGCTGGGAAATATGTGGGCACAGCAATGGGGCAACATCTACGATCTGGTTGAACCCTATCCCGGCATCGATAGTCTCGACGTTTCTGCCACGCTGAGGAAGCGGCGCGATGATCTGCGCCAGACCATGGCCGCCGATTTCCGCGGCCGTTACGCAAAGGCACATCCGGACCAAACGCCGAGTGTGCAGGAACTCGCCGATGCGGAACGATCCGCAGACGTCGCGTTCGCGAAAGAAATGGCGAAAATCGCCGAGGACTTCTACACCTCGCTGGGATTCCCGGCCTTGCCCACCTCGTTCTACGAAAAATCGATGCTGTCGCGACCGCGTGACCGCGATGCCGTCTGCCACGCCAGCGCCTGGGACCTGGACCTGCGCGGCGACGTGCGCATCAAGATGTGCATCCGTCCCGACGAGGACAGCTTGTTCACGATCCACCACGAACTCGGGCACATCTACTACTACCTGATGTACAACTCGCTGCCGTTTCTGTACCAGTCGGGCGCACATGACGGCTTCCATGAGGCGATTGGTGACACCATGACGTTGTCGCTGACACCACAACACTTGCAGAGGATCGGACTTGTCGCCAGCGCGGGCGACGATGATCACGCGGTGGTCAACGCCCAGATGAAGCGCGCGCTCGACAAGATCGCATTTCTGCCGTTCGGCAAACTCATCGACCAGTGGCGTTGGAAAGTATTCGCTGGTGAAATCAAGCCGGCCGACTACAACAAAGGCTGGTGGCAGCTGCGTGAAAAATATCAGGGCATCAAGGCGCCGATGCCGCGCAGCGAGGACGATTTCGATCCGGGTGCGAAATACCACATTCCCGGCAACACGCCGTACACACGCTACTTCCTCAGTTTCATCATCCAGTTCCAGTTCCAGAAAGCGCTCTGCGACGCCGCCGGCTTCAAGGGACCGTTGTATCAATGTGACATCTACGGCAACAAAGCGGCCGGCGCGAAGTTCATGGCGATGCTCAAAACCGGCGCCTCACAGCCCTGGCAGGATACGCTGGAGAAGCTGGCCGGATCGCGCCAGATGGATGCGTCGGCGATCGTTGAATATTTCCAGCCGCTGATGCACTACCTGCAACAGCAGAACGCGGGTCGTTCCTGCGGGTGGAACGAAGACGCCGATCCGCTCGAAGCGAGCGGCGCGCCGTAGGATCTTTCGTTGGGAGCTCCCAACGGCCAGAAGATGATACTGCACCACTGACGATCAGCCGCAGGGACTGCGCGATGACAATTTGAGCGGAATGAAAGCGTCCGCTTATCCCCAATCGATGCCCGTCTGTCCGCCCTGCGGACCGCATATTCACACGCTTTTTCCTCTTGTCCGCCGTGATCTTCCATCGATCCGGTAAACCAGTGCGCATGCTTACCCCTCGGGCATCTTTAGCTCCGACGACAGCGCCCGGCGAGGACTCCGCATTACTCGAAACCTCGCGAACCAGGGCGCGTCGCCGCTTTCGCATCGCTGCTCTTGGGGGATCCAATGTTGTTGAAGAAGGTGTTGTACTCGCTCGGTTTCGTGGCCGCCATAGTGCCCAGTCTTGCCGCGAATGCATGGGGAACGCAGACGAGCGGAGCGTGGCAGACCGTCGGCAGCATGAGCGCGCCGATCGCCGATCTGAGCCTGGTCAACGTCGCCAACGGCAAAACACTCGCCGTCGGTTCCATGGCGACACAGATTTTCGACCCGGCCACAAATGTATGGAGCAAAGGTGCAACGACACTCGGCATCATGCCGTTTCCCACAGTCGTCGCGCTAAGTGACGGCCGCGTCCTCGTCACCGGAGGTATGGGCACTTCGAAAATCGCGAAGATCTTCGATCCGTCGCTGAACAAATGGACCTCCACCGGTTCGATGAAAGTCGGACGCTACCAGCACACCGCCACGCTGCTGCAGGACGGCCGCGTCCTCGTCGCCGGCGGCGCGAGCGGCAGCAATGCCACCAGCGCGGAAATCTTCAGTCCGTCGACCGGAACCTGGACATTGACGGCGCCGATGAGCTACGCGCGCCCCGCTGGCCACAGCGCCACGCTGTTCGCGAACGGACAGGTGCTGATCGCCGGCGGCACCGGCACTGCCGTAAACCCCGCGGAGATATTCAACCCGCAATCCGGAACCTGGACTGCGACCGGCCCGATGACCGCCGCGCGCGGCGGACACACCGCATCACTGCTCGCCAATGGTCGCGTGCTGGTCGCCGGCGGCTGCGGCGGCCTGAGCTATACGACAACCATCAGCGGCTATGGCGTGAACATGAGCCTCTATTGCCGCAGCACCGAAATCTACAACCCGGCAACCTCGATCTGGCAATCCGCGCAATCGATGAATCTGCCGCGCAGCGCATTCACCGCAACCGCACTGGCGAACGGCAAGGTGCTGATTGCCGGAGGCGTCACCAGCTGTGCGAACGTGTCGATCTCGATCGTTCCTGTCTTCAAAAGCTGCATCGCGACCAACTCGACGGAAACCTACGATCCGTCAAGCGATACCTGGACCTTCGTTAATGCCATGAGCGTCGCGCGCTACAACCACAAAGCGACAGCGCTGCCGGACGGCCGCGTTCTGGTCGTCGGTGGCACCGGCAACGGTACTGCCAGCGCGCCGCTCACTTCAGCCACGGCCTATACAAACTAGCGGAAGCGTTTGACGCTTCGCCAGAGGCCGCTCCAGGCGGGCGTGCTGACCGCACGCCCCGCCTTTTTATTTTCCGGCTATTTTTCGGTCCGGCCCACGAACAGCTGCGTCCGGTACAGAAACGCGACTTCGCCGTTGCGCTGGTGTGCATCGAACAACACATCCAGGTCTTCCATCATCGCCTCATGTCCGGGCACACCGCGCGCGGGCGCATACGACGACGACAGCAAACGGCCGTGCAAACCTTCGCGATCGAAGTGCTGCGCGTAAGCGAATTCCCTGCGCTCGTGCTGGCTGCCCGAGAAAAAATACGCGATCACCACTGTGTCGGCCTGCGCAGGCACACCCGAGCGCGCATATTCGGGCGCATGACGTTGCAACAGTGCTTCGTAGCCGGCAAGGAACGGGGTGTCCTCGCGCCGCACGTTCCAGATCAGTGCGATTTGCCCGCCGGGCTGGAGAATGCGGGTGAACTCGGTACGAGCCGGCTCCGGCACGAACCAGTGAAATGCCTGTGCAGCGGTCACCAACCGCACACTCGCGGACGGCAATCCGGTCGCTTCCGCGGTACCGTTATGTGACGAAAAGCGCGAATCATGCGCGAGTTCACGCGCGCCCGCATCGCGCATGGCGGCATTCGGTTCGACACCATGCACGAGCAGTCCGGCGGCAAGCAGCTCGCGGGAAAAAAGACCGGTTCCGGAACCGACATCGGCGACCGCATCGCCGGAGACGAGCCCACAATGACCGACCAGCCAGGGTACGAGCTCCGCCGGGTAACCGGGACGCCAGCGCGCATAATCGTCAACGCGATTGCTGAACCGTTCGGTGGGCGCTGCGGGATCGGAAACCATGCACTACTCTCGGAGAATTCTGCGTTGAAAGAATTTGAGCTAGTGTCGTGGGGGGTGGATTAGTCGCAATAGATCGGAGCGCCGTTTCGCCGCTCGCAAGACGCGATGACGAGCCATATCGTGAATATGGCGAGGAGTCGCAACGCCGCGAGCGGCGAAACGGAGCTTCGAGATGTGCGACGAATTCCTGACTCATGACACTAGTTTAAGCTGACACCATGGCCAGCCCCGACCTGATCCTCGACGTACGCGCCACCCTTGCGAGTTGCCCCTTGCTGGCGGATGCGACGCCGGAAGCGATCGACTGGCTGGCGGAACGCGCCCAGCCGCTGACGGTGCATGGCGGCGAGACGCTATTCAATGCTGGGTCGCTGCCGGACGAGCTTTACATCGTCGCTGCCGGTCGCCTGCGCGCACAGTTGCCGGACGGACGCATCGCCGGCGAGATCGTGCGCCTCGAACCTGTCGGCGAAATCGGCCTGATCTCCGGCGAACCGCGCCACGCCACCATATTCGCGCTGCGCGACAGCCTGCTGCTGAAAATCAGCGGCAGCGATTGGCTCCAGTTCCTCGAGGCACATCCGACGTCGCTGCTGGCGGTGACGCGCGTCATCATCCGACGCATGCGCCAGAATCAGCGGCAGGCGATGCTCGGCGGCGCACGCGCAGCGCAGACGCTGGCGATTCTGCCGGCGCGATCGGCACCGTCGGCGCGCCAGGTCGCGCAAGAACTCGCGCAGGCCTTGGCGATATACGCGCCCACGCAAGTCATCGATGCGCAAGCGGTCGATGAGGCACTGGGCACCGGCAGCGCCAGTGCGCAGAACCCGGCCGACGGCGACTCCCGTTTGCTGAACTGGCTTAGTAGCCGCGAAAGCGAACATCAGTATCTGATCTTTCTCGCCGACGACAGTGCCAGCGCCTGGACACAGCGCTGCCTGCGGCAGGCGGATCGTGTCCTCGTCGTCGTCGGCAGCAACGAACCGCCGACCGGCAGCGCTACGCTGGACCTGCTGCGGCAGATGCCGCTGCGCGCGCCGATCGAACTCGTGCTGCTACGCCCGGAATCGGCATCGGCCGGCGATGTCATCGCATGGCGAGCACGCACTCAGGCACGTGCGCACTTTTTCCTGCGGCCGCGTCACGTCGGTGACCTCGCCGCGCTGGCGCGGCAACTATCCGGGCGTGGTATCGGCATCGTGCTCGGCGGCGGCGGTGCACGCGGCTTCGCGCATATCGGACTGATCCGCGCACTTGAGGAACTGCGCATTCCGGTCGATCTGGCGGGCGGCACCAGCATGGGTGCGTTCTTTGGTGCGCTGCTGGCGGCGGGCTACAACAGTCGCGACATGATCCGTATCGCGCGCGATACATTCGTCACGCACAACTTTCTCAACGACTACCTGTTGCCACGCATCGCGCTGATCCGCGGCCGCAAGTTTTTGCAGCGCTTGCATTCCATCTTTGGCGACTCCCGCGTCGAGGAACTGCGCATGCCATATTTCTGCGTCAGCACCAACCTCACGCGCGGGTCCGCGGTGGTGCACGACACCGGCCCGCTGTACCTATGGATTGGCACCAGCATGTCGATTCCCGGCGTGGCGCCGCCGTTGGTCTGGCATGGCGACCTGCTCGCCGACGGCGCGGTGGTTAACAGCCTGCCGACCGATATCATGCAAAACCTCGCACGTGGGCCGATCATCGCCTCGGACGTCAGCCGTGAAGGCGGCCCGCGCCTGGAAGGCGTCGAAGGACCCGATCCGGAAGCGCTGCTGAAAACCCGCAACAGCGGCATCTCAATGGTCGATATCCTGTTCCGTACCGCCACGCTGACCAGTGAAAGCGGCGTGCGTGCGCGCGCCGAACGCGCGGATCTGTACTTGCGCATGCCGGTGTCGAATGTTGCGCTGTTCGACTGGAAGCGCATGGACGAGGTCGTGCAGCGCAGTTATGAAACGGCACTGCAATCGCTATCGCAGGTGCGCGACCGGCTGATCACCGGCAATCCTATTGCCTGACGGACAAGGGCTTGCGCAGCCGTAAGCCATCAACGCCGTCGTCGTAATACCCATGCAGATGTTCGCTGACGGTATATCCGCGCTTCGCGTACAGCGCGCGCGCTGCCGCGTTGTCTTCACGCACTTCCAGGGTCATCGCTTCGCGTCCTGCCGCTTCGGCGGCCGCTTCGGCGGCGGCCACAAGCCGGTCACCAAGGCCAGTGCCGCGCGCGGCCGGGACGACCACCACCGAATAGATCCGCGCACCGCGCCAGCGGCGTGGCAGAAATAACACCAGACTGCCAAGCCCCTCACCCCCGCGTTCCGCGATCCAGATGGTCACGCTCGGACTACGCAGCAGACCGCGCACAGAGCGCGCCGACATGCGGTCACCGGGAAACAGCTCCTCCATAGCGAGGATCGCGCGCGCGTCGGCGGAACCGGCGATGCGGATATGGATTGAATCAGGCACTGAATTGTCCGAGAAGATGACCGGAATGAGCGCGGAACGTAGTCTAGTCATCGTTTACGGAGCAAACGAGGACTTCACATGATTGTTTTTGTAACCGGTGCCAGTGCCGGCTTCGGCGCCGCCATCGCAAGACGCTTCGCGCGCGACGGCGCGAAGATCATCGCCGGCGGACGTCGCGCCGATCGTCTGCACGAACTGGCGCGCGAACTCGGCGATAACGTATTGCCGCTCGAACTCGACGTGCGCGACAACGCCGCAGTCGAACGCGCCGTCGCGACGTTACCTGCCGCGTTCGCGGAAGTCGACATCGTCGTCAACAATGCAGGCCTCGCACTCGGCCTGGAACCGGCGCATCGTGCTTCACTCGAAGATTGGAACACGATGGTCGACACCAACATCAAGGGGCTTATGTACGTGACCCGTGCGCTGCTGCCCGGCCTCGTTGCACGCGGACGCGGACATGTCGTCAACATCGGCTCGGTTGCTGGGGAGTGGCCGTATCCAGGTGGCAACGTCTATGGTGCGACCAAGGCCTTCGTGCGCCAGTTCTCGCTGAACCTGCGCGCCGACTTGCTCGGTACTCCGGTACGCGTAACGGACATCGAGCCCGGCCTCGCCAGCGGCACCGAGTTTTCGCAGGTGCGCTTTCACGGCGACGCTGCTCGCGCCGACGCGATCTACGCTGGCACGCAGCCGCTGAGCGCCGACGACGTTGCCGACACTGTGCACTGGGTCGCGACGCGTCCGCCGCACGTCAACGTCAATACGATTTCGCTGATGCCGATATGCCAGGCATTCTCGCCACTGGCTATACGGCGCGAGAAATAGCAGCAGTCAGTGAACCTTATTCGTCAGCTTTGTCTTTTTCGGCCTTCTTGGCCTGCATGAACGTTTTCACTTCGGCCGGGGAGGCCTGACCGTCGTGGTTGGTGTCGATTTCATCGAAATGTTCTGCGAGGCGCGGCATGCCTTTCTGCATTTCATCCTTGCTGAGCATGTGATCGCCATTGGTATCCGCGGCTTTGAATTTCTTCGCGAAACGACCATGACCGCTTCCGGAAGCGGCGCCATCCTGCGCAAATGCCATCATCGGCAGGGAGAGCAGCGTGGCGGCTACGAGCGTACTGCGGAAAACCTGTTTCATCGGAAGCTCCTGGGAAATCGATATGAGTTAGAGCGGGTTATTTCGTCAACGCAACCACCATTACCGGGTTGACCTTCACGCGCCAATTCGACGCGGCCATCGTCCTAATGCGTGAAGACAGCGTCAAGGCGAATACAGCGTACATCATGCGACTTCAGTTGTCGGGCTGGATCGCAAGCGAGGTCACGATCCAGCTGCCATCACCGATCGTATTGATGAGCGACAGCGCGCCGCTGCTGAGATCGATCGTATATAGAGAGCTGGAAGTGGTGCCGAGCGCGACGTAACTATCATCGTTCTTCGCCTCGATACTCAGCGCCGCATAAGAAAAGCCCTCGCTCAGCTTGGCGATCGTATGGAGCTGACCGTTACTCGGCGAAGCGGTGCTGGTCGCCGAACCCGCGCCTTCATCGCCGATGCGCACCAGGCTGCCTGTGGTCTCGTCGATGCCGAACAGTGTGGTGCTGCCCGCACCCGAAATCGGTGGATCGTAGACGATCGACCGCAAGTCCGGCGTAGTGCCGTCAATATCGTTCGCGTCGCCACTGGCGAAAACGAGCACTGCTTGCTTCAGCGTCGCGGCTACGCCCGTATCGGGATTGACGAGTACATTCAGGTCATCGCTCTGCGATACCTTCCCAATTATCCGTACTTGGTCGTTGATGGGGTCGATGGCGGCAACCGGATCGCTGAGCTTGGTCGTGTCGGAAGGTACAACATCAGTAGGCAAGAAGGTTGTCGTACCGGAATTGATCACGGTTACCACGCCGCTGCTTGGGTCGAGCGTGCAAAGCTGGCTGTCGGTCGTGGTGCAGTAAAGCACTTTGCTGGATGGCCGATAAAAAATCTGCGTGAGCGCGATGGTATCTGCCAATCCGGTGACCTGCACATCTGTATCAATCGTCGTCGATTTTCCAGCATTGAATGTAAGCACGTGACCACCGTCGGTCAGTGCGTAAATCGTATAGTCATTTTTCTTGCACCCCGAAAGCCCCAATGCAGCCACCGCGGTAGCAAGCACGAAATACAAACGCATACCCGTCTATTCCTGAATTTTCATATTTACGACCGGAAACGCCCATCAGCGTTCCGGACATGGAGGTAAAGTTGTGTAGAGACGATGGTCTCGCCCGGTGCCATTACGCCGCAGGCCACAGGCGCGCCGCACCCAGCACGCCACTGCTGTCGCCATGCGCCGCGGGCAGCAATCGCGTATCGACACGATCGGAAAACACCCATTGCTCCCATAGCTTCGGCACATTGTCGTACAGCCGGCGCACGCGCGATACACCACCGCCGACAACGATAACCTGCGGATCGAGCAGATTGATGACCGTGGCGAGGGCGCGCGCCAGGCGATGCTCATAGCGCGACAGCGTCGCACCGGCAGCAGCGTCACCCGCTTCGGCGGCGACAACGACCGCCTCGCTGGACGTCCGCTGTCCGGTGACACGGAAATGATCCCCGGCAAAACCAACTCCGGAAAGCCAGGTTTCGATGCACCCATGCAGGCCATGCCAGCACTGAGGTCCGGGCAACTCGTCCCACTCCGGTCGCGGCCAAGGCAAGGGATTGTGCCCCCATTCGCCGGCGATCGCGTTCGGTCCCGTCAGAAGTTTGCCGTCGACAACAATACCGCCACCGACACCGGTTCCCAGAATGACTGCGAACACCGTGCGTGCACCCGTCGCGGCGCCGTCACAGGCTTCCGACAGCGCGAGGCAGTCCGCGTCATTGGCCAGTCGCAGCGGTCGCGCCAGCCGCGCTTCCAGATCCAGGCGCAGCGGCCGACCGTTGAGACAAGTCGAATTCGCGTTCTTGATCAGCCCAGTGGCCGGCGAAATTGCGCCCGGATGACCGATGCCGACCGGCAGACTGGCGCCGCCCAGCTCACGCTCGATATCGGTCACGAGGGCGCAAACCGCCGCTAGCGTCGCCTCATAGTCACCGGCCGGCGTAGCCAGACGGCGGCGCAGGACGACCTCCGAGTCGCCGCGTAGCGCCACGGCTTCAGTTTTTGTACCGCCGAGGTCGACGCCGATTCTGAACATTCAGTAACAATAAACGACACGCCGAATATCCGAAATCCGTTCATTGGCCCTATCCTGTGGCGTAAAGTAGCGCACGAACCGACGGCCGATACCCGGTTCGCAGGCGTATACCACGAACCAATGCCCCGCGACCCTTCCGAACAACTGCCGCTGCCGACCGCCGAGCCCAGCCTGCGCGGGCGCTTATTCGGAATAGCACACCGCTGGCTCAAGCGCGCCCTGCGCCCGCTGTACTGGGCCTATCAGCGGCGGTTGGAACGCAAACTGGTTGCGGACGGGCGCGTGCCCTCCCATCTGGGACTGATTCTCGACGGCAACCGACGCTTCGCCAAAGCGCTCGGAATCGATGCCAGCACCGGGCACTCAATGGGTGCCGATACCGCCTATGAAGTGCTGGAATGGTGCGCCGACGTCGGCATCCCACGCGTGACGCTATGGATGTTCTCGTCCGACAACCACAGCCGCGACGAGCGCGAAGTAGAGTCCCTGTACCGGCTTTTCGCCGAACACGCCGAGCGCATGGCGCACGATCCGCGCATCATCCGCCGGCGTGTGCGCATCCGTGTGATCGGCGATCTCGGGAGCTTTCCACAACATGTGCGCAAGGCACTCGACAATCTGGAAGCCGCCACCGCCGGCTACGACGGTTTGCAGCTGTACTTGGCGATCGGCTATGGCGGCCGCGAGGAAATCATGGCGGCGATGCGCAAGGCGCTCCAGGCCAAGGCCGCCACCGGCATGACGCTGGCGCAGGCGACCGAATCGCTGGCCGTCACGGACATCAGCGCGCATCTCTACGCTGCACCCTGTCCGGACCCGGATTTCATCATCCGCACCAGCGGCGAAGTCCGGCTGTCCGGCTTCATGCTGTGGCAGTCGGTGTACAGCGAGTTTTATTTCTGCGACGTCTACTGGCCGGCGTTCCGCAAAATCGACTTCCTGCGCGCCATGCGCAACTTTCAGCAGCGACAGCGGCGCTTCGGGCGGTAGGCCCGGCTTTCCGGCAGAAGCCGAATCGTTCAACCATGCTCGATGGCGATCCGCCGCCTGGACGATGGTCGAAGTAAGCACACGCAATACCTGATCGAGTTCCGCCCAAAGCCAACGCCATAATCGTCATTGCCTGGCGTTGACGTGGGTCGGGTTGCGTACGAGCAATACACCGAAAAATAAACCTGTGTACATGAACAGCAAGATGATTACGGCGTTCCGGAACCAGCAGGCTCGAATGATCGCGGGACTAGCCGAACAATTTCGGCGCCGCTGCTTCACCATTTTCAGCAGCGGATTTCTACGCGGACTACGTGGCATCGCACTGGGCTACGCATTGCTATCCGTGCTTCTCGGAAGCTCGGCGCCAGTGCATGCATTCACCCTCATCGAGGGCGATTCGGAGAGTGGATACTACGACCTGCGCGCCTACGCACGCCTGCAGGAAGACGTGCTGCTCTTCGATCATGTTCCGGATACGGTCAGCACGCGATCCGACCTGCTGCGCCGTGCGCGATTCGGGATGTCTCTACGCTTGCATGACAACTGGATCCTGCGCGCCAGCGGCGATTTCGCGCGTCGCGCCGCGTTGCGCGACCTAGCGCTGGAGTACCGCGGCTGGCCGGCACGAATCGAGATCGGGCGCATTCCGGAACCGTTCAGCATCGGCGCCTCGATCAACTCCTCCGACACGCTGCTCATGAACCGGCCATCGCCGACCAATTTCGGCCCTGACTATGGGCTCGGCATCGGCGCCAATCTGCGCGGCGAAAGCTGGGGTCTCTCAAGCGGAATCTATACGCGCGATGGCGGGCCGACGTTTTCCGGCCGCTATCCGGAAAACGCCGCAAGCGCGCGCGGCACCTGGCGGCCGTTGCGCGGCGAGTGGGGATTCCTGCACGTCGGCGCCAGCGCGAGCGTCCGCGAAGGAAAAAGCGGCAGCGGCGTACAGCTGTCCGGCACCGCGGAATCGTCGCTGGTCTCGGGCTTCACGCCACACGCGGCGCTGCAGACCAACACCGACCGCTACCTGCTGTTCGGCGGCGAAACCGCCGCGCGGGTCGGTCCGGTCGTGATCCTCAGCGAATACATCCGCGCCCAGATCGAGAGTGGTCCGACATGGTACGGCGACTACGTGGAAGCCGCCTGGTCGCTGACTGGCGAGCGGCGGCCCTATTCGACGCGCTACGGCATTATTGGCGGCGTTACGCCAAACCATCCCATCACCGAGAACGGCTGGGGCGCATGGGAACTGGCAGCGCGGTGGAGCATGACCGATCTGCGCGATGGCGGCGGAGATTTCGGACGCATTGCCTCGGTCGGTCTGAACTGGTATCCGGTCGACCCGCTGCGAATCAGCATCGGTGGCGAGCGCGCCCATATGGAGCTACCCGACGGAGAGCGGCGCGACGGTAATATTGCGCAGCTGCGCCTGCAATTCGATTTCTGACAGGTGGCCGCGCCGCCCAGCGATCACTCAAACACGACGGGCTAATGCGGCGATGGCGACACCGTCGCCACGCAACCCCGGCTCTGCAGCAGGCCGGCGCCGAAAATCCGATCCGCCCCCGCCGCACCGAGATCGAGCGTCCGCTTGCGCAGATCGTCGCGCAACTCGGCGGGCGTCCGCTGTGGCTCCGCTGCGCGCATCAGCGCCACTTCGGCGGTGACAAACGGTGTGGCGAAGGACGTGCCATCGACAAATTTCCCACGGCCATCTGCAGCGGCGGACCAGATGTTCACGCCTGGTGCGGCCAGCGTGACGTAGTCGCCCTGATTGGCGCGCGGATAGATCCGCTTGTTGCGATCCACCGCCGTCACCGCAATGGCGTCCGGATAGGCCGCCGGATAGCGCGGCGCTCCTTGCGGGCCAAGGTTCCCCGCCGCCGCGACGACGGGGATGCCGTTCCCTACAGCGCGGCGGACGGTTTCGCGCAGCACAGCATTGTCCGGCCCCGCGATCGCCACGTTGATGACGCTGGGCTTCTGTGCAAGCAGCCAGTCGAAGCCGCGCGCCACCAGCAGCGCGCTGGTCGACTCGCGATCGTTGCGACTGAAATCGAACACGTCGGCGACGATGAGTCTCGCAGCCGGCAGCAAGCCGGCGAATCCCGCGCTGGCGTTGCCAACCAGAATCGTAGCGATCTCGGTGCCGTGCTCCATGCCGTCCGCAGAAGAACCGGAATCACCGAAGTGCTGTTGTTGCAGCTGACTGCCGGCGATCGCCGGACTGGACGCCGCCACTGAGGTATCGACGATTCCGATGCGCACCGACGTTGCGCATCCCTGCAGCGGCCAGCCGATCATCTTCTGCCCATCGCAGCGGATGCCGTCGCAAGCGGAATCGCCCGACGCAAAATAACGGGCATTGACGTCGTAAATGCCGGTTGGGTCGGCCGCTCGTAGACGCTTGAGCGCTACATCCGACGGAATGCCGCCTGGCGTCGAGAGCTGCGTAATGCGAAAGCCGAGGCCGTGCAGTACCTCTTCACCGGCAACGCGGAAGCCCATTGTCCGTATGCGCGGGCGGGCCTCATCAGAGAGATCGATGGCCAGCACGACATCGGGCTCGAATTCGCGACCTTCGCCGGCGCGGCTGTCGTAATCGCCGCCGCCTTTATCTTCGCGATCCCAATCGGCGTCCTTGTCCCGCTCGACATCGGCGCCGCGTTCGCTGTCTTCGCCGCGCCCCTTGTCCGCTCCCGTGTCCACACCCTCGTCATCGCCGGCGGCAGATGCAGGCGTTGCCACCAGCGCACCATACAGCGCCAGCACCGGCAGAGACCAGTGCAGGGCGAGTGGTGCACTGGACAGGAACAAACCCAGCAACGCAAACAGGAATCTCTCTAGTTTCATCACTTCGCAAACGCTCCGGAGGCGTTCTTATAAGGCTAAACGGTTCAACATGGAATAAAGTCCCGCGCTAGACGTTTTCAATGACAGTGGTCCCCGGAAGCATGCACCGGAACCGATGAGCAAGGATTTCAAGAACGAGCTGATCTCGCTGTTGCCGCGACTCCGCCGCTACGCCCGCGTGAAAACCGGCTCGGCGGAGGAGGCGGACGATCTCGTCCAGGCAACATGTGAACGAGCGTGGAAAGCGCGGCACCAATGGGTGCCGGGGACACAACTGGATTGCTGGGTGTTCAGGATCATGACGAACATTCATATTGATCAGATTCGCGCCACCACGGTCCGGGGACCGATGGAAGGCTCGGATGCCATCGAATCGATTCCCGATCACGGCTGGTCCCGGCAGATCGAGGCCAGCGTGACGCTGGAGCAAGTCACGCGTGCGATGAAGCAGTTGCCCGAATCGATGCGCGACGTGTTGGGACTGGTGGCGGTGGACGGTCTGTCCTACCGCGAGGCGGCCACTGCGCTCGACATTCCGATCGGCACCGTCATGAGCCGGCTCGCAAGAGCACGGACGGAATTAATGCGGAGAGTGGGTCTGAGCCCGGACCAGGCAGAGGGGGCACCAGCATGAGCAAGATGAATTTCAGCGATGAAGAATTGATGTCCTACGCCGACGGCGAGTTGGACGAACCGCAGGCACGGGTGATCCGCGAGGTCGCATTGAGCGATCCCGCAGTTGCCGCACGCATCGAGTTGTTCACCACCTCCCGCAAGCTGCTGCACTACGCATTCGAGTCGGCCATCGAAGAACCGGTTCCGCAGCGCCTGCGCGATGCGATATCGGCCTTCGGCGAAGACGACGAGGAAATCGAGAGTCCGCGTGTCGTGCGGCTCCCAGAACGCCGGGCGGCGGCTTCGGCCCGCACCTGGATGCCGCGTGCGCTGGCGGCATCCGTGACGCTGCTTGTCGCTGGCGCCGCTGGCTGGTGGCTGCGGGACGTTCTGCCTTCCGACGGCGGTTCGACCCCGCTGCTAGCCTCTGTCGCGTCGCTACCGGCACCAGTATCCGACGCGCTCGAACACCTGCCGAGCGGCGAAGTGAGGAATGCGCGCTTAGGCCGGAATCAGGTCGAAGTGCTGGCGCTGGCCACCTACGCCAGTGGCAACACTTATTGTCGCGAGTTCGAGACCACCCTGTCCGCCGACCAGGCGCCGCAGTCGATCCACAGCGTGGCCTGTCGCGAGAACAACCGATGGGTCGCGCGTGTGGTGGCCGATCAGGCGCCGTCGGCAAGCTCCGACAACGAGTATCGGCCTGCTTCGGGAAACAGCGATCTGATGAGCGTGATCGGCAAAGGCCCGGTCTTATCGGCAGGCGAAGAGCGGAGTCTTCTCGCCAACGGATGGCGGCAACGCTGACCGGCGCTCATATCGTCTCGTCAGACACAGATCCGATCCGCGCCCGCGCAAAGCTGTAGCCATCCTGCTTTCGGCGATCCTGTGAGAAATGCAGGCTAGCCGCGCTCTATTTCGTCGATCGCAGCGATACACATACCGCGAGATTTCTTTTGCATCTTTTCTTCCGTTCGTCGGCTGGATCGCCACTCGCGGCATGCACGCTGCCGACAATGGAATATTCGCCAGCCTGGTTCGTTATCCGCTATTGAGGCCCGCAATTCACTTTGGCGGTGCCCGCTGAGCCGGCGCAGATGCGAAGTGCTGCGCCTCGTTCGAACGACCGAGGACTGACATGAGATCCCTTCTGATCCCGCTGCTGAGCGCGGGCCTGACCTTTAGCGGAGCAACCGCCCAGGCCGCCTCTCAAAACAATCTGCCGGCGGCACTGATGCCCTATTCCGGAAAAGTGCTGTACGTCGATTTCTGGGCGTCGTGGTGCGTGCCCTGCGCGCAATCCTTCCCCTGGCTCAACGGCGTGAAGGCGCGCTACGGCGACCGCCTGCAGGTCGTTGCCGTCAACGTCGACGAGAACCATGGGGATGCCGAAGGGTTTCTCGCCAAGCACGCCGCCAACTTCAAGATCGTCTACGACCCCAGCGGCGACATCGCTGACCGCTACCGCGTCGCCGGCATGCCCAGCGCGGTAATCATCGACCGCGACGGACACGTTCTGCATCAGCACGTTGGCTTCCGAGAAGCTGATACCGGCACATACGAAAGCGCGATCGAGAGAGCCCTCGGTACCGTCGTCAGCGGAGCCGCGCCATGAACCTACGTTTGCTGATGGTGGCCGCCGTGGTCGCGGCCGTATCCGGCTGCGCGCCGGTCAAACCCTGGCAGCGCGGCACTCTGGCGCGTGACGACATGCAGCTTGTAGCGGATCCGCTGCAAGCCAGCCTCGACGATCACATCTACTTCAGCAAGGAAGCAAGCAGCGGCGGTCGCGGGTTCGGTGGTGGAGGTTGCGGATGCAATTGAACGACCCGCGCCGCAGCGCTCTTGCCGCCGCGGCCCTATCCCTGCTGGGTACGGTACCGGCCGTACACGCCCAGTCGAGCGACGGCAAAAGCTGGAGCTTCGATTTTGCGACGCTGCTCTATTCCGAAAGCGATGGCCGCGTGCAAGTGGTGGAACCCAAGATGCGTGCTGAGAAAGGGCTTGGCAACGAACGCAGCTTTGGTGCAACCGCGACGGTCGATGTGCTCAGTGGGGCTTCTCCGAACGGTGCGGCACCGGCGTCCAAGCCGCAGACCTTTTCCAGCTCATCGGGTGGCGGTGGCTACACGATTCCGGCCTACCAGTTGCCCAAGGATCCCAACTTCAAGGATCAGCGCATGGCGCTCGAACTCGACTACTCGTTCGCGCCCGGTATCGGCAATCACGTCAGCTTCGACACCAACGTATCGGCAGAATCCGATTACACCTCGCTCGGCGGTGGCGGTCGCTGGTCGCATGACTTCAACGACGGCAACACCACGCTGGGTCTGGGCCTGAACTATTCCAACGACACGGTGAGCCCAAAAAGCGGTGCGCCACAGCCGCTTTCACAGATGAAACCGCCAAGTGGCGAAAACGAAGGCGGCGGTGAAGGCGGTGGCGGCGAGAGTGAGGGCGGTGAAGGCGGTGGCACCGGCGACAGCGCCGGCAAGAACAAGCAGGTGCTGGACGCCATGATCGGCGTCACGCAGCTGCTGTCGCCGCACAGCCTCATGCAACTCAACTACTCAGCGAGCCGCTCGACGGGCTATCTCAACGATCCGTACAAGGTACTCTCGGTGGTCGACCCCAGCGCCACTCCGCTCTCCTACGTCTACGAATCGCGTCCCAGCAGCCGCATGAAGCAGTCGCTGTATGCGCAGTACAAGCACTTTGTATTCGATTCCGACGTCGTGGATTTTTCCTACCGGTTCATGACGGACGACTGGGGCATCAAGTCGCACACCGCCGATCTCAGCAACCGATGGAACTTCGGTTCCACTCAGTATCTCGAACCGCACCTGCGCTGGTACCGGCAGAACCAGGCGGACTTCTTTCACGCCGCGCTGGATCAAGGGCAGGAGACGACGCTGCCGTACGCCAGTGCCGATCCCCGGCTCGGTGCGTTCAGCGCTTACACGGTTGGCTTGAAATACGGTCACCAGTTGCACAACGGCATGAGCTGGGACATTCGCGCCGAGTACTACACACAACACGGACAGGTGACGGGGCTGCCGCCCGTTGCGGGCAGTGCGCTGTCCCAGTTCAACCTCGCGCCCTCGCTGAACGCCGCGTATCTGACACTGGGTTTCAGCTTCAAGTGACGGACGCCATCGACATCGTTCGCTTGCCCGGAGACGGCTTTGCCGGTCGCTTCCGCGCGATGGCTTCGCCCTGCGAAGTATTGGTGGACGGCGCGGACAAGCACGAGTTGCACGAACTCACTGCGCTAGCCGCGCGCGAAAGCTGGCGCATCGAAAACCGGTGGAGTCGCTATCGCAAAGGCAACATCGTCAACCGCATCAATTCCGCCGAAGGCCGGCCGGTGGAAATCGATGAGGAAACTGCGCGTGTCATCGACTTCTGCGCCCAGCTCCATGTCACCAGCGAGGGACGCTTCGATCTGACATCGGGTGTCCTGCGCCGTGCATGGCGTTTCGATGCCGACAGGAAGTTGCCCGACGCGGGCGTCATCGATGCGCTGCTGTCGCTGATCGGCTGGCACCGAGTGGATTGGCGCAATCCCTTGCTGCGCCTGCAGCCCGGAATGGAAATCGATTTCGGCGGCATCGGCAAGGAATACGCCGTGGACCGCTCGCTCGTCCTGCTGTCGGCGGCAACGGACAAGCCGGTGATGATCAACTACGGCGGCGACCTCGCGGCCAATCGGCCGCGCAGGAATGGGACGCCGTGGCAGGTGGGCATCGACAGCGGCGTGCCCGACACCGCCACGCCCGTCATCCGCCTGACGCAGGGTGGCGTCGCCACCAGCGGCGACACGCACCGCCACGTCGAAGCGGGCGGACAGCGTTACGGACACATCCTCGATCCGCGCACCGGCTGGCCGCCGCCTGCCGCGCCGCGCAGCGTCACCGTCGCCAGCGGCACCTGCGTCGAGGCTGGCGCGCTGTCGACGATTGCGCTGCTGCATGGCGCGCAGGCCGAGGATTGGCTGCGTTCGCAACACGCCGACTTTCACGTGGTGCGCTGATATGACTTCGACTTTACTCAAAACCCTTCTGCTGCTATTCGCCATCGCGCCCGCCACGGCGCATCCGGTCGGCGCGCCAGTGACCGCGGAACTCGTTGCGGAAAACACCGCGCTGCATCCCGGAGAGAACTGGATCGGCCTGCATCTGCAGATGCGGTCGGGCTGGCACGTGTACTGGCGCAACCCCGGCGTGTCTGGACGTGCACCATCTCTAAAATGGGAACTGCCACAAGGCGTCACCGCTGCTGACGCGCTTTGGCCGGTACCCGAAGTCCTGCATGCCGGCGATCTCACCAGCTACGTCTACAGCGATTCCGTCCTGCTACCGATCGCGATTCGGATCCCTGACCATGGAATGCCAACGACGGTCTCGCTAAAAGCGGAAGCGCGCTGGCTCGCCTGTAGCGACGCTTGTATTCCCGGACACGCGTCGCTGAATCTCTCCTTGCCGTTTGTAAGCACCGCTGCGATCGCATCAGCATCGCACGCACTGTTCAACACATCACGCGTGCATCTACCGCAGCCGGCCCCCACTGATTTGCGCGCCTCCGCTCTCCTGCGCGACGGCAAACTCGCGCTCGACCTGACGCCCGTCACCGCGCTGGGTCACTTCGAGCGCGCGCGTTGGCTGCCGGTCTCACCCGGCATCGTCGACGACAGTGCGGCACCGCTGGTGCGCGCGGACGGCGACCGTCTGCACCTTGAGCAGGTGCTGAACGGTGCGCATTCGGGCACACCAGACCGTGTCGATGGCGTGCTGATCCTTGACGACGGTGGCAGCTCGCGCGCGATGTCGTTCACCGCCGCGGTTGCTGTGATAGTTCCGGCGCGCGGCATCGAGCCGGCGCGGATACGGACATCCGGCGGCGTTCATGTTTGGATGGCGCTGGCCCTGGCCTTTGCCGGCGGACTGATTCTCAACCTCATGCCCTGCGTGCTGCCGGTGCTGTCGATGAAGGCACTGGCGCTCATCGAACTCGGTCCGGACGACCGGCGCGCGCAGCAACGGTCGGCACTCGCGTACACCGCGGGTGTGATCGGCAGCTGTCTGACACTCGGCGCTCTGCTGCTCGGCCTGCGCGCCGCCGGCTCGGCGATCGGCTGGGGTTTCCAACTGCAATCGCCGATCGTGATCACCCTCCTCGCCTATCTGTTCTTTTCGATGGCGCTGTCGTTGTCGGGCCTCGTCGAGTTCGGCGCACAGTGGATGGGCGTCGGCGAATCGCTGACGCGTCGCAAAGGCTGGCAGGGTTCGCTGTTCACTGGCGCGCTGGCGATGATTGCCGCGAGCCCCTGCACCGCACCATTCATGGGCACGGCGCTCGGCTACGCGATGACGCAGTCGGCCGCATTGGCGCTGGCGGTGTTTGCAATGCTCGGGCTCGGCCTGTCCTCGCCGTTCCTGCTGTTGGCTTGGTTCTCGCCGCTGGCGAGGCTGCTGCCGCGCCCGGGCGCCTGGATGAATGGTTTCCGCAAGGCGATGGCGGTTCCGCTTTACCTCACCGTCGTCTGGCTCGTGTGGATCTTGGCAAGACAGGCCGGACCGGATACCGTTGCCATGGCGCTCGCCGGATTCGTCGCGCTCGGTGTCGGTCTGTCGCTCTGGCGGCACGGGCATTGGCTCGCGCGCACGACGCGCCTGCTTGCGCTCGGCGTAGCGTTCGCACTCGCCGGCGAGCCAGCGGTCCTCGGTGCCTCAGCCATCAAGCCGGCAACAACGGAGCATGAAGCGTGGTCGCCGCAGCGACTGTCGCAGCTGCGGCAGGAAGGCCGCATCGTCTTCGTCAATTTCACTGCGGATTGGTGTCTGACCTGCAAGGTCAACGAGAAGGTGGCGCTGGAGAATCGCCGCGTGCGTGACGCCTTCGCTCAGCACGGCGTCAGTTGGCTTACTGCGGATTGGACGCGTCCCGACCCCGCGATCACCGAGGAACTCGCGCACTGGGGACGCGACGGCGTACCGCTCTACATTCTCTACCGCCCGGGCCACACCGCCGAAGTCCTACCGCAGATCCTCACACCTGAGCAGTTGCTGGAACGGCTGGACGAGCAGACGTCCTGAAAAGGATTGCTGTATGTCTTCGATAATCTCTATGCGCAGAACGACACCTACCCACAGTATCAAAACAAAAAGCTCCAACCCATCGTTTGACGATCGCATCCGGTCACGGCGATCAAGGAGCGACCTTCAAATCCGTTATCGACCAGATCTTGCCGTTGTCGATCCGTGTCAGAAACACCTTGCTGAGTGCTTGGTGATCGTCTTCGGCGAACGTCAAATCCAGTCCGTGCAAATCGACGTGGTGTAATCCCTCGAACGATTTGAGGAGCCCTTCGCGGGTGAGATCGCGCCCCGTCTTCTCCAGCGCAATCAGTAGCGCCTTGGCCGTCACGCAGCCTTCCAGATTGATGAAACCCAGCGCTTCATTGGGGTAATAGCGTTGCATCAGGCGCGTACACGTGGCTACAACCGGCACGGTGATATCACCGGGATAGGGCATGACCTGCGATATGAACACGTTCTGGTCGGTCACGCCCAGGGAGTTGACGAATGCTTCGGTACCGACGAAGGACACTGTTGCCAGTTGCGCCTTCAGGTTCTGTTCCTTTGCAGCTTTGACGAATGCGGTCAAAGGTGAATAGGGCCCCGCCATGATGACCACGTCCGGATCCCCTTGCTTGACGGCAGCAAGTCCTGCGGCGACGTCGATCGTGTTGCGCTCGAAAGCCCCTTTGGCAACGATATCCAGGTTCCGCTTGCGCAAGGCTTTATCGACACCGCTCAGCACTGCTGCGCCAAAGCCGTCATTCTGATAGAACACAGCGAAGCGCTTGGCGCCAGTGTCGTTAACGAAATGATCGACCAGAGTTTCCGTCTCGTCGTCGTAACTGGGGCGGATGTTGATGACCTCGGGCGTCACCGGCTGACGCAGGGTCATGGCGCCGCTGAATACTCCGATCAGTGGCACATGCGTTTCCTTGACGATTGGCAGCACGGCGTTGGCGGTTGGCGTTCCGACGTAGCCGAATAGTGCGAAAACTCTCTTCTCGTCGATCATTTTGCGAGTGCCGGCGATGGCACGATCGGGCTCATAGCCGTCGTCGTCGAGTATCAAAGTGATCTTGCGGCCATTGACTCCGCCCCTGGCGTTGACCTCGTCAAAGGCTGCCATTGCACCGTGATACATGCCCTGGCCTAGACTGGCTGCCGGTCCGGTTTGCGCATTGACCATGCCGAGCAGAATTCCACCATCAGTAATACCTGGTTCAGCCGCGTATGATGCGATCGAGAGTCCCAAACTCAGGCCTAACAAGGGATATGCAAACATCCTCATGGCAGTTGCTCCCTCAAGCTGTGGTGCTCTGGATACCGTTTGAAAACTGACCCAAAGTGTCGCTCGAAAACTGATGTTTCTGGGTAGGTTGAAAGTCTAGTTCAAATCTGTGGCCAACATGTTATAGGGTCTTGCGTCGGTTTCTCACTTAGGGACATTCGCGGCTATGACCAAAGAAATCGATCCGCCCGAAATTCGAATTGACCGCCGTGACAAACCCGCGGGTGGACGCGGAGCCGTCAAAAGCACTTTTCAAGCCTTCCGCGAGCAGGGGATTCCACTCACGGCAGTGTCCTCTCTACTTCGGGCCAATAAGCAGCGACAATTTGACTGTCCGGGTTGCGCATTTCCGGACAAACCGGGAAATCCGCTGGTCGACAGCTGCGAGCAAGGGCAGAAGGCAATCGCCTGGGAGATGACGCGCAAAGCCGCGGACCCGAACTTCTTCGATCGGCACACCATCGAGCAGCTTCGCGCGTTGAGCGATCACGAACTGGAGTTTCAGGGACGACTCACTGCGCCGATGTTGTACACGGCAGCCAATGGCAGCTACACCGCAATCAGTTGGCAGCATGCTTTCGACATCGTCGGTGCTGAACTGCACGCGCTTGCACCAGAGCAAGTCGCTTTCTACGCTTCGGGACGAAGTAGCAACGAAGCGGCGTTCCTCTGGCAATTGACAGCTCGTGCGTACGGCTGCTCGAACTTGCCGGACTCTTCCAACTTTTGCCACGAACCTTCGGGTTTTGCGCTCAAAGCCGCGATCGGCTCCAGCAAGGGCACCTGTTCGCTGGAGGATTTCGAGCATGCCGAACTGATCATGGTGATCGGGCAGAATCCGGCAACCAACCACCCGCGCATGATGGCGGCCCTACGCGACGCAACGCTACGCGGCGCCAAGGTCGTGGCGATTAACCCGCTCAAGGAGCGCGGCTTCACCAATTTCTCCGATCCAAAATGCGTGGGCGAGATGCTCACGAATGCTGGCGTTGCCGTGGCTCATCGGATCTACCAGGTGCGGATCGGCGGCGATCTCGCCTTGTTCAAGGGAGTGATGAAGCGCCTTCTCGAGCTGGACGGTCAAGCACGTGCGAGCAGTGAAGTGCGCACGATCGACGAGGCCTTCATCGCCGACCACACGATTGGCTTCGACATGCTGGCGCGTGATCTCGCTGCAGACCCCTGGGACCTGCTCGTCGCGGAATCGGGCGTGAGCCGCGACATGATTGACGAACTCGCGCAGCTGTACGCCGGCTCGCGCGCCACCATGGCCACCTGGTGTATGGGTCTCACCCATCACGAGAACAGTGTCGCCACCATTCAGACACTGATCAATCTGCTGCTCCTCAAAGGTAATATCGGGCGTCCCGGCGCTGGCGCCGTACCGGTGCGCGGTCACAGCAACGTACAGGGCGATCGCACGATGGGTGCCACTTCGGCCGTATCCGAGCGCTGGTTGGACAACATGGCTGCGGAATTTCCGCGTGCGAAATTCACGCGAATCTCCGGGCTTGATGCCAGTGGCGTGATCCGCAAGCTGCTAGCCGGCGAGATGAAGGCGCTGCTTAGCCTGGGCGGCAACTTCGGCGTTGCCGCTCCGGATTCGCCGCGGATACTGACCGCACTCGGCCATTGCCGGTTCACGCTGCACATCGCTACCAAGCTCAATCGCACCCACTGCTACCCGGGGCAAATAGGCCTGCTGCTGCCGACACTCGGCCGCACTGATGTCGATCGGCGCAACGGCCGCAAGCAAGTGGTAACGGTGGAAGATTCGATGAGCAACGTGCGCTCCTCGCGCGGCATCCAGGCGCCCCTTGCCGACACCATGATGAGCGAACCCGCCATCGTCGCCGGACTCGGTCAGGCGCTGGCAGCCGACAGCGGCGTTCCTTGGCTGCAAATGGGCGACGACTATGCTCTGATCCGCGACATCATCGAACGCTGCCAGCGCGGAATCGTGGATGGCTTTTCCGACTTCAACCGCAAGCTGGCGGAAACCGGGCGTTTTGTACTGGTCAACGCCGCTCGTGAGCGCCGCTGGAAAACCGCCAGCGGCAAGGCTGAGTTCTTCGTTCATCCGGTGCAGATGCGGGGACCGATTGCGCGGGCGAGAGAGCAATACGGTGAAGGGGTCATGGCCCTGATGACGATCCGCTCGCACGATCAGTTCAACACCACGGTGTATGGGCAGGACGATCGCTACCGCGGCGTGTTCGGCGGACGCAAGGTTGTATTCATGAATGACGCGGACCTGCACGCGCGCGGCTTGCAGGATGGCGACCTTGTCGACCTGCGCGGGTGCGGCGATGATGCCGAAGTCCGCGTGGTGAGGGGGTTTAAGGCCGTGCGCTACGACATTCCTACTGGATGCGCCGCTGCCTACTTCCCGGAAGCGTCACCCTTGCTGTCGGTGGCGCTCACGTCTTTGCACACGAACACGCCTTCGTACAAAGAAATTCCGGTGACGATCAACCCGGCGGTGTGAAACATCGACGGGGTTTCGCACGCTCCGATCCGCGACAATCTCGAAATCCGCGATGCACTCATCACCAAAGAAAGCTAAACCCTATTGATCGCTGAATAGAAGCAGCGTATCAATAGCGAACGGGGAACAATTTGGGCAGCATATCGGGACAATAAGGGGGATCGCGACGTGTCTTCACTATCGCAAGAGAACTCTATTCACCACCAGCTTGCGGCCGTGTTGGTCGAACTCGATCAACTGCGCCGGCACAATGCAGCTTGGTGTTCGCAATTGGCGACGAGCGGTGCCTTCGCGGATTTCGTATTCGATCCCAGCTTTCTGGACATCGTCGAAGCATGCAAAAGTCCGCAGATCTCGTCACAGCTTCACAATGATCTTGCGAAAGAAAAAGATGGGGCGCGACGATTGGACCGCCTCTGCTCGACGCTGATTGCGACGGCCCTGAAGCGCTGCGGCCTGTGGAGCGATGGACAGGCCGTCATGTCGCTTGACGAAATTTGCCAGCGGATGAACGTACGATTCGAGCGCCGGCCCCAGATCAAACGGCTCGTCCGCATTCTGCAGGAAGACAACTGGGTTCGCGGCGAACCAGACGGCTACCGATGGATTGGTGAAAACCCGCCAGACTATTCTCAGATTGCCGCGGATGCGGCGATGTTGGAAGCGGATTTTCCGTTCGCAGGCGGCGCGGCGGGAACGTTGCTCCGGTGCATAGCGGCGCTGCCAGGTGTGCTCTCGGGCAAGTTGTCCCCCGTAGCCGTGCTGTTTTCGTCCGGATCGGTAACCGAGCTGGAAGTCTTCTATAGCCGGTTCCCTCTGCTAGCACTGGCCAACGCCATGGTGGCCGGTGCTGTCACCCGCCTTGCCGAAATTCGCAATGGGCGGCCCTTGCGGGTGCTCGAGGTTGGGGCTGGCACCGGGGCGCTGACGGCTGCACTCCTGCCCGCGATCGGCGAGCGTCTCGATCAATATGTGTACTCGGACATCAGTCCCAGCTTCCTGGCGCATGGACTGCAGAAGTTTTCTCAATGCGCCGCATTGCGTGCAATGACTTTGGATATCGACAAAGACCCGGCGACGCAAGGCCTGAACGATGAGAGTTTCGACCTCGTGCTCGGTGCCAATGTCGTCCACGCCACTCCGGACATCCGGCGTTCAATCCGTCATTTGCGGCGCGCCTTGCGCACGGGAGGACATCTCGTCCTGGTTGAGACCGTCGCTCCGAGCCGCGTCGCCGACTGCACAGTCGGGTTGTTCGATGGATGGTGGTCCTTCCGCGATTCGACATTGCGGGACGGCTATCCGGTGCTCAGCATGCAGCAGTGGCAAGAGCTGTTGCGCGAAGAGGGGTTCCGCGTCGCGGTCATGCCGGTCGGGAATCAGGATGGGTCGTCGCAAACCAGTGTGGCGATCCTGATTGCCGTCAAACTAGGCGCGCAGTACGGCTTTACTACATGGGCGCGACCCGCCATGTAGAAGGACGGATCGCCGGTACTTCGTCGAATCCATCGAAGTGGGTCAAAGATACGGCCAACAGGCCTCATAGGAACTGCGTACCTTGATTTTCCGGTAGTCTGGCCGTCATTCTGGCTCTCTTCAATTGCGGATTATCCGTATCCAAATGGAAACACGAGGACAAGCGCCTTCATTGGCGGATCTGGTGATCATAATCACTGGCGCAAACGGCGCGATCGGTAGTGCGGCGGCGTCCATTCTCGCTCAGGAAGCTAAGGGAATCGTTCTATTTGGGCATAAGGCCGATGACCCCGAAAAATTAAGGTCTTTTGCTGGCCGGGCCAGCCATTTGCTGACGATCGTCGGAGATATAACGTCACCAGAGGACGTCCGACGCCTCGTGGACCTCACCATCGCCCGCTTTGGGCGGATGGATGCCTTGATAAACTGTGCGGGCATGGTTCCAAGAAAGCGGTTCATGGAGATGTCTCACCAAGAGTGGCAAACGGCGATCGAATCCAATCTGATGGGCTACGCTCTTTTGTGCCGGACTGTGCTCCCTTACATGATTAAAAGCGGTTTTGGACGGATCGTTAACATCGCCACCCGGCTGGCCGCTGCCCCTGAGTCGCAAACCAGCGCCTACAGCAGCTCTAAGGCCGCTGCACATATTCTCATGCGTAGCCTTGCCTCCGAGATTGCCGAACAGGGGCATCGCAATATTCTAGTCAATGAGCTCATCCCTGGCCCGACGAGAAATAAGCGGAATACTCAGGGTCAGGACCCTATCGACGTAGTGCCATTCCTGCGCCAGCTTATTCTGCTACCTCCGGGTGGCCCAACCGGAAAAACCTATTTCCGCGGGCAGCTCTACGAGCTATTCGGGCAGCATTAAACGCCCCGCCCTCCTGCGTCGCCATACTGTTATAGAGCCATTCTGCCAGTCGGAAATTACATGTCAGGTTCACGCTCCGTCGGCAAGCCCGCCGAGGATTTCGCCGAGTTCGGCTTCATCGGCCCTTTCAAAGCGGTCGATGAAGCAGAATTGGACGGCATCGCCAGTACCTTGCTTCGCGAACTCGCGCAAACATCCTCCGCGCTCAGCACGCAACGCAATCGCCATCTGGATTGGGAGGAGATACGCTGCTTGACGGCGACGGAAGCGATTGCGGACAAGGCAGAGCAACTGCTGGAACCTCATCTGGTGTTATGGCGCACGAATTTTTTCGTCCACCAGCCCGGCGAAGGCATACGCTGGCATCACGATGAATATAAATCCTTGCTGGCGGATACCTCAAAACAGCTATCGATTCAACTCGCCATCACTGCGGCAACGGAAGAGAATTGCCTCATTCTGTTTCCCGGAAGCCATGCCATGACGCATGCCGAACTCGCCGGTCAGGGATTTCATGTGATCCCGGGCACCGACAACAATCTGGGCGGAACGAATTTCTGGCGCGATCCTACCGGGAGTGCCCATCTCGTGAAAATGGTGTTACGGCCAGGGGAATTCTTTATTTTCCACCCCCGTCTGCTTCATGCATCCTATGACCTCGTCGGCCCGCCGGACGTTGACTCTGCCACAGGTTCTCCGCAATTAGAGGCGATCCCGCGCATCGGGTTAACGCTACGCGTTACCGTGCGGCAAAACGAAGTATTTCCCGCGGCCTTCGCCGACACTCAAGCGCGCGGTGATCATTGCGTACCACTGCGGGAACCGCAGAACTATTTGAGCTATGCGGCGGCTGAGTTACGGCAACAATTCGGCAAGATTCGAGGGCTGTTGAAACGTGCGATTGCGTAGTCGATCTTCCCACGCGCGAAACGGGCATATTGCACAAATTTCGAGCTTCATCGTGGCTTCAGACCGTCATCCATCCGGACTTTCATGTCCCGGAATGGAGGTTCCACTCGGTATTTCCATATCCCATTGGAAAACCTATGCTACAGAGCCGTAGCGACAATGAACAATTTAGGGCTAAAAACCCCAAAAACAACTGTAAAAGGTGGCGTCAACAACAAATTCGCGATGGCGAAGGCCAGCTTGGAATCAGGACCGATTAACAGGCCGCAAAAGCTGAAATGTTCAATTTTAAAATGGGGTGCAAGCACTTTCTCATAAGCGCTTTTAGTTCCAAGCGGTAGCAACCCCCATTCATTACGATCAAGCACACACATCATGAATAACGCAGGATTCAGCTTGTTGGGCTCGAATATCAGTAGTTTTCCGCAAGGTTTTAACACCCTATGTACTTCGTCGAGCACGCTCTCGATATCTTCCAAGTGATGAATTACATCAACCATCACGACCTTATCGAATGCCGCACTGTCAAAACTCAGTACCCCGGCGCCTACCTCCAGAGCGGTCACATTCTGCAACCGCAACGTCTCGACCGCACTTAAAGCAATGTCGATTAAGGGCTTTGAGACATCTGCCCCAACTACCGTTTTGCATAACTTCGCCAAGCGGACCAAGAACATTCCGGAGCCACACCCTAAATCGAGGACGTCATCTCCCTCAGCAATGTAAGGCCTAACATTTGCAGCGAAATGCCTTTCGATATTGTCGGAGTTCGCTTCTTTCAATGGATCGAATCTTTTTTCCTTGCCCCACAAGCCGCGCCTAGCCGTTCCGGAGACCAGATCAGCATAAAACCGTTTGGCCTCGTCGGTCGATGGCGCCTTGAATATCTTATTTAGAAAATTCGTCAATGAATTTCCACCGCTTTCAGTTTCAGAAAGTTAGAATTGCAATGTGGTTGCACAATCTGCAAATGCAGCCTTTGCGAATTTTACAGAAACCACCACGAACCCCCGCAAACAAGAATCTTTTCACCGCCGCAAATATATTCGGAGCACATGGGGTTGAAGGATGTCCTCAGACTCACGGAGTGTAAGCGTTGCCATTGCTACCACTCACATGCGACATGATTCCCACCAACTCGTGACAACCGGCATTTCGGACAACCCCGTCCCTGCCAGACGTCTATTCCATCTCCCCGCTAATGCATTGAGCGCCTTGCTGAATCAGCGCGGATTGGTAATTTCACTCGTCGAGGACCATGCGGACATCCCCGGCAGTTATTGGGGCGCGCCGGAGGCCGGGCTTATCGGCAACCGGTTGTACGCACGCCGGGATACCCCAGTGCATTCTGTGCTCCACACCGCATGTCATTGGATCTGCATGGATGAAGCATGTCGCGCCATCGCACATACCAGCGCAGGAGGCGATGATCTCGAAGAAGCGGCGGTTTGTTACTTGCAGTGCCTGCTTGCGGACGAAGTTGCCGGATATAGCCGCAGTCGCTTATTCAATGACATGGACGCGTGGGGCTACAGCTTCCGCCTGGGCTCGGCGCGCGCGTGGTTCGAAAATGACGCGGACGATGCGCGATCGTGGCTGTCGGTGCGGGCGCTGTTACCGCTCCCATGAAAACACCCCTTCGGTCACAGCATCATTCAGGTTAGGTTAAGCCCGAACCGGGCAACCTACGTCGGTCGTCCGCCCTCCCCGACTCCCCTGCCGAAGCGGGCGACTTGCTGCAAGCTGTGTCCTTTCCCCGAGGCACAGTCGCCGCCCGGTTGTCCCCTAACCGGGCGGCACTCTGAATTAGAATAGCCGATGGATTCGGCTGATCGCACTAAAAAAGGCCGCACTCCGTAGGGGTGTGGCCTTTTTGCTTTCCGCTCAGCCCTTTTTCTTCGCCTGATTGGCGACTGCTTCGGCCGCACGTTTGGCCGCTTCCGGATCGCCGAGGTAGCGGTAGCGCTTTACCTTTAATTCGTCGTTCAATTCGAACAGCAGCGGAATCGCGGTCGGGATATTGAGTTCGAGAATCTCTTTTTCCGACACGTTGTTGAGGTATTTATATAACGCGCGCAGGGAGTTGCCATGCGCCGTCACCAGAACGGTCTGACCAGCCTTGAGCTGTGGCGCAATCGCGTCGTGCCAATATGGCAGCACGCGCTCGAGCGTGGTTTTCAGCGATTCGGTCGCCGGCAACACGTTGGCATCGAGTTTGGCGTAGCGCGGATCGTTGCGCGGATGGCCGGGATCGCTCTCCGCCATCGGCGGCGGCGGTACGTCGTAGCTGCGACGCCAGATCTTGACCTGTTCCTCGCCGTGCCTGGCAGTGGTTTCGGCCTTGTCCAGCCCTTGCAGCGCGCCATAGTGCCGTTCGTTGAGCCGCCACGTCTTCTCGACTGGAATCCAGACTTGGTCCATCTCTTCGAGCGCGGTGTACAGCGTGCGGATCGCGCGCTTGAGTACGGAGGTGTGCGCGACATCGAAGCACAGACCTTCCTCCTTCATCAGCTTGCCGGCGGCGACCGCTTCCAGGCGCCCTGCTTCGGTGATATCGACGTCCACCCAGCCGGTGAAACGATTATCGAGGTTCCACTGGCTCTGGCCGTGGCGCAGCAGCACAAGTTTCTTGCTCATTAACTTTCTCTTTTCGATCAATTGAACAGTGCTAAAAAATACTACTTTTCGTTCTGCAAACCGTCGTGCGTCCGACTTCGACAATCCATACGCGATCGGCCATATCCGCTTCTTCGCTAACCATCACTGCGATAGCTGTTCTTCACCCGCACATAGTGTTGGGCGGAGTATTTGAGATTGTCGATCTCGTCCGGCGTGAGCGGTCGCGCTTTCTGCACCGGCGAACCCAGATAAAGATAGCCGGACAACAACCGTTTGCCGGGCGGTACGAAGCTGCCGGCGGCGAGCATCACGTCGTCCTCGATAACGACCTTGTCGAGCACCGTGGCCTGCATGCCGATCAGCACGCGATTGCCGATGGTGCAGGCATGCAGCACGGCGGCGTGCCCGATTGTCACGTCATCACCGATCAGCAAGGGAACACCGCCGGGCGTGTATGGCCCATCATGCGTGACGTGCAGGATGGCGCCGTCCTGCACGTTGCTGCGGCAACCAATGACAATGCGGTTGACGTCGCCGCGCAGCACCGCCATCGGCCATACCGAGCTGTCGTCGCCGAGCACGACGTCGCCGATGACGCAGCTCTGCTCGTCAACGTAGACATTCGCTCCGAGTCGCGGCGCGATGTTGCGGTAAGTGCGGATCATTGCGTTTATTGCGTTGTACCGGCCGGCGCCGCCGTGCCAGTGACGCGCCGCACGAAATCGACGATGTTCGGCAGCACATCCGCGCGCGTACGCCAAGTATCCGACAGGCTGTTCAGTACCCAGCGGTTGTCGAGATCCGGATAGATCACCGTCTCCACCGCGCCACCCGCGTTCTGGATGTGCTGCGCGAGGCTGCGGGTGTTCTTCACCGGCACCACGGTGTCGACTTCGCCGTGGATCAGCAGCATCGGCGGATTACTGCCATCGACCCACAGCACCGGCTGCGTGCGGTTGTACTGATCCGGCGAGCCGAAGATCGCACGCAGCGTCGGATCGACGATCGGCAGGAAATCGTAGGGACCCGCCAGCCCGATCATGCCTTTCACCCAGGCGCGCGAACCGCCGGCGGCCTGCAAGAATACCGGATCGAGGGTCAGCATCGCCGCGTTATAGGCGCCGGCTTCATGTCCCATGAGGACGATGCCGTCGGCATCGCCGCCATAGGTGGCGATGTTCGCGTGCACCCAAGCCACGGCCTTCGCGGAATCCTGCACGAAGGTCGGATAGAGCGCCGGTGGATAGGTGCGGTAATCGGGAATGACTGCGACGAAACCCTGCGATGCCAATGCCTGGCCGACGAACAGGTAGTCCTCTTTAGGCTTGGTCTGGTCACTCTGCCAGCGGCCCCCATAAAGGAAGATCACGACCGGCGCCTTGTGCGCGTGCTCCGGCGTATAGACATCCAATTTCAGCCCGGTGGTGTTGTCGAACGCGATGTTCGTCGCCGCGGCATAGCCGCTCTTCGGCGTAAGCGTGTTGAGCATGGCGGGATTCGAGCAACCTGTGAGAATCAGCAGGCACAAAACAAAGGCGGGCACGCGTTGCACTGGCGGAACTCCTTGGGAAATCGGGGTGCTACTATCGATAGAATCAGCAACTCGGGACAGATTCGGGGCAAAGTTTATCGCGAGATAGGGGAGAAATATCGTGGCATCGACCGTCGTCCTCGTTATTCTGGTAGCGACACTGCTTTACGCGATCCTCATTTTCAACGGACTGGTTGCGCTGAAACACTCGATCAGCAAGGCCTGGAGCAATATCGACGTGTTGCTCAAGCAGCGGCATGACGAGCTGCCCAAGTTGGTCGAAACCTGCAAGCAGTACATGCAATTCGAGCGCGACACGCTGGAAAAAGTCATGGCCGCGCGCTCGATGCTGCAGGCGGCGCGCGAAAAAAACGACGTGCGCGGCGTCGGCGCCGCCGAGGCGCAGGTGCGTCTGGGACTGAGCGGCATCGTCGCCACCGCCGAGGCTTATCCGGAACTCAAATCCAATCAGTCAATACAGCAACTGCTGGCGCGCATCACCAGCCTGGAAAACCAGCTCAGCGACCGGCGCGAGTTCTACAACGAGTACGTCAACTCCAACAACGTGCGCATCGAACAGTTTCCGGACACCTTTATCGCGCGGATGTTTGGTTTCAAGCCAGCTGCGCTGCTGGAATTCAGCGAGGAGGAAAAGCGCGACGTGGATATGCGTGCGCTGTTCCAGCAACGCAACTGAAGTGCTGTTGCTACACGACGCGCCGCCGGGCGTTTTCCATGCACTGATCGCCGTGGCCGCCACCGGCGTGCTGGCGGCGCTGGGTGCGACATTCGTGCTCCTGCGCCGGGCGCGCCATGTCGAAGATTTACCGGTTTCGCGCATCCGCTCCGCCGCACAAGGTTACGTCGCGCTCGAAGGCCATGCGCGGATGATGCCGGGGCCGGAGATCATCAGCCCGCTGAGCCGCAGCCGCTGTGTATGGTGGCACTACGCGATTCACGAGCGGGGCACATCCGCCAGCGGCCGCACAACCGAATGGATCGAGATCGAGTCCGGCACCAGCGACGATCTGTTCTTTATCGTCGACACTACCGGGAATTGCATCGTCGATCCCGAACACGCGGATATCAAGCCTGGCATCGCGCGGCGCTGGCGGGGAGATTTCCCGCGTCCACAAAGGATTCCGCCGCGTACGCCGTGGTTGAATTTCGGCCGCTACCACTATCACGAACGCCTCGTGCCGGTTGGCGAATATCTGTATGCATCCGGCTGGTTCCGCACGCTGGCAGCACAGTACGAGTTCGACGAAGCGCGTGACCTGACCGAGCTGCTCACCGAATGGAAACGCGATCGCCGCGAACTGCTGCGTCGCTTCGACAGCAATCACGATGGCACGATCGATTCCGGAGAGTGGGAACAGGCGCGGCGCGCAGCGCTCGAAGAGGTGCGCCGGCAACAGCTCGATCACGCGGTCGACCCTGACCTCAGCGTGCTCAGCGCGCCACCGGATGGGCGGCCTTACCTGCTGTCCGCCGCCGCCAGGGAATATCTGGCGAGCCGTTACACACTCCTTGCAATCGGCTGCCTTGTGCTTTGCGCCGCGGCGATTGCCCTCATGGCGTGGCTGCTGCGCCTGCGCGGGTCATTCTGAGAAACTGTCCAAAAAATTAATGCGCTCAACATCTTGCGTTCTTGCGGCGCTCGAAATCCTCATTTACCGCTCGTAAGCGCCGGTTTATCGGCTCCGGCGGCACGAAAACTGGCTTCGCACACGACCATTTTGGGACAGGCTCTGACCGGCGTCGCTCGCAGTGCGGCCCAAGGCGCGCCAAAATAGCGAACAATTATTTTCAGGCTGCCCAGTCCATGGATAACCCGCTACTCATTCCCGCCGCTCCCGGCGCCCTTCCCGCCTTCGGTCACATCCTGCCGGACCACGCCGAACCGGCGCTCGATGCGGTACTCGTAGAAGGTCGCAAACGCCTCGCGGAGTTGCTCGCCGATGGGCGCATCCCGAGCTGGGAAACGCTGATCGAACCGCTGGAAGACATGGGTGACCGCGTTTCACGCGCCTGGGGCCCGGTGTCGCACCTGTTTTCCGTGACCAGCACTACCGACTGGCGCAAGGCTTACAACACCTGCCTGCCGAAGATCACCGAATACGGCCTCGAGCTGTCGCAGAACGAAGCGCTGTTCCGCGCCTACGAAAAGCTGGCGGCAAATCCGGCCTATCCGGCCTTTTCGCCAGCACGCAAGAAGGTCGTCCACGATGCGCTGCGCGATTTCCGGCTGTCGGGCATTGCGCTGCCGGAAGACAAGAAAGCGCGCTATAAGGAAATCGCGCTGCGCCTGTCGGAACTGCAAGCCAAGTTCGAGGAAAACCTGCTCGATGCAATTCAGGCCTGGAGCAAGCCAGTCACCGACGAAGCGTTACTCGCCGGAATGACCGAGCAGGGCAAGGCCGCCGCGCGCGAAAAAGCGCGTGCGAAAAATCTCGACGGCCATCTGCTGACGCTGGATTTCCCGAGCTACGACGCCGTCGTCAGCTATGCGCACAATCGCGATCTGCGACGCGAGCTTTATGAAGCCTATGCAACACGTGCGTCCGATCAGGGACCACTGGCCGGCAAATTCGACAATACCGCGTTGATGGACGAAATTCTGGCGCTGCGCGACGAGGAAGCGAAGCTGCTCGGCTTTCGCAATTTCGCCGAAGCCTCGCTGGAAACCAAGATGGCCGAATCACCGGATGCTGTCGAGCGCTTTCTGCTTGATCTCAATGTTCGGGCGCGGCCGCGCGCGCAGGCAGAGCTGGAAGAATTAAAGAATTTCGCCAAGCAGTACGACGGCCTCGCCGATTTCCAGCCGTGGGACACCGCGTATTACTCCGAGAAGCTCAAGGAAAAAAAGCTCGGCTTCTCCGAAGACGAATTGCGTCCGTATTTTCCGGCACCGCAGGTCATCGACGGTATGTTCGCGCTCGTCGAGCGGCTTTACGGCGTGAAAATCGAAAAGACCGCCAGCATTCCGACCTGGCATGCGGACGTTACCACCTACACGCTGCGCGATGCGAATGGCGGCGAAATCGGCATCTTCTATCTCGATCCCTACGCGCGCGAAAACAAGCGCGGCGGCGCGTGGATGGACGAATGCCTCGTGCGACGCCGCACACGCACCGGCCTGCAACGGCCGGTCGCCTATCTAACCTGCAACTTCGCGCCGCCGCTGCCGGGGCAGCCTGCGTTGCTGACGCACGATGAAGCGCTGACGCTGTTCCACGAATTTGGCCACGGCCTGCATCACCTGCTCACACGTGTCGATGAGGCCGCTGTCTCCGGCATCCGTGGCGTTGCCTGGGATGCCGTCGAGCTGCCGAGCCAGTTCATGGAAAACTGGTGCTACGACCGCGACACGCTACGCGGCTTCGCGCGCCATTGGCAGACCGGCGAACCGCTGCCGGACGCGCTGCTGGAAAAACTTCAGGCCAGCCGCACATTCCAGTCCGGTCTCGCCACCATCCGGCAGATCGAATTCGCCCTCTACGATCTGCGCCTGCATCGCGACTTCAAGCTCGAACAAAAAGGACGTGTGCTGGAAACACTCACACAAGTGCGCAAGGAGATCAGCGTGTTTCCGCCGCCGGCGTGGAACCGCATGCCGAACAGCTTTTCGCACATCTTCGCCGGCGGTTACGCGGCCGGCTACTACAGCTACAAATGGGCGGAAGTACTGTCCGCCGACGCGTTCGCCGCGTTCGAGGAAAGCCGCGGTTCGCCTGGGCAATTCGCCGATACCGGGCATCGCTTCCGCGATACGGTGCTGGCCCAGGGCGGCTCACGCGAGGCGATGGATATCTTCGTCGAATTCCGCGGACGCAAGCCCAGTATCGAGCCATTGCTGAAACACAGCGGACTAAGCGATTGAAGTTAGCCGGCGCACCGCCGATAGATCGTTTCAATGCCGCCGGGATTGATCGCCTGATGTAATACATCCGCCGAGATCGAACTGGCGTTCGCTCACGCGGTCATTCCAGTCGATCAGAAACTCTCGAAACGATCCATGCGTTCCATCAACCCCAATATGCGGCGCGGCCGCCTGGCGTGCCGCTGGGCGGCCATTGCCCTTCTCGCGGTAATGGTGGCGCTCGGCCTGCGCGCGTTCTGGTTCGAACCCGCGTCGCTGCGCGTGAGCCGCTACACGGTGGCGTTGCGCCACTGCCCGCCGCCGATCGCCGGCCTGCGTATCGCCGTCCTGGCCGATATTCATGCCGGCTCACCGTTCATTGATGAGAATAAGCTGCGCCGTATCGCCGCGATGAGCAACGCCGAGCATCCGGATCTTGTATTCATCGCCGGCGACATCTTTGTGCAGCACGTCAGACTCGGTCATGACCTGCCTGCCTCCGTCGTCGCCGGAGCGCTTGGAGGACTGCACGCGACACTTGGAATTTACGCAGTACTCGGCAACCACGACTATTCCGTTCCGCCGCCGGAGCGCTATTGGGAGCTGATGCGTCGTAACGGCATCGTGCCGATCGATAACGCCGCCGTGCCGATCGATCGCAACGGCCAGCGCTTTTGGGTCGCCGGATTCGAGGACTCATCGGAAGGACATCCCGATATCGTTGGCACGCTGGCGAAAATACCCGAAGGCGCACCCATCCTCGCGTTGACGCACGAGCCTGACCTGTTTCCGCAAATCCCAGCGCGCGTCAACCTGCTCATAACCGGTCACACGCACGGCGGCCAAGTCCGCCTGCCGCTGCTCGGCGCGCTGATCGTGCCGTCAGCGTTCGGCTATGTCGGCGGGCATTACACCGCGAAGACGGATATGTTCATCAGCACCGGCATCGGCACCAGCCACCTGCCCGTACGGTTCGGTGTGCCGCCGGAAATTTCGCTGCTGACGCTGGAGCCAGGAACTCCCTAGCCGGCGACGATAACTTCCTCTAGACGTTTCGCCATTGCCGGGTTTGCCCTAAGTTCGCAATAGGCGAGCTACTCCCCCCGGCTCACCGCATATGTCGAGTCTGACCCCGTTTATTATTCCAGCCATCAAAACGGGTCGCCGCAGTCTCCATACCCAAACGGACTTGCGAATTTATTATTAACGGGATCGATAGCACCCGTAACTGGTGGGTTAACGGTCAGAGTCTGCAGATCTGAGGCGAGATCTTGAAGAACGAAAGTAACCGTTGTTGATGATTCGGTCCCTGCGACAATGGCTGTTGCCTGCAAGTTCACTTCTACCCATTCGCCAAAGCTCTTCGGGTAGGTAATCAGGAACCCCGCCGATCCTGTAGAGTCCAAGGTCAACGAGGATTGGACCGTAGCGACATTACCCGGATCCAGGATACCGTTAGTGTTGTAATCCTCCCCAGCATCCAATACGCCGTTGCCATTAACATCTTCATTCGCGCAACCAAATTTCTTTGGATCGAGATTAATGTTAGGGTCGTTATCGACCTTAGGCTGATATACCCAAGCCCACGTGCTGTTGGGTACGTCTAGGAACCAATAACCCTTTTCGTATGATTGTGAGTTTATTTTAAGTGTAACAACCGTATTTTGTGGCGCAGCATTACCAGCGGCATCCGTGACGACAATCGAATATGGCAGTTGATATTCAGTGAAATTTTTTCCGCCTGTGGGGTCATATTCATCGATCAGATTGGATGTTCCCATTCGAATAAATAAAGCTTGACCACCAACTGTAATCTTCGCGAACGACGTCACCGCAGTCCCGGTAACCGTCGCCGTGACGGTTACACCATTAGTCGGACTTGTTGTAGTACCAGCGGTGTAAGTAACTGACGCGGAACCGCTTGAATCGGTTATCGCCGTGCTCGAGGACAGGCCTCCTCCGGTCGGATCCGAAAGTGTAAATTGAATTGGTTGTGCAGCAACCAGATTATTGCTTGCATCTCGAACCAAGACCTTAATAGCGGTAGTAGCAGAAGTAGCAACAGATGAGGAACTGGCCTGTACGGAAATCGTCGCCGGCGTCGTCGCCACTAACTGGACGCCCACTGTCGCCGAAGGACCACTTCCAGATACCTGCGCAGTGATCACGGATCCGCCTGCACCAGAAGATCCGTTGGACTGAATAGTAACTTGCGCGATTCCACTGCCGTTTGTTACTGCCGTAGTGGATGACAAACTCGAACCGTTCAATGTTCCGCGGGTCGCTGAAAAATTAATCGTTGCGCCTGCCACAGGCACTCCGTTATTGGTATATAAGACGGATACAGGTGAAACTTGACCGAATGGGATAGTCGCATTGGCCGCCGGGGACTGGAATACTAGATTTGTCGGCGAGACAGAAATGATTTTTGAAGTCGTTACCCCTAAGGCACTAGCAACAACCGTATCACTACCACCAGTCGTACCTGTATAAGTAAAAACCGCCTGCCCGCTGGCATCGGTAGTCACAGAAGCTGGAGCTATCGGGTTATTCAGGACACTAGATGAAAGGGTAGCGGTTTGGCCAGAAATGCCTTGCCCCGAGGAGTCGGTAAGGGTAGCGGTCAACGTAGCCGTCCCGCCTGATCCGACCACACCTGAACCGGTCAAACTAAGCGTCGTACCAATTTCCGAGACATTGATTGTCGATTGCGTGCTACCTGCAGTAGCCGTAACCGTTATGACACGATTGCTTGGATCACCGCCTGTGGTGAGGACAGTAGAAACAGTGCCATTTGTATCAGTCGCACCTCCCGGCTGGACTGCTCCGGAACTTGTCGCAAAACTCACTACAGTGCCCGACAGCAAATTATTACTCGCATCCTTGACAACGGCAGTGATCGTGACACCCTTGTCGGATGTGCTGGCCGCAGAAAGTAGCTGTGGCGAACTCGCGAGCAGCACGATGGAAGCTGGGCTGCCCCCTCCGCTACTGCTGCCGCTACTCCCACTGCTGCTACCACCACTGCTGCTTCCGCTTCCTAGAAAACTTGCATTCCCACCTCCGCATGCAGCAACCAGCAGAGCGCCAAGCGATATCACGAATGATTGCAAAAAACGGTTGCCCAGCATGGATTCTCCCCCAATTGCTGCCCTATAGTCGGCGCATTCAGTACAAACGAATGCTAGCTGTAAACAGTCACTTAAACAAGATTGCTCAGATAAAAGGACAAGTACACGAGAAAGGCGGCATCAATCACCCGCTCACCAGCACGATCTTCTGAGCGCCACCCGCCTCAACTTCCCGATAAGCTTCAAGTGCATCGCTCAATAACCATTCACGGGGTTGCGCCGGCACCGGCAATAGCCCAACCGCGAAAGCCACACTGAACCGATCCAGCATCTGCGCACAGGTCGCACTGTCATAAAGCATCGAATTGACGCCAACGATGCTGCCGCCGCGCCGATATAGCTCTAGTAGCGGCAGATCGCTATGTCCACTTGAGGGTGCGGTAATAACGGCGAGCCGGCCAAAGTCGGCCAGCGCGGTGACGGCGGGTCCGAGCCATGCACCAGTCGTGTCAAAAATGACATCGGCACCCGCGGGGTAATAGCGACGCACGGCGGACGACAAATCGCTCCCGCCTTCGATCAGCACGGTTTCGAACCCTTCGGCAGCCAGCGCTTCCGCCTGCTGTTTCCGTCTGACGACACCGATGACCTGCGCACCGCACCAGCGACCGAGCGCGAGCGCCGCGCGGCCCACGGCGCCGTTAGCGCCGATGACGACAAAGCCATCGCCAGGCGACAGACCCGAGCGCTCCAGCGCGTCCCACGCGGTCGTGTAAGGCACACCGCAGGCGGCGGCTTGCGCGAAGCTCAGACGCGAAGGCTTGGGAGCGATGCCGTCCAGCGGGACGGCGATGCGATCGGCGTGGCTGCCGTCATGGGTGAACCCGAATTCCTTGCCGGTTCCCCAGACCTCTTCGCCGATCAGGTCCGCAGGCCCGTCGATCACGACACCTGCGAAATCGCGACCGGGCGTGCGCGGCAGCGTCGTGTATGGAAAACGGCCAAGGATGTTCTTGACATCGCTCGGATTGAGTCCGGCCGCACGCACTTCAACCACGACTTCGTTCGGCTGCGGCCGTGGTGGGGGTACTTCCTGCAGGACCAATGCGTCCAGGCTTCCTGTGCGATCGAAACGCAATGCTTTCATCATTGAACTGAGCTCCTTAAGGGCCAACAGACTCGAATTAGCGCAGCCGACGCGGATCGAACAAACGATCATACTCGTCGAGCGCATAACGGTCCGTCATGCCGGCGATATAGTCGGCCACCATGCGGGCACGGCCGGTCAGACCGGATTCGCGTTCCGCGGTCTGCGCTTCTTCGAAAAATTCGGGTGGCATCAGGCGTGGATCGTCGAACAGCGCCACGAAAAGCTCACGGACCACGCGCTGCGCCTTGGCCATGATGCGATAGACCTGATGGTGGCGATACAGCTGTTCGCGCAGAAAGCGCTTGAGTGCGAGATTTTCCTGCTGGATCGCATCGCTGAACGCCACCAGCGGCCGCGATTGCGCGCGTATGTCGTCGGGATGAGACGGCGCAAATTCGCGAAGCCGCGCGTGTGTGTTTTCGATGAGGTCGGTGACCAGCGTGTTGATGATCCGTCGCACCGTCTCGTGGCGCGCCTGCTTATCGTTCAACCCCGAATAGGTTTGCAGAACCTCGTCATGATGGCGTGCGAACAGCGGTATTTCGCGTAGTTGCGCGATCGTCAGGAGGTGGGCACGCAGGCCGTCATCGACATCGTGATTGTTGTACGCGATTTCATCGGCGACGTTGGCAAGCTGGGCTTCGAGACTCGGCTGCTGCCGTTTCAGGAATCGCTCGCCGACATCGCCAAGGGTGCGCGCGCGCGCTTCGGAACAGTGCTTGAGCACGCCTTCGCGCGTCTCGAAGGTCAGATTCAATCCGCGAAATGCTGCGTACTTGTCCTCAAGCTCATCGACGACGCGCAGCGACTGCGCGTTGTGTTCAAAGCCGCCGTATTCGCGCATGCAGTCATTCAGCGCATCCTGCCCGGCATGGCCAAATGGGGTGTGGCCGAGATCGTGAGCGAGAGAAATCGCTTCACAAAGATCTTCGTTCAGCGCCAGCGCGCGGGCGGCGGTGCGCGCGATCTGCGCGACTTCGAGCGAATGCGTAAGCCGCGTGCGGAACAAATCGCCTTCGTGATTGACGAATACCTGCGTCTTGTACTCGAGCCGGCGAAACGCAGCGCAGTGCACGATGCGGTCACGATCGCGCTGGTATTCGCTGCGCGTTCCCGGCGCGGGTTCCGGATGACGGCGCCCGCGCGAGCGCTCGGGTGCACTGGCGTATGGCGCGAGACTCATGGGATTGTTCGCGCTCCGGATACTTGCGGAGCCGAGCAGAAATGCTCGAGGGTTTCATAGAACTTCGCCTGATCGAAATCCGCTGTGAGCTGCGCTTCGCCAATGGCGCGCATCAAAACCAGGCGCACGCGTCCCGATGCAACCTTCTTGTCGCGCGCCATCAAACGGATGAAATCGTCCGGTGTCATACCGGGAGGAGGACGCGTCGGCAAGCGCGCACGCTCGATCAGCGCCACGCAGCGCGTAGCATCTTCTGAGGAGATCCAGCCGAGCCGCGCGGAAAGATCAGCAGCCATGCACAAACCGAGACCCACCGCTTCGCCGTGTAGCCAACTCTCATAGTGCGTATAGGTTTCGACCGCATGCCCGAACGTGTGCCCCAGATTGAGCAGAGCGCGCGGTCCGCCGGCGATCGATTCGCGCTCATCGACGCCGACGATCCGCGCCTTGAGATGACAGCAGCGCTCGACGGTGTCGGCAACGATATTCCCATCCAGCGCGAGAATGCGCTCGACATCCCGCTCGACGCGGTTGAACAAAGCAGCGTCGCCGAGCATTCCACATTTAATGACTTCCGCCAGACCGGCAGACAGCTCGCGCGGCGGCAGCGTTTTCAGCGTGTCGGTGTCGGCGACGACGGCGCGCGGCTGGTGAAAAGCCCCAATCAGATTTTTTCCACGCGCGTGGTTGACGCCGGTCTTTCCGCCGACGCTGGAATCGATTTGGGCAAGGAGTGTCGTCGGCACTTGAATGAAGTCGATGCCGCGCTGATAAATGGCGGCGCAGAATCCGGTCAAATCGCCTACGACGCCGCCGCCGAGCGCAACAATGGCTGCGTCACGCGGCAGATTGGCTGCCAGCAGCCAGTCCAGCACGCGCTCGGCGTTGTTCCAGCTTTTTTGGGTCTCACCCGCCGGCAACACGAACGCCTGAGACGATTCCAGGTTCAGCACTGCAAGACAAGGATTCAGATAATGCCGGGCGACGTTCTCATCCGTGATCAAACGCACTTGCCGCCCGGTCAGCTCTGGATAGCACGCGGGTTGGGCAAGCAATCCCGAACCGATGCGGATCGGATAACTGCGCGCGCCGAGATCGACGCGCAGCTCACGCGTCGCTGCTTCGCGACGCGGACGCCGTGAGGATGAACCGCCTTTCGATTTCGCGCGCGAGCGCGCGGGTGGTTCGTCCGTCGGTGTTGATGGTGAAGTCGGCGATTTCACGGTAGAGAGGATCGCGAATACGGAACAGGTTTTCCAGCGTGGCACGCCGATCGACCCCCTGCAACAGGGGGCGGTTGCCGGAACGCGCGGTCCGGGCTAGTTGCTGCTCCGCGCTCGCGTGAAGATAAACGACAAAACCGCGCTCGGCGAGGCAGCGGCGATTATCCGCATCGAGTACTGCGCCGCCACCGGTGGCCAGCACGATTCCGTCCATCAGCGTCAGATCCGCAATGATCTGGCGCTCACGACACCGAAATCCTATTTCGCCTTCCCTCTCGAAGATATAAGCGATCTCGACGCCACAGCGGGACTCGATCTGCTGATCGCTATCAACAAAAGTCAGCGCGCGCAGATCCGCAAGCCGACGGCCAATCGTGGTTTTGCCGGCACCCATCGGCCCAATGAGGAAGATGTTGTTGTGCTTGGCCATGTTGGCGACGGCCGTGACTGGCGTTATCTTCTTGGCCCGTCCGATATGAGTTAATCCATACCGAACGGGGGGTCGTCCTCATACGACAATCGCTAACAATCTATTCCCTGAAACATCCAATATCCGGCACCCGTAAACGGGTAGGAAGCTGTCTTTCAGGGCGCTGCAGAAACCCGAAGTCCCTCGGTCAGCAACTTGGGAGTGATAAACACCAGCAGCTCAGTCTTGTCGTTCTGGTGCGAAACATTACGGAACAGATAACCGACAATTGGAATATCGCCAAGCAACGGAATCTTGGTCACAATATCGTTCACGGTCCGCTGATAAATACCGCCGAGAACGACTGTCTGACCGTTGTCGACCAGCACCTGTGTCTTGACTTCACGAGTGTCGATACTCGGTATCGAACCGCCTTGCCCGGTGGGAACATTCACGCCGACGCTATCATCATGAACCGTAAGATCCATGATAATGCGCTGATCAGGCGTAATTTGTGGAGTTACATCCAATTCCAGAACCGCATCCTTAAAGGAAACAGTGGTTGCACCACTGCTCGAAGCCTGCTGATAAGGAATTTCGACGCCCTGTTTAATAGAGGCCTGTTTCGAATTTGCGGTAATTACGCGCGGCGATGAAATAACTTCACCGGACCCTTCCGATTGCAGCGCGGACAATTCGAGGTCGACCAGAAAATTCTTGCCCAGAATAGAAGCGGCAATCGATCCCGCGGTGCCTGTTCCCGGCGCTGCAGGCAGATTTACGTTGAAATCATTCGTTGGAACCGTGATAGATGTACCGCCGCTGTTTGCGTAGGTCGAATTCATACCGCCAAGTCCTGCAGCCGAACCGGAGGTGCTGATTAAATTACCGTTCTTGGCCTGAGAAAATGTCGTCAACCCGAGTACAGCACCGATGGAGCTGTCAGTGTTGTCCTTCGCGATGACGATCCGCGATTCGATCAGTACCTGTCGCACGGGCACGTCCAGTCGCTGGATAAGAGCGCGGATATCAGTGAGCTTGTCACGCGTTTCCAACATCAGCAGCGTATTGGTACGCTCATCCACGGTAGCGCGACCGCGTTCCGAAAGAATCGAGTTGTCACCGGACTTGAGCAGCGCCGCGATATCCGACGCCTTCGCATAATTGACCTGAATGATCTCGGAGTGCAGCGGTGACAGCTGCACTTGCTGCTTGTCGGCTTCTGCCGCGACTTTGTCGCGCTGCGCAAGCTCTTCCATTGGCGCAACCAGCATCACGTTGCCTTCGCGCCGCATGCCGAGTCCTTTGGTGCGCAGAATGATATCGAGCGCCTGATCCCACGGAACATTCTGCAGGCGCATCGCCAAGGTACCCTGCACGCTATCGCTGACCACCATGTTGCTGCCGGCAACGTCAGCGATAATTTGCAACAGCGCGCGCACCTCGACGTTCTGAAACGAGAGGCTGATACGTTCGCCCGTATAAGTAGGTTCGGCGCGCTTCTTGGCGTCGACTTGAGCCTGCGTCAGCGGCTGCAATTCGAGGGTGAAAGCATCGCCGGTCTGATAAGCGACCTGCTCGAAATCTCCCGTTGAGATCGGGGTGACTACGATTTTCGCATTACTTCCGTCACGGAAGGCGTCGATGTATTTCACCGGAGTGGCGAAATCGAGTACGTCGAGGCGACGGCCAAGGCGATCCGGTAACGCCGCGCCTTTAATAGTGGCGATTACTTTTCCACCCTCTTCCTGCACATCGACCGGAGTATGGGGATCGCTGAGTGTGACGATGATCCGGCCCTCGCCGTTCTCGCCGCGCCGGAAATCGATATTGCCGATCGTGGGAGTCGTGGTGGCTGCCGGGCCGGCGGGTTTGACGCTCTGAGCCTCAGTGGCTGCTGCAGATACGGCGCTTCCAGCGTCGAGAATCAAGATCACCTTGTTGCCGTCAACTTGAACGTGGTTATCGACCGATTGAGTGAGATCGACGACCAATCGCGTGCGATCCTTGGCCGACGCGACGGCATAACCCCGTACGTTGCCGATATTGATCTTGCCGTAGCGATCCGTCACGCCGAGCGCCGTATCAGGCAGATCGAGCGCCAGGCGCGCGGGCTTGTCGATCGTGAAAACCACGGGTTCCGGAGCGGGTTCCGATAGCGTCAGCGTCAGCCGCACGCGGTCGCTGTCCAGCGTCGTGACTTCCACTGACTGCAATGTCCTGTGCGTCTGCCCCTCCGCGCGCAGCGACGAATGGAAACCCACGAGCAGAAGCGCGACGAAAACCGTGGCTGCTGCCCGTTCCCAAATGAGGCTCATGGACCGTAGATGTCCGAATGACCCATTCCAGCGTGCTCGCATCATTGCACTCCCCTCGTATCTCATTCGGACATCGCCAACGAAGCGGGCCGTTCGGCCCAGCCACCGAAGCCGTCCGGGACGATCTCAGTCAAACTGATCGCTGACGGCTCGATCTTAGTGATTTTGCCGTAGTTCTGGCCCATGTGATCCCCAATGGCAACGTGATGGACAACCCCGTCCGGGGCCTTCACCATGGCGTAGTTCTGGTTGTTGAACAGCAGGGTGCCGACCATCTTCAGCGCGTCTAGCGGAAACTCCTCCAGCGGCTCTTTGTTGCGATTCATGTCCGGGCGCAGTGCCGAGCTTCCCTGTCCATTCTCGTGCGCGGGCGCCATTGGAATGAATGGATCGCGACGTCCGCCCGAAACATAAGCGAACGCTTCGTAGGGCTTCATCTGCGGCAAGGGTTCGATTCGCGCCGTCTTGCGCGCCTTGACTCCCGCCACATACTGCTCAAGATCAGTCATGTCATGAAGACAGGCGGATAGCGACAGACACGATAGAGTTATCAGGGCAAATCGACCTTTCATTTTTTGCCCTCTTTCGCGGTCTTCGCCGGCACACGCTGCTCGCTGTCCTCGAGATAGCGGTAAGTCTTTGCATAAGCCGTCATGCGCAGCTCGTCCTTCGGACCACCACCGCCCGCCGGCTTCAATTCCACCTCGTCAATAGTGACGATGCGCGGCAGTGCGGCAACGCCGCTGACGAACGCGCCCATCTCATGATAGGTGCCGGTCACGACGATCCGGTTTGGAATTTCCGCGTAGAAATCTTTCGGCACTTCCGGTTGTGGCTGAAACAGCTCCTCGTCGAGGCTACTCGCCACGCGCGTCTGGGAAATATCATTGAGGAGATTCGCGACTTCGGTTTTGCTCGGCAACTGCTTGAGCATGTTACCGAAGGAATGCTCCATTTCAGCCAACTGTGCCTTATAGGCATCCAGTGCGGCGACTTTTTTCTGCTTGGTTTCGAATTCAGTACGGAGGTCCTGTTCTTTTTTCTGCTCGACACCCAGTTCATCGTAATCGGGCATCACGAATGTGTAGATGCCCGCGCCAACCATAATAACTGCCAGCAGCACCGCGACAGAAATATGGACCCAGCGCGGCCAGTTTCCTGGCTGTTGCGGATCGAGACCCTGCAGTTGTTCGAATATCTGTTGCGGCGTCATTGCGCATCTCCTGCGCCCGCAGCATTCTTCGCTTCGGTTGCCTTGGTCAGATTCTTGACCTTGAGGGTGAACTCGCTGCTGCGCAGCTTGTTCTTGTCGCTAGTCTTAATGACGACCAGTTGCGGATCCGCGAACCACGGCGAGCTGTCGAGGTTCTTCATATAGGTAGAGACGCGCCCGTTGGATTCGGCGACGCCGTCGATCGTGACCGTTTGATCGCTCTGCTTCAAGCTGGTGATATACACGCCATCCGGCAAGGTATTCACGATTTCGTCGAAGAAATGCACCGTTGCCGACCGGCTCTGTTGCAACTGTTCAATGACCTTCATGCGCGCCAGCAGGTTCGCTCTGACCTTTTCCAGCTCCTGGATCTCGGTGATCTGCTTGTCGACTTCCGCGATCTGCTGCTTGAGGTATTCGTTGCGCTCTTTCTGGTAGTCAACCTCGCTGGTCATGACGGCGATTCCGAGGAGAACGGACACCACGCCAACCCCCGCGGCGATTGCCAGCATGACGATGAACTGTTCTTGGCGTTGCTTGCGGCGCTCAGCACGCCAGTCGAGCAGGTTGATCCGGGTCATGGCGCTTCAGCGCTCCTCGTCAAACGCGCGGCAGGCAAGCCCGCAAGCGATCAGCAGCGCCGCCTCGTCCTTGGCGAGCTGAGCCGGCTTGGCCCGTGAGGCCACGGACATCTTGGCAAACGGCCGCGCAACCACGCACGGAACCTTCAACCGGTCCTGGACCGCAGCTTCCATCGCGGGAATGTGCGCGCATCCGCCGGCCAGAATCACTTGATCGATCGATGAATACTGTGTCGACGAGGCGAAAAAGAACTGGAACGAGCGATCGATCTGCTGCGCCATGTCATCGATGAAGCGGGGCAGGATTTCATTCCGGTAGGACTCGGGCAAGGTATCGCCCTTTTTCGCCTTGCTGGCCTCTTCGAACGACATCCCGAAATGGCGCATCACGTCCTCGCTGAGCTGCTTGCCACCGAACGCCTGGTCACGTGTATAGATCGGCAGCAGATCGTGAAGAATAAGCACGGAAGTCGTGGTTGCACCCATATCCACCACGGCGACGGTCTTACCCTGTCCACCGTTGGGCATTTGATGGCGCAGGAAAGCACAGGCGTTTTCCAGTGCGTAAGCCTCGATATCGACGACCTTCGCCGTCAACCCGGCAATCTCGAGCGCAGCGATACGGCTTTCGATCTGCTCTTTGCGACAGGCAGCCAGCAGCACATCGATGGTGGTCGGATCTTTTGCCGAAGGACCGATGACCTGGAAATCGAGATTGACCTCGTCTACCGAATACGGGATGTACTGATCGGCTTCGGCCTTGATCTGTGCTTCCATCTCCATCTCGCCGAGCGAGGCGGTCAGATTGATGACCTTGGTGATGACGGAAGAGCCGGCAACCGCGACCGCGGCGATCCTGCCGCGCGCACCCGCGCGGCTGACCGCACGGGCGATTGCCTCGCCAACGACCTTGGGATCCGTCACCTGCTTGTCGACGACGACATTCGGCGGCAGCGGTTCCACAGAATAGGCTTCGACGGAGTACTGCTCGCCGCGACGGCCCAATTCGAGCAGTTTGACCGCGCTGGAACTGATGTCCAGCCCGATCAGCGTCTTCGATCCTCCACCGCGCAGCGTTTGCAAGATAGACATTAAGCCCCCGCGCACCTGAGAATGCGTCGGCCCCAGACAGGCACCGGTACGCCCCTGTTTTCGCGCTACTATAGCGCAACGTATTTACGACGCAACTCTAAGTAGCTTCTCCAAGTGTCTGATAAAAGCCCCAAACCCCGTGACGGACGGTGGCAAGAATTGGGCCCGGCGAACCGAACATGACCTTGACCGCCCGTATCCTCATCGGCTTCGCCGCCCTACTGTTGCTTGGGTTCATTAGTGCCGCACTCGCATTTCTGGGGCTGCGCGCCTATTACGAACCGCAACTGCCACCGGTCGCAAGCCTCAGAGAGATAAAGCTCGGCGCGCCGCTGAGAATCTTTAGCGCCGACGGCAAGCTGATCGGCGAATTCGGCGCCGAACGCCGCGTTCCACTGCGCTACGAACAGATCCCGCCGCAGCTGGTGCATGCCTTCCTGGCCGCCGAGGATGACCGCTTCTTCAGTCACCCCGGCGTCGATGTCCTGGGTCTGCTGCGCGCCAGCGTAGTCCTGGCCAGCACCGGCGAGAAGCGCCAGGGCGGGAGCACGATCACCATGCAGCTGGCGCGCAATGTGTTTCTGTCGAGCGAACGCACCTTTGACCGCAAGTTCAAGGAAATCTTCCTTGCCCTGAAAATGGAGCGCGAGCTGAGCAAACAGCAGATCCTGGAGCTGTACCTGAATCGCATCTTCCTCGGTAGCCGTGCGTATGGCGTTGGCGCCGCCGCCGCAGTGTATTTCGGCAAGGACGTCGGCGATCTCACGATCGGCGAGATGGCAGTGCTCGCCGGTCTGCCGAAAGCGCCCTCCCGCGACAATCCGCTGGCGAACACCACGCACGCACGCGAGCGGCGCGATTACGTGCTGCGCCGTATGCACGAATTGGGCGATATCGACGACAGAAGCTACCGGATCGCGCTCGCCGAACCAATCACGGCGACGGAGCACCCGCCGGAGGTCGACGTGGACGCCGGTTACGTCGCGGAAATGGCGCGCTCCGAACTCTACGACCGCTATGGCGAAAGCGCCTACAGAGACGGCTATATCGTCATCACCACCGTGGATTCTCAATACCAGCTGGCTGCGCAGCGTGCGCTGCGCGCTGCCATCTATGATTACGAAGAACGTCATGGTTACGACGGCGCCGAAGGCCAGATCCCGCCGGAGGCCGCCAGCGAGCTGCAGCATGTAACGGACAGCACCGTGCTCGCATCGATCCTGGAGGCGCAGCCGGCGCCCGCCGACTTGGTGGCCGCCGTTGTCGTCGATCGCTCGCCGGACCGCTTGCAAGTTCTTGCCGAGGACCAGGGCGTCATCGATCTGCCGAAAGCAGCATTCGCCTGGACCGCCACGAATGGACGGCGCCCGCCGGAAGCAGGCGATCTGGTACACGTCCGCCGGGATGCGCACGACGCATGGCGGCTGGCACACATCCCGTCGGTGCAAGCGGCCTTCGTTGCGCTCGATCCGCGCGACGGTGCAATCCGGACGCTGGTCGGCGGATACGACTTTTATTCCGGCAAATACAACCGCGCCACGCAGGCGCGGCGCCAGGTCGGCAGCGGGTTCAAGCCCTTTCTCTATTGCGCGGCGCTCGCCCAAGGCTATACGCCGTCGTCGGTATTCCTCGATGCGCCGGTCGTCCTGGCCAACGCCGACGCCGGCGACGAATGGCGTCCGGACAACTATGAAGGCAAGTTCGACGGACCCATGCGGCTGCGCGACGCGCTCGCTGAGTCGCGCAATCTGGTATCGATACGACTGTTGCAGGCGGTCGGCGTCGACTACGCTGTGGAGTTCGCATCACACTTCGGCATCGCAAAAGAGCGACTACCGGGCAACTTGACGCTGGCGCTCGGCTCTGCGGATTTGACACCGATGGAGATGGCGCGCGCCTATGCCGTGTTCGCCAACGGCGGCTTTCTCGTCGATCCGTATCTGATCAAATCGATCCGCCGCCAGGACGGCAGTGAAGTTTTCCACGCCGATCCTGTCGAGGCCTGCGCGGACTGCGTAGATGGCGTCATCACACCAGGAGGCGCGAAGGCGGCACCGCGCATACTCGATGCCGCGACCGACTACATGATTACCAGCATGATGCACGACGTTGTCACCCGCGGGACCGCCGCACAGGCCAAGCAGCTCGGACGCAGCGATCTGGCCGGAAAAACCGGAACCACCAATGACTTCACCGACGCTTGGTTCAACGGCTTTAACGCGGGTCTCGTCGGCATCGCCTGGACCGGATTCGATCAGCCCACGTCGCTGGGACGCGGCGAAGTGGGCGCCAAGGCAGCCCTTCCGATCTGGATGGATTTCATGCGCGTGGCGCTTAAGGACACGCCTCCGCAGGTGCTGCCACGTCCGGACGACGTCGTCGACGTACTGGTCAATCCAACGACAGGCAAACGTGTCGATGCGGGTTTCGCGGGCGCCATTACCGATATCGCGCAAAAAGACCACCTGCCGCCGCAGGATGACGGTCGCGTACCGGGCGGCGACGGCGGCACCCTGACCGACGTCCTGTACTAGGAGCGATTAGCGATGGGACGCCGCGCATCGCCGCAAGACGCCGACAACCTCGCCCATGAAGCGGCGCGCATCATCTGCGAGGAAGCCGTGGTGGATTACGGCACCGCCAAACGCAAGGCCGCCGAGCGGCTGGGCGCGGGTTCGCGGGCCACACTACCCGACAATGCACGGATCGAAGCAGCAGTGATCGAATACCAGCGCCTGTTCGGCGGCAGCGAATATTCACGCCGCTTGCGGCATTTGCGCGAAACAGCGGTGCGCGCGATGAAACTGCTGGCGTTGTTCGAACCAAGACTGGCGGGCGGCGTTATCAGCGGTGCGATCGCCGACGCCCACCGGGTGCAACTGCATGCTTTCGCCGACAAGGCCGAACTGCTCGATGTGTTTATGCAGGAACGGGGAATTCCGTTCGATGCCGGGGAGCGCGATTACCGCTATTCCGGCGGCGGTGTCTATCGCGCGCCGCTGCTCCGTTTCGATACTGACGATGTCGGCATCGATGTCGCGGTATTTCCCTCTTCGGATCTGCGCCGTGCGCTGCTGTCACCGATCGACGGCCAGCCGATGAAGCGCCTTACGCTGGCACAGGCGGAAGCGCTCGCGTCACAGATACCGGACACCGCTATCGGAAATTAGTCCGCCAAAAAATCTCCGCCGCAGCGAGGATTTTTCCGCTACGGGCGGCGAGCAGATTCGTTCAGCGGCTGCCGATCGGTTTGTAGTCACGGCTCGGGTCACCAATATAGACCTGCCGCGGGCGACCGATTTTCATGCTCGGTTCGGCAACCATTTCCGTCCAGTGCGCGACCCAGCCGACGGTGCGCGCGATCGCGAACATCGGTGTGAACATGTTCACCGGAATACCGAGCGCCTTGTAGATGATGCCGGAGTAGAAATCCACGTTCGGGTACAGCTTGCGCTCCTTGAAATAGTCGTCCGACAGCGCGATGTCCTCAAGCTTCATCGCCAGTTCAAGCTGCGGATCGTTGTCCTTGCCGAGGTGCTTGAGCACCTTGTGGCACTGCTCGCGGATGATCTTCGCGCGCGGATCGAAATTCTTGTAGACACGATGGCCGAAACCCATCAGGCGCACACCGGAATTCTTATCCTTGACCTTATTCAGGAACGCCGGGACGCCCTTTACGTCGCCGATCTCTTCCAGCATTTTCAGCACCGCTTCATTGGCACCGCCATGCGCGGGTCCCCACAGGGCGGCAATACCAGCGGCGATGGCGGCGTACGGGTTGCAACCCGTGGATCCTGCAAGCCGCACCGTCGAGGTCGAAGCATTCTGCTCATGGTCGGCGTGCAGGATGAACAGGATGTCCAGGGCCTTCGCCGCTACCGGATCGACGCGGTACGGTTCCGCTGGCACCGCAAACATCATATGCAGGAGGTTGCTGCAATAGTCCAGATGATTCTGCGGATACATGAACGGCTGACCGAAATACTTCTTGTAGGCCGCTGCCGCGATGGTCGGAATCTTCGCGATCATGCGGTGCGCGAAAATCTCGCGGTGTTTGGGGTCTTTGTTGTTGGTGGTGTCGTGATAAAACGCGGACAGTGAGCCGACGACGCCGGTCAGCATCGCCATCGGGTGCGCGTCGTAGTTGAAGCCGTCAAAGAAACGCGTCAGCGACTCATTGATCATCGTGTGGCGGCGGATCGACGCTTCGAACGCTTCAAGCTGTGTTTTCGACGGCAGATCGCCGTTCAATACCAAATAAGCCACTTCGATGAAGCTGGAGTTCTGCGCAAGCTGCTCGACCGGATACCCACGATACAGAAGGACGCCGTTGTCGCCGTCGATGTAGGTGATCGCGCTCTTGCAGCTACAGGTGGATGTAAAGCCGGGATCGTAAGTGAACACCCCCAGCTTGTCGTAAACCTTGCCGACATCGAGTCCTGGTGTACCGATCGCGCCCGTTACCGCTGGCAGATCGACCTTCTCCCCGTTTGCATTGTTGACCAGACTGAAGCTCGGACTCGTCATCGCTATGTCTCCGTCGAAGCTGCTTTTTGCGGCATTGCCGCATTCTAATTACATACCCGCACCCGGCGGCGCAAGAAGCGCGCCATGGTTCGGGTTCAAGGGGTTCGATAGGATACCGGCTTTGGTCGCCCGGTCGCTACTATGTGCCGTGAATCCGGGGCGTTCGCGACCACAAAAAAAACGGCCGCCCATGGGCGGCCGGTCTTTGTAAAGGGCAGCGCAAACCGCTCACGCAGCTCTTGTATAGCGCTTCTTGAACTTGTCAACGCGGCCGCCGACATCGGCGACCTTCTGCTTGCCCGTATAGAACGGGTGGCATTTCGCGCAGACTTCGATCTGCAGATTGCGGCCTACCGTCGAGCGCGTCAGGAATGAATTACCGCAACTGCAAGTGACGGTCACTTCCGAGTAATTCGGGTGGATGTCCGGCTTCATGGCCAACCTCGAAACTGTGAATCGGGGAAAGGGCGCGGAGTTTACTGGAGTTGCCATTATCCGGCAACCGCAGGCCGAAATCCGGCCGGCAGGTGCGGCCGCAGCGCCGAAACGCGGACATCGAGCTCAGTGGCTGAATAAGGTCGCGCGGGCGCCTTGCCCCACACCGGTGCCGGCCACGCGGCATCGCCGGCAAAGCGAACGATGTGATGCACATGCAGCTGCGGCACCACGTTGCCGAGCGCCGCGACATTGAGCTTGTCGCCGCAGAACGTTGCCATCAACGCGCGCCCGAGAGCCACTGACTCATGCAGCAGCAGCAACTGATCGGGTTCGGCCAGTTCGTATATTTCGCGCACGCCGGGACGCTGCGGCACAAGGATGAACCACGGATAGCTCGCGTCGTTCATAAGCAGCACCGTGCACAATTCAAACACGCCGAGCCGATGGCAACTCGTCGCCAGCCGTTCATCGAGAACAAACGGAGCTATTCCGCTGGTTACGGCAGAGCTCATCACTTCCCGCTCCGCTGCACCACCGCCATGGTCAACCGTGAAATACAGACGAGCTGCTGCTGCTCGTCTTCGATGCGGATCTCCCAGATCTGCGTCGTGCGTCCGGTATGCAGCGGGCGCGCGGTGCCGGTCACGATTCCCGCAGTAGCGCCGCGCACGTGATTGGCATTGATCTCCAAGCCAAAAGCGACTTCCCGCTGCGCATCCAGGCAAAGATTGGCGCCAAAACTGCCCAATTCTTCGGCGAGCGCGACCGAAGCACCGCCATGGAGGCGACCGAAGGGCTGGCGCGTATGTTCGTCAACCGGCATCGTGCCGCGCACGTAGTCATCTCCGATCTCGGTAATGCGTATACCGATTCGTTCCCCGAGAGTTCCCCGCTGAAAACGGGCCACAGCCTCGAGATTGGCTGGGGACTTCCAGATCGCCATCAATTCACTCCTATTGAGAACCCCAGTCTAACGCGCGATTCCTCCGGCTTGGCTAAACTGCATCCGTCGTTCACTGGAATCACCATGATGCCTCGCACAGCGCTGATCGCCGGCGCCACTGGATTTCTCGGCCAGCTCCTGACCAGGCGGCTGATAACCAATCCGAATTATGGCGCCGCGCGCGCACTGTCGCGCCGCGAACCTGGTCATGACCCACGCATCGAATGGCTGCGGACGGACTTCTCGGATCTGAGCGCATTCGGCGACCGCCTCACCGTCGATGATGTCTTCTGCTGCCTGGGCACCACGCTCGACAAATGCGACGGCTCGTATCAAGAGCGCGAACGCATCGAATACGGCATGGTGGTGGATGTCGCACGAGCGTGCCGCGCGGCAGGTGCGAAACGCTTCTATGTCGTTTCTTCTATGCTCGCCTCGCGCTTTTCACCATTCCATCACCACCGCATCAAGGCACGCATGGAACGTGCGGTCGCGCAGCTCGGCTTCGATGGTGTCGGTATTATCCGCGCGCCTCTGTTTCTCGGCGCCCGCGAGGACGATTTCCGCTTCTGGGAAGATTTCTTCAGGCAGACGGTGGCGTCGCTGGTGTCGCCACTGCTGATCGGCCCTTTGCAGCCGCTGCGGCCGCGGCAAATCGATTTCGTTGCCGAAACGATCATGATGATCGCCATGCTTCAGGAAAGGGGCATAAACGTTCACTATGTACCGCTGCGCAAAACGGTTGTAGCACAGGCCAAAGTGGCCGCAGGCCCGCCAACTTCGCCCAAATTCGAGGACGAACCACCGCCCCCGAAGTACACGAAGCAGGAAAATTTTGCGCGCCTCGAACAAGGCAATGCGATGCGACTGAAAGCTTCGGCCTCGCTGACTTCGAACATTACCGCACCAGGCCCGCAGGCCTGGGGTGACGCCTCGCGCGAAGGACCCTACGCGGTGCATGAGGTGCCAGGGTCGGGCACGTCAAGCGGTGGCAAAACTGCGTCGGCTTCATCCGAGGGTCCAACCCCCTGATCGTCTGCAGCGGAGCGCGGGAGTACACGTTGCCGCGACTTTCAGCGCTCGCTTGGAACCCTGCCATGGGCGCTGCTTGTCACGTTTGCGCCAGCCAAGGTCGCCGCCGAAGTCTTTGAGCGCTTGCATCAGCCGGATGGCGCCACTGCCGCGAAAGTGATCGTCGTCGTCGAATGTCCCTACAGCTTTGCCGCGGGCCCCGGCAGCACGTACAACAGCACCGAAAAGTAATGGCAGACACTGCCCGCAAGCACAAAGGCGTGCCAGATCGCATGATGGTAAGGCAATCGCTCCCAAGCATAGAAAATCACACCAAAGCTGTAACACAGTCCGCCCGCGAGCAACAGCCATAAGCCGCCGCTATCGATGTTGGCGATCAACGGCTTCGCTGCCACCAGGCCGCACCAACCCATCAGCAGATATACCGCGGTCGATAGCACCTCGAAACGTCCGGTGGTGAACAGCTTGAACCCGATGCCGATCAACGCCAGTGCCCATACGAAACCGAACAGGGCCCAGCCGCTGGTGCTGTGCAGAGCCACCAGCGTGAACGGCGTGTAGGTGCCCGCGATCAGCACATAGATCAGACAGTGGTCGACAATACGCAGCATGTGCTTGGTGCCGGGCAATGCCGGCTCCGGGATGCTGTGAAACAACGTCGAAGCGGTGTACATCAGGACCAGTGCGGTACCAAAAACCGCCGACGACACGACATCGACGGCGCGGCCCCAGACATAGGATTTGGCGACCAGAATGGTGAGCCCGGCGATCGACAGCAGCGCGCCGAAACCGTGCGTGAGGCCGTGCGCGAGTTCCTCGCCGAAGGTGTAGATCGTCGCCCGCGCCTGAGCAACCCGCGCGTCGGGATGCGGCGCTTCGACGTCCGGCGGACTTCTAATCGACCTTCTCCACTTTCAGCGTGGCGCCGTCCACCGCTGTCACACGCACGCGGCTCGACGCCGGCAGGTCGGGGCCGGCAATGCGCCACTGCCCATCATCGACACGCAGGTGGCCGATGCCGTTGACGATCGGCACGTCCAGCGAAAACACGCGGCCGACATAGGTGCGCCCGCGGTCATTCAATGGCGTGCGTTCGATGGCTTCGCGACCACCATCGCGCGGGCGCAACCGGCGCCAGGTATAGATCGAGCCGATCGCCAGCGTTGCGAAGATCACCACCTGCCACAACCATGTAATCGTCGGCACGGCCAGAAGGACGGCGCCGACGATCAGTGCAGCGATTCCCAGCCATAGAAAGAATGCGCCAGGCAGGAACGCTTCGAGCGCCAGCAGCACCAGGCCGGCCGCCCACCAATGCCAGTATTCGACTGCGAAGTCGGTCACGGCTTGCCCTGCATCGCCTGTTTCGTCAGCTCCGCAATGCCACCAAGCGCACCGATCACGTTGCCTGCTTCCAGCGGCATAAGCACCAGCTTCTGATTCGGGCTTGCGGCGATGCGCCCCAATGCTTCGATGTATTTCTGCGCGATGAAGTAATTGAGCGCCTGTGGACTGCCCTTGGCGATCGCCTCGGAAACCACCTGCGTCGCGCGCGCTTCGGCTTCGGCTGAACGCTCGCGCGCTTCGGCTTCGCGGAATGCAGCTTCCTTCAGGCCTTCGGCTTCGAGAATGCGTTTCTGCTTCTCGGCCTCGGCGGCGAGAATCTCCGCCTGCCGCCCGCCTTCGGCCTTGAGAATTGCGGACTGTCGGGCCCCTTCGGCTTCCAGAATCGAAGCGCGCTTGTCACGCTCGGCCTTCATCTGACGACCCATCGAATCGATCAGATCAGCCGGCGGGCGGATATCTTTGATCTCGATGCGCGTGACTTTCACGCCCCACGGCGAAGTGGCCTGATCGACCACCGACAGCAGCCGCGTGTTGATGTGGTCGCGCTGCGACAGCAGCTCATCAAGATCCATCGAGCCCATCACCGTGCGCAGATTGGTCATGGTCAGATTCAGAATCGCGTATTGGAGGTTTTGCACCTCGTAGGCCGCGCGCGCCGCATCGAGCACCTGGTAGAACACCACGCCGTCGACACCGACCATCGCATTGTCCTTGGTGATGACCTCCTGCGACGGCACATCCAACACCTGTTCCATCACCGACAGCCGCGTGCCGACACGCTCGATCCACGGCATTAGCAAATGCAAGCCCGGCTTCAGCGTTTTCTCATACTTGCCGAAGCGCTCCACGGTGTACTCGCGCCCCTGCGGCACTGTAACGACGGCACGAAACGCAGTGACGAAGGCGAAACCCAGAATAATGAAAATCAGAATCGATCCGGCGGCCATGGCTTTCCTTGCAAACTGTGGGAAGTCTGATTCTAGGATATTCGAGAATCCCCGCTAGTCGGCGTCGTTGCAGAAATAACGACCGGCTCGCACTCCGCGCCCAGCGCATGCGCCGCCATGCGCGCAGCGAGCCATTTGCCGAGACGCTGGCTCGGCAGCTCAACCCAGCGGCACATGATTTCCGATACCAGCAACGCAATCGGCACCGCGACCGTGAGCAATTGCCAGGCTGGCACGCGGTCGTGAAAGGCATGAACGACCGCAAGTATGACGATCAGATGCACCAGGTACAGACTGTAGGAAACGCGACCGAGCCAGCGCGGCAGCGCGTGCCCGAGCATCACCTGCGCGCGCGCAGAAGTCAGGCAGAGCACGAGCAACAACAATGCGCCGATCAACGAACCGAAGAAGAAGAATGTGTAGGAGATGTTGTAATCAGGAATCGACAACAGCACAGCGGAAACAAACCAAAGGCCGATACGCACGAAAGACGACAGGCCGTCGACGGCGTTCCTCACCGCATCCAAATGCGCGGCGAGCGCGGCCCCGGCGATGAAAAAAAGTGCCAGCTGACCCGAACCAGCGAACGAGCCGGCGATGTCGCGCATCATCGGCACTCCGATATGGATTAACCCGTACTTCTTCAGCGCCGTGAGCGCGAGATAAGCAAACACGCCACCGGCCAGCGCCCGCCGCGGCCATGCGATGGCCAGCGCCGCCAGCAGCGGAAATACGACGGAAATCCGCATTTCATGCACCAGGCTCCAGATCGGATTGTCCAGCGACTGGAATCTATCGATGCCAGGAATTGCCAGATGCCCGAGCACGAGCTGCCAGGTCACCGGCTCATTCCACGAGCTGTTGAACCACTCGTCGAGCTCTGGGACAGGCTTGGCTGCGAGCACTGCGCATAGCACTGCGGCAAGCAGGACCGCGGCGGCGAACGGTATGTAAAGCCTGAAGAAACGCTTGATCAAGTACTGCCGATAAGGCGGCTGGCGATGCGCCAGAATGGGCAGCGCGAGGACAAATCCACTCAGCGCGAAAAAAATGCTGACTGCCGACGGGCCGGCGATCAACAACCGAGCCGGCGTCGCCAAAAACCAGCCGCCGAGCTGCGCGAGCGAGTGCGGATGCAACAACCCGACGCCGGTATAAAGCGGGAATTTCCAGCGCTCGAACAGCCCGTTCGCGGAGTGATGAAACACAACGACGAGCGCCGCAATGCCCCGAATCGAATCCAGCTCCCCAACACGACGCATCAAAACCTCATCTATACAGCTTGCGTAACGCCTCATTTACTTCGCATTTTGAACCGCGAAGGTCGAAGCATATTCAGGCGAATTCCGAATTCTGTGCCGGAAAGGTGAATCGGCCAACCGTTTATTTATCTGGCCTGCGCCTGGGCAAGCGCCTTGATTCGTTCCACCATCGAATAAAAACCGTTGCGACGGTTCATGGTCAGATTGCTTTCGAGTCCGAGCCGGGCAAACGCTTCGTTCAGATCGAGGGCCAGAATTTCGCGCGGCGTGCGATCGGTCACCAGCATCAGCAGCACCGCAATCAGCCCGCGCACGATGTGCGCGTCAGAATCTCCACGAAAGTGCAGGCGCGGCGGCGTTCCCGGTTCGATCTGCGCGGTCAACCATACCTGGCTCATACAACCGCGAACCTTGTTGGCTTCGGAGTGCTCGGCCTCGGACATTGGTTCGAGTTTGCGCCCGATTTCAATGAGATAGCGATAACGCTCCTCCCAATCGGCCAGCATTTCAAAGGTATCGGTGAGTTCTTCCAATCGCATCGGGAATGGGGTTTAGTCCGTATATCCGAAATATTAACCCTGAACCTTGCCATCCATGATGAAGTCTGACTTGGAAAGAGGGTGGAAGCTGCAACAAGGGGATATGCATGCTGATTAGATCGACAAGGCCGTTCCTGGTTCGCCCGTCCGAATTGACACCGGAAACGGTGTACTTCGAAAGGCGCCGCTTTATCGCACAGATGGGATTGGGCGCGATCGGGTTGGCGATGGCTGGCTGTGGACACGCTGAGCAGGCAGCGGCGAAATCCATCGCACCAGCTGCCTCCGGTGTGGGTCTCAACGTGGCGAAAAAATCAGAAAGGGCGGGCGGCGAAATGCCAACGCCGTTTGAGGATGTGACGCACTACAACAATTACTATGAGTTCGGCACCGGCAAAGAAGACCCGGCGCGCAACGCCGGCACGCTGAAAACACGTCCGTGGTCGGTCACGGTCGAAGGCGAATGCGAAGCACCGGGCCGGATCGATCTCGACGATCTGCTAAAACCTTACGCGCTCGAGGAACGCATCTACCGCCACCGCTGCGTCGAAGCGTGGAGCATCGTCGTGCCGTGGACCGGTTTCCCGCTTGCCGATCTGCTGAAGCACTTCAAGCCCACTTCGAAAGCGAAGTACGTGTCCTTCTTCACATTATTCGCCGACACGCAGATGCCGGACGCCGGAAGCACGCTGCAATGGCCGTATCGCGAAGGATTGCGCATCGATGAGGCGATGCATCCACTCGCGTTCGTGTCGGTCGGACTTTATGGCAAGGTGCTGCCGAACCAGAACGGCGCGCCACTGCGGCTGACCATTCCGTGGAAATACGGCTTCAAGAGCATCAAGTCGATCGTGCGCATCCGCTTCGTCGAGCAGATGCCCGAGACCACCTGGAACTTCGTCGGGCCACAGGAATATGGCTTTTACTCGAATGTGAATCCGGATGTGGACCATCCGCGCTGGAGCCAAAAAACAGAGCGTCGACTCGGCGAGCTATTCAAGCGCAAGACCTTGATGTTCAACGGCTACCCGGAAGTAGCCTCACTGTATGCCGGCATGGACCTGCGGAACAGTTTCTGATGCGGCTGTGGCCATGGCGTATCGCCGCGTGGGCGCTCGCGCTCGTCCCGCTCGGCGAACTGCTGTGGCGCGGCTTCCACGCGCAGCTCGGCGCGAATCCGATCGAGTTCGTCGAGCATTTCACCGGTCTGTGGTCGCTGCGCTTGCTGCTGGTCACACTGGCCATGACGCCGCTGCGTACCCTTACCGGCCGCCTGGAGCCAATCCGGATCCGTCGCACGCTGGGGCTATGGGCTTATGCGTTCGTGTGCCTGCATTTCTCAATCTATTTGATTTTCGATCTCGAATTCTCGCCCGCGCAACTCGCAGATGACCTGCTGAAACGTACTTACATCACGCTCGGTTTTAGCGCATGGCTGCTGCTGCTACCGCTCGCGATTACCTCGACAAACAGCTGGCAGCGTCGCCTGAAACGCCACTGGAAAACACTGCACCGCCTGATCTATCCCGCCATTGTGCTCGGCGGCCTGCACTACTTGTGGCTGGTCAAGGCGGACATCCACGATCCTCTAACTTATCTAGCGGTGATAGCCGTATTGCTGACGTACCGGCTGCCGTGGAGGGGTATACTTCGCGCCCGCTCCGCCCCTGAACCGACTCTGTGACACGCTCCTCCGGCCGCACCCCTGACCAGCTTCGTCCCGTTACGATCGAACGCAAATTCACCCGCCACGCCGAGGGCTCCGTGCTGGTCAGCTTCGGCGATACGCGCGTGCTGTGCACCGCCAGCGTCGAAGAGCGGGCGCCGGCGTGGAAGAAAGAGCAGGGCGGCGGTTGGCTGACCGCCGAATACGGCATGCTGCCGCGCGCCACGCATACGCGCGGCAAGCGCGAAGCGGCGCAGGGCAAGCAAAGTGGACGAACACAAGAAATCCAGCGTCTGATCGGGCGCAGCCTGCGCGCGGTGCTGGATCTCGACGCACTCGGCAATTTCACCATCACCATCGACTGCGACGTACTGCAGGCCGATGGCGGCACCCGCACCGCATCAATCACCGGCGGCTATGTCGCCATGGTCGATGCGATCAACGCGCTGCGTGGCCGCGGCGCGCTGAAGAAAAATCCTGTACACGGCCATGTCGCCGCCGTGTCGGTCGGTATCTGGCGCGGTACGCCGGTGCTCGACCTCGACTATCCGGAAGATTCCGACTGCGAGACCGACATGAACGTGGTGATGAACGAAGCCGGCCAGTTCATTGAACTTCAGGGCACGGCCGAGGGCCATGCGTTCCGCCGCGAGGAACTCGATACGATGCTGGCACTCGCCGGCAAGGGCATCGGGGAACTGATTGAAATTCAGCGGCAGGCGCTCGCTAAAGTCTGAATGGGACTGCGACGGAAATACTCCAAAGCGCGTCCACTGTACGGCCGGGGATCCCGAGCATGCGGCCAATAGCGGAGTAGTCATGAACGGCAAATGGGCATCCCGGATCGGGCTGGCGGTGTTCTTCACGGCAGGTGGTATCACGCACTTCACCAGCGACAGGGATTTCGCGAGCATCGTGCCGCCAGCGCTGCCGTATCCACTGCAAATCGTCTGGGCCACCGGCGTCATGGAATTGCTGTTCGCCGCAGCGCTTTTGCAGAACCGCTATCTGCCGCAGATCGGCTTCCTGCTGTCGCTGTATCTGCTGGCCGTGCTACCTGCCAATATCTACATGGCTGTAGCCGGCATTTCCATATTCATGGAGCACGTCCCCACTTGGGCGGCATGGGCGCGGATTCCATTGCAATTTCCGCTGATCGCGCTGATTCTGTGGGCAACGGAGGCATGGCCATTGCGGCGCGCATTCGAGTTTTCGCGGGCCTGAAAATCCGCACCTTCAAGCTGAAATAACGCAAAGATGAAACGGCACACGATTTTCGTCGACGGTCAGGAAGGTACCACTGGGCTGCGCCTGCTCGACCATCTTTCCGCGCGCACGGATATTGAGCTGCTGCGCATCACCGACGACAAGCGTAAGGACTCAATCGAGCGAGCGCGCTTGCTTAATGCGGCGGACGTGGCGTTTCTGTGCCTGCCGGATACCGCCGCGCGCGAAGCGGTGGCGCTGGTGACGAATCCGAACACTTGCGTCATCGACGCCAGCACCGCGCATCGCACCTTGCCCGACTGGACTTACGGCCTGCCGGAACTGGCCCCGGATCAGCGCATGCGGCTGCGCGCCGGCAAGCGCATCGCGGTGCCGGGTTGCCACGCCAGCGCCTTCGTGCTGCTGCTGCGCCCACTCGTCGACGCCGGCCTGATTCCGCGCGAATACGCCGTCACCGCGTTCTCGTTGACCGGCTACAGTGGCGGCGGCAAAAAAATGATCGCGCAATACGAAGCTGGCGGCGACGCAAAGCTGACCAGCCCGCGTCCCTATGCGCTCGGACTCGATCACAAACACTTGCCGGAGATGCGCACGCACAGCGGCCTCGAATCCGTACCGGTGTTCAATCCAGTAGTCAGTAATTTCTTCAAGGGACTGGCGGTGACGGTGCCTATATTTCCGCAGCGGCTGCCGGCAAAACCGAGCCGTCGGAAAATCCACGAGACGCTGGCCGCGCGCTACGCCGGCGAGCGCTTCGTGCGCGTGGCTGCACTCGATGCGACGGATGCACTCGACCAGGGCGCCTTCGACGTGCAGGGCAGCAACGACTCCAATCGCGCGGACCTCTTCGTGTTCGGGTCCGACGAACGCGTCGCGCTGATCGCGCGCCTGGACAATCTCGGCAAGGGCGCAGCCGGTGCAGCGGTACAGTGCATGAACTTACACTTGGGCTGTGACGAAGCCATCGGCCTGAACGGTTGAGACAAGCGTGAATCGCAGCGTCGTTCTGGCGAGTCGCAACCCCAAAAAACTTGCGGAAATGCAGGCATTGCTCGCTCCGCTCGGCTGGAACGTGCACTTGGTTGCTGAATTCACCGATGAGGCCGCCGCCGAAACCGCGTCGACGTTCATCGAAAATGCGTTGCTGAAAGCGCGGCACGCAGCTCGCATATCCGGCCTGCCGGCGATCGCGGACGATTCCGGCCTAGAAGTTGATGCACTGAATGGTGCACCTGGCGTACGTTCAGCGCGCTATGCCGGCGATGACGCAACCGACGACGCCAACAACCGCAGGTTGCTAACTGCATTGCGCGATGTGGCCGATCAACAGCGCGGTGCACGGTTCGTTTCGGTGATCGTGCTTCTCCGTCATCCCGATGATCCCACGCCGCTGATCGCACAGGGTTTGTGGCGAGGGTGTATCGTGCGAGAGCCAAAAGGAACCAATGGCTTCGGCTACGATCCGCTTTTCTTTGTTCCCGATCAGGGTTGCACGGCCGCCGAATTGACGGCGGAAATCAAGAACCGCATCAGCCATCGCGCGCGCGCTAGCGCGGTGCTGACCGAGGCATTGCGGCGTGGCGATTGAAGCGCCCGTGCGGAATCGTGTCTCTGCGACGAACGAAATGCAGTCGATTCCGCTATCGCTATACGTCCATTTTCCGTGGTGCGTACGCAAGTGTCCCTACTGTGACTTCAACTCCCACGCCGTGCGCAGTGAAGTGCCGGAAGACGACTACATCGCCGCCCTGATTCGCGATCTCGACTACGAACTGCAATCCGCACCCGACGTATCGCCGCGTCGGCCACTGACTTCGATCTTTCTCGGCGGCGGCACGCCGAGCCTATTCTCAGGCCACGCGATCGGTGCACTGCTGGACGCGGTCGGCGCGCGCCTGATGTTCGCATCGGATATCGAAATCACGCTGGAGGCCAATCCCGGCACTGCGGAAATCCGGCATCTGCGCAACTATCGCGGCGCTGGCGTAAATCGCCTGTCGATCGGCGTGCAAAGTCTCGACGACGCCCATCTGCGCCGGCTCGGCCGCATTCACGGCCGCGACGAAGCCATCAGCGCTTTCAGTCAGGCGCGCGCCGCCGGCTTCGGCAACATCAATCTGGATCTTATGTATGCGCTGCCGGAACAGACGCCTGATGGCGCGGCCGGCGATCTGCGTGCCGCAATCGCGCTCGCGCCAGAGCATCTGTCCTACTATCAATTGACGCTGGAACCGAACACCGAGTTCTCCGCCCGACCGCCACCGCTGCCCGACGAAGACACTGCGTGGACAATGCAGCTTGCCGGACAAGCACTGCTCGCAACGCATGGTTATGCGCAGTATGAAGTGTCCGCTTACGGGCAGATCGGCCGGCAAAGCCGGCACAATCGCAACTATTGGGAATTCGGCGACTACCTCGGCATCGGCGCCGGCGCACATTCAAAGCGCTCACAGATGACCGGCGAAACGCTGCACATCGTCAGGCGCGCACGGCACAAGCATCCACGTATGTTTCTGACCGCGGCGGGTAGCGCGGCAGCCATTCAGGAGGAGCGCAACGTCGTTCCCGCCGAATTGCCGTTCGAGTTCACAATGAACGCATTGCGTCTCAACGAAGGTTTCGTGTTCGCGGATTTCGAGCGGCGCACGGGACTTTCCGCCGAAAGGCTGGAACTGCCGCTGGCCCGGGCGCGTCAAAAAGGTCTGATCGAAGAGCATGCGAACGGCGTGCGTGCTTCAACCTTGGGCCGCGCGCACCTCAATGCCTTGCTTCATGAATTTTTATAGAGGTTCGCGATGCTCGAAGATGCGCTGGTCACCTGCCCGTACTGCTGGGAAACCGTCGAACTGAGCCTCGATCTCAGCGCCGGCTCACAGACCTATACCGAGGATTGTCCAGTCTGCTGCCAGCCGATGACCGTACATTTGCGCGTGGACAACGACAATTTCTCGGTGGAGGTCGAAGCCGAAAACGGATGAGTGCGGCAGCCGCTGCTGCGCAGCGCTCGCTTGTCTGCCTGCTGCACCGCACATAGACTCAGGACGCGATTTCCGCCTGACAGGAGAATTTTCGATGCAGAGCGTATCCGGCAAGACCGTTCTCATCACCGGCGCTGCAATGGGTATGGGCAAGCTTTACGCCCAACTGGCGGTCGAGGAAAACGCTGCTGCCGTCGTGCTCTGGGACATCAACGAAGCAGCACTGAAAGAAACCGTCAGGGAACTTGCCGCTATCGGCGGCAAGGTTCACTCCTATATTGTCGACGTGTCCAAGCTCGAATCGATCGTTGCTGCCGCAGCGCGTGTGCGCGCAGAAATTGGCAACGTTGATGTTCTCATCAACAACGCCGGCGTCGTGCGCGGCAAGTACTTCTGGGAGCACGATCACATCAAGGACACGTTCTTCACGATGTCCATCAACGCGCTTGCACTGATGTACATCACGCGCGAATTCCTGCCGGCGATGATCGAAAACGGACATGAAAGCCGTGTCGTCAACATCGCCTCCGCAGCCGGTCTGATCTCCAATCCGAAGATGAGTGTCTACTGCGCATCGAAATGGGCAGCGACCGGTTGGTCCGATTCGGTGCGGCTGGAACTGGAGCAGGCAGGCCATCATCATGTGAAGATGACGACCGTGTGCCCAAGCTATATCAGCACCGGCATGTTTGAGGGCGCCAAGGCGCCGCTGATGACGCCGATCATGACGCCGGAATACGTTGTCGATCGTGTCTGGAAAGCGATGAAGGTCGGTAAACCGGTGCTGACCCTGCCGTGGACCGTGCGCTTGTCAATGTTTGCCAAAGGCTCGCTTCCGCAACCAATGTGGGATTTCGTCGCCGACCGCCTGTTTGGCGTCTACCACACCATGGATCAATTCAAAGGTCGTTCCGGCGCAGCAAAATAGCCATGTCTGACAAATCTAAACGCAAGAAATCGGCGGCCGAGCTGCTCAAGGAAGCGATGGCGGCCAAGAAAGCCGCCGCACAGGGCGGCAAGCAAAAACTTCGGCCAGACCTGGGCAACGCCAAGGGCAACGCCGACGCGGCGCGGCTCGCGGGGAAATCGCGCAAGGTTCACTGATTTGCGGAATACGAGCGGGATCCTGAAACCTGTCGTCCAACTGGAGACGTCCGGTTGTGGCATCGCGAGTGTCGCGGTGCTGGCGGGCGTCTCGTACACGCGAGCACGAACGGTCGCTCACTCTTTGGGCATCGTCGCCGATGATCCGCGACTCTGGTCCGACACCGCGCACGTTCGCGCACTTTTGCGGCGGTTCGGCGTGCACGCTTCTCCTGGCGAATCAGCATTCACTTCGTGGGACACCCTGCCCGACCTGGCCCTGCTCTCGATCAAGTGGCATCTCGAAAAAGAAATTCCGTATTGGCATTGGGTCGTTTTCTGGCGCAGCCCCAATGGAGCCGTCGTTCTCGATCCGAAGAAGGCCCTGCGCACCCACATCCGTCGGGATTTCGGTCGGATGAAACCCAAGTGGTTTATCAAGATCGATCGTAGTGGGCTGGAGATGTCCGCACACCTCGCACACTGATAGGGTCAACGCCGGGACGCAGTTCGATCAGTCCGGCGGCAGCGGTGAAAAAGATCCGTTTGGAACAGCAGACCGCCGTGTCACGCGGTAACACATGACCACCACCGCCGCTGCTGCTGCAATAGGATCGAGCGGCTTGCGAAAACGCGCCTCCAGTACCCCTTCGCGCTGCACAGTCAGGTAAGCGAACATACCCAGTGCGCACACCGGCAACAACCATTCACGGCCACGAAACCAACCTCTGGCCGCCCCAAAGGCCACGACCACGAACAGCGGGAACCAGACCCAACGAGTCCATACCGCGAGCCAGCCGGTGACCGAATGGAGATCGCCGTCGGGCCAAGGCTGGCCGAATGCGAGAAACAGGAAGTTTTCCCGAAGATCGTGCCAACGCGAAAAAGTCCGCTCGCGCCGCATCCGCTCAAGCTCGGCCACCCAAGGCCTGCGCCCCTGTGTCAGATCGATAGCGATAGCAGCGGTACCGATGCGGTCTGTCGTCCAGCTAGAGATCGGGTAGAAGGTGGGATTGTAGAAACTGGGGGAACCGAACTCGTAGTGTCCTTTCGGACCGAAATCAATGGCAATGGTCCTCTTGCCGCTCTGCTCATAAATTTCGTTGAGATAGAGATTGCCGAATGGTGCGTAATAGCCGAGATTGACATGGCTGTGGAGACCGGCCGGCACCCCCAGCAGCGACAGCAGGGTAATCCCGATCAACGCCTTGCTGAGTTTGCGTGGCTGCGGCAGCCATATCGATAACAGGCACAGCAGCGCCATCGGCAACGCAATGCTGCGCGTGAAACCCGCCGCCAGCCACAGCGCACAGGCCGCCGCGAACGCTGCAATGCTGCGCTTGCGCTGAGCACGGAACGTGAGCCAGAAGGCGAAGCCGGTCAGTGTAAGCAGCAGCGTCTCGTTCATGAAGTACGCGTAAATGCCGACAAAGCCCGGCAGCACGGCCATCACCAGCGCGCCCCCAAGTGCCCAGTTATAAGGAAGTATTTCCTTGAGGGCGCGATACCAACCGTAGGGCATCAGCGCACAGAGCAAGCCACAACCGGCGAGGATCGGCGCATGCGAAGGCGTGTCTATCAGCTGCAACAAGTAGATCCAGAGCTGATATAGGTAGGGGTCACCACTGCCCATGACGTTGGGATATCGAAAATAGAGACCGTTCTCCCAGTGCCGGAATGGATCGGAGAAGAGGTGTTGCAGCGGCGAATTGAAGAACGGGAACAACAGTCGTAGCAACAGTATTGCGCCGAACATCCAGCGCATCGCTCGTAAACAAATAGTAGCTTTCACGAATGCGCGAGCCCTAGTCCATTGAACCAGTGACTTCGCCCCGGGTTGGGCGTGTCGATCCGGATGTCATATGAGGAACGAAGCACAGCAATAGTGGTTCTATTGCGAGCAATTGCGACGAAGCTGCGCGCCCGAGTGGCGCGCTTAGCCAGGGGTGGAATGTCATTGGTTTAGTGGACTAAGTGCTCACCGTCAATACCGCGGCACCCGTCAGCCGTCCAGCGCGCAAATCGGCCAGCGCTTTATTTGCCTGTTCGAGCGGATAAGCGTGCACCTGCGTGTGCACCGGCACGCGCGGCGCCAGATCGAGAAATTCGATCGCATCGCGACGCGTGAGATTGGCCACGCTTTGAACGCGCCGCTCACCCCACAGAATCGAGTACGGGAACGCCGGGATGTCGCTCATGTGAATGCCACCGCAAATGACCGCACCTCCCTTTCGCACCGCTCGCAGCGCCGCAGGAATCAGCTCGCCGGCAGCCGCGAAGATGATCGCGGCATCCAGCAGAGTCGGCGGAGCCTCATCCGATGCGCCGGCCCAGCAAGCGCCGAGCGTTTTCGCGAACGTCTGCGCCGCGTGATCGCCGCACTTGGTGAACGCGTACACCTCGCGGCCCTGCCAGTGCGCGACTTGCGCGATGATGTGCGCGGCCGCACCGAATCCATAAAAGCCGATGCGCCGGGCATCGCCGCACAACCGCAACGAGCGATAACCGATCAGGCCGGCACACAGTAGCGGCGCCACCGCTAGATCGTCGTAGCCCTCGGGCAACGGAAATACATAGCGGCTGTCGGCGACACAGTGCGTCGCATAGCCGCCGTTGATCTGGTAGCCGGTGAAGCGCGCCGTATCGCAAAGATTTTCCTGCTCCTGCGCACAAAATTCGCAATGACCGCAAGTCCAGCCAAGCCAGGGCACGCCGACGCGCTGTCCTATCCTCAGGTTGCCTGCGCCAGCACCGAGCGCCCGCACACGCGCGACGATTTGGTGGCCGGGCACGATCGGGTAAGGGATCTCCGGCAGCTCCGCATCGAGCAGGTGCAGATCCGTGCGACAGACACCGCATGCCGTGACTTCGAGCAAGACCTGTCCCGGCCCGGGCTCCGACACTTTTCGCTCCCTAGCGACCAGCGGACCGCCCTGATGTTCGAGTACCATCGCCCAGCTTGTCCGCATTCGGTACGCTCTTGAAATTCCAGTGTCGACTATAGGTTCAGCACCTATCATTCCATATTTGAGTCGGACATCCGTCAAGCGATTCCATGTCGAAAATTCTGATCGCCATCGGCCTCCTGCTACTGCTCGCCGGACTCGCGTGGCCGTGGCTGTCGAAGCTGCCGATCGGTCGTCTGCCGGGCGATATCGTCATCGAGCGTGAACATCTCCGGATCTACGTACCGATCGCGACAATGCTACTGGTCTCGCTCGTACTATCGCTGATCGTACGGGTATTTAAATGAACGCCGCCGCATCGACTGCCGGAACCGCTGAACACCGCTTACTACTGACTGGCTTTCCACCGATCGAGCGCAGCGACGCTCGCATCCTGATTCTGGGTTCGATGCCCGGTGCAAAGTCGCTGCAGGAAAATCAGTACTACGCATACCGGCAAAACTTGTTCTGGCCGCTGATGGGCGAGTTGTTCGATGCCAGCCCGGATCTGCCCTACGCCGAACGCGTTTACCGGCTGATCGAACAGCATGTCGCGGTGTGGGATGTGCTGAAGCACTGCGAGCGCGGCGGCAGCCTGGATTCTGCGATCTGCCCGGCAAGCGAAGTGGTGAACGATTTCGCGGAATTTTTCGCCATGCACACCGAAATCCGCGCCGTATTTTTGAATGGCCGTAAGGCGGAAGCGCTATTCCGCAAGCATGCTGTGCCAAGCATTGGTCCTCAGCTCGACAGAGTGCCTCTGCATGTGTTGCCATCGACCAGTCCTGCGAACGCGGGTATTTCGCCGGCGGCTAAACGTGAAGCCTGGAATCGGGTGCGCGACTGGCTTTGAGAGAGGTCCGTCGGCCCCAAGCCAAAAAAAGCGGCCGCTCACGCGGCCGCCTTAGTACAACCGGCTGAAACTTACTGCGCCGGAGCAGCGGCCGGAGCAGCGTCTTCCGCCTTCTTCTTCTTGTGGTGGTGCTTCTTGGCCTTCTTGGCCGGCGCCTTTTCGGCAGCCGGAGCTGGGGCGGCTTCAGCGGCCGGAGCAGCGGCGGGGGCGGCGGCGTCCTGGGCGAAAGCCTGGCCGGCGGCGAGCAACACACCAGACAGAAGGACGCTGGAAAGCAGCTTGTTCATCTTCAAATCTCCTTGACGGTTGGGTTTACCGTTACTCCGCCGCACGACGCGGCGGAGAACCGGCGTATTACAGTTTCGGTGCTTGCAACTTAATGTCGTCTGAACCCGCTCGACACAGGCGCAGTCGCGGCGAGCAAACTATCACGAAACGTAGTTTCGCGCTGCTTTTTTCGCGTTGCTACTAAGCGGCAATACCCCACTGTGCAACGCATAAGATAGGAGCGCGTTGACACGGTTATTTCAAATTTAACGGCCATCAAATCGTGTTCACATACGAAACGAAAATGGGGCGTCTCACCAGAGTGTGACGCGCTGATCCGGCGGCAGATACAGCCTGTCGCCTTCCTTGACGCCGAAAGCCTGGTAAAACGCATCCTGATTCCGCAGCGGCGCCGTGCCCCGCACTGGCGGCGGTGAATGCGGATCTACTTTAACGCGGCGGATCGATTCGGCCTCGCGGACCTTGGCACGCCACACTTGCGCCCAGCCGGCGAAAAAGCGCTGGTCGCCACTCATGCCATCGATCACCGGCGCCGGCTGGTGATTCAGCGCAAGCTGGTAGGCCTTGTATGCGATCGCAATGCCCGAGTTATCAGCGATATTCTCGCCCAGGGTCAATTCGCCATTGATGTGATAGCCGGGAACCGCTTCCAGAGCGGCGTACTGGGCGACCAGCGCCTTGGTTTTTGCCGCGAAGCGGTCGTGGTCATCCTTTGTCCACCAATTATTGAGATTCCCGTCACCATCGTATTGGCTGCCCTGGTCGTCGAAACCGTGACTGATTTCGTGGCCGATCACCGCACCGATACCGCCGTAATTAACGGCATCGTCGGCATTGGCATCGAAGAACGGCGGCTGCAGAATACCGGCCGGAAATACGATTTCATTCATTTCCGGGTTGTAGTAGGCGTTGGTGGTCTGCGGCGTCATTTCCCACTCACCACGATCGACCGGTTTGCCAAGCTTGTCGATGTTGCGCTTGTACTCGAACGCCTCCGCACGCATCACGTTGCCGAGCAGATCGTCGGAGGAAAACGCAAGCGCTGAATAGTCACGCCAGTTGTCGGGATAACCGATCTTGGGCGTGAATTTCGCGAGTTTGGCGAGTGCTTTTTGCTTTGTTTCCGGACCCATCCAGTCCAGCGATTCGATGGATTGCTTGTACGCGGTAAGCAGATTGCCGACCAACGCCTGCATGCGCGCCTTGTTTTCCGGCGGAAAATACCGGGCGACATACAGCTTGCCCAAACCTTCTCCAATCGATTCGTTGACCAGGGACACACCGCGCTTCCAGCGCGGACGGTTTTCCGGCACCCCGCGCAGCACGGTGCCATAAAACGCGAAATTCGTTTCTACAAAGGGTTTCGAGAGATACGGCGCGAAATCCGACAACACATGCCACTTGAAATACGCCTTCCAGTCGGCGAGCGATGTCGCGCGTAGCTGCGCACCGAACGCGGTGAGGTAACTCGGCTGACTGACGATCAGATAGCCAACTTTGCCGTCGATTCCGGCTCCGACCAGATAGTGCTTCCAGTCATAGCCGGGTACCAACGTCGCAAGTTTCGTGATTTCGTACTTGTTGTAGGTCTTCACCGGATCGCGATTCGCGACCTTGGTCCATTGTGCCTTCGCCAGCTTCGTTTCGATGGCGACAATGGCCGTCGCGTCCCGTGTCGCCTGCTTATCGCCGGCAAGTGCAAGCATTCGTCCGATGTGCGCCTGATACTTCTTGAGGACATCCTTCAGTTTCGCGTCATCTGGTTTCAGGTAATAGTCGCGATCGGGGAGGCCAAGGCCACCTTGGTAGAGGTCGACGATGTACTTCGTCGAATCACGATTATCGAGATGCACGAACGACATATACGGGGCAGTCACACCGATCTGGCCGAGATGTGCGAACAACCCCGGAATCTCCTTCTTGTCCCGGATCGCATCGATACGAGCAAATTCGCTCTTCAAGGGCTTCATGCCCAAGCTTTCCAAACGTTCCTCGTCCATGAAGCTCGCATATAGATCACCGATCTTGCGACTGTCCGGGTCGGCATTGGCAGCGTTGTCGCGCTGCGCGGTTTCGACGATATCCCGCAAAGCGGTCTGGGCGTCATCTTCAACCTTCGTGAACGACCCCCATACTGCCTTGTCGGGAGGGATTTCCGTGCTATCCAGCCACTTACCGTTCACGTATCGGTAAAAGTCGTCCTGCGGCCGCACCGACGCGTCGAAATATTGCGTCTCGATACCGGAAGGAAGGATTTTCTGCTGGGTCGGCGCGTTACTCGCGCAAGCAGCGACCAGTGCGGTCGTAAACAAGCTCAGGCTCCATGCTCTCACGGTCACTACCCTCATTTCTGGGAACTGCAAAAATAGCACGAAGAATCCCGAAGAATCCCTGATAAGCCGTTCCGGTTTCAGAACGTTCCGGAACAGGTGAGTAGCCATAGCGCAGGAAAATAGGTAGCCAGCACCAGCATTCGCGCCAAACTGAACCTGTTTATGAAACGATCCCAAGCGAGCACACCATCGGACAGCATGAACAGGCTGGCTCCGATCAGCGCAAGCTGGGCGGCACTGTCACCGAGCACCGTTGAGCGCGCCGCGGCGGCCAGCCACATCGCGGTCAACACAATCGCGTAGATCACAACCGCGACGCGTAATCTGCCCACTCGCGGCCACAGCACCACCAACATCGCCACGGCCACACCCGGACCCGCTGCCGCAGGAATACCCAGCGCGAATCGTGGCAAGTCCCACAACAGTCCGGCCGCGAACGCCAGATGCGCGCACAAGAATGCGAGAAGTCCGACCACGAAAGCGCGTGTGCCGTCGAACATCAGCGCAATATCTCCGGCCAGGCTTGCCAGCAGCGCGAACAGCACACAATCCCGTGCCGCTGCCGACGCTACTGGCGCCTGTGCGAGAAAGCTGGCGACGATCAGCACCGTGGTCAGTGGTTTGAACAAGTAGAACGCGGGCAAGCGGCGGCGCGCATCGCAGGCGATTGCGGCAACCGCGCAGGACGCAATAAACAGGGGTGGAATATTGAGTATTCGGAACATCGCAGGTGGTTCGTCTGTCCCAATCGGGCTGATCGCGCTAGGCTAGCTCAATCACACTCTTACGCACTGGAAAGTCATGGACAAAATCGTCAAGACCGACGCCGAATGGCGTGCACAGCTGACCGAGGAGCAATATCGCGTCACGCGCCACGCGGGTACCGAGTGCGCATTTACCGGCAAGCTCTGGGATGACCATCGCGACGGCATTTATCACTGCGTCTGCTGCGGCTCCGCGTTGTTCGATTCGCGCAATAAATTCGAGTCTGGCACCGGCTGGCCAAGCTTCTTCCGACCTGCTTCAGACGAGGCGCTGGGCGCGGATGAAGATGTCAGCCACGGCATGCGCCGCATCGAAGTGACCTGCGCGCACTGCGATGCGCACCTCGGCCATGTATTCCCGGACGGTCCGAAGCCGACTGGGCAGCGTTACTGCATCAATTCAGCAGCACTGGAGTTCAAGTCGCGCGGCTGACCGTAATGCGCATTCACTGGCTGCAGCACGCGGACTTCGAGGATCTCGGTGCTATCGCGCCGTGGCTGGCCAAACGTGACTACACGGTAACCGGCACGCGCTTGTTCACAGGCGAAGCACCGCCGCCAGTGACGGCGTTCGACGCGCTGATCGTGATGGGCGGGCCGATGAACATTTACGAACACGCGCATCATCCATGGCTGGTCGCTGAAAAGCAGCTGATCCGCGCCGCGCTCGACGATGGCAAGCGGCTGCTCGGCATCTGCCTGGGCGCACAGTTGATTGCAGATCAGCTCGGTGGACCGGTTATGCGCAACACGGAGCATGAGATCGGCTGGTTTCCGGTAACCCCGACCGCCGAGGGCCACCGCAGCGGACTGTTCGGCAACCCGCCGTCGTCGCTGATGACTTGTCACTGGCATGGCGATACCTATGCGCTGCCACGCCACGCCGAATGTCTCGCCCGCAGCGAGGTGTGCGAGCAGCAGGCGTATTCATACGACCGTATGCGGGTGGTGGGTTTGCAGTTTCACCCGGAAGTGACGGCGGCTAATCTCGCCGAGTGGCTGCGTCATGAACGTCTGCCCGACGCTCCGCATGTGCAGAGCGCGCGGCAAATTCTCGAGTACGCGGATGCGTTCGCGGCTAACCGGAGCTTTCTCAACGATCTTTTAGCACGGGTATTGGGTTAACGTTTTTCTTTGCTGCCTTTGAACGGCGCGTCGCGCGCACTGTTCCCCTATGCACCAGCTCGCCGATGAAGCGGTGCAGCACTTCGACGGCTTCCGCGCGCCCGTCGCGCGCATGCTCGGCCATGTTGCCGCGATAGTAGTCATAACTGCCGAGGAAACGATCGACATCGCTGGGCGTGAGACGGGCAAGATCGCCGCGCGCGCCCACTCCCATCCGCTCGATGATGTACGCATTGAGCCGTTGCTCGAAAGCCTGTTCCGGCAACGCCAGAATCGGTTTGCCGAAATGAATCGCCTCGCCGATGAGCTGGTTGCCGGCGGTCGAAAGCACGGCACGGCAATTGGCCAGATCGTGCGTAAACCATTCCACGCTCGGCGCGCGGAAATCGAGGTTGTCGACCTTGCCCCGATACGGCGTGCCATAAACAACTACCGGTACATCCAGCAAGCGCAGCGCGCGATCGATATGCGGCCGGAACTGGTGCTCGCCCTTGTTGAAATACGCGAGCAGGTAATCGCCCGCTTTCGATTTGGCGCTCAACACTTCATCGCGCAGCAGCGGACCGACAAGCCGTGTGTTCGGTTTGCGCGGCGTCGCCGGATAGAAGCTGGAAATCAGGATACGGTCCGGCTCACCCATCAGCGCACGGTAGGCGTAGGCGTCGCGCATGCCGATCGGCCACAGATCCGCCGGAAAGTGCGGCTCGCACCACGCAATGATGCCGACATGGTCGAAGCTGATGCGCGGCAGGCGCAGACGCGCCGCGGCGCGATGCGACCACGCTTCCGAATCCGAAATGACGAGCTGGATGCCACGATCGCGAAAATCGCGCTCGAGCTGCTCCAACCCCGGCCCACGCAGCAGCAAGTCGGCCATCGGCGCCAGATTGCGGGCGACGGTGCGTGGAAGCGAATGGCCGCCACGATCGTTGTAGACATAGCCGATCGTCGGGATGCGCACCGTCGGAAAATGCGGGGCGAGCACTTCGTAGGCATCGCCACCGGCGAACACCGTAACTTCGTGCTCCGCCATCAAGGCCGGCAACACCGCGCTGGTACGCATCGCGTGGCCGCGGCCATAGCCCATGACACCGTAGGCAATTCTCATGACCGAATACCCCTTTCGACACTGACAAAACTAATACTGCACCGTAACGTCTTTGTGACAGATCGTTGAAAATTTAATGACACTTTGACATGCGCAAAGCCACCGCAGACGTATAGGCTGCCTTTGCCTACCTGCCTTCGGAAGGCACTATTATCCACTTTCATGCATTGTTCTTCCCGATAATGGACGCCCTCTTCGAAGCCGAAACCTGGATCGCCCTGTTCACGCTCGCCGGCCTGGAAATCGTGCTCGGCGTGGACAACATCGTGTTCCTGACGATCATGGCCGGCAAGCTGCCGAAAGAGCGGCAGCGCAACGCGCGGCTGGTCGGACTGGCCGGCGCCATGGTCACGCGCATCTTGCTGCTATTGTCGCTGACCTGGATCATGAAGCTGACGCGGCCGCTGTTCGATTTGTTCGCGCACGGCTTTTCCGGGCGCGATCTGATCCTGATCGCCGGCGGCGCGTTCCTGATCGCCAAAAGTACCTTTGAAATCCACGACGAAATCGAAGGCGGCGGTCCCGAGGATGACGCCGAATCCCTGGCGCGCCATGCGGTCAGCTTCACATCTATCGTCCTGCAGATCGCCGTCATCGACATCGTGTTCTCGCTGGATTCGGTGGTCACCGCGGTCGGCATGACGCAGAACCTGCCGGTCATGGTCGCCGCGATCGTCATCGCGGTCGCAGTCATGATGTTTGCTTCCGGCGCCGTCTCGGGCGTCATCGAGCGTCATCCGACGATCAAGATCCTAGCCCTTTCCTTTCTCAACCTGATCGGCATGGCACTGGTCGCTGAAGGCTTTGAATTCCATGTGCCAAAAGGTTACATCTACTTTGCAATGGCATTCTCGGTAGTGGTCGAGGCGATCAACCTGCGCGTGCGCAAACCGGTTCACAGATCATCTGGCGTCAAGTGAGCTCTACCGGCGCGGCAGGTGCCGCACCGCTAAAATAGATCGATGCTGCCCTCTACTGAATTCGAGACGCTTGTGGCGTCGCTCAACCCCGCACAGCGGGAAGCTGTCATTGCGCCTCCCGAGCATCGTCTGGTACTGGCGGGCGCCGGTTCCGGCAAGACGCGCGTGCTCACGCACCGCATCGCGTGGCTAGTCGCGGCGGAAAACGTCTCGCCGCATTCGATCCTCGCAGTGACCTTCACCAACAAGGCCGCGGCTGAAATGCGTGGCCGCATTGAGCAATTGCTCAATGTGCCGGTGCGCGCGATGTGGGTCGGCACCTTCCACGGTATCGCGCACCGTATGCTGCGTCTGCACTGGAAGGAAGCGAAGCTGGCGCAGAACTTCCAGATTCTTGATGCCGACGATCAGCAGCGCCTGGTCAAGCGCGTGCTGCGCGGCCTCGACATGTCGGAGGAACAGTGGCCGCCGAAGCAGGTCACCGCTTTCATCAACGCACAGAAGGAGGAAGGTCGGCGCCCGCAGCATTTGCAGGATCAGGGCGACTACTCGCAACGCCAGCTCGTGCGTGCGTACACGGCTTACCAGGCGCAGTGCGACGCAGCCGGCCTCGTCGATTTCGCCGAACTGCTGCTGCGCGCCTTCGAGCTGTGCCGCGACAATCTGGACCTGCAGACGCACTACCGCCACCGCTTCCGTCACATCCTGGTCGATGAGTTCCAGGACACGAACACGCTGCAATACGCGTGGCTCCGGGTGTTGGCTGGCGACAGCGGGATTCTCTTTGCGGTCGGAGACGACGATCAATCCGTGTACGGATGGAGAGGCGCAAAGGTCGAAAACATGCTGCGACTGGCCAAAGACTATCAAGGTCTCGAAGTCGTGCGCCTAGAACAGAACTACCGTTCCACCGGCACCATTCTCAAAGCTGCGAATGGGCTGATCGCAAAGAACAGCGGCCGCCTCGGCAAGAATTTGTGGACCGAGGATAGCGAAGGCGAACCGATCCAGCTTTACGCCGCCTTCAACGAGTACGACGAGGCGGAATTCGTCGTCAACCGCATGAAGGAGCATCTCGAAGGCCGCTGCCGCTACAGCGACCTCGCCGTGCTGTATCGCTCCAATGCGCAGTCACGCGTGCTGGAAGAAGTCCTGATCCGTAATCGTATGCCATACCGCATCTACGGTGGCCTGCGCTTCTTCGAGCGCATGGAAGTCAAGGACGCGCTCGCCTATTTGCGTCTGCTCGCCAATCGCGACGACAACACCAGTTTCGAGCGTGCTGTCAACACGCCGACTCGCGGCATCGGCTCGACTACGGTCGAACGCCTGCGTCTGCTCGCGCGCGAGCAGGGTTTGTCGCTGTGGAAGGCGGCGCGCGCGGCCGGTACCGTGCTTGGCCGCAGCGCCGGCAATCTCAAACAGTTTCTCGATCTCATCGATGGTCTCGCTCTGGACGTCGTCGGACAGCCATTGTCGAAAGCGATGGAGACGGGCATTGCACGCTCCGGCTTGCGTGAGCACTACATGAAAGAGAAGGGCGAGCAAGCGGAGGCGCGCCTCGAAAATCTCGACGAACTGATCAACGCCGCGCGCAGCTTCGAGAACCCGTTCGGGCGCGGTGAAAACGAGGAGGAACTCGATCCACTCAATGCCTTCCTCGCCCATGCTGCACTTGAAGCCGGTGAACAGCAGGCCGGAGAAGGCGAGGACAGCGTGCAGCTGATGACACTGCACTCCGCCAAGGGGCTCGAATTTCCGATCGTATTCCTGGTCGGCATGGAGAATGGACTGTTCCCGCATCAGCGCGCCGTCGCCGACGGCACCATCGAGGAAGAACGCCGCCTCTGCTACGTCGGTATCACGCGCGCGCGCAAGCAACTTTACCTGAGTTATGCGGAAGTGCGCCGCATCCACGGCGTCGAACAGCTTGGTGCACCGTCGGTATTCCTGCGCGAAATTCCGAGCGACTGCGTTGTCGAAACTCGGCCGCGCGCGGGCATACTGCGCCCTTCGTTTGGTGGAGCAGCGCGCACTTTTGGCGGTTACGCGGGCGGCGGCGGCTCCAGCTTCGGCACACGCGAGAGTACGCCCCGCTACGGGGGCGGCCACGGTTCCACCACCTCGCGTGCGCCAGTGGTAGGCGCCGGTGAAAGTTCCGGTGGATTTAAGCTCGGTGCCCGCGTTCGCCACGAGAAATTCGGTGAAGGCACGATCCTGTCGTTCGATGGCGATGGCGACCGCACGCGCGTCGAGATCCGTTTCCGCGAGCAGGGCACCAAATGGCTGATGCTGTCGTACGCGCATCTGCACGCCTTGTAACCGGCCTCCATGCGCTGGATCGACTGGGTTTTCGTCATCGGCGTGATCGCGCTGATCGTCGGGCCGCTGATGACATTGCGGATCATTGCGAAGGCGGATAAGCGGCGCTCCCCGCCGCCGTCGGATTTGCCACGCCGGAGCTACGACGACGAGGAAGACGACTAGCGCCTCACTGAAACTCCATACGGTTACTGCAAAAATCCTACCTTGATCTGACTCTCATCGAGCAGCTGTACCGGCACCGGCTTCGCCTTCCAGATGTCGCGGCAGTACTCACGGATCGTGCGATCTGATGAAAACTTGCCGGAGCGCGCAGTATTCATGATCGACATGCGCGTCCATCGCTCGTGGTCCTGATAGACCTCGCCGACATGGGTCTGGCAGTCGAGATAGGACTGGAAGTCGGCGAATAAGAAATAAGGATCGTGCCAAAGCAAACCATCGATCAACGGTTTGAACAATTCCGTGTCGCCGCGCGAAAAGAAACCATTGCGGATCAGATCGATCACGTCGCGCAATTCAGCGTTGCGGTTATACCAATCCATCGGTCGATAGCCCTGCGCGCGCAGCTCGTACACCTCCTCCGTGGTGAGTCCAAACAGGAAGAAGTTCTCAGCGCCGACACAGCTGCGGATTTCGATATTGGCACCGTCCATCGTGCCGATGGTCAGTGCGCCGTTCATCTGGAATTTCATGTTGCCGGTGCCGGAGGCTTCTTTGCCGGCGGTGGAGACCTGCTCTGACAGATCAGCCGCCGGATAAATGCTCTGGCCGTTGGTCACACTAAAATTCGGCAGGAACACGACCTTGAGCCGGTCGCGCACCGCTGGATCGCGGTTCACCACGTCACCGACGGAGGTAATCAGCTTGATGATGAGCTTGGCCAGGTGATAACCCGGTGCCGCCTTGCCGCCAAAGATGAAGGTACGCGGCGTGATGTCGGCATTCGGATTCGACTTGAGGCGGTGATACAGCGCGACGATATGCAGCACCGCGAGGTGCTGGCGCTTGTATTCGTGGATGCGCTTGACCTGCACGTCGAACATCGATTCGGGATCTACGCTGACTCCGCACCGTTGCTGGATCACATCGGCCAAATGCCGCTTGTTGGCGCGCTTGACGCCGCGCCAGGTATCGCGAAAATCCGCCTTGTTGGCGAGTGGTTCCAGCCGCTGCAATTCTTCGAGATCCTTGATCCAGTCGTCGCCGATGCTCTCAGTGATTAGCGCAGACAGTTTGGGATTGGCCAGCACCATCCAGCGTCGCGGCGTAACACCGTTGGTCTTGTTCGAAAATTTCTCCGGCCACAGTTCGTGGAAGTCCTTGAGCACGTCCTGCTTGAGCAGTTCCGAATGCAGTTCGGCAACACCGTTGATGGCATGGCTGCCGACGCAGGCCAGATGCGCCATGCGCACGTAGCGCTCGCCTTGCTCATCGATCAGCGACATGCGGGCGAGCCGCGAGTCGTCGCCGAAAAAGCGCAGGCGCACTTGGTCGAGGAATCGCGAATTGATCTCGTAGATGATCTCCAGATGGCGCGGCAGGATGCGTTGGAACAACGGCAACGGCCAGCGCTCCAGTGCTTCCGGCAGCAGCGTATGGTTGGTGTACGCGAAAGTCTTTATGGTGATATCCCAGGCGCGATCCCAGAGCAGGTGGTGCTCATCGACGAGCAGGCGCATCAGTTCAGCCACCGCAATCGCCGGATGCGTATCGTTAAGTTGCACCGCGAATTTCTCGTGGAAGCGGTCCAACGGCATGCCCTGCACCTTGAGGACGCGGATCATGTCCTGCAGCGAACACGAGACAAAGAAATACTGTTGTTCCAGGCGCAGCTCCTTGCCCTGCACCTGTTCGTCATTCGGATACAGCACCTTGCTGAGATTTTCCGAGACAACCTTCTGGTTCACCGCACCGTAGTAGTCGCCGCGATTGAAGATGCCGAAATCGAAGGATTCCGGCGCTTCCGCCCGCCATAGCCGCAGTGTGTTAGCGCTGTTGTTGTGATAGCCGAGAATCGGCGTGTCGTACGGCACGCCGTTGACGACGCGGTTGGGCACCCAGCGCACGCGGTAATTTCCGGCATCGTCGGTATATTTTTCGGTATAGCCGCCGAGTTTGACCTCGACGCCCCATTCGGGTCGCTGCAGTTCCCATGGATTGCCGTAGCGGAGCCACTTGTCAGTCTTCTCGACCTGCCAGCCATCCACGATATCCTGGTGGAAGATGCCGTATTCGTAACGGATACCGTATCCGAGCGACGGGATCTCCAGCGTCGCCATCGAATCGATGAAGCAGGCCGCCAGACGGCCGAGACCGCCGTTGCCGAGCCCTGGCTCTTCCTCCTGCCGCAGCAGCTGCTCGAAATCGAGCCCGAGCTCGGTAATCATCTGCCGCGCCTGATCGTAGAGACCCATATTGATCAGGTTGTTGCCCAGATGCGGTCCCATCAGGAATTCGGCCGACAGGTACGCCACCGTGCGCGAACCGCGCTTGGTGTATTCGGTAGCGGTGCTGATCCAGCGCTGCAACATGCCGTCGCGCACGGTGTGTGCGAGCGCCATGTAATAGTCGTTCTTCGTCGCCAGCGCCGGAAACTTGCCCTGGACGTAGAACAGGTTCTCGAGAAACGCGCGGCGCAACGCTTCCACCTGCAGCGCGCGCTGCTCGGAATCCGGCAAGCCCTCGCTGCCTTCTGCGGTGTTCAGGATGTCCAACTTCGGTCCCCGCCTGCAAGGTGATGATGCGACGATCTCGCAAGTTTCGTGCTGACTCCCGGGCAGACCTCGTCAGCCCTGCGGGAAAACCATCATCTCGGGCAGATCAGACGGCGCGTCCAACCGGTCGATCTGCCGCAGCAGGGTTTGCACCCGCTGCTCCTGGCGTAGCCGGTAGATGGCGAAAGCGATGACGTTGACCGCTTTGTTCAGATATTCCTGCACATCTTCCGTCAGCGGATGCAACAGCGCCGCTTCCAGCACACCCACCAGCTCGCCGTTGACGATCAGCGGAATGAACAGCAGCTGCTTGGGCAGCAACTCAACCGACGCCGCGCGGATGCGGAAATAATTTTCAGGCACTTCGTCAACCAGTATGGTCCGGCTTTCAGCAGCGCATTGCCCAGCCAAGCCTTCACCGAACGCGATCTTGCGCTCGTTCTGCTGGATGTCGCCGTAGGCATAGGACGCAAGCACTTCCAGCTGCGGCACGTCGCTCTCTTCGGCGATGCTGAGCAAGCACATCTGTGGAATGCCCGTGCGCCGCGCCAAATACGCCAGCAGCGCCTGCGTGGCGTCGCGTTGGTTGCCCGCCACCGCACGCGCGATGTCCTCGGTCTGGACCAGACTCTCCCGCAGACGCGCCGCCTTCTCGTCGCGCAGGATGCGGACATGCAACTCATCGAGCGTCTTCTGGCGCTCGAGATCCACGCGGTGCAGGCGGATCGCGTTCAGTACGGTGATGCTCAGAATGATCCATGCGAACTCGATGATAAACACGGCGAAGGCCGTCTCAGCCGAGTACCAGCCTTCGCGCAGGGCGAGTGCGTAGAACAAGCCGAGAATGATCGGCGTCCCGAACGACACCGGATACATGATGCGTGCGGTGAAACCCGCGTAGGTGGGCGCGCTGATGATGCGCATCTGGCCGGCGTTCGGACGGGACATGAACAGGCCCGCGACGATGAAGTTGATACAAAGCCAGGTTGAAAGCGTATAGCTGGAATCCGAATTATGGTTGGCCGAGCCGTCGCCGATGATCGCGTGGTATAGAAAACTGACCATGGAGAAAGCCAGCATCGACAGCAGTGGAACACCCAGCAGCACTTGAACGTGCAGGAGAACGCGTTCAGGCGGCCCGCTGTCGATGGTCAGCAATATCCAGCCGAGCAACAGCAGACATACCGCGTTGAACGCCGAGATATGGGCTCCGGCGTCGCCGCCTTCCGAGATTTGCGAAGCGAATAGCAAATCATCGGGACACATCTGCATACCCAGGGCGTAATCCGCAAGTTTGATCAATCCGATGGCCGCAACCGTGAGGGCAGACCCGTAGACCATCGCCGTCCGCAGCCGTCCCTCGGGCCTGCCCTTTCTCTGCAGCCACGCCGAAACTTGCGCCAGCGCTAGCGCAAACATCAGCAACGGATTCATCGGAGCGGCCGTCGGAATCAGCTTTTGCAGCCAATGAATACCAAAAAACCATCCGATCAATGTCAGCGCCAGCAGCACACCGGCATCGATAATCGAAAGCTGGCCTTGATAGCGCAATTTCGATTCGATGCCTTGCTCAGACGCCTGCCCGCCGCGCTTTGTGACCCCTTTCGGAGCTTTCGTGAACCGCTTTTGACCGCTCATCACTCTCTGCCTCCCGGCACACTCAGTCGGAGCCGTTATTCACGCGCCCAGTTTATGCCCGAATCCGGGGCCGGGGCATAGGGAGTGACCACGAGTGCTTCATCGCGGCTACAATCCCGCGACCCTGATACCGAGAGCTTCCCATGAAAAACGGCCGCAAAGTCGCGATCCTCGGCGGAATACGCATTCCATTCGCGCGCAACAACACTGCCTACGCCACGCTCAGCAACCAAGAGATGCTGACCGCGACCCTGCAGGCACTCGTGGAAAAATTCCAGCTCCAAGACCAGCGCCTCGGCGAAGTCGCGGCTGGCGCCGTGCTCAAGTTCTCACGCGATTTCAACCTCACGCGCGAATGCGTGCTGTCATCGGGACTGGCACCGGAAACACCAGCCTACGACGTGCAGCAAGCCTGCGGCACCAGCCTTGAAACGGCGATCCTGGTCGGCAACAAGATCGCGCTCGGACAGGTCGATGCCGGCATTGCCGCCGGTGTCGATACGGCGTCCGACGCACCAATCGGCATCAGCGAGGGACTACGTCATATCCTGCTCGAGGCCAATCGCGCCAAAACCGGCATGCAGCGTCTGAAGGCGCTGGCCAAGTTCCGCCCGAAAGACCTGATCCCTCTGATCCCCGCCGTTAACGAAGCGCGCACCGGCATGTCGATGGGCGAGCACTGCGAATTGATGGCGAAGGCATGGAAGATCGCGCGCGCAGATCAGGACCAGCTCGCCTTTGAAAGCCACAAGAAAGCGGCGCGTGCCTACGACGAGGGCTTCTACTCGGACCTGATCGTTACCCACGCGCAATTGAGTCGCGACAACAACCTGCGCGCCGATACTACAACCGAAAAACTCGCCAAGCTGCAACCCGCCTTCGACCGCAAGAGCGGCCAGGGCACACTGACCGCCGGCAACTCCACACCACTAACCGACGGCGCGGCTTCCGTATTGCTCGCCTCGGAGGACTGGGCGAGCGCCAGCGGACTACCGATCCAGGCCTATCTCGTCGATGCGGAAACCGCCGCCATCGACTTCACCGAGCGCGGTAAGGAAGGTCTGCTGATGGCACCAACCTACGCCGTCCCGCGCCTGCTCGCACGCAATGGCCTCACCCTGCAGGATTTCGATTTCTATGAAATCCACGAAGCATTCGCTGCGCAGGTGTTGTGCACACTCAAGGCCTGGGAAGATCCGAAATTCTGCCGCGACAAACTCGGGCTCGACCGCCCGCTCGGATCGATCGATCGCAACAAGATGAACGTCAAGGGTGGCAGCCTCGCCCTCGGCCATCCGTTCGGAGCAACCGGCGCACGCATCGTCGGCGCGCTAGCGAAGATCATCAAACAAAACGGCGGTGGTCGTGGCCTGATCTCCATCTGCGCAGCAGGCGGACTCGGCGTCACCGCTATCCTCGAAGGCTGAACGTGTTGCCGTCACTCAGAGCGGCGCTGGCTTTGAAACAATTATGAATTCCCAAAAGCAACCAGAGCGCCATTAGATTTGGTAGAACATATGCCATGCACTTGAAAGTCAGTATGAGTTGTAGATCCACTTGCCACGCTCAAAGTCATAGCCATAGCTGTCCAACGGAATGAAGGTGGACGGATAAGAAAGGACCGGTTGCCCATCCCGCACCGAATACTTAAGCAGCCACCTTGCGTAGGGCCCGACTTCGTCAAAACCGGCCTGTGAGAGTGTCGACGGATATTAGCCGTTCAGTGCCTTGTACTCGATGAGTGCACGAACGACACCGTTGGCTTCAGCACGCGCAGCATCGGCTCGATGCCCCTGTACCGTACCAATAATCACCAAAGTAGATGCCCAGATTGCCATGCGAATGGCGCGGCGCTGGCGCTCTTGCGGCCTGCGAACCATAAGCACGATGCCGACAATAAACCAGACAAACAGAATCGGCAGCAAGAATAAGACCACAAAGCCAAAGTCACTTTGAAACGCAACAAAGAGCACGACGGCGACGAGAATTAGAGTCTTTGCGTAATCCGAAGTTTTCATGTTGGTGTTCTCAGAGACTCAACGCCAAGTAAAACAGCAGCCGGTGGCCGCACCCGTCCGTTTGAACAATAGTTACAATCGACTTCTCCGTGCCAGATCAAATGTCCGCTTTGCCCATCCCTGCTCACGCGGGGCTTCCGTGGCAACAACTGTCCTGCGGATGCACAGCGAAATGGAGCCGCACGAAAGTGATCGGCTAATGACGCACTGCCGCATTTTCGTACCCGAATCCTAGCCACCTACGCATGCGGCAGTGGCGTCCCGGACATTGCAAGTGAGCTCATATGAGCCTGCAACACATTATCCATAATTGTCAGTTAGTTACGAATATTGGAGTGATCCAAGTGCCTGAGAAATCCGGGCGATTCTTGGTAGAAATATCCGGCCGCGAACAACGGCTTTCAGACTAAAGCGCTGGCGCTCTTGGCCGATATCAGTGACATCCAGCAAAGCTTCATGGCCTTACCGTGGCCTTACCGGCAATCCCTCGCAATGATCGACAGATCAAAGATAAACGATCCCTTACTTTCGACGTCCGTCTCATTTTGGAGAATCGGACTTGTCATCCTGGATTTGCTTTGTGTAGTCGCCGACTATCGGAGTGGACCTTACCTTCCGCTCACGCTTGCCTACGTCATGCTGACCTATTTAGCGACGACCAAAGTCGAAGCTCGATTGGGCTATTTCATCGCCATGCTATCTGCGGCCGGCCGAACTTATTCAGAAACTCAGAGCTTTCCGTCTGAAGACTATCTATTGTTTAGTCTCTGGCAATTTGCAACGAGTGCATCCGTCTACGTTCTTTTTTGCTATCTGTTGGGTCTGCATATGCCGGACCGCAACCGGAAGGAAAAAACGCCTTCCACAGAGGGTTCAACTCCCGGAATCGTTGGCGCGGCCAATGCAAACAGAGATCTCAAGATCAGTTACACCGCGATATTCATAATCGCGGTACTCGCATGTTTTGGCGCACTCAGCCCGGTGACTTACGGAAAAGCAACTTCCGGCGAGTACAGTTTCGACGTGCCCACCAGCAAGGTGGTGCAAAACAGCTCTCGAAAAACTCCTGTATCGCTAGACGGAGCGCCGAGCTCAAAAGTGTTGTTGCTGACCATCGACGATGGACCGAGAGATGCGCAGGTAGACCGCAAGATCCTCGATACGTTAAAAAAGCACTCAACGAAAACGATCTGGTTTGTAAACTGCAAGAACTTTGACGCCAGCGAAAATCCAGATGCGGTTCAGAACCGGGACGTGCTGATGGAGATCCTGACCGACGGTAATCTGCTCGGCAATCACGGATACCATCACCTGAATCTGAAGGTTCTCGATCTTGCAGATCGTGATCAATTGTCAGCTGAAATCGAACAATGCAGTAATCTGATCGAAGCTACTGTGGGCAAACGCCCGCGTTATTTCAGGGCGCCGTGGGGAGATACCACACCGAACGTTCTTCAGATTGTTGCGAAGTCCGGAATGACCAATATGCCATGGAACGCTTCTTATGATTCCAATTTCGGCTTTCCCAGGCGCAGCGATTCTACCCCTAACACGAGAGTGGACCCGAAGTTACTGGAATTGAGATTAACCCAATTCATTGGTTCTCTGAAAAGCGGCGACATCATTCTGATGCACGATAATGCACAAACCGCCGAATCGCTCGATGATTTTCTATCGCGGCTTGAAAAACTGCGCTTCCACTTCGTCGTGCCGACCTGACCACACGATTGCGTAGCAGCCTGTTGTGCTCAGGATCGCCCCGGAAACGCGAGATTCGGGTACCGTGCGCGCAACCAGCGTGTTTGGAAAACACACATCGCCGCCAGGGCGACTTCCCGCAAATACCACGCATTGACGCCACCGCCGATCGCGGCACCCACCACAGGCAGCGCGCCAGCCGACACGCTCCAGCCGAGACGACGGGCGAACTGGCGAGAGAGATTGTTGAGACTGAGCTGCGCGGCACTTTTTGCCAGCTCACGTTCAGCAGCGCGCTCGACGCCATCGCGCCAAGTGCCGAGCGCCATCGTCGCTTCCGCATCGAGCGCGGCCAGGGCGGCGCGTTTTTCGTCGATGGTATTCGCGGAAGCAATCGCGAAAATCGCCAGTGGTACTCGGCGGCTGCCACTGCAATCCTCGCCGTAGCACAAGCCGATACGATGAATGGCGCGGAAAGTCAACACCAGCAAGGTTGGCATGTCCAGTGCCATGCCGGCCGCGCCAGCGAAACCGAACAAGGTCCCTGAGCCGCCGGCGAACAGCGTCGACCGCCAACGCACGGCTGCCGCGAGCTGGTCACAGCGCTCCAGCGGACCTTGCCGTAACGCCTCGAAATCGGCGACAGCAGCCCGTTTCAGAATCGATTCACGGCCGGCAAGCCGCTCCGCCGCGCTTTGCACGAGATCAAGCGCACCACGCAGCAGCGATCCCGGCACCAGTGTTTGCATCGCGCGGCTTGCCGGTCCGGCGGCGCGCGAGAAAGTACGCGTCGCCACTGACGGTTCCTCGGCGCGCCATGCGGCGATCCGTAACTGTTGCCTGCGCTCGTATTCGCTAGGATGGGAGTTCATCACCTGTTCAAGTCGGGAAATGGAATTGCGTCGCGAACTTGATGTCCGGACGCAACATTCCACGATCCATCGGAGCGTTATAGCAAATGATAAAAAAGGGAGCCGGCCGATAAGCCGGGTTCTGTCTTAACCTCTTGCGAGGCCGAGACAACCATTCCTCTAGGCACGCCGTCGCCGGCGCACTCAAGCGACCTACCCGGAAGGCGCGCGGGCCGCGCGTCGCACACAAACGTGCTCCTTCCCTATTTGGCCTTGCTCCGGGCGGGGTTTGCCGTGCCGGTCCATTGCTGGACTCGCGGTGCGCTCTTACCGCACCGTTTCACCCTTACCTGATCCGTGCCGGACAAGTCCGGAACGGCCATCGGCGGTTTGCTCTCTGTTGCACTTTCCGTCGGCTCGCGCCGCCCAGCCGTTAGCTGGCGCCCTGCCCTGCGGAGCCCGGACTTTCCTCCCCCGCGCAGCCCTCGCGGACCTTGCGGCAGCGGTTGTCTGGCCGGCTCCCATTGCTATTCTACGCACATTGCCATTTCGCCCGGTCGCCGCATGCGCGTGTTTTCCCACACCTGTTCGAATACCGAGATCGTCTGCGCGCTCGGTTGCGCCGAGATGCTGGTCGGAATCGATACTGATTCGGATTTTCCGCCCGACGTGGTGGCGTCGTTGCCCAAGCTCGGGCGCGACCTTGATCTAGATGTCGCCGGCGCCCTCGCCTTGAAGCCCGATTTGGTGCTGACGTCGCTGACCGTCCCAGGGCATGAACGCATCGTCGCCGGATTCGAAACCGCCGGCGTACGCACGTTGATTTGCGATCCGCGCAGTCTCGACGATGTTTATGGCGATATCCGGCGCATCGCGACCGCACTCGGCGTCGCACAGCGCGGCGAGGATCTAGTGGTCAGCATGCGCGCTGCCATGCCGCGCGTCGAAGTTCGCGAGAGCAATAAACCCAAAGTGCTGGTCGAGTGGTGGCCAAAACCGGTGATCACTCCCGCGCGGGAATCGTGGGTAACGGACATCATTGAGCTCGCCGGCGGCAGCAATCCATGGAGCACGGTCGCCGCGAAAAGCACACCACTCGAGGACGCACAGATTCTCGCGGCCGAACCGGATGCGATCGTGATGTCGTGGTGCGGCGTACGCGAGGAAAATTATCGCGCCGATGTCGTACGGCGCAGGCCGGGCTGGTCGCGAGTTCCGGCAATCCGTAACGACGCCATCGTACCGATCACCGAAGCCTGGCTGGGCCGACCCGGACCACGGCTGGTCGAAGGCTACCGCGCGCTGCGCAAACTACTGAGTGGTCTGGCTGTTTAGGGCGCGCTTTTCAATTCGGTATTCTTCGCCTCGCGCCCGATCGATGCGACGAACGCCAGAGCGATACTCACCAGTCCGATCGTGCACGCCAGCGCATATGCGTAGTCATTGCCGTGCGCTTCGGCGAAGCCAGCCTGCAACGGTCCCATTCTCGACATGACGAGATTGCCCAGTTGGTATGCAAAACCCGGCAGGATCGCGCGCACCGCCGGTGGCGACAGTTCGTTCAGGTGCGCCGGGACGATGCCCCATGCACCCTGCACCATGAACTGCATAAGGAAAGCGCCGAGCGCGAACATCAGCGGCGTTGTCGAATAGGCCCACAACGGAATCATAGGCAGCGCCAGCAACGCCGCCAGCGCGATCGCCCGCCTGCGCCCCAGCCGTTCGGAAAGTCCGCCAAAGAAAATGCCGCCGCACAGCGCACCGATGTTGTAGACGATGGCAATGGTGCCGGTGGTGCGCGCGTCGAAACCGTGCTGCGTCTGCAGGAACGTTGGATACATATCCTGCGAGCCATGTGAGAACGCGTTGAAGCACGCCATCAGCAGCACCATGAACAGGAAGGTCGGCAAATATCCGCGAATCGCCGCCCAGCTTTCACTGGCATCGATGCGCTTTGTCTGCCGTCCGGCCTGCCAGGCCGGCGATTCGTCGACGCTGGCACGAATGTAGAGCACGAGCAACGCGGGCACCGCGCCGACGATGAACATGCCGCGCCAACCCAACGCGTCGAAGGCAAACGCGAACAGCGCCGATGCCAGCAGATAACCGATGACATAGCCTTCCTGCAGGATGCCGGAGAAAAAGCCCCGCCCCTTGGCCGGCAGCGACTCCAGCGCCAGCGCAGCACCGACGCCCCACTCGCCACCCATCGCAAAACCGAACAGCGCGCGTAAGACCAGCAGCGTCTTCAAGTTCGGCGCGAACGCCGATGCGAGTTCAAACACTGAGTAGCTGACGATGTTCACTATCAGAATCGGACGGCGCCCATAACGCTCGGCAAGCCAGCCGAAGAACAACGCGCCTAGCGGGCGCATCGCCAACGTGAGGAATATGCCTTCGGCGACCGATTTGACGTCGGTATGGAATTCGCCGGCGATCGACTTCAGTGCAAAAACGAAAATGAAGAAATCGAAGGCATCCAGCGCCCAGCCCGCCACGGACGCAATGAATGTGTGCCGCTGCGAACGGCTCAGCTGGCTGAAGTGCGCTCCAATGCCCATTCAATTTCCCTTCTACAGTTTACGGCGCAGCATCGCCGACAGGCACTGATGCCAGCGGCGCGCCGTCAAGTCGTGCGATCGCGCGCACTCGCCGCGTGCGCTTGCAAACCTTCGGCGTCGGCGATGCGTCCGGCAACCTGCCCCAGCGCCTGTGCGCCCTGCGGCGTGCACTCGATCAGGCTGGTGCGTTTCTGGAATTCATAGACACCGAGCGGATTGGAGAAGCGCGCGGCACGCGAGGTCGGCAGCACGTGATTCGGGCCGGCGCAATAATCGCCAAAGGCCTCCGGCGCGTAGCGACCAATGAAAACTGCGCCGGCGTGGCGCACTTTTTCAAGCAGCGCGCGCGGATCGGCGACCGACAATTCCAGATGTTCCGGCGCAATTGTGTTGGAGACCGCGACGGCTTCGTCGAGGTCGCGCACCGCAATCAGCGCCCCGCGCGATTTTAGCGAGGCGCGCACGATGTCTGCGCGCGGGAGCTCGGTGATGCGCGCGTTCATCGCCGCGAGTACGCGATCGATATAGGCAGCGTCCGGAGAGATCAGGATGGACTGCGCGTCCTCGTCATGTTCCGCCTGCGAAAACAGATCCATCGCGATCCATCGCGGATCGGTCTGACTATCGCAGATGACGACGATTTCCGAAGGTCCGGCAATCGAATCGATGCCAACGCGCCCGAACACCAAGCGCTTGGCGGCGGCGACGTAGGCGTTGCCGGGGCCGACGATTTTGTCCACTGCCGGCACGGTCTGCGTTCCATACGCGAGCGCGGCCACCGCTTGCGCGCCACCAACGGTAAACACGCGATCGACCTGCGCCAGATAGGCGGCACCGAGCACCGCTGGATTCAGTTCGCCGCCGGGCGCAGGCACCACCATCACAATTTCACCGACGCCGGCAACCTTCGCCGGAACCGCGTTCATCAGCACGCTGGACGGATACGCCGCCTTACCGCCCGGCACATAAATGCCGACGCGATCCATCGGCGTGATGCGCTGGCCGAGCCGATTGCCATAGTCGTCGCCGAACTCGAACGGCGACAGCCGCTGGTACTGCGCGTAAACAAGGATGCGCGCGTCGGAGGCCTGCAGCGCCACCCGCAAATCTTCCGGTAGTGAATTCCAGGCGGCTTCGAGCGCAGCTTTCGGCACTTCGAGCGCAGCAGCATCCGTGACCGATCGGCGATCGAAACGGTTGGTGTATTCGAGCAAGGCCGCGTCGCCGCGTGTGCGAATGTCCGCGACGATCGCAGCGACGCGCGCCGTAACATCTGCATCGGCTACCGGGGCACGGTCGAGCAGCTCCGCGAGGCGTGCATCGAAATCGGCTGAACGCGCATCGAGGCGAAGAATTTCGATCATGCTGAACTGGCCTTCGCTGACTGCAGATCGACGACTGCCGCAAGCCGATCGAGCAGCGAGCGGATCGCGGCGTGCTTCATCTTCATCGCCGCCTTATTGACGACAATGCGCGCGCTCGATTCGGCGATGGTCTCGATCTCGACGAGGCCGTTGGCACGCAGCGTGTTGCCGGTCGCGACCAGGTCGACGATCAGATCGGCCAGTCCGACCAGCGGTGCCAGTTCCATCGAGCCATAGAGCTTGATGATCTCGACCTGCTCGCCCTTTGCCGCGAAGTGACGCCGGGCAACTTCCGGATACTTGGTGGCAATGCGCAGCCGGCGCTGTGAATCGCGCTCGCCGCGCGCCAGTGGCGAATCTTTTTTCGCGGCGACCGACAGCCGGCAGCGCGCCATGTGAAGATCCAGTGGCTCGTAGAGCGCACCGCCACCGTGCTCAAGCAGGATATCTTTGCCGGCGATGCCGAGATCGGCCGCGCCGTATGCAACGTAAGTCGGCACGTCGGTAGGGCGGATCACCAGCAGATCAACATTCGCGTCCTGTGTCGGCAGGCGCAGCAGACGTTCGGCATCGCCGATGGGCGCTATGCCAAGCTGCGTCAGCAGCGGCAGGCTGTCTTCGAGAATGCGCCCTTTCGACAGGGCCAGGGTGAGCTTGCTCATAAGCGAGCCGACATTGAGGACATATGGGGACGAAATTGTACCCGCCCGGCACGGGCATTGCGCCAAAGCCTACGCCGTCGCAAGCTAGGAGCCGTCGAATGCGCCACGAACACACCATCGGCGTCCGTAACTACGTCTTTCGCGATCTGCGCGAACTGATGGCGAAGGCATCGCCCGCGCGTTCGGGCGACCAGCTCGCCGGCATTGCTTCCGCCACTGCTGAGGAACGGGTGGCCGCCAAGCTCATCCTCGCGGATCTGCCGCTGAAGTCGTTCCTAGCCGAAGCGCTGATTCCCTATGAAAGCGACGAAGTCACGCGGCTGATTTTCGATACGCATGACGCTGCCGCATTCGCCGCCGTGGCATCGATGACCGTCGGCGAATTCCGCGACTGGCTGCTATCAGAACTTGCCGACGGCGACACGCTGGCGCGACTGGCACCTGGCCTGACGCCGGAAATGGTTGCCGCCGTCAGCAAGCTGATGCGCAATCAGGATTTGATCCTCGTCGCGCGCAAATGCCGCGTCGTGACGAAATTCCGCAATACGCTCGGACTGCCGGGCCAGCTCGCGGTGCGCCTGCAACCGAACCATCCGACCGACGATCCGCGCGGTATCGCGGCGAGCATTCTCGACGGTCTGCTTTATGGCGCCGGCGATGCGGTGATCGGCATCAATCCCGCGAGCGACGAACCGGCGAAGCTTGCGGCGCTGTGGCGGCTGCTCGATGAATTGATCGCGCGTTTTGAAATTCCGACGCAATCCTGCGTGCTCGCGCATGTGACTCGGCAGATCGACGCGATAAATGCCGGCTCGCCGATCGATCTGGTGTTCCAGTCTATCGGTGGCACTGAAGCCCTCAATAAGAGTTTCGGCATCGACCTCGCGCTGCTGCGCGAAGCGCGCGACGCCGCGCTTGCGCTCAAACGCGGCACCGTCGGCAGCAATGTCATGTACTTCGAGACCGGACAGGGCAGCGCACTGTCCGCGAATGCACATCACGGCGTCGATCAGCAGACCTGCGAGGCGCGCGCCTATGCGGTCGCACGCGCATTCAACCCGCTGCTGGTTAACACCGTCGTCGGTTTCATCGGCCCCGAGTATTTATACGACGGCAAGCAAATTACACGCGCCGCGCTCGAGGATCATTTCTGCGGCAAGCTGCTCGGCCTGCCGATGGGCGTTGATGTTTGCTACACCAATCACGCCGAAGCCGATCAGGACGATATGGACAATCTACTCCTGCTGCTCGGCGCCGCCGGAGTGAATTACATCATGGGCGTGCCCGGCGCCGATGACATCATGCTCAACTATCAGAGCACCTCGTTCCACGATGCGCTGTTCCTGCGCGAGACGCTCGGACTCAGGCATACGCCGGAATTCGAAGCTTGGTTGATGAAGATGGGCATAATCGATGGCGCGCGGCGTCTGCGTGACAGTCGTGACTCCGCGGCTCTGCCGGCGTTGGCTGCTTTTGCGGAGTCCGCGCGGTGACGGACAAAGAAGACTCCGATGATCCGCTCCTGCGGTCCGCTGGTGTCACCGCTGACCGTTGGACCGAGCTGCGCCGGCACACCGCGGCGCGCATCGCGCTCGGCCGCAGCGGCGTAAGCCTGCCGACCCGGGAAGTGCTCGCCTTCGATCTCGCGCATGCACAAGCCCGCGATGCGGTGCTGCTAGCACTCGATGTGAAGTCGTTGCGAACCGAGCTTGAAGCAGACGGTTGGACCACACTAGAAGTGCGCAGTCGCGCACCCAACCGCCGCGCGTATCTAGCGCGCCCGGACTGGGGCCGCCGGCTGGACGACTATTCGGTAGAGACATTGACGGGTCACATGGGCCATCGGATCGATGTGGTCTTTGTCATCAGCGACGGTCTCTCATCGACCGCCGTACAACGCCATGCCGCGCCACTACTGCGCACCATCGAGCCACTGCTTACGCCGCTGTCCATCGCACCGCTCTTGATCGCCACGCAGGCACGCGTGGCGTTGGCCGACGAAGTCGGCGAAATCCTTGGTGCGCGCATCGCCATCAGTGTCATCGGTGAACGGCCGGGGCTGTCATCGCCGGACAGCCTCGGCGTTTATGTCACATACAGCCCTCGCGTAGGACGCAGCGACGCGGAGCGCAATTGCATATCCAATATCCGGCCAGAAGGAATGAGTCATGCGGAAGCAGCGTCGCGATTGTCGCTCCTTATCAATTCAGCCTTGCAGGCTGCCATGACCGGAGTTGGATTGCGGACGATTGCCGACCGCAGCCTCCAAGGACCCGCTCGGAACTAACCCCTGTGCCCATACGGCGTGAACTTCGTCAATTTTCCGACGATCGGCATCTCGCCTCGGCGCCATACTATTTTCTAAACAAATGTTCAAGTGGCGTATAAATACTATAGTTAACATATTGAATAACAACAATTAAATTTACGTTTTTGGATCATGGCAAAAAAAAGTGCGTCGCACCGCGTCAAAAATATTGATGGTTATGAACAAAAGATTTCGCTTCCACTGATGACTCCTGCGGTGTTTAACTACGCTCCGGCAAGGACCGCGGCCTCTAAGACAGGCGCCGCGTGAACGCGAAATCGAGGTTTTCAGGGGAAGCCTCGATATTAAAAAGTGAATGCCACGAGAGCAGTACGGCACCTTTCGCGCTCAGCGGTAGTTCTATTTGTACGGTCCCACAGTTACCCCACCCGCGGCCGCTAGGCCGCACTCCGCTTCTGCGGAGATTGTCAGCCGGCCTGGGTTCCCCCGCCTGGGCCGGCTCTTTTTTTGTACGCTTGTAACCCTTTTCCCTAATTGCCCCCACCGCGTATGGCCAGCGCCGACTCCGTACCGACCCCGTATGAATTCAGCAGCCAACTGATTCAGCAGGTTTTTTATGATTTAAATGGACTGCTGCTGAGCAATAATGTGCCGGTCGCCGACGCATTCGAATTTGTCACTGCCGCTGCGATCGCTGGGGCACCGCGCGGTAGCGTACTGGTCGTACTGGCGCAGGGAGCACTCACCGCATATGAGGCGCTATTGTCGGAAGATGATGCGCCCGCGCCACTGGATGCTGCCCTGCTCGATGAAATTCTGAGCCGATTGGTACCCGGCGCAGCTGCGCAGCTTCCGGCCCTCGCACGTCATGCGCAGCGGCTTATCCGTTATTTCGCGGAAGCCGAACCCGCTGGTGAAGCGTTGCCGCTCGCGCTAGCGCAGGTGATTCAGCGTTTATACCGGGGCATGATGACGGAAGATCAGGTACTCGGCGGACGTGCACTCATCGCACTGCGCACACTGATCGCACATGTGGATGCAGTTGCCAGTGTGCTTGATCCAGCGGGCGGTATCGATCGGCCGGTGCGTGCATTTGCCCCGGATCGGTTTCACGATCACTTCCTGTTTCTGACCGAACAGGTTCAGAAACACGCAGCCCCGAGCACCGATCGACCCGTGGCCGCGCTGACACTAAGCGGTCGCATCACAGCGATCGTCGCTGCCGTGGATCATCCACTGGAAGCGGCGGCAGCGGCGGTGCGCGAACGTGTCGGCGGCGATCCAGCGACACAGGAACACGCACTGCTGCGCATGCAGGGTCTGCTGCATTTCGTCGACGCGCTGCGTCATGATGGAAACTTGCCGTTTGCTGAGGCGCTGCGCGATGAAACTGCATTTCTGAGCCTGGTTACCGCCGCCGCGACAGCGCCGATGCGTACACCCGGTCAGTTCGGCGAACAGCAACTGGTGCAAATCGCTCGTTTCAACCGGATACTGCTAAAACCCGGTCCGCCGACGAGCGGTCCGATTCACTGAACTGGACGGCAGCCGCAAACCTGTAGCAGACCCCCCCGCCGTGTTAAATTTCCGAACGCGAAACCACTATAAAGAGGGGGGAGTTTCATGGAGACCAAATTCGCACTGATCGTCGATGATTCCAAATCGGCGCGATTCGCTCTGCGCAAGTTCCTGGAGAACCAGGGCTATTCTGTCGAGACCGCCGAGGGCGCGCTGGAAGCTTATGCCTGCCTCAAGAACCGGCGTCCCGACGTCGTATTCCTCGATCACCTGATGCCCGGCATTGACGGCTTCGACGCCCTGCGCACGATCCGCCGCGAACCGGACTACGTACGAATTCCGGTCATCATCTGTTCGTCCAATGAGGGCGACGATTTTGTGCGCGAGGCCCGCGCGCAGGGCGCCAACGAAGTATTGCCAAAGCCACCGACGCCTGAGCATATCGAACGTGTGCTGAAACGCGTCCGGCAGCCGGCGGCGGCCCCCGCACCGGCCGCTACACCCCCATCTGCGCAGACTGCCGCGCCATCACAGAAAGTGCAGTCGATCCGCGAGCCGGAAGTCGCTATACAACAAGCGGTCATGAAAACCCTGCGCGAAGCGATGCCAAGCTCTCCGCTCGGCGCTCCAGCCACTGCTTCCGCCGCACCGCCACAGTCCGCGGCGGCGACGCCCGCCACACCACGGACGCCAGCAACGGCCGATCCGCATCATGTGGAGAGCCTGCGCGAAGATTTCGAAGCACGCATGCGTCGCATCACGCAGGACCTGTATGTTCAGTTCGGCGCGTTGCGAGCGCAGCTCGCACACATGGAAGGATCACTGTCGGGCAACAGCGACGAACGCGTGGCCGGCATCGCTACCGAAGTGGTGCACGCGCAGACGCAAGCGATCGGGAACAATCTGCAAAACCTGTTCGTAAATCTCCGCGCTGATCTGGAAGCAGCGATAGCCGCTCAAAACCGCAACATCGAGGCGATCACGCAGTCGATCCGCCAAACTGCCGCCGAGGAAGCACATGCGGTCGCCGAACGTGTCGTTATGAATGCGGCCGTTCGTATTTCTGATCAGATGGCGGAATCGTTCCTGCGTGTGCTGAGACAGGCGCAGAATCAGAATCAGGCCAACGCGGCCTGATTAAGCAGCTCGACTCAATCAAACAGCCCGCGGCGGCGCGCTCAGGCGCGCCAAGCGGACCATGCCAGCGCCAGCCATCCCGCCAGAAGCAGCAGGCCGCCAAAAGGCGTGATCGCTCCGAGCACCTTGATCCCGCTTAGCGCGAGCGCATAAAGACTGCCGGAAAACAGCAGGATGCCGGCCGCGAAGCAGATACCGGCGATGTCCAGCATCCGACCCGGATATTGCGTCGCATAGACACCGACGGCCAGCAGTGCCAAGGCGTGATAGAAGTGATATTCAACACCGGTGCGATAGACCGTCATCAGATCGGGTGCGAGGCGCGCTTTCAGCGCATGCGCACCGAACGCGCCTAAGGCAACCGCAAGAAAGCCATATATCGCGGCGACGCCGACCCACAAACGCGCGTTCATGATTTTTCGACCACTTCGAAGCGGATGCCGGCCTTCTGCAAACGATGCAGCAGTGACTCACCCATCGCGACCGCGGGCGTGAGCTGTCCGCAGCGTTTCGGCAACTCGTCGAATGCCAGACACATCGCCGCCTCTGACAACATCTTCGCGGTTTCCGCATAGCCCGGATCACCGCCGGAAACTTCAGTCACCACGCGGCGACCACCGCCTTCACCGATAAAGCGCACCTTGAACCAGCCTTTCGCGCGCTGCGCGGGCGTCGGACCTTCGCCGGATTCGAGCCGTCCCAGCAACCAGCGCCGCGTCGGTCCCATCTGCGCCAGCGCAACCAGTGCGCCGACACCGGCGAACAGGCCAGCGACATGCGAAAACCGTTCGAGCTGAAAATAGTGGCCGTAGCGAAAATCCGGTCCATAGCGATCAAGCGCGACCGCCGAACGCCGGACGATCTGCGGATCGATCGTCGGCGCCGGCACCAGCCAGCCGCCACCCGCCGGATCGCGATGCACGCCGCCCTCGAGGGAGCCGATCTGGCGGCCTTCCGGCAACGGTTCACGCGCACGCCGTTCCCGCTGCACTTGCCCATGCAGGCGCATGCGCGAAAACGCGTGGATCGCGGAATGGTAGGTGCCTGCGGAGAAGCGCCCTCCGGCGCGCACATGGCCTTCGATGCGCACTGGCACCGACGCCGGCAGCTGCAATACCGTAAACAGCGCGCCCAAGTCATGCGGAATCGAATCGAACCCACAACAGTGCACGATGCGCGCGCCACTGCGCTGCGCCTGCTCGTGATAACCAAGCCACATACGATCGACGAATTCGGGCTCGCCGGTGAGATCAACATAGTCGGTGCCAGCCGCTGCGCAAGCGGCGACCAGGGGCTCGCCGTATTGGATGTAGGGACCGACCGTGGTGATCACCACGCGCGCCGATTCAGCGATGCGCCGCATCGAGTCGGGCTTGCCGGTGTCGGCGTCGATCAGTTCCAATTGCGCCAGCTGCGGGTTGATTGCGGTTAATGCCGAGCGCACCCCTTCAAGCTTCGTTTGATTGCGGCCAGCGAGCGCCCAACGCATTTGCGCCGGCGCATGGTGCGCTAGATATTCCGCGACCAAGCCGCCGGCATAGCCGGTGGCACCGAACAACACCACGTCATAAACGCGGCTGGTGGTATTCACGGCGTTGATCAGAGCAGGCCGGCGGCAACCGGCAAGGCCAGAATCCGGCGCACGGCTTCATCGACCTTCACGCGGCTGGCATCGACCATCAGATCGGGATGTTCGGGTGCTTCGAACGGATCGTCGATACCGGTGAATCCCTTAATTTCGCCGCGCCGCGCCTTGCGATAGAGGCCCTTGGGATCGCGCTCTTCACAGACCTGCAATGGCGTCGCCACGTGAATCTCGTAGAACGCGCCGAAGCGCTCCACGCGCGTGCGGGCCTCGGCACGCGCGCTGCGGAACGGCGCGATCGCCGCGCACACGCAGATGCCGCCATGGCGCGTCACCTCGCCGGCCACATAGCCGATGCGACGGATGTTCAGCTCGCGGTCGGCGCGCGAAAAGGTCAGTCCGCTCGACAGCATCTCCCGGACGATATCGCCGTCCAGCAAGGTGACCGGGCGGGCGTGATCGCGTTCGACCACCTCGACCAGCCGGCTGCTAATAGTGGACTTGCCCGACGCGGACAGGCCGATCAGAAATATCGTAAAGCCCTTGCGGGGCGGATTGGTCATGATTGGAAATCCAAGGTGTTTGGCGGAACGGCTCCTTCCAGGCCCGTCCACCGGTTCGGTACGCGCGCATCCTGCCAGCGCCGGCGCATTTTTATTGGCGGCTCCTTATAGAAAACGGAATCCGCCGCCCTATGATGCCAGCATACGCAATCAAGCGGCCAACACCATAGTGGTTCAGTGCGGAGCAAAGCCACGATCTCCATTGCGGACTTCGCTCACCACACCATTATCGATCACCACCGTGCGCATAAAGTAGCTTGAACCGAAGTTGTAAACCCATTCCTCACGGTAGGTCGGCACCAAATAGGCCGCACCGCGCGGCAGCCCCGGGCGCGGGCTCACCACGAGTGGTTCACTGAGATTCATCGCCTGCTTCGACAAGGGCTCACCGCAGAACATCATGAGTCGGTATTTGGACAGGCCGGTAACGATGTCGCCCGGCTGACACGAATGCAACGACGGCGTCACAAATCCATAGCCGTCGGAGCCGACCTCGGCGAGCTTGCCATCACGGAATGTCAGCACTCGAATCAATTGGCTCGATCCCGCGTTGTAGTACCAGATTTCCGCCTCGTCATAGGTATTGCCGTAGCGTGAGCGATCTACGATGCGGTGGTCCCGAAACGACGGTTCTCCGCATAACGCGAGCACTTCCGCCTGCGGCGTGTCAATGCCAACAAGTCTCGATCCACAGCGTACTGAGTCGCTCGCCTGCGCTTGTGCCATTGCACACACCACGACGGGCGCGAGCCGGCGCGCTATTCTGGAGAGAGACGACTTGGAACCGCCGCGGCGGACAACGGTCAACATCACAGGGACAACCCGATCCAATCCATGCGTTTCTTATATCACTTGGCGCGCATCGCGTTCGCCCTCGCGGCACTGCCAGTCATGGCGACGCCCGTCGCCGGCGATCACATAACGGTCGAGATGGTCGCGGAAGATCTGCGCGCCGCGCCCGGCGCTGACGCTTGGCTCGGGCTGCACATCGTTCCGGAAGCCGGGTGGCATGTGTATTGGCGCAACCCGGGCGACAGCGGCCTGCCGACCAAGATCGCGTGGACATTGCCTGAGGGTGTCATCGCTGGCGACATTAGCTGGCCGTATCCGCAGCGGCTGCCGTTCGGCGACTTGGTCAGCTATGGCTACGGCGAAGATCACATCTTACTGACGCCCATGCATGTGCCCGTCGATTGGCCGGCTGGGAAAACACTGCCGATCGCCGCAAAAGCTTCATGGCTGGTTTGCAAGGACATCTGCATTCCCGGCTCCGCGTCCTTCTCGCTCGAAATCCCGATCAGCACGCAAGCGATGCCGGATCCGGCGCGGATCGCGGATTTCGCCGCCGCGCGCGCGCGTCTGCCGGCGTCGATGCCCACGGATTGGATCGCCGATTTTGCGATAGCGAACGGCCGCTTTAATCTCGGCATCGCACACGCGGCCGTGACCGCCGGCTCCAAGATCGAATTCTTTCCACTGGATACCGCCCTCGTCGATTTCGCCGCAGCACAGCTCACCACCGCCGACACGAACGGCATACGTCTGTCGCAGACTCTCAACGCCTCATATGTTCCGGTCCCTGCGTTGAGCTCGATCGATGGCGTGCTGGTCGTTCATGATCGCGACAAGGTGCGCGCATATGAGCTGCACGCAGTACCAGGCACCGTTGCACCCGTTACTCCTTCAAACCCGGAACACGACGCCCAAACCCAGAGTGGAAGCAGCACATTGGCCACCGCACTGCTGCTCGCCTTACTCGGCGGCTTGGTACTGAATCTGATGCCCTGCGTGTTCCCGGTGCTGTCGCTGAAAGCACTGGCGCTCGCGCACGCGGGTGCCAAGGAACATCATGAACGGCGCGTCGATGCGCTTGCGTATACCGCCGGCATCGTGCTCTCGTTCGCCGCGCTTGCTGCGCTAATGCTGGCGTTGCGCGCGGCGGGCCGCGCGGTCGGCTGGGGATTTCAGTTGCAGTCGCCATCATTCGTGGCGCTGCTCGCCTACCTTATGTTCGCGCTCGGCCTGTCGATGTCTGGCGTATTCGCGTTCGGCACGCGTTGGATGGGAACCGGGCAACGGCTCACCGAACTCGGCGGCGCGCGCGGGTCGTTCTTCACCGGTGTGCTCGCCGCCGTCGTCGCCAGTCCATGCAGCGCGCCGTTCATGGGCACCGCCACCGGTTTCGCACTGGCGCAGTCGCCCGTGATCGCCATTCTGATTTTCGTCGCGCTTGGCGTCGGCCTCGCCGCGCCGTTCCTGCTGATCGGTTTTGTGCCAGCGTTGGGCGCGCGCCTGCCGCGTCCCGGCGCATGGATGGAGACGGTCAAGCAGGTGCTCGCATTTCCGCTCTATATCACTAGCGTGTGGTTGATCTGGGTGCTGGCACGGCAGGCCGGCGCCGACGCCGCAGGCCTGGCGCTTGCCGGCCTCGTGCTGATCGCGTTCGGACTGTGGCTGACGAGCCGGAGCGACGGCATCGCCGCGAAGCTACTGGCAGCGGCCTCGATGCTCGGCGCAATCGCGCTGACAGCGAGCCCGATGCTGCGGCAAGGCGAGCCTGCTTCCGTCAATACGGCATCCGCTTCGTCGAGCACGATTGAACCCTACTCCGACGCACGCTTCGCCGAACTGCGCGCGCAGCATCGCATCGTGTTCGTGAATTTCACTGCCGACTGGTGCCTGTCGTGCAAGGTCAACGAGCGCTTCACCCTGCGCTCGCAGCGTGTGCACGATGCATTCGCGGCGGAAAACGTGGCTTGGCTCGAAGGCGACTGGACGCGATACGATCCGGTCATCACACAAGTGCTACAGCGCTTCGGGCGATCCGGCGTACCGTTGTACCTGCTCTACACCGATAGCGAGCAGCCACAAGTGCTGCCGCAAGTGCTCACACCTGACATTGTCATCGAAGCGCTGAAGATGAAGCAGGTGGATCGTTAACTCGCCGGCTGCGGCCGGCTGAGCGCCGCCTCCAGACGCAGCAGCAACAGATCCGCCATCTGATCCTGAATGTAGTCGCTGAGGCGCGCCTGTTCTTCATCCTTGGCGACGATCTGCTGCGCGTTGAAACTGTAGTCGCGCGACAGGCTCAGAATATCCGGCGCCACTAGACTCTTGCCATCGCCAATCAACTCGTAATGCACGGTAACGATCACGCGATATTCGATGGCGAAACCGGAACTGTTGATCGATAACGCGTCCTGCCGCACGGACAAACCCGATAGGCGTAGCGTAGTTTTGGCATCGCTGGCGCGCGACTTCACGAGTCCCCCGCGGCTCGCGATGCGTTTTTGCAGAGCGGTCTGGATCTCCGGCGTCGATACGCGATAAAAATCGAGCGCTTCGATATAGACCGAGCTCAGCGGTTCAGGTAGCGGCCGGTCACCTGCCCAATGGAAGCCGCAGCCGCCAAGCAGCAGGGATAGCGCGACGATGCACAGATACCGTGTCATACAACGAGATTGATCAGTTTGCCGGGCACGTGGATTTTCTTTTTGACCGGCTGATCACCGATGAATTTCCGCACGTTCGGATCGGCGAGTGCAATGGCGAATGCCGCTTCCGCGTCGATACCCGTCGACACTTCGATGTTGCCGCGCAGCTTGCCGTTGACCTGGACCACCAGCGTCACGGTATCCGCTTGCAACGCGGCCGGATCAGGCCGCGGCCACGGCGTATCGATGACCGGTGCATCGTGGCCGAGCGCGAACCACAACTGGTGACAGATGTGCGGCACGATCGGCGACAGCGCCGTCGTCAGCAGCGTCAATGCCTCGCGCATGACAGCGCAGCCCTGCGGGCTGGTGTCATCAAATTTGAGCAGCGCGTTCACCAGCTCCATCGCGGCGGCGATCGCCGTGTTGAAGTTGTAGCGACGACCAATGTCGTCGCTCATCTTCGCCAGCGTCTGATGTGCCTTGCGTCGCAGATCTTTTTGCGTCGGGCTCAGATTTGCGGCATCGAGTGCGGGTGTCGTTCCCGTCGCGACGTGGTCGGCGACGAGCTTCCACAAGCGCTTCAGGAAACGCAGGCTGCCATCGATGCCGGCGTCGCTCCACTCCAGCGTCTGTTCCGGCGGTGCCGCGAACATCATGAACAGGCGCGCCGCGTCGGCACCGTAGCGTTCGACGATGGCTTGCGGATCGACGCCATTGTTCTTGGACTTGGACATCGTGCCCATACCAGCGGCAACCAGTTCCGCGCCGTCGTTCGCGCGTACCGCGCGCATGGGACGACCCTTGTCATCGCGCTCGACGGTCACTTCCGATGGCGCGATCCATTCGCGGCCGCCGCCCGGCACGTCGCGGTAGTACGCTTCCGCGAGCACCATGCCCTGCGTCAGCAGGCGCGTGAACGGCTCGCCGACCGCCGTGAGTCCGCTATCGCGCATCGTCTTCTGGAAAAAGCGCGCGTACAGCAAGTGCAGAATCGCGTGCTCGATGCCACCGATGTACTGATCCACCGGCAGCCAGTACGCGGCGCGCTGGTCCAGCATCGCCTTGCCGCTGTCCGCGCAGGCGAAACGCGCGAAATACCACGACGAATCGACGAAGGTATCGAACGTATCCGTCTCGCGGCGCGCCGGCTTGCCGCATTGCGGACACTTGCACTCGTAGAACGACGGTTCGCGCAGCAATGGATTGCCGCGGCCATCCGGCACCAGGTTTTCCGGCAGCACGACCGGCAGCTGCTCTTCCGGCACCGGCACCGCGTCGCAGCTTTCGCAGTAGATCACCGGGATCGGGCAACCCCAGTAGCGCTGGCGCGAAATACCCCAGTCGCGCAGGCGGTAGTTCACGCGGCGGCGGCCGTGCTTCAGCACTTCCAATTTGCCGGCGATGGCGTCGAAGGCGGCGCGGAAATCAAGACCGCTGAAGTCGCCGGAATTCAGCGTGACCGCCTTTTCGGCGAACGCGGCTTCGCTGATATCGGGCTGCGTTTTCGCATCCGCACCGATGACGACCTTCATCGATAGACCATAAGCCTTGGCGAATTCCCAGTCGCGCTGATCATGCGCCGGCACCGACATCACGCAGCCCGTGCCATAGGTCATCAGCACGAAATTCGCGGCCCACACCGGCACGCGCTCGCCCGTGAGCGGATGCACGACATCGATACCGAGCGCCACACCACGCTTCTCCATCGTTTCCAACGTCGCCTCGGTGACGTCGGTCTTGCGCGCATCCTCGACGAACGCCGCCACCTTCGGATCGCGCTTCGCCGTTTCCAGCGTCAGCGGATGCTGGGCGGCGACGGCGACATAAGTGACGCCGAACAACGTGTCCGGTCGCGTCGTAAACACCGTCAGATGCTCGTTGCGACCGGCAAGCTGAAAATCGATCTCGACACCCTCGCTGCGGCCAATCCAGTTCGCCTGCATAGTCTTGACCGCATCGGGCCAGCCTTCGAGCTTCTGCAGATCCGCCAGCAGCTCGCCGGCATAGGCAGTGATCTTCAGGAACCACTGCGGAATCTCGCGCTGCTCGACGAGCGCGCCCGAACGCCAGCCACGGCCGTCGATGACCTGCTCGTTGGCCAGCACGGTCTGATCGACCGGATCCCAGTTCACCAGCGAGTTGCGGCGATATACCAGACCTTTGCGGAACAACTGAGTGAACAGCCACTGCTCCCAGCGATAGTAATCCGGCCGGCAAGTCATCAACTCGCGCGACCAGTCGTAGGCGAAGCCCAGGCTCTTGAGCTGCGCGCGCATGTAATCGATATTCGAATACGTCCACTGCGCCGGCGGCACCTTCTGCTTGATCGCCGCGTTCTCCGCCGGCAGCCCGAACGCGTCCCAGCCGATCGGCTGCAGCACACTCTTGCCGCACATGCGCTGGTAGCGCGCGATTACATCGCCGATCGTGTAATTCCGCACATGTCCCATATGCAGGCGGCCCGACGGATACGGAAACATCGACAGGCAATAAAATTTCTCGCGCGCGGAATCTTCCATGGCGCGAAAACAATCGTGTTCGGTCCAAAAGGCTTGCGCGGCGCGTTCAACCTCGGCCGCTGTGTAATCGGGTTTCATTTCGGAAGTAACGGGCACGGAGTCGTATATGGTAGCTGCTTGGAACCGGGACCGGTTGCATCGCTGGCACTGTCATGGGCAAACGGCGATCCCTGCTCCTTCCAAGCACGCCTTTGGGCCGCCGGAAGTTCGCACGGCATAATGATCGGACTGCCATCGGAAGGAAGTGGGGCTTGGAATCCCTGCGTTCGCTCGACGCTCTCGAGTACATTGTCCTTATTGCAATTCTCGCCTGCGGCGCCCTGCTGCGCGCGCTCGCGGCGTGGCACTACTGGACTTGGTTCGATGGCGAATTTCCTGGGCTATGAGACGCTTCCGCAGTTACGCTGAGCCAGGGCGCAACAACCTACATTCAACAGGCCGGCGCGCCGGGCTCTGCCAACCTGCTATGGGGTCAGCTGCCGTTCTTTCGGCCACCGTTGGCGTCGTGGTACTTCGCGGCCGTCTTTCCCCTGTTCGGATTCGACCGGCTGGCGGCGGCGATTGTCCAGATTGGACTCGCAGCGCTCGCGTATACAGCCATTTTCTCCGTGGCGCGTCGTGTTGTCGGATCGAAACCCGCGCTCCTGGCAATACTGCTGACGGCGCTATACCACGTCATGGAGCAGTTCCCGATGGATCCTGTCGATTTTTAGCGGACGCACCCATCCCGTGTTTACCGAGCTATGTTGCTGTCGGGAGAAGCTGGGTTTCGCTCCGTTTCGGCGGAATGGCTCCCGCCTTGCGCCGAATTTATCGAGCCTGACTCCGATATTTCCTTTGCAAGCGGCTCAAATGCCTTGGCCTGTCTTGCCGCCGTCACTGTTATGTGATGCGAGTCCCAGTAAAGTGGGATGCCGTCCTTAATGGGCGGGCATATGCTCGCCGTGCAGAAATAATCGGTGACATCGACCACCGTGACGTTCTTCAAGCCATCGGCAGCATCTCGGAGCTTGGTCAGAATCGGCGCCGCTTCCCGGTCGAAAGTGGCCCGCGGCATTGAGCATTCCGCCTCAGCGTGCTTGCGGATGCAGCGCGGCACGGTATCGCTCAGCGCTGGTGTGGGTCCGATTAGGACGACATGGCGCACTTTCGCGCTGACCGCCTCAAGTGTGCGGCGCAGTGCCTGCGGCTGGCTGCCCGTGAGTCGCCACATGGCCACGATCACAAGAGTAGGCTGACCGCCGATATGACGTACAGCCGCTGCTTCAAAATCACGACAGATGAAGTCGCTCGGATGTGTCCGATCAGGCATCCAGTCCAGCAATGGCGGGCAGGAATCATGGGACAAGTCGACAACCGGCACCGGCATGGCCGGGCGCCAAGCAAAGGCCATAGAGTCGCCCCAGATGGCCACCTTGGCCCCGGCAGGGTCCGGACATTTAGGTACCTTGGACTCCTTCCAGATGTAGCGGCATCCACGACCCGGCAGATCCTTCTCCGCCTGAGTAGCCAAGGGAAAAGGATCGACCGCCTTTGGCGGACTTGGCTGCAATCCGAGCGCGCAGGCTGACAGCGAAAGCGTGATGCTTGTCATGGCGCCGCAAGCGACTATCCGCCACTTATCGTAACGCATGCTGCGGAACGGCTGCTCGATATACCGGTAACTGACGAAGGCGAGCGGAAATGCAGCGGCGCAGAGCAGCAGACGTACCGGGAAACTGGTCTCACCAACACTGGTTGCACGATAGAACGCCAGCAACGGCCAATGCCAGAGGTAAAGGCTGTATGAAATCAGGCCGATGCCGACCACAGGCTTCGATCGCAGGAACTGCCCGGCCAAACCTAAGTTGCCACCGCCATGTGCAGCGATACAGATCATGGCCGCTCCAACCACCGCCGGCAAGACTCCAAGACCGGGTATTTGCGGTAGTGGGTAGACACAAGCGACAAGGGTTATGAGCAAACCCATCGCAGGTACCCATGCTGACATAATCCTGCGTGCGCCCATGGCGATCAGGCTACCAGTGGCCAGTTCCCAGAAACGCGGAGGCATTTGGTAAAAGGCCCATTCCTCCCTCCAAACGATCAGCAGCTGCGCTAGTGCGAGTGACGCGACAGCGATCACGAGCGCAGTACGGCGCGGGTGGCGAGTTCGCATGATCCACATCAATGTCAAAGGCCAGAGAAGATAGAACTGCTCCTCGACGCCAAGAGACCACAGATGCAGGAGTGGCATCTGGCCGGCTGGGGCGTCGAAGTAGTCGCCCGTGGTGAACTGAAAAAAGAAATTTGCCCCAAAGACGAAGGCGGCTCCCGCAGACAGGAATACCTGCTTCATCTCATCCGCTGGTAGCACGACGTAGGCAGCCCACGCGCTTGCCGTAGCAACGAAGATTGCTGCGGGGAAGATGCGTTGCACCCGGCGGGCATAGAACGCGAGGAAATCAGGCCGACCTGTGGTAACGATGTCCTCGAGCAACAAAGAGGTGATCAGGTAGCCGGAGATGACGAAGAACACGTCCACGCCGACGAACCCGGCTCCGCCCAGACCTCCGTGATAGGCGAGCACGGCGAGCACAGCAACGGCACGCAATCCATCTATCTCCGGAAGGTACTTCAGCCTCACCGAAAAATTGTCAAGATTACGTGGCACCACATAAGCAAGATGCCGGCGAATGTTGTCTTCATGTTCTGAAGCTTAACCGACGTGACTGGCAAATCAGGATGAAAGACTGTTGAATACTCCTGCTCACTTGACAACGGACCGACGCAAATTGTCACTTTTGAACGAACAAAGTGCCATAATACGAGGGCGCCGTGCGGTCATGTCTGAAAAAATCTTTATAGTTCAATATGTTAAAAGATAGTTCGGGCTGGCACTGGGGTTGCAGATAAGAGGTACGCAGCTTCTGCAATGCGAATAATCTCACCCATGGAGAGCAGCAACATGAAAAAGCAACAAGGCTTCACTTTGATCGAATTGATGATCGTTGTCGCGATCATCGGCATCTTGGCGGCCATCGCCATTCCGGCCTATCAGGACTACACCATCCGGTCGCAAGTGTCGGAAGGCGCGGTACTAGCGGACGGCGTGAAAACGGCTATTACTGAGTACTACAACAACAAAGGTGTTTGGCCAACCGCCAACGGAAGTGCCGGACTTGAATCCGCTACTTCTATTACCGGAAAGTACGTGAAATCTGTCGATGCGTCTGCCGGCAAAATTACGGTTACCTTCTCCAAAGCGACGCCGCAGGAGGCTAACGCCAAAATTGACACTAAAATTTTGGTGTTCTCCGGATATGCGACAAGCACTGCCGGAAGCATCCTTTGGAATTGCAAGCCTGCTGCCGGCACGACACTTGATAACAAGTATCTTCCTCAAGCATGCCGTACCTGATTTATTAACTTTCAAGAAGGGCCGCTTAATGCGGCCCTTTTTTATGCGCCATCGCCATATCGCCGCTGCGGCTGCGTTGCCAGCCCTGCTTGCTCTCACATGGTGGGTGTACGCTCCCGGGCTGACCGGGACTTTTCTCTTCGACGATTTCAATAATCTCAGTGCAATTGGAGCCTACGGTCAGATCAACAGCTGGAAGTCTCTGCTGTTCTATGTGACCTCTGGAGAGGCGGATCTGACCGGTCGCCCTCTTTCGCTGCTCACTTTTCTCATTGACGCGAATAACTGGCCTGCCGACCCAGAGCCCTTCAAACACACCAATATTCTGTTACACCTCCTAAATTGCTGTTTACTCGCCTGGGTACTGCTCAAGCTCGGGCGTCGAATCGGCTTGAACGAAGTTCATGTGCAACGGGCGGCATTGCTGGGTTCGGCTCTTTGGGCACTCCACCCTTTATTCGCATCGACGACGCTTTATGCGGTCCAGCGTGAAGCCATGCTGCCAGCCACCTTCACGCTAGTTGGCTTTCTGCTGTGGGAATCCGGACGACAGTACTTCTTCGCCGGCTCACGCCGCGGTCTGCCAATGATGGCTGCTGGCGCCTGGGGTTGTACGCTCCTGGCCACCCTTTGCAAGGGCAATGGCATCCTGCTGCCGCTGCTGCTGCTGGTATCGGAATTCAGCCTGCCGATTTCACCGGCTCAGATAGCTGGTGACCGCTTCAAGTCCGTCAAGCGGGCTTACCGGCTACTGATTGGCCTGCCTTCCGCCTCGCTGATCCTCTGGCTGCTTGCCGGCATTCCGGCAGATATCAGTACTGCTGCCACCGGTCGGCCATGGACTTTGGCCCAACGCTTAATGACGGAAGCGCGCGTTCTTACGGATTACCTCGTGTCGCTATGGATTCCCCGCGCTTCTTTATCAGGCCTGTTCTACGACGATTTTCCGATATCCCGGACCTTGCTGGATCCATGGACTACCCTGCCCGCGGTGATATTTATCGTGATGCTGACGGCTGCCGGATTCGGTCTGCGGCGACGCGCTCCGCAATGGTCTTTCGCGATTCTTTTTTTCCTCGCGGGACAATTGCTCGAAAGCACCGTCATTCCCTTGGAACTGTTCTTCGAGCATCGCAACTACTTGCCTGCACTCCCGATGTTCTGGCCACTCGCTTCGTGGCTCACGGAAGCTGGCCAGATGACACGACTCCGTTCCGGACTGGCCATTTCGCTTCCGGCGATATTGGCCGTACTGACGTATCTCCGGGCAGAAGTCTGGGGAGTGCCCTATGACCAAGCGTTGCTATGGGCAAAAGTCTCGCCAAACTCGCCGCGTGCGCAGGTCAATGCGGCCGACTACGAACGTCATCAAGGCCGGTCCGATCTGGCAGCTGCAAGGCTGCGCCAGGCGATCAAGCAACACCCGGATGAGACACAACTTACGTTTAATCTTGTTGATGCAGAGTGCGATCTCGAACACTTAATGCCATCGACACTAAATCTGGTCAAAGACTCCCTCATGAGCACGAGCGTACGCGGAGAGTTTGTATATCGGTGGCTTATCGCTACGATACCTCGGGCGGCTGCAAATGAGTGCACGGGATTGGATCTTGCTGCACTTTCAGACCTGGTCCATGCAACCCGGGAGAATCCAAAACTGTCGTCAGGCCCAGTGCATGAAGCAGATCTTCGCCAAATCGAAGGCCGTATTGCTCTCGCCGAAGGCGATGGAAAAGGTGCTCTTCAAAACTTTAACGCAGCGCTTGATCTCCGACCGACACCCGATGTCGTACTCACGCAAGCGGCGCTGCTTGGGGCGTCCGCATTTCCAAAAATGGGACTGGAACATATTGCCCACTTTAAAAAACTTGGCGTCAATTGGTCTGCAGCAGATGGGATGAAAACTATTCACAGATGGCTATTACTGAAGGACGATTATTGGAGCAGGGATCTGATTCGTATCGAGGCCCAGTTGCGTGCCGATTCCGCCGACCAAGACAAGCTATCGATAGCCCCCAACGCATTGCTTCCCCTCACTAGATAGTACCTGCGCCCCCACCTTCAGCTCAGTAAAGTCATTGATTTCATTTTCAAGAACACCCTTTCTCACTTTCCACCCACCGCCCACAATCCTCCGATCGCCGAGTTCGCATGATTATCAGTCTAAGACGACTGTTACGCACTCCCGCTCCGTGGCTCATCGGGATTCTGGCCATATGCTTATTTATCTATTGGCCCGGCTTGCATGGGAGCTTTCTGTTCGACGATTTTCCGAATATCGTAGATAACCCCAATGTCCATGTCACCTCTTTGACTCTGCGGGAATGGAGCCAAGCTGCGCTGGCGTCCCCTGCCAGTGAATTGAAGCGGCCGCTTAGCATGTTGAGCTTTGCCGCCAATGAATATTTTACCGGCAGCCACCCGTTTCCAATGAAGCTCACGAATCTTGTGATTCATCTGCTTAATGGCGTATTGCTATTTTTATTCTTGATTGCGCTGTTCAAGCTCTGGAACAGAACGCTTGCCGTACCGTTTTCCAAGAATCAGCTCGCATGGATAGCATTTTCAGTAACTTCGGCGTGGTTGCTCGCTCCGATAAATCTGACCAGCGTCCTCTATGTCGTCCAGCGTATGGAGAGCCTCGCCCAAACATTCGTACTGCTGGGCCTGTGGGGCTATGTGGTCAGCAGAGCCCGTCTGCTCGATGGCAAACCAGGAATGACTCAGCTGGCCACGGTTCTGTGCAGCTGCACTGTGCTCGGTCTGTTGTGCAAGGAAACTGCCGTGCTGCTGCCTTTCTACGCGGCGCTCATAGAGCTGGCGATTCTTGGATTTGAAGGCAAGGACCCTGCAGTCAAGAAACGCCTGCACCTGTTTTACATCCTGTTTCTGGTCCTGCCAGGATTAGCCGGATTGGCATGGCTTGCTCCAAGAACCTTCGGTCCCGGCACCTATATTGGCCGGCCTTTTACGATCGGCCAACGGTTGCTCACCGAACTTCGTGTTGTCACGGACTATATCGGTTGGACGTTGTTGCCGCTTCCAGATCAGCTAAGTTTCTATCATGATGACATTGCATTGTCCTCGAGCCTCATAAATCCACCACAGACGCTCGTTTGCATAATTTTTCTGATGGGGCTTTTAAGCGTAGCGCTATGGCAACGCCGGCGCCACGCCTTATTGAGTCTCGGCCTTTTGTGGTTTTTCGCCGCCCATTCTCTTACTGCGACCATAATTCCTCTGGAGTTAGTCTTTGAACATCGTAACTATTTCGCATCAATAGGCTTATTTATCGCCGCAGCTGACATTGTGCTTCTGCTTCCACTTCAGCTGAAATTGGTGCGGTGGCTCGCACCAATTGGAATGGGCACTTTACTCGCGTTTACGACGGCTTTGAGAGCGCAGGAGTGGTCCAATCCACTCCGCCTCGCCTACACTGAGGTGGCAGAACATCCTCTATCACCGCGGGCTAACTATGAGCTCGGAAGGCTGCTCGTCATCGCATCAAATTACAAATCGGATTCTCCGTTTGTTCCTGAAGCCATTAAAGTATTAGATAGAGCCCGGCTGCTTCCAGGCTCGAGCGCACTGCCGGAATCCGCGTTACTGCTGCTCGCATATCATACGCATCAACCGGTAGATATTCAGTGGTATCAAAGCCTCGAAACCAAGCTGCGCGTGCAACCGCTCAGCGCTGAAGACATCTCGTCATTGCAATCACTATTGAGTTGCGAAGTTCAAGACAAATGTCCGATTCGGCCAGATCAAATGCTCAGCCTATTTCTTGCTGCGCTCTCTCACCCCAATCCACCATCACGACTGCTCGGAATTTACAGCGATTTCGCTGTCGCCGTACTGCATGACTACGCGCTAGCCGAACGGCTCCTTGTCCAGGCAGCAGCAACGACCTCCGATAACGAACGTTATAGACACGATTTATTGCGAGTGCGGCGTCTTGAAGGCAATAAGGATGCGACAAATGTATTGAGCAATGAAACCCAGAAATCATCGTCTGTCCAAGTTCAGCCTCAGACCGCCGTCTCTTCAACTCCATGAAAGAGCAGGGATTGATGGTGATTTTTGATTTTCTATGATATTGGTAGCTTTCGCATGAAGAGCTTCCACACGCGGATATCCAACAACGCGATGAGCATGGATCAATATGAAATGTCCAGAAGGGAAGTCCACTGCATCGGCCGCTGACCTACCTCGTTGGGGTGCGGTTCGTCGAAATGAGAAAGCCCAGCAGATTCTGTCGGTCATTCAAACTCGGCTTTCATCATCCATCGAACTAAAAGAAGCCGTGATCTGCGACTTGGGCTGTGGAAACGGTGTCATCTCTGCCAATTTCGCACCACTGGTTCGTCACGTATATGCAATTGATCCCGAGCCTTGGCCTACGTGGCCTGCACTAGCTGGAAAATCGACAAATCTGGAGTTCATCAATGAACCCGTCGAGTCGCTTTCACTGCCCGATGCGATAGCGGATATTGTCATCTGCAATCAAGTGTATGAGCATGTAGCGTCACCACAACTATTGATTGCCTCTATTCATCGGCTATTGAAGCCCGGAGGATTGGCATATTTTGCCGGTCCCAATCTATTGTGGCCGATAGAGCCACATACTTTTTGGCCAATCGTTCATTGGCTTCCGAGAAAATTTTCAGTGGGCCTCATGCGCTTCTTGGGGTCGAATGCAATACTTGACGCTAACTCAGCAAGTTACTGGACACTGAGACGCTGGCTCAATGAGTTCTCCATCTGCTCTGGACTTCAACATGTTGTCTTTCATAGAACTCAACAACTATCACCTGTATTAGCGCATGCTGTCGTGAATCGGATACCAGAAGTTGTTTGGCGCGCCATAAATCCAGTAGCGCCAGGGTTTGTGTTCCTTCTTGAGAAGAATAGAGAGTCGAAGGTGACTTGACTTAATAGATTGCTGAGAAATTCAGCTTTTTTGAGAGAGCCGATGCCATTCAGAAGCATTCCGCGCATCCTTGTGGCGCTGCTCGCGGCAGCGTTGGCGGCGTCTCTCAACCTCGAAGCAACGAGTCTCTATGGTGCCGGTCTTTCGGTCGACTCTTCGATGTATCTGCGCACTGCACAATCTCTGGTAGACGGGCATGGGATACCCGAGTGGATGGTACTTTGGCCACCGTTTTATCCAAGCATGCTGGCGTTAGGAAGCGCAATCTCAGGGCACAGCAATTTGCAAATGTGTGCGCGCATTTATGCTGCGCTTTTCCATGGGCTTATCGTTCTTGCCTCGGCATGGCTACTCGACCGCCAGCGCATGCGAAACTTCTTCCTATACGGCTCCGGCTTGATCGCCGTAGCGGTTTGCGAGCCGCTGTTCGACACGGCGATCTGGGCAACCTCTGAAGCCACCTTCGTATTTTCAACTCTGATGGCATTGGGCTTTCTTGATGTGGCCGTTATTAGTCGCCGTTGGAAGTATCTATTTCTTGCGGCTGTCTTTTCCGCGGCCGCGACCGTGACGCGTTATATAGGGGTCACACTCATTTTGACCGGTGGGTTCGTTTTGATTTTCTGGCATGCGGAGCGGCAAGAGAATCGGCGATTCATCTTGCCCTTTCTTGGAGCCAGCACTATCCCGCTAGTAATATGGGTAATCCGAAATCACCGCTTGACGGGAACCTTGACGGGCACCCGCTCCGTCGCGTCATCTCACCCTTTCCACAGTGAACTCTTGCTCGCGGTCCAGACTGTAATCAAGTGGCCTTCTTTGCGCATCGCAAGTGCAGTTGCTTTCGGAACCGCGGTTCTATTTGCCGTAAACGGGAGGATGAAGAGAGTAAAAAAATATTCTGAAGGCGAATTTTCGCAGCCAATGTTTGCTTTGCTTTGGTTTTCCCTGATATTCATAGCTTCAATTGCCATTCTCGAATGTCTGATTCAGTTCGATGAACCTAATTTTCGCTTGATGATTCCCGTCACAGGCGCGGCCTTTCTCTACATGCTCGCATGGTGCGATCGTTTGGTCGGTTGGATGGAAGAATATAGACGCTGGATAGGAAGAGCCACTGCCGCGGTGCTCAGCGCCATTCTGATTGTGGGGCCGTTGTCGAGCACCTTCTCCGCTGCACGCGCCGATTCCATTGAAGGCGCTGGAGGTTTCAATACTCGTTACTGGCACGAACATCCGTTGATCAACTATGTTTCCCGGAATCCGACCGATCGGAAATTCGCGAGTAATACGCCGGAGGTCTTTTATCTTTTGCTGGGAAAGGATGTTGCGCTAACACCAAAGAAGCAATCAGATGAAAGATATCCGCAAGGACTCGACGGAACATGGCCGGAGCAGCCTCATACATTGCTGGCGTGGTTTGGACGGAATGCGTGGAGAAGCTATCTGGTTGATCTTGATTCGCTCTCAAATGTCGCGGATATGCAATTGGTAATGGACTTTTCTGACGCCGTATTGCTCGACGTGTCGCCTCATTCCGGGAATCATGAGAAGTAGCGGCTTGGATGGCCGCTTCGGGTGTCGCGTCAAAATAACGCAAAAATCGTTCTAATAACATAAACTTCAGTATCGAATCGGCCGATATAAAGGGATGCATTGATGCTGTATCGTGTTATTTCCTTGGAAAAATCACATGTCGAAAAAAAGTGACGAGCCTTTCCTGGTATTTGGTGCTCCGCAGATCTGTGAGGAGGAAATTGCAGAAGTAGAAGCTTGCATGCGATCCGGATGGTTGGGAACAGGACCACGCGTCGCGCGCTTTGAATCCGAATTTGCAGCCTACAAGGGCACGGTGCCGGCAAGAGTAGCTGCCGTCAATTCCTGTACCGCGGCGCTGCACGTTAGTATGGTCGCTGCTGGGCTAGAACCCGGAGCGGAGGTCATCACTACGCCGCTGACCTTCTGTGCAACCGTCAATGCGATCATCCACGCGGGACTGTCGCCAGTCCTTGCTGATGTCGACCCTGTTACGCAGAACATCGATCCCGATGCCATCGAAGCAGCTATTACTCCTCGTACCCAAGCGATCCTGCCCGTGCATTTTGCCGGTCGGCCCTGTGACATGGATCGCATCATGTCTATCGCTGATAAACATAATCTGGTCGTCATAGAAGACTGCGCACATGCCATCGAGGCGGAATACCATGGCCGCAAAACCGGCACCTTCGGAGATTTTGGCTGCTTCAGCTTTTACGTAACGAAGAATGTTATTACCGGCGAGGGCGGAATGATTCTGGGCCGCGTTGATCATCACATCGCCCGTGCCCGCACGCTCGCACTGCACGGAATGAGCAGGGACGCTTGGCACCGATTCGGTGACAAAGGTTATCAGCACTACCAAGTGGTCGAGTGTGGCTTCAAGTACAACATGATGGACATTCAGGCGGCCATTGGCATACATCAACTCGCGCGCGTCGAGCAGAACTGGAAACGACGTGCCGAAATTTGGGGGGAATATATCGACGCGTTCCGTCAATCCCCAATTGGGTTACCAGCGCCACCCGAACCTGATACGCGTCATGCCCACCACCTGTTCACGGTACACGTCGACGAAGCAGCATGCGGAATATCGCGTGACGAGCTACTGGAGACTATGAACAGCGAACGCATCGGCAGTGGTGTCCACTACCTTTCGATTCCCGAGCATCCCTATTATCAGACCCGCTACGGCTGGCAGCCGCATAACTGGCCGAATGCGATGCGCATCGGGCGCCAGACCATGAGTCTTCCACTGTCGGCTAAACTAACGGATTCGGATGTTGCGCGCATCATCGGCTGTGTCAACAACGCCCTGCGTCAGCAGTTACCGACCTAACTGATATAAACGATGACCCAATGTCTCGTACGCGAGCTTCACGACCAGCCCGCTGACTGGGCACCGCCATCGCCTTCCAGTTGCGGACTCGATGTCTGGCACACCGAACCTGCGCTAACGTGGATAGGCGATTTTCTGAGAGCGAAATCGTCGTGGCTGGAAGTCAGCGACGCTATGGGCCGTGCCGGTCTGCGCTTTGTGGTGCGGCATTTGCCACTGGGTGTGCTTCTAGGATCGGCGTACCCATACGGCGCTATTGAAGGCGACGTCACATGCTTCTTGCGCAATCTTGAGGCCATCCGGTCAGCACTGTTACGCCAACGCATCGTGCGCCTGGAAATTCCCTTCACTGGCGAATACCTCACACAGTTCCCGGAACCAATACCTCCAGGCGCAGATGGAACAATGGGACAACGGCTAGCCGCGGTACGCCAAGTTTTAGATCTCAGTGCGTTTTCGTCCGATCAGGATCTCGAGAAAAGTTTTGAACCCAATCTGCGGTGGGCGCTTCGCAAATCAATACGCAGCGGCTGCAAGGTCAGAGCGGCCACTTTGAATGACGTTCCCATCGTGCAATCCCTCTATGAAACGACGATGCGGGCGAAAGGAGCGCCGGTCAACTATGGCGCGGAACGCTTTTCCGGGATCATCGAAAGTCTGACGTCACGCGATCTTGGATGCGTTTACCTCGGCACGGTCAACGACGCTCCGGCAGGAATGGCTGCCGTAATCGGTGGGGCAAATTCACAGCACCTGGTGCAGGTTGCAGTCCCGCCGCAATGGCATCCGACCAGACTCGGCGAACTGCTCATCGCGACAACCATCCGCGATGCGCTCGCGAGACATAAGCGCTTTTTCGATTTCATGGCCAGCCCCATAGAAGATGAGGGATTGATTGCGTTCAAGCGCAAATGGGGAGGTACCACGGAACCAATTCATCACCTTGTTATTCCAGCCGCCCCGTTAATCGCGCAGGCCATAGATGGTGCGCGCTGGATAAATCGCAAGCTGGCAAAGCATCATGTTCGTTGAAAGATTGTTTCGGTTTCTGCAACTTTTTGCGACCAATGCGTTAACCAAAGTATGCTGGGCTGCATCGCTGATTTTGCTGCTTCGCAGTCTTGGGCCAGAGCAGTTCGGCACACTAGTCACTCTTTGGGCCTTATCAAGCCTCGCAGCAGGTGTGACAGACTTGGGCGTCAGTCAAGTATTGCTTCGTGAAGGCGCGCGGCAACCCGAAATCGCTCGTTCTCTGGCAAAACAGGTGCTGCGGATTCAAATTGGCGTCTCTGTTCTAGTTGCGATCTTGTTGATGACGTATGCGGAATATGTAATTCCCGTCAAGGGAGTCTCCGCTTCGACACGCGTCTGGATCATCTTCTGCGCTGTGGCAGCATCACTAATTGACCGCTTCCAGAATCTATTTACCGTGTTCAGCCAACTCACCGGCGGCTTCAAACGCTATATGCGATGGCGCTCGCTCGGCTTTGTTGCGGCATTAGCTGGATTTGGCATTACGGTACGCGCCAATGGTGGATTGGCCGGCGTCAGTTCTGTATATCTGTTCGCAATGGCGGCAACCTCAATTTTTATGGGGCAATCAACTTGGAACGCCCTCCCCGATTCCGGAACATCTTCTGCCGAGCACAAATCAATAGATCTGCTCCGCAACGGTCTTCCGTTCCTTTCGGTATCTGTGCTGACGCTTGCATACGGACGGGTCGAAGTTTCCATACTTGGTAGCATCGGCCAAATCAGTATGGCCGGAACCTATCACGCCATTTATCAAATCGTTCTGCTCGCATACTCCCTGTCAGCCATTTGGTTTACCGTGGTATATCCAAAGCTCTACGAGTACCGCGGCGACAAGCTACTGTTGTCAAGTGACTTCTCGACTTGTGCACGGTCGTTGGCGTTCCTGGCTTGGTGCTGTGCCTTGCCGCTGTTTCTCTATGCGAAGCCGATTAGCGCTATTATTGTTGGCGGCGACTCGGCTGCAGCTATCCAACTCCTCCGATGGCTGGCACTATTAATTCTGCTGATGCCCGGCACCGCGGCGCTGAACTTCCTGTTGCCTCTTGATCTGATATGGCAGCGCGTTATATGCGATGCCTTGGGGATTGCCGTAACCGTATCAGGTGTCTTGCTGGCAGCATCTGCGGGATCAATGATCGGGATCGCGCTTTCGGCTACCGTTGGATACGCTTCTGCAATTGCCGTGGCCTCTTTTTTTGTGAGGAAAAGTGTTTCCATAAATTGGCATGTTCCATGGTGTGCTCTTTCGTCATTGGCGTGTCGCGCCCTGCCCTTAGGCGCGCTGCTATGGGCTTTATCCATCCCATGGTGGATCGGGAGCTGTATTTACTTGACGCTTTTCTTCACAGCCACTCTGTTGACAGGCTATTTTTCTCCGAAAGAGATCGCTATATGGCGTCAGCTTCGCACAGGCTAATTGCTCGATAACGGTTAGATGCCATGCACTTCCGAAAGGTGGAGAAACACTACGACCAGCTGGCACAATTTGGCCCCTATGGAACATTAGCTCCACACAATCGGGGTGGGCAAAAAGCGCAATATGTGGCCGCTGTTTTCGATGCGGCATTGATACCGGCATTATTGAATGCCGGCCAATTTAAAGCGCTTCTTGATTTTGGCTGCGGAACAGGGATCTTCCTGCACAAGAGTGCGATGATTGGCGATTTCCTAGTCGGAATTGATCTTTCCAGCGGCATTCTTGAAACCGCGCGAAACTTTTGCGCGGGAATCTCCAATATCATCTTTGCCAAGGTCGATGGCATGCGGCTTCCGTTTGACGCTCACTCGTTTGACCGGGTCATTGCGAGAGAATCGCTCTGTTATGTCCCTGACGAAAAACTAATAGAGGTGTTAGCCGAAATTTATCGTGTTTTAACACCTGGCGGAATCTTTCTTCTACTTGACCAGATTTCCGTAAGCCCTAAGTGGCGACAACATCCCGATGCTCCAAATCTGACAAAGCGGCCATCCAACGTTATTCAGCGCGCGCTCTCGACTGCCGGCTTTCATGTTGAAGAGGAGCGGGTTGTGCGCGCACCGAGATTTCCGTGGATATACTTGATTTGGATCGGCTTTATTAGTAGCCGATATATCAGTAGATTAGCTCGGGCTGAGGTGGCTTGGCATAGACGTACATCGTTGATGAGTGGACGTCGCTGGCATAACTCACTATTTATTGCCCGGAAGCCAGTCAATGAGTAGTCTTGTCGCAAAGAAAATTGACGTGGCAACTTACCAAAATTTTCTTGCGGCGAGTAACCATTCAGCGTTTCATCGCATGGAATGGGTACAGCTCTTAGTGCGATGCTTCAAGCTTAAGCTGGTACTCGTTGGTTTCTTTTCCGGCGATCGGTTAGTAGCCGTTTCACCTGTTGTTGGCCGCCGACTGGGACTAATACCAATCTGGGGCGCTCCACTGAGAAAAATTGGCACTCCTGCGGCAACTCCACTATGCAGTCCTGCGGAATATTGTGCTGAAGCTGGACATGCCTTAAGAATCTGGGCGCGCGCCAATAATGTCGCCTACTTGCAGGCGACGGTTCCCGCCAATATTCCCGTTGAAGGTCTGCATATAAACCGCAAAGAAATTTTGTATAACCTGGAGCTCGATCTCACCCCGCCACTGGAAGAGCTCTGGTCCACGTTAGCACAACAAAAATCGTGCGTGCGGGCCGCTCTTCGGAATGGCGTCAGACTGCATTGGAAACGTGGGCGGGCTTTGCTTGATAGCCTTAGCCCCATGTTAAGAGACACCTACGAAAAGCAGGGAATTGAACCTAACCATCCCCTTCGGCTATACGAAGAGATTCTTGAAAGACAAAATGAGCTTGGAATTGGTCTACTATGCGCGACTCATCAAGGGCAAGTCATAAGCATGATTTGGACGCTGCATGACAGCAATACATGCTATTACTGGGATGCCGTTTCCCTGAATCGCGCCAGAGACGTTAAAGCCAATCATTTACTGGTTTGGTGCCTCATTCGTTGGGCCAAAAATAGAGGATTGAAAACCCTTGACTTTGTCGGTGGCGGAATTGGCAGAGAAGGCAATCGACCCGGCATCGGGCGATTTAAGCAGTCTATGGGCGCCAAACCAAAAACTTACAACGTATTTTATTGGTATAACCCGCTGCTCGGCATAGCTCTTGATATTTATCGTCTCTTGCAGCGTGTCAAAATGAGCCGGTCGCGTAATCCGACAATCAATGAACCTGCACAACGCTGATCGCTTTCAACCTGAGAAGCCGGATCGCTACCGGCTGCCGCCGGTTGTCCAACCGAACTGGCGGCTGAGAGATCTTGAGGGTGCGTTGCGCCCAGACAAGCTTGATCGCTTGACCGATCAAATCCGAAGCCGATATGGCGTGCGCTATTGCGTCCTTTTAGATCGTGCGCGATCTGGGCTCTTCTTGCTCGCCAAGCTCCGCGAACTTTCGGGGGAGTGGCTACTAACGTCGATCATGCATCGCCCAACAGCGGTACTGTTACGCCAGTATTGCGCTGGACTGGCGTTCGTCGACGTACGATCAGACTTTACAGTTGATCCTGCGTCCGTAGAGCGCATGATCACGGCCGGTAGCAGGGCTCTCGTTGCTACCCATACGTATGGAAAAGCGGCTGATGTACGAACTCTTCGCCGGCTTGCTGATAGAAATAATTTGTTTTTGATAGAGAACGCGGTCCATCTTGCCGGAGGAGCTTCAGTCGACGGCCGTTTGCTCGGCAGCTGGGGCGACGCAGCGATTCTCAGCTTCAATGTGGACAAACCGTTGGGGGCAATTCTGGGCGGCGCTTTGCTTACCAATCGGGAAGACGTCTGGCGTTCTGTATCCTCCCAGCCCCTGAGCGTCCCAAACACGAAAGAAACCTGGGATCGAATCTTCAGCACTTACCTTGCATATCGCCTGAAGCCAGCGATCCTTCGACTAGGTTTGGGCCAATCTCATCGCGCGGCATCTGACAGCGTGAACGAAACGGAAGCGTTTCGGCTGGACAGCTATGCGACTTATCAACCTCGTGCTATCCATAATCTACAGGCCACAATTGCTCTGAACTGCTTTCTAAAGCAGGACAATGTCATTTCCAAACGCCAACACAATGCGGAAAAGCTGAGCGCTGCGTTGAGAGATATTCGGGAACTGCAGCTGCCGGAATCGACAGCTCAGCAACCGCATACCTTTACCTATTATCCGATTATGCTGGGGACCCATGATCGTCTGGAGTTGGGTAGCAAGCTCGCGCAATTGGGAATCGAAACAAAATGGCGCTACCCCCCTTTGCATCTTCAGCGGGATTTTTCTGATATCCGCCGCGATACTTTACCGATAACTGAGATTATTTGGCGTAAGCACCTGCTTCTCCCGGCAGGCCCATGGAGCAACGATTCGCAGATTGATTATCTAGCGAATGCACTCCATTCATTGCTCCCTTGAGCTTACCTCGAACATACGGCTCATCAATATATAACTGACGATGGAATTTCAGAGTTTTTCAAAAATCACTCAAAAGAGATAAAATCTTAGGGCACACTGTTGAATGCAGGGAAAATTTTTCAGCTGCGACCTCTAGAGCGTGGACGAAGGTCGCTGGCGGCGTCGAAAGCGCGCGTTGCAAAGCTGTACATAGCGCAGAAGCGCTGACTGCATCGGCGCAGAACCCGACTCCCCAATCGGGAACAATGCGGCTAAGGTCGCCGACCGGATTACAAATAACTGGGCACCCAAGCTTTAGAGCATCCGAAAACACCACGGGGATGCTTTCTATGCGTGAGGGGATGACAAGGTAATCAGCGTCGCAAATCACTCGTTCTGCAGATTTCTTATCGAGAAATCCCCCTACCGTAATCGGCCTGCCCGCTTTAATCAGCCGTTTCGCTTCACCGTCAATGTAGCTAGCCATCGCTCCACCGCCAAAAATATCAACTTGTGCAATGCGTGCCCAGTCTAATTCCTTCAACATAGCAAGCGCTTCGAGCAGAAGGTCGGGGCCCTTATTCGGATGCCAGCGGCCAAGAAACAGCAACCGATAAGGAGGCCCAACAGCCAATGGCTTTTGTCGCCTGAGTTGCATGTTTCGGGTACTGGGCAGGAATTCAACGGGCAATCCGCAAATTGCTTCACTGTCCTCTGCGAGCAGAAGACCGTCCGCAAAGCGTCGATCAGCCTTTTGCATTACGCGAGCCAGCACTCTCCGCACAAGTGGAATACGTCCCAACGACCACACATCGCTACCAAGCATCCAAACCGAATAGGGGATACCGTGCTTACGTAGCAAGTGGTTCGCCCAAAAACCGCTGGGAAGCGCCCACAATGCAAGGCAGTAAGTAACGCAGCCATCAGATGCCGCCAGCGATGCTGCGCGCATACCCGCTCGCAGCGTCGAAACGATTGCTAACGCCTCCCAAGGGCGCGAGGCCTGCAGCGTGGACAAGGGCTTATCTGGGCTCCGATAACGGTATATTTTGAGATTTGTCGATGCAATTTCCACCACATCGACTGGCCCCGGCGCGACAACTCGCACTGGCAAGTATTGCGCAAGAGCCTCCACCAGATCGGCGACAAACGATCCCGCGGACTCGCTGCCGTCTCCGTTCTTGGGAAATGAAGTGGTGATGACAAGAAGGCATCGTGATGATTTCATTGGACAGTCACCATGACGGCCCTAGAGCGTGCTATCCCCTTTTGGATCCCTGCAACGGCACCTGAGTGGGCGCCCTTTTGGCAAAAGTGCAGTGATCCAAAAGAATACAACATGCTCTGGGTCTTCATGGCATCGAATTGCATTCAACTTTGCGATTTACTGTATGTGAGAAGCGCGATCTGCTCGGAAACCAGCCCTATCAGAAATACGAGCACCGAGGCGCTGAACAGGAGGGCACTCATGTTCGTGAAACGGTGCGCTGTAAAGAAAGTGTACCCGTAATAGCCAATACCTAAAAATAAGAAGAACCCACTGACCGGAGCAAATAGCTTCAACGGGGAATAAAGCGTGGCTATTTTGAAGATGATGAGCAAAAACCGTAAGCCATCTCGAAAAGGGCGAATATGGCTTTTGCCGACCCGTCGCGCGACGTCAATAGGCTCATAGGCTACGGGATAAGCGCTACGAAAAAATGCCATCGTGATTGTTGTGGGATACGAAAATCCGTTCGGCAAGAGATGGATGAACTGACGAAATCTGTCGGCTCGAACAACGCGGTAACCGGAAGTGAGATCTGCGACTTTAAATCCGGTCATTGATGTTGCTATGCGGTTATAGAATTTGTTAGCAAGTCCGCGCCCAAAACCCGCTTGGCCACTCCAGTTGCGCGCGCCGACCACCATGTCATACCCCTCACCGAGTTTTTCCAGCAACCGCGCAATCTCGCCGGGATCATGCTGCCCGTCGGCATCCATGAGCACAAAAATTTCACCGGAGGCCGCGCTCACCCCGCGCTTAATCGCAGCGCCGTTGCCCATTGAATAAGGCGTTGATACGCGCTTCACATCCATTTTTCTGCATAAAGCGGCTGTATCATCCGTCGAGCCGTCGTCGGAAACGATGATCTCCGCATTGGGCATCACCGCCCGCAGCTTCGGCAGCAAATCAACCAGCGCTTTAGCCTCGTTCTTTGCGGGCAAAATGATGCTAATCACGCTTTTCCTCCCCCTCGGCCAAACTTTGATATCGGACCACAGTAGCCTTTCGGCTAAAGTACATTGACGCGGGGCCGCTTAATAGCTAGTTTCGACCCGAACTTGCAGCGGTAAGCGTCTGAATCCCATGGCAGCCACCCCTCAGAACATCACGCCCACCCCCATCATATCCGGCCTTGCACGCAAGCTGGTCGTGGATGGCCTGCTCAACGAGCAGCAGGTCCGGGATGCCCAACAGCGCGCGCAGAAGGGCGGCGTATCGCTCGTCAGTGCCTTGGTCGAGGGCAAGTTGATTCCCGCGGGTAAGCTCGCCGAGCTTGCCAGCATAGAGTTCGGCGCACCGCTGCTGGACTTGAATGCGATCGAAATCGATCAAGTGCTAGTCAAGGAGTTGAACGAGAAGATCATTCGCAGCCAGCGCGTACTGCCGCTGTTCAAGCGCGGACGCAAGCTGTTCGTGGCAATTTCAGATCCAACCAATCTAACGGCACTTGACGAAGTCAAATTCGCGACTAATTACCTGACCGAAGGCGTTCTGGTCGAAGAAGACAAGCTCGCCAAAAGCATCGAAACCGTGCTCAACGCGGCCGAACAATCGTCGATGAGCGTCGGCGATTCAGATCTAGACAACCTCGACATCTCGGACGGTAGCGAAGATGCCGCTGCTGCCGAGGTGGTCACGCGCTCGGATGCCGACGATGCACCGGTCGTGCGCTATGTCAATAAATTGCTGCTCGATGCGATCAATCGCGGCGCGTCAGATATCCATTTCGAACCTTATGAAAAAAAGTACCGCGTCCGCTACCGTCAGGACGGGGTGCTCAGGGAAGTTAGCAGTCCGCCGGTGCAAATGGGCAGCCGTCTGGCCGCGCGCCTCAAAGTGATGTCGCGGCTCGACCTGGCTGAGCGCCGAGCGCCGCAGGACGGTCGTATCAAGCTGAATCTCTCGAAGAGCAAATCGATCGATTTTCGCGTCAACACCTGCCCGACGCTGTGGGGCGAAAAGATCGTGCTGCGTATTCTCGATGCGTCGAGCGCGATGCTTGGTATCGATGCGCTGGGCTACGAGCCCGAGCAGAAAGAACTGTATTTGAAGGCACTGGGCCGGCCGCAAGGCATGATCCTGGTGACCGGACCGACCGGGTCCGGCAAAACCGTATCCCTGTATACCGGCCTCAACATCCTCAATACAGAGGATTGCAATATTTCGACCGCCGAGGATCCCGCGGAAATCAATCTTCCCGGCATCAATCAGGTCAACGTCAATCCGAAAGTGGGACTGAACTTCGCGGATGCACTGAAAGCCTTCCTGCGCCAGGATCCGGACGTCATCATGGTCGGCGAAATCCGCGACCTGGAAACCGCCGAGATCGCGATCAAGGCAGCGCAGACGGGCCATTTGGTGCTCTCGACACTGCACACAAACGATGCGCCGCAAACTCTGACCCGTCTGCTGAACATGGGCGTAGCGGCGTACAACATCGCCGCCTGCGTGTCTCTAATCATCGCACAGCGTCTCGCGCGCAAGCTCTGTAAGGTCTGCAAAAAGCCCGACAACATTCCGCGCACTGAATTGCTGAAGGAAGGCTTTACCGAGGCGGAGGTCGACGCGAAGGGATTCACCATTTACAAGGCGGTCGGCTGCGAACAATGCAATGACGGCTACAAGGGACGCACCGGCATCTACCAGGTGATGCCGATCAGCGAAACCATGGGACGCATGATCATGGAAGGCTGCAATACGATGCAGATCGGCGACCAGGCGCAAAAGGAAGGTGTCCCCAATCTGCGCCAGTCCGCATTGAGAAAGGTGCGCGAGGGCGCGATCGACCTGCTCGAAGCCAACCGCTGCACAATGGAATAGAGTATGAAGCTGGACATCCTAATCGCGCCCGAACCGGGGGAGACGCATGGCTGAAGCCGTTGCCAAGGAATTCACCTACGCTTGGGAAGGCACTGACCGCAAGGGCGCCCGCGTCAAGGGCGAAAGCGTCGGTCCCAGCGAAGCGCTGATCAAATCGCAATTGCGCCGCCAGGGCATCGTACCGGTGCGCGTGCGCAAGAAAAGCGGCCTGTTCACCAAGCGCAAGCGCAAGGTCTCGGCGCAAGACATCGCGATCTTCAGCCGTCAGCTTTCGACGATGATGGGGGCGGGTCTGCCGCTCGTGCAAGCGCTCGAACTCGTCGGTCGCAGCCATGAAAACCCCAGCATGAGCGAGCTGATCCTCGCCGTGAAGACCGGCATCGAAGGCGGCTCTTCGCTGTCGGAAAGTCTGGCCATGCATCCCCAGTACTTCGACGAAATGTATACAAATCTCGTCGATGCAGGAGAGCGTTCGGGCTCGCTGGAGACGTTGCTCGACAAGATCGCCACCTACAAGGAAAAAACCGAGGCGATCAAGAAAAAAGTCAAAAAAGCGCTGACCTATCCGACGGCGGTCGTCGTCGTTGCGTTCATCGTCACCGGCATCCTGCTGTATTTCGTCGTGCCGCAGTTCCAGGATTTGTTCTCTAGCTTCGGAGCGGATCTGCCGGCGTTCACCAAAATGGTGATCGGGCTATCGGTATTCGTGCAGAACAAATGGTGGTTCCTGCTCATGGTTGGCGTCGGCGTCTTTGTTGGCTTCCAGCAGGCCCACCTGCGTTCCGCGACTTTCCGCCGCTTTCTCGACCGCGCGATGCTGCGTGCACCGATCGTCGGCGTGATCCTCTATAAGTCGGCGGTGGCACGCTACGCGCGCACGCTTTCAACCATGTTCGCCGCCGGTGTCCCGCTGGTCGATGCGATGGAATCCGTCGCCAAAGCTTCCGGCAACATCATCTTCACCGAAGGCATCCTGCAAATGCGCGAGCAGGTTTCGACCGGCCAGACGTTGAACCTGACCATGCAGCAAAGTGGTCTGTTCCCGCCGATGGCCACGCAGATGGTGCAGATCGGCGAGGAATCCGGCGCGTTGGATAGCATGTGCGCGAAGGTCGCCGACTATTACGAAGCGGAAGTGGACGCGCTAGTAGATGCCCTGTCGAGCCTGCTGGAACCAATGATCATGTCGATTCTAGGCGTGCTTGTCGGCGGCTTAGTGGTCGCCATGTACCTGCCGATTTTCAATCTCGGAAAGGCCGTCTAGGGCCTGTTAATACTGACTTTGATCGCTGCGACGGAGACCGTATGGGCACAGCGCAAGGAACGAGCGACGCGGTGTACTTGACGTACACGAGGAGCGAGAGACGTAGCGCTATGCCCATACGGTCCCGTCCCATCGGCGCCGACACGGTGTTTGCGCAGCAATGGGTGCGGGAGGCGCCGAAGTGGCCCGCGTCCGCACCCACGCTCGCTGCGCTCACGACACCGTGCCGCGGGCCTGGGTTGCGCCCAAAAGGGCGCCATGCCGCGTTGCGCCTCGCTCATGTGGAGTCACCACACTTCGCTCGGCGCGCCTTGCCTGGCGCCATTTTGGGCGGCAACGCAGCGATCAAAGTCAGTATTAACAGGCCCTAACGATGTGGCTGGCGGAGGATTTCGCCGACCAGCCGGCATTGCTGATCGGCTTCGTTACGGTACTCGGCGCCCTCGTCGGCAGCTTCCTCAATGTCGTGATCCTGCGCCTGCCGCGCATGATGGAGGCGGAGTGGAAACGTGATTGTCACATCGCCCTGGAACTGTCTCCCGAGCCGGATCCTCCACGGCTGTCGCTGGCCTACCCACCGTCCCACTGCCCGGCTTGTGACGCCAAGATTCGAGCCTGGCAGAACATTCCGATTCTGAGCTGGTTGTGGCTGCGCGGGCGCTGCGCCGCGTGCAAGGCTCAGATTTCCGCGCAATACCCTTTAGTGGAAGCAACCAGCGCGATCCTGTGCGGACTGTGCGCGGCGCACTTCGGCTGGTCGCCGATGCTTGCCGCGACTCTCGCGTTCACGTGGATGCTGCTGGCGCTCGCGGTCATCGATCTGAACACACAACTGCTGCCCGACAGCCTCACGCTGCCGCTGTTGTGGCTCGGCCTCCTGCTCAGCCTCTTCAGACTGTTCACGGTCCCGACGGCGGCTATAGTGGGCGCGGCGGCCGGTTACCTGAGCTTGTGGGGTGTTTATCACGTGTTTCGGCTGCTGACCGGCAAGGAAGGTATGGGTTATGGCGATTTCAAGCTGCTCGCCGCGCTCGGCGCATGGATGGGCTGGGTGGCACTGCCCGGCATCATCCTGCTGTCGTCCCTGGTCGGCGCTCTGGTCGGCATCACGCTTATCCTCGCGCGGCGGCAGGATCGCAGCGTGCCGATTCCGTTTGGTCCTTACCTCGCCGCCGCCGGCTGGATCATGCTGCTCTGGGGCGATACGCTGCGGCAGGCATATGCACACGTTGCGGGGATGCCGGGATGACCTTCACGATCGGACTGACCGGCGGCATCGCATCGGGAAAAAGCCACGTTGGCAGACTCTTCCAGAAACTAGGGGTTCCGCTGCTCGAAGCGGATATCGTAGCGCGCGAAGTGGTGGCCCCGCCGTCGCCGGTACTCGATCGCATCGCAGAACGTTTCGGACGCGAGATCCTGCTGGCCGACGGCACACTCAATCGACCCAAGATGCGCGAGCTCGCGTTTGCTGATCAGCAAGTATTGCGCGATCTGGAAGCAATCACGCATCCCGCGATTCGCGAGCGCATCAACGACTGGCGCGCGCGGCAGCCACCGCCGTACTGCGTGCTGTCGAATGCGATCCTCATCGAATCCGGCATGTACAAGCTTGTTGATCGCGTGCTCGTCGTCGATGCGCCGCCGGCAACGCAGTTGCGCCGCCTACTGCTGCGGGACAACATCGACGAACCCGCGGCAAAGCTCATGCTGGCGGCACAGACCGATCGCGCGACGCGGCTGGCGCACGCGGACGATGTGCTCGATAACAGTGACGAGAATCGTGATCTCGAAACCGCCGTGCTGCGCTTGCACCGGCTGTACCAGCAGCTCGCGCAGAGCGGTTAGAAACACGGTCCGTTTGCGGCTACGGGTATAGCGGGTCACAATCGCAAAATTGGCAGGAATCGACTAAGGGCCCGTTAACAATGCATCCAGAGGCCGACTGCTTTATTTTTGAGCAACCGCTCAACGAGCGGACTCGGTCGTTCCTGCGCCTGCAGTTCCTGTTGTCTGAACTCACTCACGGCCGTGCCGATCCCAGCGATTGGGGCATGCGTTCGAGCGTACGGACCTTGCTCGATACCTTGTCCGTGCTCGGCCGCAGCGATCTCAAGAGTGAATTGCTGAAGGACTTGGGCGAACAGCAGGCGGCGCTGCAGCGCATTGGCGACCGGCCGGACGTGAATCGTGACAAGCTGCGAGCAGTGCTCGCCGAAATCACCGCCGCGCTCGCGGCACTGCAGCGCAGTGTCTCGTCGAACCCGTCGATCCTGCTGCGCGAAAGCGATTTTCTGTACAGCGTTCACAGCCGCAGCGCAATCCCGGGCGGTACTTGCATGTTCGATCTGCCGGCCTATGCACATTGGCTGAGCCGGCGTCCTAGCACTGCACAGCGCGATCTCGATTCGTGGGTCGCGCGGCTGCAACCCTATAGCGCTGGCGTCAACCTGAGCCTGCGGTTGCTGCGCGGCGCTAACCAGCCGGTCGAGCAGATTGCCTCTGGCGGCGTCTTCCTGCATGTGCCGCAGGCGCATTATTCGCTGGTGCGCGTGCACCTGTTGACGGAGGTGGATGTATATCCGGAAATCAGTGCCAGTCGGCACCGCATCTCAGTGCGCTTCATGCGTCTCGGCGACATCGACAAGCGCAATGTTCAGGAAACTGGTGACGTGCGCTTCTGGCTCCAGTGCTGCAGCCCGGCCGGAGGCGTCGCTGCTTGATGCCGGAGCGGATCGCAGCCTGCCCGCAGTGCGGTACCAGCACGCGGCTGGACACCAGTAACCCCTGGCGTCCGTTCTGCTGCGAACGCTGCAAACTGATGGATTTCGGCGCCTGGCTATCCGGCCGTTACGCGCTGCCGCTCGAAAACACCGACGCGCCGGAATCTCCAGAAGAAGCCGACCCGGACCAGTAGGCGCGGATGCCCGCGATACCTTGCGCACCCCGGGACTGCGCCTCGTACAACTGGCCAGGGCCCAAACCGCCGATCGCATAAACCGGCATTGTGGACACATCGATGATCCGCTCAAACCCTGCCCATCCGATTCCCACTGTCCCCGGATGCGTCGTCGTCTCGCGGATCGGTCCAAGCACTGCGAAATCGGCGCCCGCGCTGCCGGCCCTGACGAGTGCATCCGCACCGTGGACTGAAGCCGCGATCCATCCGTGGGGGCGGCTAGGACCTGCCTCCAGCATTCCCAGCCGCGCCTCGGTGACGTGCCAGCCTGCCACGCCCAGTTCCGTAACCAAGCCAGGCGCGCGATCCAGCATCAGTCCGATCCCACGACTCCGGCACGGCGCGGCCAACCGCCCCGCGAGCCGCGCATAGTCCGCATCATTAAGAGCGGGCTGGCGCAAGCGGAGCAGAGCTCCGCGCGGCAGGTTGTCGAGGCCGGCGAGCAGGAAATCTGCGGTAGCGTCCAGCGGCGTGAACACATAGTGCGCAGGCAGTATCAATGCCGCAACCGCCGGAACCACGGTCGGCAGCACATCGAGTCCGGTCAATGCCGACGGCTTCATCCAGCGCAACGCCTGCCCTTCGCGCGATTCGGGCTGGCCGTCATAGCTGTCGATGCGCCAGGTATCGAGAGTGACCTTGCGATCACTGTACTCGTGCGTGAAACGGATCAGCCGCCGCGCTTCCCGCACGATCACGCCGAGTTCTTCCTGTAATTCCCGCCTCAACGCTTGCAGCGCCGATTCGCCGGGCTCGATCTTGCCGCCGGGAAACTCCCATTTGCCGGCTGCGACTTTACCTGCCGGCCGCTGCGCAATCAGAACCTTGCCATCGGCATCGACGAGGACGCCGCAGGCGACCGGGAGCAGCGGCTTCAGGTCCGGTACTCCGCGTTGATCTTCACGTAGTCATAGCTGAAATCGCAGGTCCACACATGACCGCTGGCGATGCCGCGACCAAGGTCGGCACGAATCGCAAATTCGGGCTTGGCGACGATGGCCGCGCCGCGCTCCTCGCGATAGTCCGGATGCGGCTCGCCACGCTCGATCAGCACCACGTCGTCAAGCGCGACGCGCACGCGGCCTGGATCGAGCCCGGTAACGCCCGCCTTGCCGATCGCCATCACGATGCGACCCCAGTTGGCATCGCCGGCAAACATCGCAGTCTTCACCAGCGGCGAATTGGCGATCGAATAAGCCACCTGCCGCGCCTCGGCTTCATCGCGGGCGCCGGACACCTCGACGCTGATGAACTTCGTCGCCCCCTCGCCGTCGCGTACGACCGCTTGCGCGAGTTCGATACACACCTCCGTGACGGCGCCGAGAATCGCTTCGAAATCGGGGTCGGTGACGCCAACATCCCGTACACCCACCTGCGCGGTTGCAAACAACACGCAGGAGTCGTTGGTGGAAGTATCGCTGTCCACGGTAACGCAGTTGAATGACTGCGCCACCGCACGCCGCAGCGCTTCGCGAGTCGCATCGTCGGTCAGCCGCGCATCGGTGCCGATGAACGCCAGCATCGTCGCCATATGCGGTTCGATCATGCCGACACCCTTGGCGATGCCGGTCACCGTCACTTCGCCCTGTGACGTCGCCACGCGCCGATTCGCGCCCTTAGGCACTGTATCGGTGGTCATGATCGTGTGAGCGGCATCGAGCCAGCCGTCGGCCCGCAGTGCGGACACGGCCGCCGGCATCGCGGCGGTCATGCGATCCACCGGCAGCTTCTGGCCGATCACGCCGGTCGAAAACGGCAGCACCGCTTCGGGAGAAACTCCAATCGCCCGCGCCGCTGCGGCTGTCGTCGCCTTCGCGTCCGCGATTCCCTGCGAGCCGGTGGCGGCATTGGCGTTGCCCGCGTTGACCAGCAGGCCACGGATCGGCGTGCCGGCGGCAAGCCGCTCGCGGCACACTTGTACCGGTGCCGCGGCGAACGCATTTTGCGTGAACACGCCGGCCACGCGCGTTCCCGCTGCCAGCTCGATCACCAGCAGATCCTTGCGGCCAGGTTTCTTGATCGCCGCTTCGGAAAAGCCAAGCCTTACTCCGCGAATGCCGGAGAGGTTCTCCGGAACCTTTAATTGAACAGGCATTGGTTTATGGAATCCATACAGTTGCAGATCTGCAGCCCGAGAGCCGGGATGACATCAAAATGTACGCGGCAATTCTAACGGGATAATTCCGCGGCATGCAGATGACGGGCACACACATTCCCATCCGCAATCCATCGCCACCGCGAAGCCATCAACGGCAAAGGAATCCGCTTATCCCAACCGGCCGTGACACTGCTTGTACTTCTTGCCCGAACCGCAGGGACAGGGATCGTTGCGTCCCACTTTCGGCATTTCTCGTACGAAGGTTTCGGGTCGCGCCGCCGGCGGCTGGGACACTGCCAGCGGACGCCCTTGAGGTGTCGCTGGGCGGGACGGTCCGGTGGAGATCACATCTTCTTCGGTCGGCGCTTCGTCGATGACCGAAAGCGGCGCATCGGCATGCTGGAACTGCATTGCACGCGCCTGCGCACGGCGGCGCTCTTCCGCTTCGATCGCGGTAACGTCCGCCTCGGTCTGGATCTGCACGCGAGCGACCAGCAGGCTGATCACCTCGTGTTTGAAGCGCGCCAGCATGTCGTTGAACATCGTGAAGGCTTCGCGCTTGAACTCCTGCTTCGGGTCCTTCTGCGCGTAGCCGCGCAGGTGAATGCCCTGGCGCAGGTAATCAGTCGATGCCAAGTGTTCGCGCCAAAAGCGATCGAGCGCCTGCAGCATGATCGACTTCTCGACGTGTTGCATCAGCTCGGCGCCGAACTTCTCGCGCTTCTGCGCGTAGGCGGTTTCCACGGATTTCTGGATGCGCTCGCGTAGCGCACGCTCGTCGAGATCCTTTTCGGCGGCGAGCCACTGCCGTATCGGCAGCGACAGCGCAAAATCCCGCTGTAAGGCTTCCTCAAGCCCTGATGCGTTCCACAGATCCTCCAGCGTCTGCGGCGGGATGTAGGCGTCGATCACTGCGCTGACAACATCGCGGCGGATCTCGTCAATCATTACGGATACTGCTTCCGACGCCATCAGTTCGTCGCGCAACTCATAAATAACCTTGCGCTGATCGTTGGCGACGTTGTCGTAATCGAGCAAATTCTTGCGGATGTCGAAGTTGTGCGCTTCCACCTTGCGTTGCGCGGTTTCGATCGCGCGCGTCACCCAGCGATGCTCCAGCACCTCGCCTTCCTGCATGCCCAACCCTTGCAGCATCGCCCGCATGCGGGGCGGCAGGAAGATGCGCATCAGGTTGTCTTCGAGCGACAGGTAGAAGCGCGATGCGCCGGGATCACCCTGACGGCCGGAACGGCCGCGCAACTGGTTGTCGATGCGCCGCGATTCGTGGCGCTCAGAACCGATGACGTAGAGCCCTCCGGCGGCGATGGTCGCGTCATGGCGCTTCTGCCATTCCACGCGCGCCGAATCGCGCGTGGCCTTGTCGTCTTCCGGCAGCTTTGCCAGCTCCGACTCCAGATTGCCGCCCAGCACGATATCAGTACCACGACCAGCCATATTGGTCGCGATCATGACGGCGCCGGGACGACCTGCTTGCGCCACGATCTCAGCTTCGCGTTCATGCTGCTTGGCGTTCAGCACTTCATGCGGCACATTCTGCTTGCGCAGCATGCCGGACAGCAGCTCGGAAGTTTCGATCGACGCGGTACCCACCAGCACCGGCTGGCCGCGGCCGCGCGCCGCGATGATTTCCTGCACGACCGCCTCGAACTTCTCCTTGGCGGTCATATACACCTGATCGCCCTGGTCCTGGCGAACCATCTCCCGATTGGTCGGAATGACTACCACTTCGAGGTTGTAAATGCTCTGGAATTCGTAGGCTTCGGTGTCGGCGGTGCCAGTCATTCCGGACAGCTTCTTGTAAAGCCGGAAATAGTTCTGGAACGTAATCGACGCCAGCGTCTGGTTTTCCTGCTGGATATCGACCCCTTCCTTGGCCTCGATGGCTTGGTGCAGGCCGTCGCTCCAGCGCCGGCCGACCATCATGCGACCGGTGAATTCGTCGACGATAATGATCTGGCCGTTACGAACGATGTACTCGACATCGCGCTTGTACAGATGATGAGCGCGCAGCAGCGCATTCAGGTGATGCATCAGGACAATGCGGCCGGTGTCGTAGAGGCTTTCGTCGTCACCGAGCAAGCCCGCTTCACGCATCAGCTGTTCAACGTGCTCATGCCCTTCCTCGGACAGGTGCACCTGCTTGGTCTTGGCTTCGACGAAGAAGTCACCTGGACCTTCCTCTTCCTGCTGCGGCTTCAGGCGCGGCACCAGCACGTTGAGCTTCAGCCACAACTCCGGATCGTCATCGGTCGGGCCGCTGATGATCAGCGGCGTGCGCGCTTCGTCGATCAGGATCGAATCGACTTCGTCGATGACCGCGAAATTCTGGCCCCGTTGCACCTTGTCGGCAAGCGCAAAAGCCATGTTGTCGCGCAGATAGTCGAAACCGAGCTCGTTGTTGGTCGCGTAGGTGATGTCGGCGACATAAGCTTCGCGCTTTTCCTGCTGCGACTGGCCCGGCACGACGACGCCGACACTGAGCCCCAGGAAACGGTAAATACGGCCCATCCACTCGGCGTCGCGACGCGCCAGATAATCATTGACGGTAACGACGTGCACGCCCTTGCCGGGCAGCGCATTCAGATAGGTGGCAAGCGTCGCAACCAGCGTTTTGCCTTCGCCGGTACGCATTTCAGCGATCTTCCCATCATTCAGGACGGCGCCGCCGATGACCTGAACGTCGAAATGGCGCATGCCGAGCGCGCGTTTGCCGGCTTCGCGGACGACTGCAAAGGCATCCGCCTGGATCGCTTCCAGGGTTTCGCCCTTGGCGAGCCGCTCGCGCAGAACCTGTGTCTGCGCTGCAAGATCAGTATCGCTCATCGCGGCATATTTCGATTCAAGCGCACCGACGCGCCCGACAAGTCCTTGCAGGCGTTTGACGATGCGCTGATTGCGGCTACCGAAAATCCGGGCCAGCAGATTGTTGATCATGAGCGGTGGCGATTTGAGGGCGCCGCTACCGGGCGCCACTTTTCTTAGATACAGGGGGACTATTATGCCTCGGCTCGGCTTTTCAAGCCGAGTTCACCGAAAGTTCACGTTCGGGGAGATACGAACTGCGGGGAATACCAACTTAGGACGCGATTAGCGCGCCGCTTCGATGTACTGCTCGGGATTGACCTGGGTGCCGTTCAGCAGGACTTCAAAGTGAACGTGCGGACCCGTGGACCGTCCGGTACTGCCCATCTTGGCAATGATCTGGCCACGGCGCACGCGATCCCCGACATGCACCAGTACCCGTTCGTTATGCCCGTAGCGGGTGGCGTAACCATTGCCATGATTAACTTCAACCATGTCGCCGTAACCGTCATAGCCTTGTTCCTGCCCGGCTTTGGTGACGATACCGGAAGCAACCACCATTACGTTGGAGCCCTCGGCTGCGGCGAAATCGATACCGGGATGGTTGCTGCGCAGGCCGGTGAACGGATCAGTGCGCATACCGAATGGCGAGGTGATGTAACCGTCTGCGACCGGCCAGCCTGACGGCCGTACTTCCTTCTGCAAGCGGCTCGTCAGCAACAGATCCTCGAGAACGCGCATTTCACGCTCGCGATCGTTGAGTTTTTGCTCAAGACCGTCGAGGGACGCCAGCACATCGGACATGGCGCCTGGCGCGAGCGCCGCATCGCCGGCCGGAGCAGGACCACCGACGGGCGGCGGTTTATCGAAGCTGAATTCCGCCGGATCGATGTGCGCAACTGAGATCATGCGGCTGCCGGCGGCGTCCAAACGTATGACCTCGGCATTCAGCATGGCGATGCGCCGCGACAACGCGCGCGCATTTTCCTCAGCATTGGTTCGCGTCTGCACGAGATCCGCACGCTGACGCTGCAACTCGACGCTCCAGTCACCGGCCACACTCTGAGGCAATACACCGTCGGTGCCCGGACGTAACCAATAGCCGGCAGCGAACAGGACGCAACCGAACACAGTCATTGCGGCAGCCAGCGGCAGCCAGATGCGCACGCTTCTGGGCTCAAGTTGGAGCCTCCAGGTGCGACCGCGCTTGTGACTGATTAAAATGATTTCCATTCCGCTTCCGACTCGTCCGGGGCTAAGCACCGGTGTTCAATGCATCCCAAAACACCCACTTTCGCTGAGCACTTGAAGCTCCAGCGATCCAATCTGACCCGGTTGCTTGGTCGCGCCTCCCATTTGGCTGAGGCCGACAGCATCCTTCGCAATGTACTTGGTCCCCCTTTATCAAACCGGGTCCGCCTCGCCAACCTCCGCAACAAGGTTGCCGTCCTGCACACCGACTCCGGCGCGACTTCCACCCTGCTGCGATTCCGGCAACAGGAGCTTCTTGAAATTCTCAACACGCAGGCTGGAATCGCATGCGATCGGGTTCTGATTAAAATCGACCCGTCGCTATTAAAACTTTAGGGTCGGAGTGTAATCACACCCTTCTGATGCATGCAACCATACGAAACCCTTAAGGAATTCCATCGGACCGATCAGCGGTAGCCTTGAACCGACCGCCGACTATTGGGTTGAACAAGTCGATGAGTTACGCAATCCGAGTGCCAGTTGGCGCGAATAAATAAGGATAGATAGGGCCGTTGGACCCCGCATCAGAGCGCTGAACTTTATGCCTGAGGGAGCCTCAGGCCAGCGCGGCGACCGGCTTTTGATAGCCCATCGAGGGCGCCAGTTCTTCGTCTTCAAACACCGCCAGCTCCCACGCCGCACGATCCGCGAGCAGCGCGCGCGCCAGCATATTGTTGAGACCGTGCCCAGACTTGAAGGCGATGTAGTTGGCAAGCAGGGGATGGCCGAGCAGATAGAGATCGCCGACTGCGTCGAGAATCTTGTGGCGGACGAATTCGTCCTCGTAGCGCAAGCCTTCGCGGTTCAGCACGCGGAACTCGTCGACTGCGACGGCGTTTTCCAGGCTGGCACCCAGCGCCAGCTGGCGGCCACGCAGAAACTCAAACTCTTTCATGAAGCCAAAGGTGCGGGCACGGCTAACTTCGCGGATATAAGCAGGCGTCGAAAACTCCAGCGCCGCCTGCTGACCGGATGCACGGATCAGCGGATGCTGGAAATCGATCGAGAAATTCAGCCGGAACCCTCCGTAGGGTTCAAGTCGCGCCCACTTGTCGCCGTCCTGCACTTGCACGGGCTGCTTGACGCGGATGAACCGCTTCGGCGCCGACTGCTCGTGCAAACCAACTGACTGCAACAGAAACACGAATGGCGCGGAACTGCCATCCATGATCGGCACCTCGGGCGCCGACAATTCGACGACCGCGTTATCGACACCGAGACCGGCAAACGCGGACATCAAATGCTCAACGGTCGCGATCTTCACGCTGTCCTGCACCAGCGTGCTGCACAGCGTGGTTTCGCCAATCAGCGCGGCTTGCGCCGGCACGTCGACCGGGGGCGAAAGGTCGACGCGCCGGAACACGATACCCGTGTCGGGGCCGGCGGGCAGTACCGACATGTAAACACGCTGACCACTGTGCAAACCGATACCGCGGGCGCGAATCGGATGGCGCAAGGTGCGTTGCTGGATCATCGGGGGAGCTGCCTCGGAGCCTTTGGGGGAAAGGTCGACATAACTATTTGATCTCCTAGGATACCAAAGAGTTTCCAGGCCCGGGGCAAGCCATCGGTCAGTCCGCCTGTGCGCGCAGAAACGCCGGGATGTCCAGCAAGTCCTCGTTCAGCTCGTCCAGGCTATGCGTCGCCGCCTGCCGCTGACGCAGAAAGGTCGGTGTATCGAGCTGGCGCGGATTCATTGCGCTCGGTTCGGCACGTTCGGTCCGCGCGAACGGCGTTACCACCGCCGCTGTCGGCTTGCGCATGCCATGTGTCGCCAACACCGACGTCAGCGAGCTCTGCACGGTCTCTTTCACCCCCTTGCCCTTGATGCCTTCGAGACCGGTCGCGACCACCGTCACCCGCAGCTCGCCGTTGAGGTTCGGATCAAAGGAGGTGCCGGACTTCATGTCCGCATCGCCCGATGCGATCTCGTTGATGCGTTCGTTGATCATTTCCAGCTCATCGAGCGTGAGCGTGTCATCACAGGTGATGTTGATGAGTATGCCGCGCGCGCCGGACAGCTCCAGATCGTCGAGCAGCGGGCTCGACAGCGCCGCTTCCACCGCACGTTTCGCGCGATCCTCGCCACTCGCCGAGCCGAGGCCCATCATGGCCATGCCGCGGTTGGCCATGACGGTGCGCACATCGGCGAAATCGACGTTGATCATGCCCGGACGCGTGATCAGATCGGAAATACCCTGCACCGCATTCTGCAGCACGTCGTTCGCCGCCTTGAAGCCGCTGAGCAGCGTCACTGCGCCGCCAAGCACCATACGCAGCTTTTCGTTCGGGATCAGGATCAGCGAATCGACATGCTGCTGCAGCTGCTGGATCCCTTCCATCGCGACGCTGAGACGCTTCTTGCCTTCGTGCGGGAACGGCTTGGTCACCACCGCGACCGTGAGAATGTCGAGCTCCTTGGCAATCTGCGCAATCACAGGCGTCGCCCCGGTGCCGGTGCCGCCGCCCATGCCGGCGGTAATGAACAGCAGGTCGGTGCCTTCCAGCATCTCGCGGATGCGATCGCGATCCTCTTCCGCCGCCTCGCGGCCGACGCGCGGATCGGAGCCCGCGCCGAGACCGCGCGTCACCGCCGCGCCCAGTTGCAGTTGATGGTTCGGCACGCACTTTTCGAGGTGCACGCGATCCGTGTTCGCGCAGATGAACTCCACGCCCTGAATACTGGCCTGCGCCATCTGGTTGACGGTATTGCAGCCGCCGCCGCCGACGCCGATGACGCGAATCACCGCTTGCTTGCAGTGCCCGTCGACCAGTTCAAACATTTCCGATGTCATGCCCGCCATTGCTGAACCTCCAATTTAGTTACGCCTGGTTACGTCCGATCAACCCACGCCGCCCCCGACGCGGGACTCAAAGCTGGCCGGTAAGCCAACCTTTCACCTTGCCCACAAACTGCCCGACGTTATGCAGGCCGCTGCCCGGCGCGTGCGACTGCGTGCCGCGCTGCGCGCGCGCATACAGCAGCAGGCCTACCGCGACCGAATAGATCGGGCTCTTCGTGACCTCCTCGATACCTTCCACCTGGTGCGGCACACCGAGCCGCACCGGCACTTCAAACACCTCTTCCGCCAGCTCCAGCGCGCCCGGCGCCAGCGCCGCACCCCCGGTGAGGACCACGCCGCCGGCGATGAGCTCATATGCGTCCGCACGATGCAGTTCCTTGCGCACGTAGCGGAATAGTTCCTCGTAGCGCGGCTTCATGACCTCGGTCAGCATGTGCCGAGACAGGCGCCGAACCGGGTTGTCGCCTACGCTCGGCACGTCGATCGGCGTGTCGAAGTCGATCAACTGCGGCAGGGCACAGCCGTGCTTGAGTTTGATTTCCTCGGCATTCGGCGGGGGTGTGCGGAACGCGACCGCGATGTCATTGGTAACCTGATCGCCACCGATCGGCAGTACCGCCGTGTGGCGGATCGAACCACCCTGGAACACCGCGATGTCGGTCGTGCCGGCGCCGATGTCGATCACCGCGACACCGAGCTCGCGCTCATCCGGCCCCAGTACCGCTTCCGCCGACGCCAGATGCGGCAGCGCCAGCTTTTCGACCGTGAGCCCACAGCGCTCGACGCACTTGTAGAGGTTCTGCGCAGCGCTGACCGTGCCGATGACGATATGCACCTTGCACTCCAGCCGCACCGCGCTCATGCCGATCGGATCGTGGATTCCTTCCTGGCCGTCGACGATGAATTCCTGCGGCACCACATGCAGGATCTGCTGGTCGGCCGGAATCGCGACGGCGCTTGCCGCCTCGATCACGGCATCGACGTCGCGCTGCGTAACCTCGCGATGACGGATCGGCACCACGCCGATCGAATCGCGACTCTTGATATGGCTGCCGGTGATGTTGACATAGGCCGAACGCACACGGCAGTTGGCCATCAACTCCGCCGCCTCCACCGCACGACGGATCGATTCGACAGTGGCCTCGATGTTGACGACCACGCCGCGGCGCAAGCCGCGCGATGCCTGCGAGCCGAAGCCAACGACGCGCAATTTGCCCTCTTCGGTGATTTCGCCGATCAGGGCGACGACTTTCGACGTACCGACGTCGAGGCTGACCAGATATTCCGGCGACGTGCGACGACTCATTTCCGCGCTCCCTTGGTGCGTGGCACATCCGTCGCCGTGGTACTGCCGTCACGCCAGCCGACCGCGAAGCCGTTCGTATAGCGCAGATCGATATAAGCGACGCTGTCCATGCGCGACGCGAGGCTGCGCGCGACAGCGCCGTTCAGCAGCGGCGCCTGCGTCACCGGATCGTCCTTGCCAAGGCGCAGCGAGACGCCGGTACGCGCCTGCGCGGTCCATTCGCCGCGTGCATCCAGCGCGAGGCCGGACAGCGCCAGCGGACCGTCGGCCAGCGCAGCGGACAGTTGCGCATAGCTCTGGCGAACTTCGTCGACGCGCGCTTCCGGACCGGCAAGCTGTGGCAGGGATATCGTGTCGGCGCCGGCAAGATCAGCGGCCGGTGGCGTGTACACGCGGCCCTCGCTGTCGAGCAAGGAGCGCTCGTCCCAGCGTGCGGCAGGTTGGCGCTCGATGACATTGATCGCTACCGCATCCGGCCATTCGCGCGAAATACGTGCATGTGCAACCCACGGCAGCGCTTCGACATGCGTGCGGATCGCGGCGAGATCAAGGTCGAAAAACCGCGTACCCGGCTGAATATTGGCGACCGCGGCGATTCGCGTCGCGTTCAGATGTCCAAAGTGTCCGTCGATGCGGATGCGGGTCACCGGCCGGTTCGCGTAAGGCGCGATCTGCACCGTCGCCACCGCGACCGCAAGCAAAGCGGTAAGTCCGGCCAGCAGACGCGGCACGATCCACGGAATACGAAGTTCGTATTCGCCAATCGCAATCGATTCCGCATTCATTATTCGTTCTCCACGAAAGTCGTTTCCAGCAGCGCCCAGCACAAATCCTCGTAGCTCATTCCGGCCGCGCGTGCGGCCATCGGCACCAGGCTGTGCGAGGTCATACCCGGCACCGTGTTGATTTCCAGCAGCCACGGTTTGCCTTGCGCGTCGAGCATGAAATCGACGCGCCCCCAGCCGCGGCCGCCGACCAGTTCGAACGCGCGCGCGCAGATCACGCCCAGTTCGGCTTCATGCGACGGCACTAGCCCGGCCGGGCAGTGATAGCGGGTGTCGTCCGACAGATACTTCGCCTGATAGTCGTAAAATTCCGACGCCGGTTCGATGCGGATCAGCGGCAGCACTTCGCCATCCACGATCGCGCAGGTGTATTCGTCGCCGGCGACGAAACGCTCGGCGAGCACGTCGCGGTGACCTGGCCGGTTGGCATCGCCGCCGCTGGCAATGCGGAATGCGCTGAACTGCTCGGCCTCGCTTTTGACCTTGGTAATGCCGACGCTCGAACCTTCCGCCGCCGGCTTCATGAACAACGGCAGACCCAGCGTCTGGTGGGCGCGCGCCGCATCGGCATCGCTCTTCAATTGCAGATAGTCCGGCGTCGGCAGACCTTCCGCCTTCCACATACGCTTGGTGCGCAGCTTATCCATCGCCAGCGCGCACGCAAGCACGCCACTGCCGGTGTATGGAACACCCTGCAAATCCAGCACGGCTTGCACCGTTCCGTCCTCGCCGCCGGTGCCGTGCAGCACGTTGAAGACGCGATCGAAGCCCTTCTGAGCGAGTGTGAGAATGGCGTCCCGGTCGGCATCGACTGCAGTGACATTGACCCCACGCGCGCGCAACGCATTGAACACGCCCTGTCCGCTCCAGAGCGAGACTTCGCGTTCCGACGACCAGCCGCCCATAAGCACCGCAACGCGGCCGAAATCAGCGGGATTGGTGATGCGCCTACGCATTGTTCCCTCCGTGAGGAGTGAAGGGTGAGGGGTGCGGGGGAGAAGCACGGGCAGCTGGCACGTGCCCGTACCGGGCGGCGGATCCGTTTCCTTTCTTCACAGTTTTGTCCTCGCTCCTCACCCCTCACTCCTCACCACGTCGCCGACAATCTTCACTTCGGCGTCCAGCGTCACTCCGGCTTTCTCCTTCACGGTTGCGCGGATCAGTTCGATCAGCGCTTCCACATCCGCGGCGATGGCGCCAGCACGCGTGATGATGAAATTGGCGTGCTGCATTGATACTTCGGCGCCGCCGACGCGCTGTCCTTTGAGGCCGCAGCTTTCGATCAACCGCGCCGCGTAGTCGCCGGGCGGATTCCTGAACGTGCTGCCTGCACTGGGCTTACCGACCGGCTGCGTCGCCTTGCGTTGCGCCAGCGAAGTCTTGGTGGCTTCAGCGTGTGAACCGTCGTCTGGTGCAACCGCGAAACGCGCGCCGAGAAAGCCGAGCACGTCCTCCGGTAAGCGCACGCTGCGATAGGCGACAGCAAACGCCGACGGCGGCAGCCATTGGGCACGACCGTCACGGTGCAGCACCTCGACCTCGCGCACGACAACCCAGGTTTCGCCGCCCCAGGCGCCAGCGTTCATTGCCAGCGCGCCACCGACGGTGCCGGGAATTCCGGCCATGAAGCCGAGTCCCGCGAGTTGCTCGCGCTCCGCGAATTTCGCCAGCCGCGCGCAATGCACGCCAGCTTCGGCGTACACGATGACGGGACTCGGGACTCGGGGCTCTGGACGCGTGGAAGGTTCGATCCGAAGAGCATCCAACGCACCATGCAGGGCGATGACAGTGCCGCGGAAACCGCCGTCGCGCACTAGCAGATTGGAGCCGAGACCCAGCCACAGCACCGGCTCGTCGGACGGCAGGCTGCGCACGAAGCCGATCAGATCATCGCGATCCGCCGGCTCGAAATAGCGATCCGCCGGACCACCGACACGCCAGCTCGTATGAGACGCCAACGGCTCGCCGCTTCGCAGCGCACCGCGAGGAACATAAACCTGGGGTTCGGCCATCACGGCTGTCCTCCCGCTTCAGACTGCGTCTTCCCGAGTCCCGGCTTCTTCTGCGTCAACAGCGCAGGCAGCTGCCCGATATCGCCGGCACCCATGCCGAGCAAAACGTCGCCATCGCGGACAATGGCGGCCAGCGCGTCCGGTAATTCGGCGACACGGTGCACGAATACCGGCTCGACGCGTCCGCGTACACGGATGCCGCGTGCGAGCGCGCGGCCATCAGCATCGGCGATCGGTTCCTCGCCAGCGGCATAGACTTCGGTCAGTAGCAGTACATCGGTGTCCGCGAGCACAGCGCAGAAATCGTCGAACAGGTCTCGCGTGCGTGTGTAACGGTGCGGCTGAAAAGCGACGACCAGGCGACGCCCCGGGTACGCGCCGCGAATCGCGGCGATGGTCGCAGCCAGCTCGCGCGGGTGGTGACCATAGTCATCGACAACCCGAACGGTGGCGCCGCCGATCCGCAAATCGCCGTGCGATTCGCAGCGGCGGCCGACGCCCTGGAAACCGGCGAACGCACGACGCACGGCGTCGATACTTACGTCGAGCTCGCGTGCGACCGCCACCGCCGCCAACGCATTCTGCACGTTGTGCCGGCCCGGTAGATTGAGGCGTAGCGGCTCGCGCGCGCCATCCGGCAGCACCACGGTGAATTCACTGCCATCGCTGTCGAAACGAATATCTTCGGCGCGCAGATCCGCAGGCGTATCGAGTCCATAGGTAACGATCGGCCGCCCCAGTACGGGGAGCAGTTCGCTGACCACCGGATCGTCGGCGCACAGTACGGCGAGCCCATAGAACGGCAGCCGGTGCAGAAATTCGACAAAGGTGGCCTTCAGCCGGCGGAAATCGCCGCCATAGGTTTCCAGATGATCGGCGTCGATGTTGGTGACGACCGCAATCATTGGCGTCAGATGCAGAAAACTGGCATCACTTTCGTCCGCTTCGGCCACCAGATATTGCCCGGCGCCGAGTCGCGCGTTGGTGCCGACGCTCTTCAAACGCCCGCCGACGACAAAGGTCGGATCGAGGCCGCCCTCGGCGAGCACGCTGGCAACGAGACTGGTCGTCGTCGTTTTGCCATGCGTACCGGCAATCGCGATGCCATAACGGAAGCGCATCAGCTCCGCCAGCATTTCCGCGCGCCGCACGATCGGGATCAGCGCTTCGCGCGCTGCGCGCAGTTCCGGATTCTCTTCGCTGATCGCAGTCGACACCACAACGACATCGGCGTCGTTGACGCGCGTGGCGTCGTGTCCGTACGCGATTTGCGCGCCGAGGTTTTGCAAGCGGCGCGTCGCTGCGCTTTCCTTGAGATCGGAACCGGACACTTGATAGCCGAGATTCAGCAGCACCTCGGCAATCCCGGCCATGCCTGAACCGCCGATGCCGAGCATGTGAATGCGGCGTACGCGACGCATCGGCTGTGCAGCCAGCGCAGCGGTGGTGGTGCCCGTGCTCAGCACGGCACGGCCTCCGCAATGCAGACATCCGCGATCGCGCGATTCGCGCCCGGCCACGCCGCGCGACGAGCGGCGCGTGCCATCTCGACGAGTCGTGTCGGCTGCGCGAACAGTGCGCCGAGCATTTCGGCCAGCCGGTCCGCATCGAGTTGAGGCTCCGGCACCATCAACGCCGCGCCGGCATCGACGAGATACTGGCCGTTGCACGTCTGGTGATCGTCCACCGCATATGGAAACGGTACCAACAGTGCGGCGCAACCGGCCGCCGCGAGTTCCGCGACCGTCGAAGCGCCCGCACGGCACACGACTAGATCCGCCCAACTATAGGCGGCCGCCATGTCGTCGATGAACGCCGTGACTTCAGCGACCACCCCGACTCCGGCGTACGCGGCCTGCGCGACATCAAGTGTGCGGCCCGCTTGATGGCATACCTGCGGACGTTGCGCCGCGGACAGCCGAGACAGTGCGGCGGGCACCAGCTCGTTGAGCGCGCGCGCGCCTTGGCTGCCGCCAAGCACGAGCAGCCGCGGCGGCACCGTAGCGCCGACGGCACGCGCAACAGCATCGGGAATTTCGGAAAAGCCGGCGCGCACCGGATTGCCGACGGTAACGCCGTTGCGAAATGTATTCGGGAAGGCTTGCAACACTCTGCGCGCGATGCGCGCGAGCAAACGGTTGGTCAAGCCGGCGATCGCATTCTGCTCGTGGATGACCAGTGGCCGGCGTGATAGCCAAGTGGCGAAACCACCCGGTCCTGCCGCGAAACCGCCCATGCCGAGCACGACCTCGGGTTGGCGGCGGTGCAACGCCGCAAGGGCATCGCGCAGCGCGCGAACCAGCAGCAGTGGTGCCGCCAGCCAGCGCAACAGACCCTTGCCACGCAGGCCTTGTACGCGGATGAATTCGATCTCTATCCCATGCCGCGGCACCGTGCGCGACTCGAAGCTGTCCGGCGCACCCATCCACACCACTTCGTGTCCGCCGGCGCGTAGCACTTGCGCAACCGCAAGCGCGGGATAGACATGACCACCAGTGCCGCCCGCCATGATCATGATTTTCATGCGCGCGCACCCGCAACTCTGGGCGCATAGTCGCGACGGCTCGCCGCCGGATGGCCGGCGCGCGCAAGTCGGTTTTCGTGATCGACACGCAGGATCAACGCAACCATCACACAGACCGTGAGCAAGCTGCTGCCGCCGTAGCTGATGAAAGGCAGCGTCAGACCTTTGGTGGGCAGCATGCCCATGTTGACGGCCATGTTGATTGCGGCCTGCATGCCAAGCCAGCTCGATAGGCCGTAACAGAGATACGCCGGAAAACGTGCGCCCTGCCGCTCCGCTTCGCCGCCGATCATGAACCCGCGCCAGACGACGAGGCCGAACAGTGTGATCAGTACGACAACGCCGATCAGGCCGAATTCTTCGGCGAGGATCGCGAAGATAAAGTCGGTGTGCATTTCCGGCAGGTACAGCAGCTTCTGCACGCTGTTGCCGAGGCCGACGCCGAACAATTCGCCGCGACCGACCGCGATCAGCGACTGCGTCAACTGCCAGCCGCTGTTGTTGGGATCGGCCCAGGGATTGATGAAAGTCAGCAAACGCCGCACGCGGTAGGGCGCCGCGACCGCGATCAGGGCCAGCAGCGTGGCAGTGATGCCGAAGATGCCGCCGAGATACAGCAGCCGCGCACCGCCGATGAACAGCATCACCAGCGCGACCGTGATGAGGATCGCAGCGGCGCCGAAGTCAGGTTCCGCCAGCAACAGCAAGCTCGCGACTCCGAGCGGGATGAAGGGCGCCGCCAAGCCCATCAGGCTGGTTTGCAGGCGCACTTGGCGGCGCACGATATAACCGGCGAGATAAACGATCACCGCGAGGCGCGCCGGCTCCGACGCTTGCAGACGGAACATGCCGAAGTCCAGCCATCGGCGCGAAGAATTGATCTTGAGACCGATGCCGGGGATCAGTACTACCGCCAGCACCAACAGCGCGAACACCAGCAGCACTGGACCAAATTTTTCCCAGGTCGCCATTGGAATGGTGAAGACGGCAAGGCCGGCTGCCAGGCCGAGCGCGACGAAAACCATCTGGCGCTCGAAGAAGAACAGCGGATGACCCGACAGCTTTTCGCCCACTGCAACGGACGCCGACGCGACCATCACCAATCCCCAGCTGAGCAGGGCCGCAACGGCAGCGCAGAACACGCTATCGAGACCGTAGCGAGCACGCGGCAGCCAGGCCATCAGCCGTTCCCCCGTGCCAGTGCGCGGAAGCGGTCGCCGCGCTCTTCGTAGTTCTTGAACTGGTCGAGGCTGGCGCAGGCTGGCGACAGCAGTACGCGATCGCCGGACTGAGCAAGTTGACGCGCCAGCGCGACCGCCGCGGCGAGATCGGGCACGCGCCGCACCGGCATACAGCCGGCGAGATCATGTTCGATCCGCTCGGCATCCTGACCGAACAGGATCGCCACGCGTGCCTTCTGGGCGAGCGGCGCGCGTAGGCCAGTGAAATCCTGACCTTTCCCTTGACCGCCGCCGAGCCAGACCAGCGGACCCGCCAGTCCCTGCAGCGCGGCGAGCGTCGCACCGACGTTGGTCCCCTTGGAATCATTGATCCAGGTAATACCGTCGTTCTCCGCGACCCATTCGCAGCGGTGCGGCAGCCCCTTGAAAGTGCGCATGGCTTCGATGCTCGCGGCGCGCGGAACAGCCGCCGCGTCGGCCAGCGCTAGCGCAGCAAGCGCATTGGCGACGTTGTGCATGCCCTGAATCTTCAGCGCGGATAGCGGCAGCAACGCCTCGTCGCCGACCGCGATCCAGGCCTGGCCATCGCGCTCGACGACGCCGTAGTGTCCGGCGGTCGGCGCATCGAGACCGAAGCTGACGACACGCCGCGCGGTATGTGCGCCGGTGTGGGTGGCGCGATCGTCGCGATTGACGACGGCGACCTGCGCGCGGCTGAAGATACGCGCCTTGGCGGCGATGTAACGCTCCAACGAACCATGGCGATCGAGATGGTCCGGCGAGATGTTCAGCATCGTCGCCGCGGCCAACTTCAGACTCTCCGTGGTTTCGAGCTGGAAACTTGACAACTCCAATACATAGAGCTGCGCTGCATCATCGAGCAGATCCAGCGCTGGAGTGCCGAGATTGCCGCCGACGCCGACATTCAGTGCCGCAACCCGCGCCATTTCACCGACCAGCGTAGTGACAGTGCTCTTGCCGTTGCTGCCGGTAATACCAATCACCGGCGCATGCGCCGCACGCGCGAACAGCTCGATGTCACCGATGATTTCCACCTTCGCGGCGCGCAGTTTGGAAATGAACGGATCGTCGAGCGGGACGCCCGGCGACACCACTGCGAACGCATATTGCGAAAGCGGTTCGGTGGCCGTGAAACCGCCCACCAGGAAGGTGCCGTCCGGAATCTCTGCACGCAGTGCGGTCAGCCCTGGTGGATCCTGGCTCGAATCGGTCAATCCCAGGCGCGCGCCTTCGCGTGCAAGATGGCGCGCACTGGAGCTGCCGCTTTTGCCCAGCCCGACGATGATTGCTTTGCATCCTTCGTGGCGTCTGGCCATCACCGCACCTTCAGCGTCGAAAGACCTACCAGCACGAGGATCAGCGTGACGATCCAGAATCGCACGATGATCTTCGGCTCCGGCCAGCCCTTGAGTTCGTAATGATGGTGCAACGGAGCCATGCGAAAAATGCGCTTGCCTCCGCTGTACTTGAAGTACATGACCTGCAAAGCGACGGAGACTGTCTCGGCAACGAATACGCCGCCCATGATCGCGAGCACAATTTCCTGCCGCACGAGCACCGCGACGACGCCAAGCGCCGCGCCGAGCGCGAGCGCCCCGATGTCGCCCATGAACACTTGCGCGGGATAGGCGTTGAACCAAAGGAAGCCGAGTCCCGCGCCGGCGATCGCCGTGCAAAATATCGCGATCTCGCCGACACCGACGATGTACGGAATACCGAGATACGTGGCGATCTTGACGTTGCCAGTGCAGTACGCAAACACAGCGAGCGCGGAAGCGACGAGCACGGCTGGCATGATCGCGAGTCCGTCGAGTCCGTCGGTGAGATTCACGGCGTTGCTGCTGCCGACGATGACCAGATACGACCACGGGATAAACATCCAGCCGAGCTGCACCGCGACTTCCTTGACCATCGGCGCAATCAGCGTCGTCTCCAGCGGCGTCTTCGCGGTCAGATAAATGCCAGTGGAGGTCGCCAATCCGGCCAGCGACAACCAGAAATATTTCTGCTTGGGCGGCAGACCTTTGGGATTTTTGCGCACGATCTTCAGCCAGTCGTCGGCAAACCCGACCGCGCCGAAGCTGATAGTCACGAACAACGCGAACCAGACGAAGCGGTTGCTCAGATCGGACCACAGCAGCGTGGCGATCACGATCGCAGCGAGAATCATCGCACCGCCCATCGTCGGCGTGCCGGTCTTCTTCAGATGGCTCTGCGGACCGTCGCTGCGCACGATCTGACCGAACTTGAGAATCTGCAGCCGGCGGATGATCCACGGACCGCACAGGAAGCAGAACAGCAGCGCGGTGAGCACACCAAGAATGGCGCGGAACGTCAGATAGCCGAACAGATTGAAGCCGCTGACGTAGTGACGCAGATATTCGGATAGAGCGTAGAGCATCAGTGCGCTCCCTCGACCACGGTGCCGCATAGCGCAGCAACCACGCGCTCCATACGCGACGAACGCGAACCTTTCACCAATACCGCGACACCGGCTCGCAGATCCGTATGCAGAGCATCGACCAATGTCTCGACGGAATCGAAATGGCGGCCCGTGCCGAAGCCCACTGATGCCAAGCGTGCCAAATCGCCGACCGTGTAGATGCGATCGATGCCAAGCCGCCGCGCCACGCAACCGGCTTCCTCGTGCAGCACTTCGGCGCCGGTGCCGAGCTCCTTCATGTCGCCGAGAACCAGCCAGCGCTGGCCGGGCAGGGTTGCGAGCAAATCGAGCGCGGCGCGCAACGAGGACGGATTGGCGTTGTAGGTGTCGTCGAGCAGGCGCGCGCCTTCGCGCGTCGTCTTCCAGTTCAGTCGGCCGGCAACTGGCTGCGCGCGCGACAGCGCGGCTGCAATCGCATCCACCGCAATGCCGAGTGCAACGCCGCCCGCTGCCGCTGCCAGCGCGTTGCTGACGTTGTGGCGACCCGCAAGTCGCAGCACTACTTCAGCGTGACCGTCCGGTGTCACCAGGCGGAAGTGTGTTTCGTCGGCTGCGATTTGCACGCGTTCAGCGCGCACATCCGCGGAATCGACACAGCCGAAAGTGACAATCGACGCACGCTTCGCCAGATCGCGCCACAGCGGGGCGAACGTGTCATCGGCATTGATCACGGCGACGCCGCCGTCGAGTGCGGCAAATAATTCGCCCTTGCCGTGCGCGACGCCTTCACGCGAACCGAAACCTTCCAGGTGTGCGTCGCCGGCCATCGTCACAATGCCGATGTCCGGCTTTGCGATCGCCGCCAAGTGCGCGATCTCGGCAGGATGGTTCGCGCCCATCTCGATGACGGCAGTGCGATGTTCAGCACGCAAGCGCAGCAGCGTCAGCGGCACGCCGATGTGATTGTTCAGATTGCCCTCCGTCGCCAGCACTGGTCCGCGCGCGGCCACTACCTCGGCGAGCAATTGCTTGGTGGTGGTCTTGCCGTTGCTACCGGTGACCGCGACCACTGGCACACCAGCGTCCGCGCGCCAGCTCGCAGCGTAGGCTTGCAGCGCGATCAGCGTATCCGGTACGACGATCTGAGCAGGACCGCTGTCAATCGCGCGCGACACGATGCAGCCGGCGGCGCCTAGACTGGTGGCGCGCAACACGAAATCGTGGCCGTCGAAGCGATCTCCCTTGAGCGCGACGAACAAATCTTTGGCACCGAGTTGGCGCGTGTCGGTGACGACGCGCACAAATGCGGCATCGGCGCCATGCAGCGTGGCACCGATGCGACGGACGACGTCGGACAGCTTTTCCATCGGGACTCGGGACTCGGTCATTGACCTTCTCCCGCCCCAAGCAAGTTCGCGACGAAGCGACGGTCGGAGAAATCACGGCGATCGTTGCCGTAGATCTGGTAGTCCTCGTGACCTTTGCCGGCGATGAGAACGACGTCGTCGGCAGTAGCGTTGTGCACGGCGGCTGTGATCGCGCGGGCGCGATCGTGCTCGATCGTCACCTTCGCGCGATGTTCGCCGGCGACGCCGGTGAGAATCTCGGCGACGATTGCCGCGGGTGCTTCGCTGCGCGGATTGTCGTCCGTGAGGATCACGGCGTCCGCCAGCTCAGCGGCGGCGGCGCCCATCAGCGGCCGTTTGCCACGATCGCGGTCGCCGCCACAGCCGAACACGCAGATGAGCTTGCCACTCACGTGCGGCCGCAGCGCGGTGAGTGCATGCCTGAGAGCCTGAGGCGTGTGCGCGTAATCGACAACGACCGTTGCCGTGGCTCGCGGTCCGCTGAATGTTTCCATCCGCCCCGGCACGGTGCGCGCCTGCGCCAGCGCGGCGACAGCATCGGCGAGCTTTGCCCCACGCACCAGCAGTGCGGCAAGCGCGGCAAGCAGGTTGCAGGCGTTGAAACGCCCGAGCAGACGGCTGTCGAACGTCGCCGCGCCCCAGCTCGAATCGAAATGGACACGCAAGCCATCGCGGCGGGTTTCAACTTCGCGCGCAAGCAACCAGCGCCCGCGGCCATTCGCGCCGAACCCATAGACCGTGACTTGCGAATCCGGACGCTCTGCCTGCAGCGCTTCGTCGGCCCAACGCGCGCCCCAGGGATCATCGCGATTGAGCACGATCGCCTGCGGCGCGCAATCGAAGAACAGCTTGCGCTTGGCGGCCGCGTAATCCTCAACCGTGCCGTGGTAGTCGAGATGATCGCGACCCACATTGGTCAACACGGCAACGCCAAAGCGCACACCGGCAACGCGCGACTGATCGAGCGCGTGCGATGACACTTCCATCGCGCAGGCCGACGCGCCATCGCGCAGCAGTTCCGCGAGATTGCGCTGCACGGATATTGCGTCGGCCGTCGTGTGGCTGGCGTCGGCCAGGCTCGTAAGACGACCGAAGCCGATCGTGCCGAGATAGCCACAGGGCACGCCGAGCGCCTCGAAACCCTGCGCGATCAGGTGCGCGGTGGAAGTCTTGCCGTCAGTGCCGGTGACGCCGGCAACGAACAGCTGCGCACTTGGATCACCGTAGTAGCGTGCCGCGATCTCGCCCGCGCGTGCACCAAGGCGATCGACGGCCACCGCCGGCACCGGTAACACGGGAGCAGAAACACCATCGAGCGGCTCCCACGCCACGGCAGCCGCACCGCGCGCCAGCGCTTGCTGGACGTGCACCAGACCATGCTCGCGGGTGCCGCGCACGGCGAGAAACAGCATGCCGGGTTCAATCGCGCGGCTGTCGAGCGAAAGACCACCGATCGCGCAATCCGGAATGGAATCCGCATAACCCGCCAGCAGATCGCGCAGCGAGCGACGCGTCACCAAAAACGGTGCCGGTGCGTTCACGGATGGGCTCCCGTCGCGAGTGCAACAGATTGCGGGGCCGAAGCAGGGGCCGGCACATCCGGTGGCACGCGCAACAGGCGCAAACCTTCACGCATCACATTCGAAAACACCGGCGCGGCAACGAGGCCACCGTAGTAGTCGGTACCGCGCGGATCATCGATCATCACCATACCGACCAGACGCGGATGATCCGCCGGCACCATGCCGATGAAGACCGAGATATATTCGTTGTGTGCATAGGCACCGCCCGCGGCCTTGCGCACAGTGCCGGTCTTGCCGGCGACGCGATAACCGGGGATAGCGGCACGCAGTGCAGTACCATCCGGCGCGACGACACCTTCAAGTAGTTGCCGTACATCGCTCGCGGTCTGCGCTGAAACCACGCGCTGCGGTGGAATATGCGTGGCGTTGCGGACGATCGACAGCGACGGCATCAGTCCGTCATCGGCGAGCGCGCAATAGGAGCGCACCAGGTGCAGCGCGCTGACCGATACGCCATAGCCATAGGATGCCGTCGCCGTCGCAATGTCGCCCCATTGCGAATAAGGGCGCAGCACCGAACCGGCCTCGCCCGGAAGACCGGCGGCAACCGGCTCGCCGACGCCAAATTTCTGGTACCCGGCCCACACTGCCTGCGCCCCGAGCGAAAGCCCGACCTTGGCCGCACCGACGTTGCTCGACTTCGACAGCAACTGCGCCAGATCGATGTTGCCGTTGGGATGGATATCGTGCACGGTCAGCGTGCCGACCTTGAACCAGCCCGGACCGGTATCGACACGGCTGTCAGGTCGCCATTTGCCGAGCTCGAAAGCCTGTGCGATCAGCAACGGTTTGATGGTCGAACCGGGTTCGAAAGCGTCGGTGACGGCACGATCGCGCAACCCGTCGGAATCACGGTCATCCGGCCGGTTCGGGTTGTAGCCGGGCTGGCTGGCGAGCGCGAGAATTTCGCCGCTACGCGGATCGGCGACGACGATCATGCCGCCCTTGGCGCCGTGCGCTTCGACCGCCGCTTTTAGTTCGCGATAGGCGATGTACTGCAGATGCAAGTCGATCGTCAGGTTGACGTCCTTGCCGGGCTGCGCGGGCTTGTAGTCGTTGGTGTCCTCGACGACGCGGCCGGTGCGATCGCGAATCACGCGCCGCGATCCCGCCAGACCGCGCAAGGCCGCGTCCTGAGCCGATTCGATGCCTTCCTGGCCCTTGCCGTCGATGTCGCAGAAACCGACGACGTGCGCCGCGACTTCGCCCGCCGGGTAGTAGCGGCGGTATTCGCGCTGCGAGAACACGCCCGGCGCTTTCAGCGCGAGAATGCGATTCGCCTGGTCAGGATCGATCTGCCGCCGCAGATAGACGAACTGGCGATCTTCGCGCTGCTGCAGGGAACTGCGCAGCTCCGAGGGCTTGTTGCCGAGCAACCGCGCGACCGCGTCCAGATATTGCGGCGCATCCAGCAGATCCGATGGCACCGCCCAGATCGAATCAACCGGCGCCGACAGCGCGAGTGGCTCGCCGCGACGGTCCCGTATAGCGCCGCGGAAGCCCGGTAGATCAACCGTGCGCACATGACGCTTGTCACCTTCGTGCGTTAGAAAATCCCGCTGCACGACCTGCAGATCGAATGCACGCCCGGCCACCGCCAGCGCGCCAGCGCCGAGCAGGCCGAAAGCGGCCCAGCGCCGCCATGCGGCAGGCACCTGCAACACCGCATTAGTGCTAGCGTTGGCCGTTCTCATTTCACGGTTCCCGCGGGCGTCGACTGCGGAGGTTCAACCATGCCGAACTGGCGGCGCGCGAGCTGTTCGACGCGCGAGTGCTGGGCCAGCGTCGCCTGTTCAAGCTGCAACTGCGCCCATTCCATGTCAAGTTTTTCGCGCTCGCCGCGCATTTGGTCGATTTCGTTGGTCAGCGTGCGATTGCGGTGCTTGATCTGCACGACCGCGATCGCCGAGCCGAACACACACACGGCCAGTGTGAGCGGCAGCAGATTTCCGCCTTTCACTTTCATGCGTCGAACTCCGCGCGCTTCTCGGCAACGCGCAGCACTGCGCTGCGGGCGCGGGGATTGGCAGCGATTTCGTCGTCGTCCGGGAAATGCCGCGCGATGGCCTTGAGCGCCGGCTGCTGCGGCTCCGCCGCGACGGGCGGCGGATAGCGTCGTCCGCGGGACGCATGTTCGCTCTCGGTCCCGGCGCCGCGAATGAAGCGCTTGACGATACGATCCTCCAGAGAATGAAAGCTGATCACGACCAGCCGGCCGCCAGGCGCAAGCACATCAACAGCCTGTTTCAACGCATCCTCTAGCACTTCCAGCTCGCGATTGATGAAGAGGCGGATCGCCTGGAAACTGCGCGTCGCCGGATGGATTTTCTGGCGCGGACCGCGCATCACGCGTGCAATCAGCTCGGCAAGCTGAGTGGTCGTTGTGATCGGTGACTCGACGCGTTCATGGACGATCGCTCGCGCGATACGGCGGCTATGGCGTTCCTCGCCCAGCCGCCACAGCACATCGGCAATTTCGGCTTCCGGCGCGCGGGCCAGCCAGCCGCTCGCCGGCTCGCCCGCATTTGGATTCATGCGCATGTCGAGCGGACCTTCGCGCATAAAGCTGAAACCACGCGAAGCCTCGTCGAGCTGCGGGCTCGACACGCCGAGATCGAACAGAATGCCATTGGCGTGTCCGCTGAAATCTTCCGCCGCTGCGACCGCCGAAAGCTGCGCGAAGTTCGCGGCATGAATGCGAAAATTGCTTGCTCCTCCGTGCGTACGCCAGGCGTGTGCGCAAGCTTCGGGATCTTGATCGAAAGCATGCAGGAAACCCGTGCCGCCAAGCCGCGCGAGGATTTCACCGCTGTGACCGCCACGGCCGTAGGTTGCGTCGACGCAGATGCTGCCCGCACGGATCGCAAGTCCGGCCAGCGCCGCATCGAGCATGACTGGACGGTGCGACTCCATTGCGGGTTCAGCCTCGTCGCTATGTCCAGCGCGGCGAAGCAGCGTGCTTGCCATGGCCGGTCACCGCTTGATGAGCCGCAACGCGCGGGAGAATTTTTCCGCGTCGGCGCGGGTGGAGCCGTAGACAGTCTCGTCCCAGATATCGAAGCGCTTGCTCTGGCCGACCACCAGAGCGCGACCGTTCAGACGAACTTCGTCGCGCAATTTCTGCGTCAACGTGATGCGGCCTTGGGCGTCGAGTTCGGTGAGCATGGCGCGACCAATCAATTCCTGCTTGAGCGTTTCGGCGGCTTCCGCGTCCTGCAATTCGTCGATCTGGTCGGCGATCTGTTTGAACACTGGCGCCGGGAACACTTCCAAATGTGCGGGCCGCTCGGAATTCGTGATCGGAACTACGTAAAGCTGGGGACCATGCGTTTCCGCCAACAATTGACGAAAGCGGGCCGGGACCGCCAGCCGGCCTTTTTCATCAATTGTCAGAGGGTGCTCCCCGGTAAACATAGATAGGTCATCCGGTCGAGGGCGAGACCCCGAGGCCCCAAAAAAGTGCACTTCAACTCACTCTACCCCACTATTCCCCACCTTGCAAGCGGTTTTCTCTTACAAAACAAAAGCTTGTGTATTCTAGATAAATCCATTGAACTTCATAAAAACAGTAAGTTATGAGACTTTATTAAAGTCGTTTTATAAGTCATGCCCACTTATCGTGCGCGCGGTTTAGCCGAAACTTTTCGTGCTGGTGTTGTACTTGCCACCCCAACAAAAGCGATGCCCGCACGGTTTCTTTGCGGACTCAGTAAACTGAAAAAATGTGTCTGATCGCTCTCGCGTGGAACGCCCACCCCCGGTTTCCGCTGGTTATCGCCGCCAATCGCGACGAATTCCACAACCGCCCGACTGAATCGCTGCGGGAATGGCCGGATGTGCCCGGCGTTTTTGGCGGCCGCGATCTGCGGGAGGGTGGTGGCTGGCTCGCCTTGACGCGCGACGGCAGGCTGGCAGCGGTGACCAATGTGCGTGAACCCCAGCGCCAGCTCCCAGCGCGCTCGCGCGGACACTTGGTACGAAGCTTTGCCGAAGGCGATCGTTGCGCGGCGGCCGAAGCCGAGTTGGTGCGCACGGACGGCGACGTTTACGGACCGTTCAATCTGCTGCTCTGGGACGGACTCGAACTCGTGCACGTGACAAATCGGCCTGAACCGAGTTGGACGACGCTGAGCCGCGGCATCCATGGAGTCTCCAACGGAACGATCGACGCGCCGTGGCCAAAAGTTCGGTATCTCACTGAAGCGTTGCGGACCTGGTTGCGGAACATACCAGCCACCGGCAAGCCGGAACTATCACCGTTGTTTGACGCGCTCGCCGATCGAGGTGCCGCCGTCGATGCCGAACTTCCGAATACAGGCGTCGGGATCGACATGGAGCGCTACCTGTCGCCGCCGTTCATCCTCGACGAACCTTATGGCACGCGCGCGAGTTCGATCATCGTCTTCGATCGCGATGGAGAAGCCCGCTTCATCGAACGCACTTTCGGCCCGAACGGCGTCGCGACCGGCGAGCGAGACCTCATCGTACAAACGTCGCCGAACACCTGCTGACTACTCAGGTTAATCTGAGGCCGCCATCCACGGGAAGAATCGCACCAGTCACATAAGCGGCTGCCGGCGATAGCAGAAAGCGGACCGAGCGCGCGATATCCTCGGCCTGTCCGAGCCGGCGCAGCGGCACCTGACTCAGCTCGCTCTTCTTTTGCGCCGGACTGAGCCTGACGGATTCAGGCCACAGTGTGTGACCCGGTGCGACCGCATTGACGCGCACATGCGGCGCAAGTTCGACGGCCAGCGTTTCAGTCAACGACCACAGTGCCGCCTTCGCCGCACCGTATGGCGCGAATCCCGGACGCGCATGCCGCGCCAACGTGTCCACCACGCTGACGATCGCGCCGTGCTCGCCGAAATACGGAACGCAGGCCTGCGCAAGAAACAGCGGTGATTTGAAGTTGCTGGCGATCAGTTCATCGAAAGCCGCTTCCGTGATCGATCCAAACGGCGTCGCGTAATACGACGAGGCGTTGTTGACGAGCGCGTCGAGCCGTCCCCAGCGCGCGTGCGCCTGCTCCGCGAGCCGCTGCAGCTGTGCAACAGAATCCAGGTTCGCGCGCAGCGCGCACGCGGACCGGGGGCGCAGGCGGTTCAGCTGCGCAGCCAACGCACGCGCTTCCGCGTCGGACGATCGATAATGGATGACCACGTTCATGCCGTCCCCGTGCAGCGTGCGCGCAATAGCCGCGCCGATGCGGCGCGCAGCACCGGTTACCAACACGACGCCATCAAGCGTTTCATCTACAGAAATATTCATCCGTCATCCCTTATCCTTGTCGCGCGTTTGGAACTATTCGCTGTCAATCCCACCCAATTTTACGGAAGCGGACGTGAACGACCTGCTGCAAGTTATCCTGCTCGGCATCATCGAGGGCATTACCGAATTTCTGCCGGTGTCGAGCACCGGGCATCTGCTGATCGCCGAGCAGCTCGGCCTTGGCCATCGCTCCGACGTATTCAACGTCGTCATTCAGGCGGGGGCGATTCTCGCGGTGACGTTGATCTACTGGCAACGAATATGGTCGCTGCTGACCGGATTCGCGGAGCCAGCAAATCGCGACTACGCACTGAAGCTGATGGTCGCATTTCTCATCACTGCCGTGCTCGGATTCGTCGTCACCAAGCTCGGCTTCAAGCTGCCTGAATCGATTACTCCGGTGGCATGGGCGTTAATCATCGGCGGAGTCTGGATCATCATCGCCGAATGGTTGGCGGCAAAGAAGGCGGACAATGCGCGGATCAGCTGGCCGGTCGCAATCGTCGTCGGTCTTGGGCAAATCGTCGCCGCGATTTTTCCCGGCACCTCGCGTTCCGGCGCGACGATTTTCGCGGCCATGCTCACCGGCACCAGCAACCGTGCGGCCGCCACTGAATTCGCATTCCTGGTCGGCATTCCGACGATGTATGCGGCCAGCGGCTATGAGTTGCTGAAACAGATCAGGCACGGCGTTGCGGGTGAAAACTGGAACGACCTTGGCATCGCCTTCATAGTCTCGACGATCACCGCATTCGTCGCCGTGAAATGGCTGCTGCGCTATATCCAGACACACCGCTTCACGGCGTTCGCGGTGTACCGCATCGCGCTGGGTGTGGGACTTCTGTTGCTCTTTAGATAAGCACTGACAGCGATCAACCCGCGGCTACGATCCGCAGGCAGCGTTCCCCGAGTTTGGAGCGAACACGAACCGGCTGCCGGTAGGCAATGTCGGCACGTAGCGCTGCAACTCCTTCCGTAACCGGGATGTGGCAGCCGCATCGGTTCCGAAGAAGGCAACCTGACTGCCGTAAGGAGTCACCTTCTGATCGAGCAATTCCAGAAATCCGAGCCGGCACCAGGATTGCGGCATCCCTGGAAACCAGAACTGCGCGTCGTAAACCATAACGAGCTGCACATCGTGCTGGCGCGCCAGCCGTTCCATCCATCCGTCCGGCGCTGCCCACATGAACCACGCGACACGCGCACGGAAGTTCCGTGTCTGCTCCGAACCCTGCCCGAATAGATCCAGCACGTAATTGTCGCTGCGGTACGACACCAACCCGATATCGTTGACGGCGGCCGGAACGCGCGCATAGTCGTGCGCGAATCGCGCCATCTGTTCCTGCTGTGCGTAGATATTGTGCGCCGCCAGCGGCGTAAGCAGCGTTGCTTCGAGCTCACGGCTGGCGACGGCGTCGTCGCTCACCACCGCGACACCCGCCACTAGTAGCAGAAAACTCGCTCCCGTGATCAGTCGGCTTCGCCACGGGCCATGCCGAAGACCCGCGATGACTCTCGCGAACAGATCCGCCTCTCCGAACAGCGTCCACACCGTCGCCGCTACGCAGATGAATTTAACGTACAGCTCATAGCGCGCGAACCACCCATATTTGCCTGCGCAAAGATGAGCCGCCACCGATACCGCGACGACGACGGCAAGCCGCAAGGCAACAGCGCGGACTTTCCGATCTCCCTGCCACATCGCGACCGCCAGGGCACAAAGGGCAATTACGGCCAGCCGGATCACGCCGCGCTCTCCCGGAGTCGCCAACCCCAGTCGGACGTTACCGATGACCGCGCGCCAGCCCGGATTCACGCCATGTCCTAGGGTATCCGCAACGACCGAGGATTTGATCAGTACCGAGGACGGCAGTACCGGCAAGCCATGAGCTTGCATGAACCACACCCACAATCCCAATGCGATCCCAAGCAAAGCCGTAGCCACAGCGACGGCCGCACGATGCCCGTCAACGAGCAGGATCAGCAGCGCAATAGTGGACAGCGCCGCCCCTTCGAAGCGCAGTAGCGGACAAACGACGATCAGCGCCACCAGCCATGCCGACACGCGTCCGTCGTACTGCGTCCTGACCAGTCCCAACACGATGCCGATCGACGCAGCGATGTGCAGCGAATGTTCGAGCCCGGTGAAAATCACTCCGAACAGATTCAGCGAAAAGCACACTGAGAACACCGGCAACGCGTTTACGAGCAGCTCTGGACCGCGCAGCGAAGAGGGCGCCATCAGCGCCGCCAACACCCATAGGGAAAAGCCAGTGGCAACGACGTTCAGCAACAACGGGACATAGGGATGGAAAAACAGGTGCGCCGCAGGCGCGAGCAACAGCGGGAACAAAATCGAAGAACTCGGCGCTGCATATTCGCCGCGATTAATGCCGTAACCGCCTTCGCGGATGAGCTCGCTCAGGCGCAGATGAATATAGGGGTCGTCGAGCGTGTACCAGACCCCCCCCGTGCGCCGGACGATATCCGCCAGCAGCACGCCGACGACGATCAGTGCCCCACCGATAAATACCCGCGACAGCAATTTTTGATTGTTCATGTACGCCCGCGTTCTGGGGCGGGATTATCGCAAACTGCGGCTACGAACGAAGAGCGCCGGTGCTTGCTCGCATCACACAGCGGCCGCGGTCAGTCCGATCGCAGCTTCCACACCTTGAACTCGACGAGTCGGTCGCCAGCGAAGCGGGCGACAATGGCGACCGACGTTTTGGGCAAGGAGCTAAGCTCTGGCGCGTTCGATGACGGCGATACCGGGAAGAAGCGACGCGCCACATCGCCTTCCCAATGTTCGTTATCCCCGACAGCGGCCGAAAACGCGCTACGTGTCATGCCTAAATGCAGTCCACCTGTTTGCAGGGATCCGGCCGCAGCCGGCAGCGGTAGGCAATTTTTGACGTTCTCTGAAGTCTTGTCTGCGATCGAAAAGCCGAGCAGCTCACGCACGTCACCACCAGGTTCCGCCGACAGAAACCGCACCACCGTCGCCGCCGTCGCATAGCAGAGGCCGGATTCGTGGTCCCGCGTTGCGCTCTCTTCGACGATCGGCGCTGCACCCAGCCGGTGCTGGACATCGTCCAGCGTCACCGTATTCAGCTCAAAGCCCAGCAGGCGGATAAATTCGTGGCCGTCCTGCGATGAAAGTGCAGGGCTCGCAGCAAATGCTAGTGCGACCAATACCGCAACACAGCGCTTACATTGCGCTCTTGCCAGCGTCATGCGCGTCTCCTTTTTGTTTGCGCGCCGCTTTCCACTGTCGCAGCGCGCGTTCGCGCTGCCGCCGCATCTCCTCGCCCACCGCTGGACCGTTGAAACCGTCCTTCGTGATCTCCCCTGCTTGAACCGTGTTGGCGATGCGCGCCGCTTCGCGCAAGTACGGCACCGGAGCATAGTCGTAGTTTTCGAAGCCCAGCCGGCCGCGCGCATCGCAGAGGCAGGCGTCGAGCGCGCGGTCGAAAAATTCGCCGCGCTTGAATGCGCCGAGACGATCCAGCAATTCGTACAGGGTCGAAGGTCGCAATTCCTGCGCGCGATGGACGATCAGATGATCGCGCGTGACAGCGAGCGCGAGGTCACGGCCGGCATTGGGCACGCGCAAACGCTCACAGAACTGTTTGACCAGCGGCAGGCCGCGCGCATCGTGCATTTTGTGGCTGGGCCATTCCGCCGGCGGCGTAGCCGCCTTACCGAGATCGTGCAGCAAAGCCGCGACGCGCACCGGCGTCGTAAATTCCATGCGCTCGGCGGCATCGACGCACATCAGCGTGTGGACCAGCGTATCCACTTCGGGATGGTACTCCGCACGTTGCGGTACACCGGACAGCGCGGCGAGTTCCGGCATCACGCGCGCCAGCGCCCCACACTCATGCAGCACTTCGAAAAACACGCCAGGCCGGTAGGGCGATGGCGATTCGCCGCCAACCTTTTGCGTCAGCGCGCGCTCGGTTTCTTTCCACACACGTTCCGGCACCAGATGATCGGCTTCGCCGGCGACGACCATTTCGCGCATCAGCTGTTTGGTCTCGTCAGCGATATGGAAACCGAGTGGTGCGAAGCGTGCAGCGAAGCGCGCCACGCGCAGAATGCGTACCGGATCCTCGGCGAAGGCGGGCGAGACGTGACGCAGCACCCGGGCTTCGAGATCACGGCGGCCGCCGTGAGGATCGATCAGCGCGCCGCCTTCGTCCTGCGCGATGGCGTTGACGGTGAGATCGCGTCTGCGCAGATCGTCCTCGATGGTTACATCCGCCCCGGCGCAGAATTGAAAGCCGTGATAGCCGCGCCCGCTCTTGCGCTCAGTACGCGCAAGCGCATGCTCTTCCTTGGTTTTCGGATCGAGGAAGACCGGAAAATCCTTGCCGACCGGTTGATATCCGGCTGCGACCATCTCTTCGGGACTGGCGCCGACGACGACGAAATCGCGTTCCTTCACTGGCAGGCCGAGCAGCGCATCGCGCACCGCGCCACCGACCAGGAAGCGCTTCACGGCGCGCCGCCCGTGCCGATGCTCGGCACTACCCGCGCTTCCTGCGAGGCGGTGGCGGTGACAGGCGTGATCTGCGCCAGCCAGCCACCAACCTTCTGCGGTTCTTCGTTGCGCAGCCACGCGAACACAAGGCGGTGCCACAGGATGTGTTGCACATAACCGCGCGTTTCGTTGTACGGGATGTTTTCGATCCAAGCATCGGCGTCCATCGGCTGCGCCGGCAGCCAGCGCGCGGCAGCGTTCGGACCGGCGTTATAAGCGGCAAGCGCGACCGGGATCTGACCGCCGAAAATGTCGATCATCTGCCGCAGTTGCGCAGCACCGAGCGGCAGATTGATAGCCGGTTCGAATAGTTGCTCGGTCGTTGGTTTCGGCCGCTGCCAATGTAGCGCCGTGCGCCGCGCCGTCTCCGGCATCAGTTGCAGCAGCCCCAGCGCGCCGGTACGCGACACCGCATCGCTGCGATAGAGGCTTTCCTGGCGCAATACGGAATAGATCAGATCCGGCGACAAGCCTGATAGTGCGGACGCGGTCGCCACATCATGGTCGTAGGGACGCGGAAACAGTCGCCCATAGTCATTGAACACGCCCAGACGGGTTGCGGTGGCAACGGCGACATCAAACCATTCCCAGCGATACGCAAGCGCGATGCTTTGCATCCGCGCCACGGCCGGCAGCGCATTGAAGCCGTACCACCATTCAGCCGCAGCTTCATCCTTGAGCGCGCAGCGCAACAGTTCGCGCGCGCGCGCAAATGCAGGCAGGCCGGCGAGTTGTACCACCTGCTCATCATCGAACGTCAGCGGCTGCAGATGCGGCGCGTAGCTGTCGCCAACTTGCCCAGCCGCAAGTACGGCGTAGTAGTTGTCGTCGCTTGAAATGCTCTGGAAAAGCGCCCGTGCCTGCTGTGGCCGGCCCGTCGTGGCAGCGGCGCGCGCGGCCCAGTAGCGCCAACGCGGTTGATTGCGCAGCGAGTCCGGCATCGCGGCGACGGCGCGGGCGAGGCGATTCCAATCGCCGCCCCAGATCGCGGCGCGCGCACGCCATTCATGGGCGTGCTCGTCGTAGACAGCGGTGGAAGCGCGATCGAACCAATCCATCGCTTGATTGCGGCGGCTCAACGCAAAACCGAGCGCGACTGCCTGCGCGGCGGACGCGCGCTGCGCCGGATCGAGCCGGCGCGTGCTCAGCAAGCCCTCAAAACGTTGCGCGGCAGCATCCGGATCTTTCTTGGCCAGCCGGCTCCAACCATCCAGCAACGCCGGCATTTCGACCGGTCTGGCCGGCGCGGCCAGCAGCGCGTCGATCGCGAGTTGCGGCTGCTCGATCAACGTCGCCCATTCGATCAGCGGCGCTGCGGCGACCGCTGGCAGCTCCTTGATCAGCTTGCGCGCAAAGCCGGAATCGCCCGCTTCCAACGCGAGCCTGACGCGCTTTTCGATCAGCGCGGGCGTCAACACCTTTTGCGCCCGCAGCCAGTCGAACACCGGGTCGCATTGCGGCGGAGACTCGCGCGGCATCAGCCAAAGCGCTTCGGCGGTCGATGCCAGTGCCTTGGTATCGCCCAACACGAGCTGGCCGGCAGCCGCGTCGCAACGCTCGGTGAGATCCGCACCGTCGGCGCCGTATTGTTTCAGGTAGATCGTCCACCGGTGCCGGGAAGCAAGGCTCGACAACCATGCGCGGCGCAACGTGCGCGCAACCGGTTGATCACCATATTCGGACAGAAAGGCGGCGGCGGCGCGATCGGCCGGCGCCTCGTCATCACCCGCCGCGCGCAAGCCCGCTTCGATGCGGCGCTCGCGCAGATACGGGTATAGCGGGTAATGCCTGAGGGCTTCATTATCCGGGGTCGTGTCAGAATTCGTAGTCGGTACAATGGCATAGACGCTACGGAAGGCTTCGCGCACAGCTGCATAGGGATCTTCCTCGGCGCGCACGGCTGCCGCTCCAAGTAGCAGCATCAGACAAAGTGGGAACCGGTAATTCATGGCGGATAGGTGTTTCGACACGGCGTAACAGGTGCTCTATGGACGTCCATTCTAGAATCGAGTTCGCACCCGCATCGCCCAAGAGGCGTAGGCACGAAACAACCATCGTATATCGTACCCAGGACCTTCCTCACTCAACGTGCAGCGCGGTGACTTATACTTCGCTGGCGTATAGCAACGATCCAGGAATAATCAAATGTCAAATCTCGTCCGGCCGCACGGTGGCGGCCCGCTTAAGACTCTATTGCTTTCGGGGGCGGCGTTGAAGGCCGAACAGGCCCACGCCAAAACACTGCCGCGTGTGACCATCGCGTCGCGCGAAGCCGGCGATCTCATCATGCTGGGGATTGGCGGTTTCACCCCACTCGACGGGTTCATGGGCCATGACGATTGGAAGGGGGTATGCGACAACTATCGCATGGCTTCCGGCCTGTTCTGGCCGATCCCGATCACCCTCTCGACCGATTCGGCGACAGCGGACGGTATCAAAATCGGTGCCGAAGTGGCGCTGTACGACACCGAGCGCGACGAAATCACGGCGACGATGAAGGTCACCGAGAAGTACAAGATCGACAAGGCGCACGAGTGCAAAGCCGTGTTTCGCACCACCGATGAAGCGCATCCAGGCGTAAAGATGGTGATGAGTCAGGGCGACATCAACCTCGCCGGCCCGGTCAAGGTACTGAGCCAGGGCGGGTTCCCGGAAAAATATGGCGCGATGTACATGACCCCGGCGCAGACGCGCGCCGAATTCGACAAGCGCGGCTGGAAAACCATCGCCGCGTTCCAGACCCGCAATCCGATGCACCGCAGCCATGAATATCTGGCCAAGGTCGCAGTCGAAGTCTGCGACGGCGTGATGATTCACTCCTTGCTCGGCAAACTGAAGCCGGGCGATATCCCCGCCGAAGTGCGCCAGGATGCGATTTCGCAGCTGATCGAAAAGTATTTCGTCAAGAACACCGTGATCCAGTCCGGTTATCCGCTCGACATGCGCTATGCCGGACCGCGCGAAGCGCTGTTGCACGCGCTGTTCCGCCAGAACTACGGCTGTTCGCATCTGATCGTCGGCCGCGACCATGCCGGCGTTGGCGACTATTACGGCCCCTTCGACGCACAGCACGTATTCGATGAAATCCCGGCTAACGCGCTGGAAACCAAGCCACTGAAAATCGACTGGACGTTCTACTGCGATGCCTGCGAAGGGATGGCCAGCGCCAAGACCTGCCCGCACGACGAAAAGCACCGCCTGCTGCTATCCGGCACCAAGCTGCGCAAGCTGCTGTCGGAAGACGGCGAAGTGCCGCCACAGTTCTCGCGTCCGGAAGTGCTGACGATTCTGCGCAAGTACTACGCGAGCCTGGCCGAGCATGAAAAGGTCAAGGTTGAGCTCAAGGGACACTCGGCACGCTGATAACAGCTTAGCGTCCAAGCGTTCGGGGCCGGCAGTGATGCCGGCCCTTTTTTTCGTTCGCAGCGATGTCAGATCGCCGATACCTTATCGCGACGAGCCCCTCGGCAGCAGCAAGTCATTTGTGCGCTGATTCACACATCTCCGATGAATAGCGCTTGTGCGCGCTAGTGGTGCTCGTTACTGTTTCCGCGGCAGGAACCCATGCGCCGCCGGCGCAGTCTTCAAGGAGAAGCAAGGATGACTCGTATCGCACGCTCATTTTCACGTTTAGGTTTTGCTTTTGCCGCCGCGGTATCAGCGGCAAGTCTGATTCCAGTCGTGCCGGTCGAAGCGGCCCAGCAACAGAACGCAAATCTTTACGCCTACTGGAACTACCACGGCGCCAACGGCTTCTGGAATACCGACCAGATCATGTGGGTGGAACAGAAGGCGTCGGCCACGTTCTGGGCACAGTACTGGACCTGGCCCGACGGCAGCAACGGCGGCTATATCGGTTTGCAGACCAACGGCGCGGCCGGCGGCGATACGGGCATTTTTTCGCTGTGGAACGCCAACGCCGCGAGTGGCCCGTCCTGTGGACAATTCTCCGGCGAAGGGAATGGCTATAGCTGCCGCCTGTCGTTCCCCATCTATACCAACACACAATACCGCTACCGCGTGTGGCGCCTGAATAGCGATGCCGGTGGACAATGGTGGGGCGCCTGGATCTATGACAGTCGCTCAGGGCAGGACGTCTACATCGGTTCGATCCGCGTGCCGGGCTCGCGCACACTGATGGCCGTGCCGATGAACTTTACCGAATACTTCGGTAATGCGGTGGCCTGCAACCAGGTACCGGTATCGATCGTCGACTGGACACAGCCGGCATCCAACAGCCAGGGCAACGGTGCCTATCAGTACTACTCCGCCTACTCAAGCTGGACCAAGGGCGCCTGTACCGGCGGCTCCGCAACAGCGAAGAACTATGGCTGGACGCAGGGCGTCAGGGCTTTGATGGGCGGACCCTGATAGGTCGGAAATTCTGATCTGAAATGACTCGGGGCCGGCAGCGATGCCGGCCTTATTTATTTGTTCAGTCAAGAAAATCCGGAACCACCCCGCGCCAGCGTGTCGTAGAGCACAAGCGCACCCAGTACCGCGAACAGCAGCGCCGCGCCGCGCCGCACCCATTGCAGCGGAATCCGATCTGCGAGCCGATCTCCGAAGATCACGGACGGGCCATCGACGAGCAGCATGCCCAGTGTCGTGCCCGCAACGACGACGAACGGATCGCCGAAGCGCGCCGCCAGCAGCGCGGTTGCGATCTGCGTCTTGTCACCGACTTCGGCGAAGAAAAAAGCCACGGCGGTGATCCAGAAAACACCGAAACGCGATTCGGTCTTGTGTGCTTCGTCCGCGTCGAGCGTATCCGGCTTGAGTGTCCACACCGCGACAGCAAGGAATGAGACGCCGACGAGATAGTGTAGAAGATCGGGACGCAGATGGTCGCGCACCCATGTGCCGGCCCAGGCGGCGAGCAGGTGATTGATAATCGTGGCCACGAAAATACCAGCGATGATCGTTCCCGGCCGCCGGTAGCGCACCGCCAGCAGCAGCGCCAGCAGCTGTGTCTTGTCGCCGAGTTCGCCGAGCGCAACGGTGGCGATCGAAATCAAAAAGGCGTTCATGGATCAGAGTACCGCACTACGCGCGCGCTCCAGCGCCGCGAGGCCATAGTGGATAAAGCTGAGCCCGGCATACACCGGCGCGAGCAGATTGAGTAGCGGAATCGTCTGCGCCAGCGCAGCAATCGCACCAAGACCAAACAATGGCACGCGATGCGCAGACACGAAGCGTACATATTCCTCGTTGCTGGCATGCTCGGCCAGCGCGTCGTAACGGAACAGGCGCTGATTGAGCCACGCACCGAGCACGACCGGCAATAACAGTGCCGGCGCACCAAAGAACCACAGCGGCAGCGTCACGATCCACAGGATCGCGAATCCAAGCGTCGCCACCAGCGCGTTGCCGATGCTGCCCGCGACGGTGCCGCCATGCTTGCGTTCGAGTTGCGGATAGCTGAGCGCGGCAACGTCGGCGACCATGATCGGCGTCGCGATTGTCGAAGTCACGATCAGTGCCGTCGCCTGTGTCAGTGGCAGAAGAAACAACACCATCGTGATCAATACGATCCACTCGCTGAGCAAGGTCGCAGTGCTCTCGCCGAACCAGTGCACCGTCACACCGTAGGCGATCAGGCGGCGCAGGCCTTCGACCACTCCGTGCCAAGCGAAGAAATAGAGCACTACCCATAGCGCCAGTGCTCCGAGCAATGGCCACAGCACGAGACCGAGCATGCGCGGCCGCAGCAGGCTATGTGCCGCTTTCATCAGCGCTTCAATCATGATTGGTTCGCTTATGCCGACTCCGCGAGCTGCGCCGCTTCGTTGAGCAGCGTCACGCCGCGCACACCGCATTCGAGCACGCCGTCGCGCAAGACGCGAATTACCGCCGCCCGTGGAAAACTGCGCCGCCAGATGATGCCGATGCGGCGCGACGGCGCCGGAGCGGCGATCGGCACAACGGTCAGCGAATCCGGACCGGCGGCGGCACGATTCTCGACGGAGCCGCGTGGCAGCACAGTGATACCAAGACCGCTGGCGACCATGTAGCGGATGGTTTCCAGGGAACTCCCGGTCTGCGGCCGCAAGCTATCGCTCTGCGCGTCCACGCACTTCGGGCAGGCGGCGATGACCTGATCGCGGAAGCAATGACCGGGACCCAGCAGCAGCAGGTTTTCCTCAGCGAGCTTTTTCGCCGCTACCGACTGTTCTCCGGCCCAGCGATGATCGCGCGGTACGACAACGACGAATTCCTCGTCATACAAAGGCCATGCGGACAGCCCATGCATATCCACCGGCAGCGCGACGATGGCAACGTCCAGTTCGTTGTCGCGCAATTGCTCGAGCAGGACCGCCGTGAAGTTTTCCTCGATCACCAACGGCATCCTCGGCGCGGCATCGCGCAGCTTCGGCACAAGCGACGGCAGCAGGTAGGGCCCAACGGTGTAAATCGCGCCGAGCCGGAGCGCACCGAGCAGTTCGTCCTTGCCCTCGCGGGCGATATCCTGGACCAGCTTGGCCTCGGCGAGCACGCGCCGCGCTTGTTCGACGATGCGCGCGCCGACCGGCGTTGGCCGCACCTCGCCGCGCGTGCGTTCAAACAGTACCACGCCGAGTTCGTCTTCCAGCTTCTTCAGCGCCATCGATAGCGTCGGCTGGCTCACAAACGCCCGCTCGGCGGCGCGCGCGAAGTGCCTTTCCTTATCGAGGCCGACGATGTAGCGAAGTTCAGTTAGGGTCACGGGCAGACACCTGCGGAGATAAGTGGAAGCTTCCTGAACGGCAATGATAGACCGTCCGATCCGGTAATCCGTTCGCGTCGCGACGGCAGCGGCCAAAGCCGGTAACATCTGTGTCGTAGCCCGGCGCAATGCCCGGCGCCATTCGGATTTTTCGGCAGGGAATACATGAAAGGACACCGCCGGCCACCGGCGCATAGGCTCGCGTTGACGGCAGTTTTCACTGCCTGCCTCGCTGCGTGCAGCGGAAATCCGGTGACGCCACCGGTGACGCCGGCCGAGAGCTCCCCTTCCCCTCCGCCGCCGCCGCCAATCGTTGAATCACCACCGAAACCCAGCGTGCCCGAGCGTCCGCCGGCCGATGCTGCTTTTGATCTCGGTGAACGCTACCGCCTCGGCAAAGGCGTGGAACAGAATGACGATCTCGCACTCAAGTCATACCATCACGCCGCCGAACTGGGCAGCATTCGCGCCGGCTATATGATCGGCCTATTCTACAAGCAGGGCCGGTCGGTCGCGAAAGACTCCGCACAGGGTCTGCGCTGGTTCGAAAAAGCAGCGGCACAGGGCGATGACGATGCGCAGCTGGAGGCTGGCATCGCCTATGCTGCCGGCAGCGGCACTACCATCGACTATGTGCGCGCTGCACAGTACTTCCGCCAATCGGCGGCACAGGGCAATTCCATTGCGAAGTACGATCTGGCGCTGATGTATCTTTCTGCGCAAGGCGTGGCCAAAGACCCGCAGCGTGCTGTTCTGCTGCTGCGTTCTTCCGCTGCCGACGGCTATACGCCAGCTCAACAGTACCTCGGTGCGATGTATCTGACAGGCAGTAACAATGTCCCTGTCGACGAAGCCGAAGGCGCGCGCCTCATCAAGGAAGCCGCGGACAATGGTGATCCCAAAGCGCTTGCACTGCTTGCCGAGCTATATCACACAGGGCGGGGTCTCGCCCCGGACGACCAGGCCGCTTTTGCAGCCATGGCCAAGGCCGCCGCCCACGGCGGCGCCGAGGAGCAATACGGTCTCGGCGCGTATTACATGCAAGGCATCGGCGTCCGACGTAATCCCAGCGAAGCGGTGAAGATGTTCGCCAAATCCGCTGATCAGGGATTTCCGAAGGCGCAATACATGCTCGGACTCGCCTATGCCGAGGGCAACGGCACTCCGCGTAACAACGAACGCGCCATCAGTCTGCTCAGCAAAGCCGCAGAGCAGGGTTATGCAAAGGCGCAGATCACCCTGAACCGTATCCGCAAGCCGGCGATAACGCCCACTTCAGCCGCACAAGCGCCGGAAGTGAGCGTCGAGCAGCACTGACTCTTCGTCGACGGACCTATGAGGTCCAGTCGCGTGGCGGCAGAAACTTCTCGTACAACTCAGCCTCACCCGAACCTGCCGACGGCTGCCAGTCGTAACGCCATGCCGCCAGCGGCGGCATCGACATCAGGATCGATTCGGTACGTCCGCCGGATTGCAGGCCGAACAGCGTGCCACGGTCCCAGACCAGATTGAACTCAACGTAACGGCCACGGCGGTACAACTGCCAGTCACGCTCGCGCTGGCCGTATGGTGTGTCCCTGCGGCGCTCGACGATTGGCACGTAAGCCGGCAGATAGTGATCGCCGACGCTGCGCATCAGCTCGAACGCATGCGCGAAACCACCTTCGCTCCAATCGTCGAAGAATAGACCGCCGATGCCGCGCGGCTCATTGCGATGCTTGAGGAAGAAGTATTCATCGCACCATTTCTTCAGGCGCGGATAGATGCCGGCACCAAACGGCGCGCAAGCCATTTGTGCCTGCGCGTGCCAGTGGCTGCAGTCGTCCTCGAAACCGTAGTAAGGCGTCAAATCGAAACCACCGCCGAACCAGCAAACCGGTGGTGCATCCGCGCGCTCGGCGATGAAGAAGCGCACGTTGGCGTGCGAAGTCGGAACGTAAGGATTACGTGGATGAATCACCAGTGACACGCCCATCGCACGAAAGCCGCATCCGGCCAATTCCGGCCGGTGAGCGCTCGCCGACGGTGGCAGGCGGTTGCCGCGCACGTCCGAAAACGCAACACCGGCGCGCTCGAACACAGCGCCGTCGGCGAGCACGCGCGTTTCGCCGCCACCACCCGCGAGTCCGCCCGACGACGAGCCGTCGGATCGCGTCCAGGCATCGCGCAGGAAACGCTCCTTGCCGTCGAGTCGTTCGAGTTCGGCGCAGATGCGGTCCTGTAGGCCGCACAGGTAATCGTGAACAGCTGCGATGTCAGGAGACTCGGTCATTGCAAGTGCGAAAAGAAAATCTGAACTTGAGTTTAGAGCCATTCAGCGGCGCAGGATCATCCCACTGGCGACGTGACGGATAGTGGTCGGCTTGTCGAGACCGCCGAGTGCGCCAGGGACCAGGGCATCGATACGGTTCTTGAACTGCAAACGCAGCTGCGTGGCGCTCAGCGCCGGTTCGCGGCCGCTGCGATTGGCACTGGTGGAAACGATCGCTCCACCGTAAGCCGCGCATAGTTCTGCTGCGATTGGATGCGCGGTGACGCGGATCGCGATGGTGTCGTGATCGCCAGTGATCCACAGCGGCGCGTAATCCGACGCCGGAAATACCCACGTGCTTGGTCCTGGCCACGTCGCCAGCGCGCGCTTTATGGCATTACGGGACGGCAGGATGACATAAGGCTCCAGCTGCGAAAAATCGGAGCCGATGACGATCAGTCCCTTGCGCCAGTCACGCCGCTTGAGTGCGAGGACACGCTCGACCGCCCGCATGTTCTGTGGGTTGCAGCCTAGCCCCCAGACTGCTTCGGTGGGATAGGCAATGACGCCGCCGAGTCGGAGCGCCGCGAGAGCGGGGCGGAGATGCCAGCTGTGAATCATGACGTGATTCGGCCGCTCATGCGGAAGCCGTAAGCTCTGCGAATGTGGCGAGCGAATCGCATCGTTTTCGCCTTCAAGCGCAGGCGTAGCGCGGTATGAAAAACCAACGCAAGTGCAACTCGGCAGCCGCCGCGGCGATACTCATCGTTTTTTGTGAAATCTAACCGGATTTCGACGCTTTTTTGCTGGCCACTTTCTTCCCGCCTTTCTTCGCTGCGGTTTTAGCAGTTGCCTTAGCTTTGGTAGCTTTGGGAGCAGTCTTCGCCTCAGCCCCAGCCGCCGCGTCGCTCTTACCCGCCTTCTTTTTAGCGGGTTTCTCAGCCGCAGCGGCTTCCGCGAGATACGCCTCGCATTCGAAAACCGATAGCTTCGCCGGATCCTTGGTCTTCGGGATACGCGCCTTGCGCGTGCCGTCGCTAATATACGGTCCGAAACGACCTTTAATGACGCGGATGCCGGTGCCTTCGAAGTTCTGGATCGTCGCCGCTTCCAGCGCAGCCTTCTTCGCTTCAATGAGTTCGATAACGCGCGGCAATTCGACCGTGTAAGGATCGTCCTCCTTCTTCAGCGACACGAACAGCTTGCCGTAGCGCGCGTAGGGCCCGAAACGGCCGATGTTGACATCGACCTCTTCGCCCGTCGGCAGTGCACCGAGCTTGCGCGGGAGCTTGAACAGATCGAGCGCTTCCGCAAGCGTGATCGTATCGATGCGCTGATTGGCCTTGATTGATGCGAAGCGCGGCTTGTCGACATCGTCCTTGGTGCCGATTTGCACGAACGGACCGAAGCGGCCAAGCCGCGCGCTGATCGGCTTCCCGCTGACCGGATCGGAACCAATCACGCGCGCCTCGGAAACGTCCTTGCGGGACAGCTCCATCTTTTCATCGATGGTTGGCTTGAAATCCTTCCAGAACCGCGCGAGCAGCGGCACCCACTCTTTCTCACCGCGCGAGATCTCATCCAATTCGTCCTCGAGCTTCGCGGTGAACTCGAAATCGACGTAGCGTGTGAAGTGATCAGTCAGAAATTTGTTGACGATCATGCCGACGTCGGTCGGCACGAACGCCTTGCCTTCGAGCCGCGTGTAGTCGCGTGCCTGCAACGTCGAGATGATTGACGCGTACGTCGACGGACGGCCGATGTCGTATTCCTCGAGCGTCTTGACCAGACTGGCTTCCGTGTAGCGCGGCGGCGGTTCAGTGAAATGCTGTTCAGGCAATACGTCAAGCAGCTGGACACGCTCGCCGACTTCCAGCGGTGGCAGGCGTTTTTCGTCATCCTCGTCGTCGGGCTGATCCTTGCCCTGCGTGTAAACAGCGATGAAGCCCGGCTCGATCAGCACCGAGCCATTGGCCTTGAACGCGTGCGCCTCATCAGCGGCAGTGCGCAGCTCGACAGCGACGGTGTCGAAAACGGCCGGCTGCATCTGGCAAGCGACCGTGCGTTTCCAGATCAAGTCATAGAGCTTCGCCTGATCCGATGTCAGGTATTTCGCAACCTGTTCCGGCGCGCGCGCGGCGGACGTCGGGCGGATCGCCTCGTGCGCTTCCTGCGCGTTCTTCGATTTCGCCTTGTAGTAGCGCGGCTCGTCAGGCACCGCCGCGGCGCCATAGCGGCTGGCGATGACCTGCCGGATTTCGGCGAGCGCGTCTTGCGCCAGCGACACCGAATCCGTACGCATATAACTGATCAGACCGACCGCTTGCCCTTCGATCTCGACGCCTTCATAGAGATCCTGTGCAGCGCGCATCGTGCGCTTGGTGGTGAAGCCGAGCTTGCGGTTGGCGTCCTGCTGCAAGGTCGAAGTTGTGAATGGCGGCGCCGGGTTGCGCTTGCGCTGCTTTTTGTCGACTGCAGCGACACGCAACTCGCCGCGCGCCGCTGCCAGCAGTTTCGCCTTTGCAGATTCAGCGCTGCTGCCGGTCGTGATCGTGAACTGCTCAACCTTCTTGCCATCTAGCTCGATCAGCCTTGCGCCGAAGGTCTGCGGCGATTTTTCTGCGCGCGCCTCGATACTCCAATATTCCTGAGGCTTGAACGCGCGAATTTCGAGCTCGCGCTCGCAGATCAGCCGCAACGCGGGCGATTGCACGCGGCCGGCGCTGAGGCCGGGCTGCACTTTGCGCCACAGCAGCGGTGACAGGTTGAAGCCGACCAGATAATCGAGCGCGCGACGCGCCTGTTGCGCATTGACGAGGCTGGCCGACACATCGCGCGGATTCTGGATTGCCTTGGCAATCTCGCGCGGGGTGATTTCGTAGAACACGACTCGTTTGACGGGTATGTTCTTCAGCAACCCCTTTTCCCTGAGCACTTCGGATAAATGCCAGGCAATGGCCTCGCCTTCGCGATCAGGGTCGGTCGCGAGAATCAGTTGGTCAGCGTCCTTCATCTCCTTGATGATGGCTTTGACGTGCTTCTCGTTTTTTTCGATGAGCTGATATTTCATCAAGAAACCGCGCGCCGGATCGACGGCGCCATCCTTCGGCACCAGATCGCGCACATGGCCATACGAGGCCATGACCTCGTAGTCCTTGCCCAGATATTTCTTGATCGTCTTCGCCTTGGCCGGCGACTCGACGATGACCAGGTTCTTGCTCATCTCGACTTTATTTGGCAGTCACGGCCGTTGCGTATGGGGGCCAAGCTTATACGCGGGAAATCGGCGGGATGTCCAGTTTCTGGATGGCGAGCTGGTGACAAATGACCATCGGTCCCGTGAGCCGCGCGGACTCGCAACGCTAGGTCCGCACTACGTGGGACCCCTCCACACTGCTCGCTGCTGGTCCACTGAACCGGTGACTTTGCCTCGCGAGGAGCAAAGCGCAGCAATAGTTGTGCTATTGCGAGCATTTGCGACGAAGCAGCGCGCCCAAGTGGCGCGTTCAGCCGGGGCGAAGTCGCTAGTTCAGTGGATTAGTGCAGAAAATCGCCGTGATAGTAGACGAGATCCTCAAGGTGAACGGCCGCTTCCTCGCCACCTGGCTGGTTGATGAGGACCAGCAGACAAACCCATTTCACGCGCTCGAGATCGACTTCATCGCGAATCGCCATCAAGCGCTCGATGACAACCTCGCGGCCGGCGCCGTCAAGAATGCCAAGCTGCTCTAGATAAAGGAGGAAACCGCGACACTCCGAAGACAGGTGCTCCATTTCCTCGTGCGCGTAAATGCGCAACACCCCCGGCTGCTCAGCGATGCGCGGGCGATCACGGTCGGAGGCAAGGCCATCCAGCCAGGAGAATGCGTGGTTCACTTCTTCTTCGGGGAAGCCGGCGGCGGCCAGTTCGACGCGGAGGGTTTCCTGATTGTCGGCGTCGGAATACTCACCGTCGTGGTAGTTTTCAAACAGATACATCAGCACGTCCAGGAGCGTTTCTTTCATTTCCGTCCCTGCTCGCGCTGAGTCAGCGCAAAGTTCAAAAGTAGTCTAGTGGACCGCGAAAAAAAAAACAGTAGGGACTAACCCCAGGAGCTAAACCAGCGCATGGGTTTTCGATTCATTTCTCGTCATTTGTAATTATATTCACACTAAAATAATTCAATTTCGGCCATCATCGACATTGAGCTTCATTTTCGAACGCGACGCATGAAACTGTCGCCGGCAACCGGAGCAATCTCGCCGGCCAGCTCCAGTTCCAGCAATATTGCGTTCAAAGTCGCCGTATCTAGACCGGTGCGGGTGATCAGCGCATCGAACGGCACCGGATCGCCGCCCAGCGCTTTTAACAGGAGGCTGCGTGCGTCGCTGGCGGCCTCGGAGGAATCAATCGAGACCTCGGAAACCTCGACTGGCGCGCGTGCCAATTGCGGGGCGATTTCTTCAAGAATATCGTCCACGGTCTCCACCAGACGCGCGCCATCACGGATCAGTTGATGGCAGCCCCGCGCCATTGGATTGTGGATGGACCCAGGTATCGCAAACACTTCCCGGCCCTGCTCAGCAGCCAGGCGCGCAGTGATCAGGGAGCCCGACTCGCGCGCCGCTTCGACGATCAACACCCCCAGCGCCAGACCGCTGATGACACGATTGCGGCGCGGGAAGTTCTCTGCCTTTGGCGGCGTTCCCGGCGGGAATTCGGAAATGAGCAATCCGCCCGCGGCGATGCGGTGGGCAAGTTCACGATGCTGTGAGGGATAGACACGATCCAGTCCATTGCCGCATACCGCGATCGTGAGCCCGTTGGCGTCCAGCGCGCCACGATGCGCCGCGCCGTCAACGCCCAGCGCCAAGCCGCTGGTAATCACCAAACCGCGGCCGGCAAGCTCGGCGGCAAAGGCTTTGGCGTTGTCGCTCCCTTGCGGTGTGACATTGCGTGAACCGACGATGGCGATCTGCGGCAGCTTCAGCAGCGCGGGATCGCCGACGCAGAACAGCGCGAGCGGCGCCTGCGCGATTTCACCCAAGCGAGGCGGAAAACGGGGATCGCCGCGATGAATGAAGCTGCGGCCGGATTGTTCGAGCCATGCCAAATCCGCGTCGGCACCCTGCCAGTCAGGCGCGGATAGCGCTTCGCGGAGGGCGGCGGGCACATCGTCGGCCCGCAGCGCACGCGCACCAGCACTCAGAATCGCAGCCGGCTCGCCGTAGCGCTCAAGCAGTCGCGCACCAGTGACCGGTCCGATTCCGGGAACGCGCAGAAATGCCAGCCACGCGCGCAGCGCCGTGGCATCCATGCCGGATATTCCGCCTATCAGTAGTGTCTTGAACCCGGCGGCGCGATTTTGTCCAGCTTGTGCGCCGGCCGGTCGGCCCGCAGCACGATGGCGTAACTGAGGCGTGGTGTGGTCTTGAACACCATCAGCAATCCTGCCGGCTGATCCGGTATCTGCACGGTGCCCGAAGCATACGGATCCTTCACCGCATGGCCAACCTGCATGATCGAGAAAACGGTTCCCGTATCGATCCCGTCCTTGGTGCCGCGATTGAGCGCGACAACCTGGTAGATCGGAATCTGCGAAACACCGTCGAACACGGAGATGATGCGGCCACCGATATTGTTTTTCGCGGCATGCGGATAGAAGTAGGCGTTGAAATCCTCCTTCTCGATCGGCAACAAGCGGTTACCGACGCGCGCTTCGCGCGTCGTGTCGTTTAACACCAGCGTGGCGGGCTGTCCCGCAATCTTGACCTCGGCATTGCCGATGGGAATCGCTTCGTAGCCCAGCAACTCCCCGGTATCGGGATCGATGTAAGGCTCACCTGGCTCGACCACCGCCCAGTTTTGAGCACCGCCCGCAGGTACGTTCTTCGCGAAGAAGCCATCGTTGCTGCCAGCCGCGACGTGCTCGTCGGTGAACTCGACGACATATGGTGCGCGCTGCATTTCTTCCGCAGTAATGAGACGTGGACCGCGCAGGAATTCACGGATCGCATCGATCGGGATCGCGGGAATCTCCTGATCCAGCGGTTCCTCGCGGACACGGGGGCGCAATCGCGCCTCCGAACCCATACCGACCGTGACATCGGAAGTCAGACGCGGATGACCGTGCACCCACACCAGGCGCAGATGATCACCCGGGTAAATCAAGTGCGGGTTCTTGATCTGGCTGTTGGAATACCAGAGTTCCGGCCACTGCCAGGGATCGTCGAGGAAGTAACCCGCGATACCCCACAGCGTGTCGCCCTTTTTGACCACATACATCAACGGCGCATCGTGGCGCAGGGAAACATCGGAGGCGGCAACAGCCTGCGCGATATC